>NZ_CASDOY010000016.1 GCF_949282365.1 uncultured Desulfovibrio sp.
GGTCGGGTTTCAGACTGCGGATATGGGTATCGGTAAGAGGCATGGGCACTCCCTGGCTGTCGTTGGACGAAGAGATACCCACATGGATAAAAATATTTTAATTCCGCGCGGTTATTCATGTAGGTATCGGAAATGTCGTACCACATTTCTACCTACGGATATACCCATAAAATGATTGGATGCAAGCGGACGAGGCTGGACTTCGGGAAACCATACTGGAATGAAAAAACAAAGAATGCCAAGGTCTTTTGGACTTTGGCATTCTTCTTTGTACCTAAATTTGGCGTCCCCAAGCGGATTTGAACCCCTGTCGACGGCGTGAAAGGCCAACCGGCAGCGTTTGCCGTCATTGAATTTCCTGCGTTTCATGGGCGTACCGGAGCAGCGAAATGCGCCGTTATGCACACCAATTTGTAAACGCATCTTGTAAACATCCCTTGGGCGTCTCTGCCCAACCATCCCCCCATCTGACAGCAGGGGCGAGTGCCTTCCCCCTGTTCCCCCATCGGCATGAACGGCCGGGCCAGAAATGTCCTTCTGCGCCCTTCGTCGCTCTGCGTCTTCACCCTGCCTGCGGGTCCTTCTGGGCCTCCCTTTCGGGCAAGGGACTGTGTACTTCGGCCCTCGTCCGCGATTTGTGGAACGGAAAGTGTGGAAAAATGGAATAGCCATTTCCCCAACTCTTTCCGTTTTTTCTTTTTTCCGCTCATAAATTCAAATGGTTACATAAATGGCGAGAAAAAACGCAGAGATGAAGGCCAAGGTCGAGGAGCGCCGCAAGCAAGAGGCTGCGGCGAGGGCCGAGAAGGGCAGGAAGCCCGTGGAGGTCTCCAAGATCGAGATCACGAACGACGACCTGCTGGCCTACTTCAATGAGAACCGCGTGGGCGATGCCAAGCTGTACAGCCGCCTCCATCGCGGCACGGTGATCTACGTCAAGTATTGGGATCGCTTCCTGATATGGGGCGGGCACCATTGGATCGAGGATGATTTCGACATGGCCGCCCAGCGCATCGAGGACGTCTGTGAGCTGTACTTGCGGCTGGCTGAAAGTAAGCAGGCCGAAGCGGATGAGGAGACCGACAGGGATATACGGTCGAAGCTCGAAGGTCTGGCCTCGGCGGTTTTCCGTCGGGTGAGCCAGCTCCGCGACACGCCGGGGCAGGACAAGCTGCTCCAGATGCTGCGCCGCATCCGCGACCCGCTGGTGGTGCTGCCCAAGCAGATCGACCAGCAGCACTACGTCAAGGCCTGCCCCAACGGGGTGATCGACCTCCGTACCGGCGAGCTGCGTCCGGGGAGGCCTGACGAGTACATCCTCAACGCCATCGTGACCGAGTACGACCCGGAACTGCTGCGGAAGGAAGACCCCTGCCCGGAGACCAACCGTTTTCTTCTGTCGTCCATGGACGGGGATCAGGAGCTTGTGGACTTCATCTGGCGCCTCCTCGGCTACGGCCTCATCACGGAGCGCCGCGACCACATTTTTACCATCATGTGGGGCGAGCACGGGCGCAACGGCAAGGACACGCTCATCAAGCTGGTGACGCATGTGCTGGGACAGACGCTCTCCGGCGACGTGCCCGTGGAGATGTTCCTCCAGATGCAGCAGACGCGGAACTCCTCGGCCCCGTCCCCGGACGTGCTGGCCCTGCGCGGCATGTGCGTGGCGTGGATTAACGAAGCGGAGGAGGGGCAGCGCTTTGCCTTGGCCAAGCTCAAGAAGCTGACCGGCGGTGGTTACATCACGGCGCGCGGCCTCCAGGACAAGCTCCAGACCACATGGCTCCAGACCCACCTGCCCATCATGACCACCAACGAGCTGCCCAAGGCCAAGGCTGACGACGCGGCCTTCTGGTCGCGAGCCATCCTCATCAAGTGGCCGCTCTCCTTCGTGGAGCGGCCGGAGCAGCCCTATGAACGCCCTGCGGACAAAGACCTGAACGAGAAGATAGGGGCCGAGGCCAAGGGGGTGCTGGCCCGCATGGTGCGCGGCAGCATGGAGTACCTGCGGGACGGCCTCAAGATCCCGGACAAGGTGAGGGAATGGACGCGGGAGCAGCGGGCCAGCTGGGACGACGTTGGGCTGTTCATCTCGGAGTGGTGCGTCTCTGAGCCGTATCAGGCCAACCCAGACAACTACACCATGAAGGTCAGCGCCACGGATCTGCATGAGGCATTCTGCGTCTGGTACGCCCGCTATCGCGACCGCCGGTTCAGCATCTCGGCCAAGAAGTTCGCGGAGGCCCTGAGCAAGAAGGACATCGCCTACAAACGCTCCAACGGCTCATGGCGTCTGGGCATCGACCTGACCGCCGAAGCCCGGAATGAGCTGGAGGGTCACCGTGCCAAGTGATGACCTGTCCGCACCTGTCCGCAGGTGCAATGGTGTAACTATTGACGATTATTGCCAAAAAACGAGGTCGGACAGATGGACAGGACATATACCCATTTCCACACGCATCCCGCATGGGCGCACACTTGCGCATAACATGTCCCCTGTATCTGTCCATCTGTCCAGATAGGAAAAAAGCATAATAAAGTAGGTAGTTAATGAAATGAAACAGCGGACAGGTGCGGACAGATGACTTTGCTTGACCTCTACAGGAGCCGCTTTGGCGAGGCTGTGAAGCGGCAGGGCGGCGCATGGAACGGCCCCTGCCCTCTGTGCGGCGGTGAACCGGGGAAGTCCGACCGCTTCATGATTTGGCCGGACAGGGCCGAGAATCTGGGCGAAGTCTGTGCCCAGAACGGGCTCAAGGGAATCTGGTCGTGCCGTCAGTGTGGTGCCAGCGGAGATACCATCGCCTATCTGACCAAGGTGGAGGGCATGGATTTCAAGACGGCGCTGGCGGAGCTAGGGATCGAGGGCAGGCGTTCTTCCTTCCGGCGGCGCCGGGCCCCGGCAGAACCACGCCGGGAAAGTGCCCGCTGGGAGCCCCAGCAGTGGCCTGAGCCTTCCGAGCCGTGGTGCGTCTATGCCGAAAAGCTGCTGGCCGAAGCCGAGGCGGTGATCTGGGAGGAGCCGACCGCGCTGGCATGGCTGGCCAAGCGGGGCATCAGCGAGGAGGCCGTCCGGGCGTACCGGATCGGCTACCTCCGGGCGGAGAGCGGGCGCTTTCCGGGGCGGTTCCGGGCTCGTGCGGCCCTGGGGCTGCCCCCGCGCAGGGGGGATGATGGCAGGGAGCATACCCGCATCTTCATCCCGCGCGGCATCGTGATCCCGACGCTGGGGGCCGACGGACGGGTGCTGAACCTGCGCATCCGGCGGCACAGGCAGGACCTGCGCGAGCGTTCGCCCAAGTACCTTGAGCTGGAAGGCTCCTGCAAGGCTCCGCTGCTGCTCTCCAGCTCGCGCCCGGCCCCGCTGGCGGCCTACTTCGTGACCGAGGCGGAGCTGGACGCCATCCTGATCCACTACGCCACAGGCGGCGTGGTGGGGGCGCTGGCCGTCCGCACCAACCGGGGCAAGCCCGATGCCCGTGCCCATGAGCGTCTGCGGCAGGCCGTCAGGATCGGGATAGCTCTGGATTACGACGGCCCCGGAGCTGACGGGGTGGAGTTCTGGGAGCGGCATTACCCGGCCAGCCTTCGCTGGCCGACGCCGGAAGGCAAAGACCCCGGCGATGCCTTCCGCCTTGGGGTGGACATCCGGGAGTGGGTCGCTTCCTGCCTGCCCGACAGCATCGCCCTGCCTGAGAGCATGGAGCCCCACGGGAGCAGCATAGCACAGGATGGCGGCCCTGAACAGCATGATGAGGATGATGGGCAGGTGGACACTTCTGTCGTTGGCAAGATGAATGTGGGGGGCGGGGTGGCCCCGGAATCTTGCCCTGAGCCTGAAGGAACAGGCCCATCGCAGCGTACCAGGGGTGGATGCGTCGAGGGCTTCACGGATTTCATCTGGGCCGATGCGGGCATGTTTTCCGCGGCTGTCCTGCGCCAGCTCCGGGCTGCCCTGCCTCCGGGGATGGAACTCGAATTGGTGCCCGCCGCTGTATGCCGCTGCTGGCTCCAGTGGCGGCGGCTCCCGGTAGTCTATGCCCGTTACCGGCGCAAGTGGCTGTGGGATGGTGCTTTCCGGTCGGCCCAACCGGGCGTGTGTGACGATTTCGAGGGCAACGTGGCGTCCTCGCCGGAGATCATGCAGTGGCTGCATGACCACTGGGCTGAGGAAGTCACGTCCGAAAACCTTTTCGACCTCTGGGGGATCACGAATGGATCTGACGCAACGGAATGAAGAACTGGCTGCCATCAGCCGGGAGATGTTCGGGGAGGGGATGCTGCTGCAGGCGGTGGAGCCTGCCAGGCTGTGCCTGCTCAAGGACAACGCCCGTTTTTTCAAGCGCGAGACCTTCCGGCAGCTGCGGGACAACATCGCATCGGACAAGCGCCTGTCCAGTGTGCCTCTGTGCTACCGGCATGAGGACGGCCGGCTGGAGGTGCTGTCCGGCAATCACCGGGTCAAGGCCAGCATCGAGGCCAAGATCCCCGTGATTCTCGTGCTGGTCATCACGGAGACCCTGGACAAGAGCCGCCGCATCGCCATCCAGCTCTCGCACAACGCGCTGGTGGGGGAGGATGACCAGAGCATCCTGGCCAACCTCTGGTCGCAGATAGAGACCATTGAGGACAAGCTCTACAGCGGTCTGGACAGCGAGATCACGAAGGAGCTGGGCGAGGTGGAGCTGGTCAATTTCGCCACGCCGCAGGTCCCGGCGCACATGGTCACGTTCATGTTCACGGATGGGGAAAAGGAACAGCTGTCGGAGATCCTGGATATGCTGGCCGGTGCGGCCCAAAAATCGTCCGCCGTGCATGTCTTTTCCGGGACGCAGTACGAGGCCTTCACCAGGCTGCTCGCGGACGTGAAGGACGCGGAGAAGATCCGCGACAGCTCGTTGGCCATGCTGCGCCTGCTGGAGATCGGCGCGGACTACCTTGAGCGGCAGGCCCTTGCCGCTGCCGACCAGGAGGGGAAGGAGGCGCGTCATGGATAGCGCACGCAAAGCGGCCACGCGTCCCCGGACGTCAGCAGCGGAACTCTGCTTCTTGGGCAGGGAGGCGGACTGGCTGGCGGACAAGCTGGTCTACCAGAAGCCCAACGGCAAATATGTCGGCGCTCCCTGCGCAGACGATTTCGGCTACCGCCAGTTCCCGACGCGGGAAGAAGCCGTGGCCTCATGGCGGGAGGCCGCCAGAAAAGCCGTGAGGTGGGAATAATGAGCTTCCTCGGTTCCATCGCCGGGCCTCTGCGCCGGGTACTGGCCGCCTATGCGGATGAGGTCAGCGTCCCCGTGCTGCTGCCCTGTGCGGGCAATTTCACGGTGGGCGCGGCCCTGCGATCCGGCGGCTACATGGGGCGGATAACCGGCTGTGACATCACGCTCTACACGTCGGCCCTTGGCGCCTACCTCGCCGGGGAAAGGCTGCCCGTGGTCGAGCGCACGGACTGCCCGGAGCATCTGCGCGGCCTTCTGGATTGCAGCGATCCCGCCCGTCTGGCGGCGTCGGTAGCCATCATGCTCGACCTGCGGCAGGTCTGGAAGGCCCAGAACGTCTGGCACCGGCGGGTGCTGGCCAACTGGCGCCGGAACTGGCCCGCGCTCATGGACAAGACCCTGGCCAAGCTGGAGGCCTACCGCGCCCACCTCACGCAGGGGGAGGGCTTCGGCTACGTCCCGCAGGATGCCGTGGCCTTCCTGCGGGATCATGGCCCCGACCATGCGGTCTTCATCGCGCCGCCCACCTTCGGCAGCCGCGACTACATCAACCAGGAGCGGATGCTGGCGGCCTCGGCCTCCTGGCCTGCCCCGGAGTATGAAGAGATCAGCTTCAAGGACGTGCCCATCTATGAGCAGATCACGTCCTTCCGCGAGTGGATGATCATCATGGAGCGCCCCCTGCCGGAGATCGAGAAGATCCTGGGCGAGCCCGTGGCGGTGGTCCACAAGGGGCGCAAGAGCATCACCTACGCCTATGCAGGCCACAGCCGTCGCCGCATCGTGACCCGCGGCTATCTGCCATCGCGCTCCCCGGGCCCGATCTTTCCCGGCGACCGCGCCCTGACCGGCACGGAAAAGCCCGGTCTCGTGCTGCTGGACAAGAAGCAGACCGTGCGCATGAACGAGCTGTTCATGTCCGTCCGGGTGGACTACTTCCTCGCGGACGTGGCCCTGTCCATCGGCCTTTGCCTGGACGGCAGGATCATCGGCAAGCTGGATTTCAACCTGACCAAACACCAGTGGGCGCTGCCGGAGCCCGGTCACCAGATTTATCAGCGCTCGGATCTGGCCGTGCCCAGCGTGGAGACGCGGCTGGCCAAGCTGGTACTGATGATGTGCCAGTCGCATGAGGTCAAGCAGCTCATCGACGCCACTTTCCAGGATGACGTGCGCTATGCCGTGACCACGGCCTTCTCCATGCATCCGGTGAGCATGAAATACCGGGGCGTCTACAAACTGCACAAGCGTCTGGAAGGGGAGAAGGGCGAGGGCTTCCGGCTCAATTACTACGGGGAGCTGGGCCTGTGGAGCCTCGATGAGGCCTATGCCCTCTGGTGGAAAAAATTCCATCCCCAGAAATCAAAGGAGGAAAAGGATGGAAGGCAATAGATATTACTCTATACTCTGCAAAATTTTCAAAGTTTTTGAGCTTGAATATCAGATACGAAAACTGAGGAAGGAAATTCGTGACGAGATAACAGTGTCAGAATTTATGGGTGAATCTGATTTGGATGTCGAGAAGGCTAAAGACTGCTTCGATTCCGAGCTGAGATTGAAGGGGCATCCTGAATGGAGATATGAAGCTCCGAGTTTCCATGTATCTGATGCCAAAAGCTATGTGGTCTCTCGTGGATATGGTGGACCTGCGCTAAAGATAGTCGAGGCTTCCATCAAAGCATTCAGGGGTAAATAAAAAAAACTACAACTAGCTGTTTTTGCAGGCTTTTCACTTGCGCCGGGGTGCCATTATGGTATTGTTTAAGTATGCGAAATACTTACCAAAACACACTGGAGACCGCCATGAAGACATCCCGCCGTGCGTTCCTTGCCCGCCTGATGCGCGAAGCCTGGGCCCTGGCCAGACTGGGGGCCGGCCGCTTCGGGGGGAGTGCCGTGCTGTATTTTGCCATAGCCCTGCGCCTTGTCTGGCAGGAGAGCCGTCCCCGCGCCGTCTGGCACAAGGGGATCGGCAACCGTTTCCTGCTCCCCGGCATGCCTCTGCCGGAAGGGAAGCAAAAGGCAGGGCAGTTCCTGCTGCCCGGTATCGCGAAATAAAAAAGGGCGGCAATGCCACTTGCCGCCCCCGATAGTAGCGGAGCCTTCTCAGCCACCATCATGCACAACAGACAGGTTGGCAGGCCCGCTGGCAAAAGTCAAGGAGCCTGCCATGAAGACTGCCAAAAAGGGCATCCGCGCCATCAAGAAAGCCTGCCGGGAAATGGCGCACGAGATGATGCTGCTGGAATACCAGAAGTACGACGACATCTGGTGGAACCGCATCCGCATCACGCCGGAGCTGACCCGGCAGGGGGGCAAGGAGATCGTGCAGGAGATCAACCTCAAGATGCCCAACCTGCTCTCCCGCAGCCCTCTGGTCGATACGGTGGATCTGGTGGCCGAGAAGTTCGGCTTCGAGAGCATCAGCGACCTGCTGGATTACCTGCTGGCCTACAAGCCCAGAGGTCCGGTGGAAGATCGCTATTATGAACAGTTTCTGGCCGAAGCGCTGGAAGGCGGGGCAGCGGCCGCTGCCCCGCAGGAAAGCCCAGTCCCCCCGATGGTCGAGGTGGACGAAGTCCCGTTCTAGGAGAGGACGATGATCTGTACATCCTATTTTGCGAGCAAGGCCCCGCGCGAGCGCAAGGTCTGCATCGCCAAATGGCCGCCGCGCTACTGGACTGGCCCGCGTGCCCGTCTGTTCGCCCCGGAAGATCCCAGGGCCGTCAACTGGCGGGCGGCGTACCGCAAGAACCTTGAAAGCCGCTTCCCCACGCCGGAAAGCCTCGAGCGCTATCTGGGCAGCGTCCTTGCCCTGACCCCGGAGCCCATCCTGTGCTGCTTCGAGGCCGACGCCTCGCAGTGCCATCGTCGCATCCTGGCCGGCTACCTCAAGGAGATGCTGGGGCTGGACGTGCCGGAATGGCAGGAATCGGCGCTGGAGCAGGGGAGCCTGCTCTAAAAAAAGGTGGGGATGACAGGCGGCCACCTGTCATCCCCTGGCTTGGAGGGGATAGGGCCCCGACCAAGAACCACCGGAAGCCTATCCCCTCCGTTTGTAAAAATCAAACGGAGGCAGCCGTGGCTCATCACGGACGGGAATGAAGCCCCACGATCCGGTACGGACGCGGGCATGTGGAGACAGTATGCCGAACGATGTGGAGGAATTGCTCGCCAGAAGCGCCAGCACGGACATCCAGGTCCTGCTGACCGCCAAGGAGAACGCCAAGCGGGCCGCGCTCGATGATCCTTCACAGGCGAACCTCGCCGCACTGGATCGTGCCTCCAGGATGCTGGAGAGTGCGATGGAGGCAACCAAGACCCTCAAAAATTGGCAAACAGTGCTGGATCATGTGGCCGAGAATGGCCGCAAACTCAGCAAATCGAAACTGTACAAGGACATCAGCGAGGGCCGCTTGCGCAAGCAGCCCGATGGTACGTTCCGCCTGCGCGACGTGCAGCGCTACATGGCCAGCCTGCCTATGGCCGGGACGCCGGATGCCCTCGTCCGCAAGGCGGCGGACAGGCAACGGCGCAAGGAAGAGGCGGACATCCGCAAGGCAGAGGCAGCGGCCGAACGGGAGGAGTTTGACCTGCAGGTCAAGAAAGGCCGGTATATCCTCCGGGATCAGGTCTACGCGGAGCTGGCCGCCCGGGCGGTGACGCTCTCTTCTGGGCTCAAGACGGCCTTTGAAGCCCGGAACCTCGATCTGGTGGCGCTGGTGGACGGCAATCCCAAAAAGGCCGTCGCGCTGGTGGAGGCCCTGGAGCGCATCTGTGATGACGCGCTCAATGAATACAGCCGGGAGATGGAGTTTGAAGTCGTGCTTGAAGGTCTGGAGCAGGCTTCCGAGGAGGTGACGAATGAGCAAGAGTAAAAAGGGGACACGCCGGGGGGGCGGGGCCCGCTGCCCGTACTGCAAGACGTTCTACCGGCATGGCTCTATGGCCCGTGCCTGCCAGAAGACGTTCCTGTGTCGCTACCATAACGCCCCCGGAGGGCTGCGCAAGGAGATCATGGATGCCCAGCTCAGGACGAGTATCTGTGTCTGGTTCCTCATGACAGGGCTGAAAAACAGTCCCGAGCGTCGTCTGCGGGCCCGCGCCATGTCGCTGGATGCCTGCATGGAGCCGCTCTACAGGGATCTGCGGCGCTTCTTCGGCTACAGCAATACCGCATTTGATGTTTCGACCGGGCCGATAACGCGCCTGCTTTTCAGCCTGTGGCCCTCTCGTCAGCCTATAGACATCACGCATGTGGCGGCGGTGTTCAGCTCGCTCGTCAGCGATCTGCGTTTCCGGCTTGGCCCCTTCTGGGCAAAATGTCCCCCGGAGATTCGGGCGCCGCGTCTCTGGGCCGCTATCGAGCGCCAGATGGACGGTATCTACGACTACTGTGACCCCGACGGAACTGAGGATTATCCCCATGTGGATGAGGTGCAGCCCCTCTATGACAGGCTCCATGCCGCCATCTGGCCGTCCAGGCCTGCCCCGGAGATGCGCCTGTATCTTTCCGGGGAGCGGTTCTGGGTCTGCGCCCAGACCAAGGCCGAGGCCCGCGAGATCCTGCGCACGGAGACGGGCCTCGTGGGCCTGACGGTGAAGGGCATCGCCCTGGGCGAACGTCTGTCCGATGGACGCACCGCCGGCGAGCTGCTTTCCCTGTCCGGCGGCAAGCCGGGCATCATCGCTCTGGCCCAGTGACGGGGGTGTGATGAAAGGCCAGCTTGAGCTGATGCCTCTGCCGAAGCCGGAGCCGGTGCGACGGGTACGTTTGACGACGGCCCTGCCGCACTGGCTCCCTCCCGCCGTGGCCCGTGCTGCCGCCGACTATCTGCGGCAGCACGGCGGCAGGATCAGCATCCGTTTTGCCAAGGGGGAAAAGAAGGTCCTGCGCCGTCGCCGGGCCATCCCTGTCAGCCAGTGGGCGGAGCGCCATCGCGTGGTGGAGATGTCCAGCATCCCGGGCCGGTGGAAGAATATTTTTACGCCGTATCTCGTGGGCATCATGGACGCCGCCGGGACGCCGGGTGTGGAGACGGTCATCATCTGCAAGAGCCCGCAGACGGGCGGCTCGGAATCCGGCCACAATCTGGTGGGCTGGTGCATCGACCGCAGCCCCGGGCCGGTGATGTATGTGTTCCCGGACGAGATCACGGCCCGCGAGAATGCCAAGGACCGCATCATCCCCATGATCGAGACCTCGCCGCGCCTGCGCGAGTACATGACCGGCTACGGGGACGATGCCTCCAGCCTGCGGATCAATCTGGCGCACATGCCCATCTATCTGGGCTGGTCTGGCTCGGTGTCACGTCTGGGCAACAAGCCCATCCGCACCCTGATCCTGGACGAGCTGGACAAGTACAAGAACCCCAAGAACGAGGCCTCGTCGGAATCGCTGGCCGAGAAGCGCACAACCACATGGCGGCGGCGCGGGCGCTGCCATATCCTCAAGATCTCCACCCCGACCACGGAGGACGGCCCCATCTGGGTAGCTTTCACCCGCGAGGCCGGGGCGCGTTTCGATTTCTGGGTGCGCTGCCCGCACTGCGGCCTCTATCAGCTCATGGCCTTCGACCGCATCAGCTGGCCGGACAAGGACACGGATCGGGAGCCGACCGCCGAGGACGTGCTGGCCCGACGGCTGGCCACCTACCCCTGCGAGCATTGCGGGACTGTCTGGGATGACGGCGACCGCGACCGGGCCGTGCGCCGGGGGGAATGGCGCGAGCGGACCAGCGGTCTTGAGCTGTCGGCCCATCTGGCCGCCCACCGGCCCACCAAGCTGGGCTTCCATATCCCGGCGTGGCTGTCTTACTTCGTCAGCTTGTCCGAAGTGGCCGCTGCGGCCCTCAAGTACAAGGAGAGCGGCAAGCTGGACGACCTCAAGAACCTCCAGAACCAGTACAAGGCCGAGCCGTGGAAGGAGGAACATGTGGATCGTTCCGAGGACGCCATCCTCGCCCTGTGCGACGACAGGCCGCGCGGCGCGGTGCCCGGCCCGGTGGACGGCAGGGATCGTGTCTGCGTCCTGCTGGCCGGGGTGGATACCCAGGGCGGCAGTGCGGAGAAGGGCTACTTCCGCTATGTGATCCGCGCCATCGGCTACGGCGAGGAAGAAGAATCGTGGCTGGTGCAGGCGGGCACGGCCCCCACCTTCTCGGCGCTCAACGACCTGCTGTGGGGCTCCGTCTACCGTGACCCGCAGGGCCGGGAGTACAGCGTGCGGGCCTGCATGATCGACGCCATGGGCGGCCGCACCAAGGAGGTCTATGCCTGGGCCATCAGGCACCGGGGGCGCGTGTTCCCGTGGCAGGGCGTGCGCAGCATGACCCAGCCCTATACGCCCGCGCCGCAGGAATATTTCCCGGACGTGCGCGGCAACAAGGTCAAGATCCCCGGCGGCCTCATGCTCTGGCGCTGCGACACGACGTTCTACAAGTCCGACCTGAGCCACAAGCTGGGCATCGCTCCGGACGACCCCGGAGCCTTCCACCTGCACAGCGGGGAGGGCGGCATCCTGGAGCAATACGCCCGCGAGATGTGCGCCGAGGTCTGGGACGACGAAAAAATGGCCTGGATCAACCCGCACCACAGGCCCAACCACTTCTGGGACTGCGAGACCATGATCCAGGCGCTGGCGCATATCCTCAACGTGCGGCAGCTCAAGCGCCCGGAGGAAAAAAGAGAGACCCGCTCCGTACCGGTGCGGCAGGTGGAGAAGCTGCGCGGCTCACGACTGGCCGGCAGGTTCGGGAGGTAACTGGCGATGAAGGAAAGGCTGAACTGGCGTGAGGCCTGCGAGGTTCTGGGGTGCAGCAAAAGCACGCTCTACCGGCTGGTGGCCAACGGGCAGCTGCGGGCTTTCGGTGTGGGCAGCCGTGGCCGCTGGTACTCCCGCACGGAATGTCAGCATTTCGTTTTGGAGCATTGTCTTGTAGCCGGAACGAAATCTGACAAAGCGGGGGGAGACAACTGATTTTTGGGCCGCAGACGATTTTTGGAGCCCGTCCACATCAATTTCAACTGTTGTGGGCGGGCTGTTCGCATTTTTTTTGTATTTTGCCTCTTTTTTTGTCTCAGTATTCCCAGTGTTCCCAGTATTCCCAGACACGCTAAAAAAGCCGTGATAATAGCAATGCCATGCATGTCTGGACCCGTGAAGAACTCCTCTCGTTGCTTGCCGACTGGAAGGCCGCCTACAAGGCGGCCTCCACAGGCAAGTCGTACACCATCGGCAGCCGTACCCTGACCCGCTACGATCTCGCTGAGATACGCGACCAGATCGACTGGATCGGCTCGGAGCTGGCCGCACTTTCCCGTGGACGCGGGCCTGTGCGCGTCAGTGCGCGCGTGGTGAGGTGAGCCATGCTGTACGATGCCCAGGGCAGACCTCTCCCTACCTCCCGGCGTATGCCGTCCGCCTCCCGTGATGCGGGGGCCTTTCGGGGCCCCCTGTCACACTGGCGCGGGCCACAGATCCAGAGCCGTGAGGGGGCTTCCCGCGAGCGGGAGGTCATCCAGCGCCGTGCTGCCGACCTTATGGCCAACGACTGGTCGGCCAATGCCACGGTGGACACCATCACCAGCAACGCGGTGGGCACGGGCCTGCTGCCCAAGTCCAGCATCCCGGCGGCCCGCCTGGGCATCACGCCGGAGCAGGCCCGCGCCGTGGGCGAAGATATGGAATGGGCCTTCGACCGCTGGATGCGCGAGGCCGATGTGCGCGGCCTGAGCCATTTTTTCGACCTTCAGGCCTTGGGCCTGCGCTCCATCCTCTGCAAGGGCGAGCTGCTGCATCTGGCCGTCATGCTCCCGGAAAAGGAGCGTTCCAGCCAGATGCGCCACTTTTCCCTGGCCCTCCAGACCATCGCCCCGGAGCGTCTCCAGACCCCGGCGGACATGACCACGGACCCCAACGTGCGCGACGGCATCCGCTATACGACCTACGGCAGGCCGGAGGGCTACTATATCGCCTGCCCGCCGCCGTCCATCCTGGACACCTGGATGTACGAAGGCGAGCTGCTGTCCACGGATTTCCGCTTTGTGCGCGCCCGGCTGGGCCACCGGCAGCAGGTTTTCCATCTTTACCGCATGGAGACGGACGAACAGGAGCGCGGATGCTCCACCTTCGCCAAGAGCATCGCCCTGTTCCGCAACCTCTCGGATACCATCAATTTCGAGCTGTTCGCCCAGGTGGTGGCGGCGCAGTTCCCGGTCTTCATCGCGACGGAGCAGGGGGAACTCCCCGGCTATGTGCAGGAGCATCAGGGGCCGGAAGAAAAAGAAGGAGCAGGCCCCTCCTACTTCCAGACCATCGAGGAAGGCCAGGTCTGGTACGGCGATGTGAACCAGAAGCCCTATGTGCTGGAATCCAAACGTCCTTCGGCCAATTTCTCGGCCTTCGTGCAGATCGTGCAGCGGGCGATGGCGGCGGCCCAGGGCATCCCCTACGAGAGCCTGACCAAGGATTACAGCCAGACCAATTACAGCTCCATGCGGGCCGCGCTCAACGAGGCGTGGAAGGTCTACAGCTATTACCGGCAGTGGCTGGCGCGCTCCTACTGCCAGCCCATCTACGAGATGGTCATGGAGGAAGCCTGGCTGCGCGGCCTCATCACGCTGCCGGACGGAGCCCCGGATTTTTATGACGCCCGCGCCCTCTGGTGCAATGCGGACTGGATCGGCCCCGCCCGCGGCTTTATCGACCCGGTCAAGGAGGTCTCGGCCACGGTGCTGGCACTGGAGAACCGCCTCATGACCTACAGCGAAGCCTGGGCACAGCGCGGCGGTGACTTTGAGGAGGGCATGGCGAAGCTCCTGATGGAGGCCCCCCTGCTGCAAAATGTGCGGCAGGCCCTGCCCGTGGCGGGCACGACCTCGCAGGCAGCGGCCTCCACGCCCGGACGCCGCACCGACGGCCAGGACACGAACGCCAAGGAGACGACCGATGATGACGCCTGATGGCCTGTGGGCCCTGGCCCCCCAATTCGCCGAGCAGGTGCTGTACGACATCCGCGCCCGCACGGCAGGTGGGGGACAGCCCGCTCCCGTACCGGTCAGGCCCGCGCCCCAACCGTTCAGCCTGCGGCGCGGTGTGGCCGTGATTTCCGTCACCGGCGTCATCCCCCGCAAGCGCGGCCGGATGTCGGAAACGGGGCAGCTGGAGATCAGGCAGGCGCTGGAGGAAGCCCGGCAGGATGAGCGCGTCCGGGGCATCCTGCTCTCCTTCAACTCTCCGGGCGGCGTGGCCGCCGGGGTCAAGGAGCTGGCGGACTACATCGCCCGTATCGACGACAAGCCCGTGGCCGCCTATGCCGACGGGCTGGCCGCTTCCGCCGCCTACTGGCTGGCCTCGGCCACAGGCCGTGTCTACGCCCCGGCCACTGCCCAGGTGGGCAGCGTGGGCGTCATCTCCGAGCTGGTCAACATCAGCGGCTATCTGGACAAGATGGGGGTCTCCATCAGCTACATCGCCAGCGGCAAATGGAAAACGGCGGGCAACCCCGTGGAGAAGCTGACCCCGGAGCAGACGGCCTATTTCCAGGAGCGCGTGGACGCCCTGCATACTGTTTTCAAGGCTGACGTGGCCCAACACATGGGCATCAGCCAGGACCCCGCGTGGACGGAGGCGCAGATCCTGTTCGCCCAGCCCGCGCAGCAGCTTGGCCTCGTGACCGCCATCGTGCAGGACGAGGACCAGGCCATCAACCGGCTTTTGGAGGTAACGATGCCCGATAACAGCCCTGATACCCCCGCGCAGGCCATGACGCGCGACCGTCTGGCCGCCGAGGCCCCTGAATTGCTTCAAGCACTGCTTGAAGAAGGCCGGGATTCGGCCAGTGACGATGGCGTGGAGTATGCCCTGAACGCCATGGAAACTGTCTGCGGCAAGGAAAAGGCCGAAGCCGTGCGCACGTTCGTGGCCCAGGCGAAAGCGCTGGGCCTGTCCGCACAGCAGCTGGCCGGTCTCGGCAAGCTCATGCCGCAGGCCCCTGCCGCACAGCAGGCCCCTGCGGAGCCGCAGAACAGCAAGGCCGCCATCCTCAACGCCCTGCAGGAGCAGGGGGCGCAGACGCTGCCTGCCGCTCCAGGAGCGCTCTCCAGCGAAGGCAAGAGCAAACTGGTGGCTGATGCCGAGCGGCGTCGCGCCGAGGCCGCCATGTAAAGGAGAAAGGCATGAGCAAAGTGATCGCCCACAGTTATGAGTTCGGCCCCCGTTTTTCCGAGCTCGTCATTCACGAGATTGACCCCCGTTACAGCCGCGAGAAGGTCATGCTGGCCGCCTCGTCCGGTGATCTGGCCTTCGGCACGGTGCTGACCCGCGATGCGGACGGCAATTATTCCGCCCTCAAGGAGGCCGACGGCACCCTGGGCGATGCCAAGGCCGTGCTGATCCAGACCGCAGCCAATGCCGACGCCCCCCAGGAAGTGAACGTGCTGCGCGGCTACGCCATCATCAACAGGAACAAGCTGCGCTTCGACAGCAGCGTGGCCAAGAAGGACGAAGCCGTGCAGGCCCTGCATGACCTGGGCTTTGCCATCCGCACCATCGAGGAGGTGGAAGACGATGAATCTTAACTGGCCGGATACGTTTTCCGTGGTCGAGATGACCGAGGCCGTCAACAAGCTGCCGCTGATGCCCCTGCGTTTCGGCAGCATGTTCGAGACATCCGGGCTCACGACCACGCATATGACGTTCGATTACAAACGCGGCCGCATCATCCTGATCGCGGATTCCCCGCGTGGCTCCCAGCCCGAGTATGTGACCGGTCAGACGGAAAAGCGCCAGACCAAGGTCCTGAGCTGCACGCATCTGTCCCAGGCGGACACGGTGTCGCCGGAAGACCTGCAGGACGTGCGGGCCTTCGGCTCCACGGAGCTGGTGACGGCAGAGCGTATTGTCAACGACAAGCTCACCGCCATCAAGCGCAATCTGGACATGACGCTGGAGTTCCACCGTCTGGGCGCCATCAAGGGCATCGTGCTGGACGCTGACGGCAGCACCGTGCTGCACGACATTTTCCAGACCTTCGGCGTAACCCAGAAAAAGCAGGATCTGAGCTTCCCCGCCGCTGTGCAAGCGGACAAAAACCCCATCCTGAGCGGCATCATGGCGGCCAAGCGCAAGATCGAGGCGGCCATGGGCGGCAATCCCTACACGGGCATCAGCGCGGTCATCGGCTCCAATGCCTATGACATGCTGACCAGCCACGCCCTGGTGCGCGATGCCTACAACCTCTGGGCCGCCAACCAGAACAGCTTTGGCGACAACGATTACCGCCGTCGCGGTTTTCCGTATGGCGGCATCCTCTGGATCGAGGCCTCGGACGTGGTGGGCGGCCGCAAGCTGGTGGATGACGACAAGGGCCACCTGTATCCCACCGGCCCCGGCATCTGGAAGATGTACCACGCCCCCGCGGACTGGATCGAGACGGTCAATACCCGTGGCCTCCAGTTCTACGCCCGCATGGACGCCAAGGAGCGCGGTCGCGGCTACGACGTGGAAGTCCAGAGCAACCCGCTCACCATCTGCATGTTCCCCGAAGCCCTCGTGGAACTGACCTTCAAGGCGGCCTAAGATGTCCGATTTCGCAACTGCCTACGCACCGCTGGCCGGCTTTGAAGGTGGTTGGTGCAACGTCCAGGGTGACAGCGGCGGCGAGACCTATGCGGGCATCGCCCGCCGCTACTGGCCGGACTGGCCCGGCTGGAAGCTCATCGACGGCGAAAAAGCCCACAGCTCGTTCGCCTCCGGGGCCAGCGCGTTCACGCGCCACCTGGCCACGGTGCCCGGCCTCGCCGATCTAGTGTCCAGCTGGTATCGCAGCGAGTGGTGGGATCGTCTTGGGCTCGCAGCCCTGCCGCAGGGTCTTGCCAACGAGATCTTCGAGCAGTCCGTGAACCTGGGCAAGGGCGGCGCCGGCAAGAAAGTCCAGCTGGTCTGCAATGCCTTCAATCGCGCGAAGGCCGGGAACTCCCTGTTCGCCGACCTCAACGTTGACGGTGTCATCGGCCCCCGCACGCTGGATGCCCTGGCGGCCCTGCTGGCCAGGCGCACGGATGAAAAAGCCCTTGTCCATGCCCTCAACTGCATGCAGGGCGCGCACTACATCGAGCTTGCGGCCCGCAACCCCAGCCAGCGCAAGTTCACGGATGGCTGGATGAAACGTACCCATTGCCCCGATTAGGAGGGAACCATGAAAAAACATTTCCTGAACCTGCTGTTCTGCCTCTGCTGCCTCTTTCCCTGCCTCGCGCTGGCAGCTGAAGCCGAAACCGTGCCCGGCGCCGACATGGTGGCCACCATCATCAGCTGGCTGCCGGAAAGCTGGGGGCAGTGGATCACCTTCGTCGTGACCCTCTGTGCGGCCATCTCGGCCGTCTGGCCCCGTCCTGCCGATGACGCCAACGTGCTGGTGCGCTCCCTCTACACCGTGGTGAACGCCCTGGGCTTCAACGCGGGCAAGGCGCAGAACGCGGACGACGCGGCGGCCCGCAACAGGCTGTGATGCCATGCCGGTCTGGGCCCAGGCGCTCCTGCGGCTGGTGGTGGCGGTGCTGGCCTTTTTCCGCCGGGAGAGCGCGCGGTCTCGCACGGATGCTGTGCGTGCTGACCCTGGTGGTGAGTGGGTGCGCAAGTTCGGGGGCAGCGACAAACGCGCTTCCCCCGGCACCGATGACGCCGGGAGCCGTAGTGACGGATGAGTGGTGGTGTGCGGGCGAAGACGGCCTGACCCGGATGAATGGTCAGTGGCTGCATCTGCCCGCCTCCGAGGCCGGGGAGCTGCTGCTCTGGATCGAGTGGGTGGAGGACAACCGATGACCACCGAGATACTGCTGGGAGCCAATACGCTGCTGTTCGGCGCCAGCCTTTTTCTGGGCCATGAGTGGTGGAAGAGCCACAAGGCCCAGCACAAGGAGCTGGACGAAAGCATCAAGCGGCTGTCTGAGGTCTACGCGTCCAAGGCCGCCATGTACCGGGCGCACAAGCGCCTGGATGAGCTGGATGCCATCGCGGCGAATCACGCCCAGCGTCTGGCGCGTCTGGAGGCGGTCATGGAAGCCAAGCGGGATTGCTCCTGCGAGAGGTAGCGGCATGGGCTTCAAGGAGCAGCTTGAAGAAGATCTGCGCGCGGTGTTCTTCGACCCCTCGGAGTTCGGCGAGCAGGTGGAACTGGCCGGGCATGAGGGCGTCCCGTGCGTCTATGAGCCGCTGGAGCTCACCCCCAGCGAGGGAAACGACCGTCCCGCCGTCAGCTATGAGGGCGTGACCATCTATGTCGCTGCCGCCGATGTGCCGGACGAACTGCGCCCGCACCGCGAGACGACCTTCCGGGGACAGCGCTGGTTCGTGCTGGAATCCTCCTCCGGGGAGACCATGCGCACCATCAGGCTCTACCGAGAGAGGACATGACCATGGTGATGAGAAACTGGGTGGAAGAGGAGGACAAATTCATCTCCATCCGCACCCCCGGGCTGGATCAGGCCGTGAAGCGGGCCATGAATGCCCTGACCGGCATGGAGGGGGTACACAAGTCGCACGCGCTGCGGCGGGCATTGGAGAAGGCTGTGGATGTCGCCAAACAGGATGCACGGTACGTTGCCCAAAAAACGTACACGGCTACTCCCAAAAAGCTCTTTGAGAACATGAGCATCGGCTACCACAGCGATAACGATGGCCAGGAAGGCGAGCTGGAGTTCACCGGTTCCTGGGGCCTGCACCTGTACCACTTCGAGCCGCTGCCGGCCATCCCCGGCAGGCGTCCGCGCGGCGGGGTGACAACAAAAGTACATCAGAAAGGCAGGCGTTATGCCAAGGAACTGGACGGCTTCGATGCCCCCTTCGTCATGCGGCGCAGGCAGGGCGACTACGGCCTGTTCGCCCATGTGACCGGTACGGGCTGGGGCAGCGTGCGGGGATCAGCCCGGGAAGAACCGAAAAACCTCTGGAAGAACAGCGTGACGATGCTCTGGGGGCCGTCTCCCATCCAGGCACTCATGCCGGAAAAAACGCAGCAGCGCATCATCGACCATGCGGCCGGGGTCTTTACCCAACATCTGCGCCGTGAAGTCGAGGCCCTGCTGGCCAGTCTGACGAGGGGCTAGGCATGGCGACCACGCGTCTGCTGTTGAAAGAGGTCTGCGCGGCTGTCCGTGAGGCACTGGCCGACTATCCCTTCCCGGCCCCTGACGGCAGCTGGAACGACGTCCGGGTGTTCCTGCACGGACTGCCGCAGGAGCAGGGCGACGCCTGCTATCCCTTCGTCATTGTGCGCTGGATCAGCGGCTCGGTGGAAAGCGATACGCCCCAGGTCACGCGCCTGCGCGAGACCGTGGGGCTGGCGCTGGGTATTCACGCACCCAGGACGCAGGAGCAGGCGGGCATCCTGCTGGCCGAATTGCTGGACTGCCTGCGCCGCCCTCTCTGGAAGGGGCGCGTCCTCGCGGGTCGATTCGAGCTGGAAGAGCCGGTCAAGGCCGAGATCCCCACGCCGCGCACGCGCTGGAACGAATACCACCTGGCCACCATCGAGACCGTTTGGAACTACGTCTGGCCGTCGCGCGGCCTGGAAGAACTGACAAAAATGGAGAGACCATGAACCCTACGCAGTGCATCTATCTGGGCCCCAGCCGGCCTTTCGGGCTGCCGCTGGTGACGCGCGCGATCTTTCGCGGCGACCCTGAAATGACGTTCCCGCAGCTCTCGGCCCTGTTCGAGCAGCACAAAGAGCTGCGCACCCTGTTCGTTCCCGTGGCGGAACTGGCCACGTCCCGCATGTTGCTGACCATGCAGGGCACGGCCTTGCACAATGCCTATGCCGCCATCAAGAGCGCGTCGGCCAAGGCCCGGAAGAAGTAGGAGGAGGACACAATGGCAACCACCGGATACCGTCACGGCATCTACACCTCCGAGCAGGCCACCAGCATCCTGCCCGCCCGCACCGTGGACAGCGCGGTCGTCTTCGCCGTGGGCACGGCGGCCGTGCATACGCTGGCCGAGGATAAGGCCCGCCCCGTCAACGTGCCGCAGCTCTTTTACAGCTACGACGAGTTCGTGCAGGCGATGGGCTGGGATGCCGGCCATTTCGGCGACTACAGCCTGCAGGAGCTGATCTACAGCCATTTCGCCATCTACCGCGGCGCGCCCGTGGTCTGCGTCAATGTTTTCGACCCGGAAAAGCACAAGACCGAGGTCGCGGACGAGAGCCTGACCTTCGGCGCGTCGTCCCTGGACAAGGACACCGCCCGGCTGGCCCACAGCGGCGTCAGCGCCGTGGAGCTGAAGGATGAGCTGGGCGAGACCACCTATGCGGCAGGCACCGACTACAGCGTGGATGTCGTCACCGGCCTGCTGACCCGTCTGGCCGGGGGCAGCATCCCCGAAGGCGGCACGGTCACAGCCGGCTACATCTACGCCGACGTGAGCAAGGTCACGCCGGAAGACGTGATCGGCGGCATCGATCCGGCCAGCGGTCAGGGCACCGGTCTGGAGCTCATCGACGAGGTGTTCCCGCGCTTCCGGCTCGTGCCGTCCATCGTGGTGGCGCCGCAGTTCTGCGAGGACCCGGCGGTGGCCGTGGTCATGGCGGCCAAGTGCGATGGCATCAACGGCCTGTTCCGCGCCATTTGCCTGGTGGACATCCCCAGCAGCGGCGATGCTGCCGTGACCAAATACAGCGACGTGCCCGGCTACAAGGAGCAGAACAACCTCACCGACGGCCTGATGGTCGTCTGCTGGCCCAAGGTCAAGCTGGGCGATGACGTGTACGGCCTTGCCACGCATCTGGCCGGGGTTATGGCGTCCACGGACGGCGATCACGACGGCATCCCCTACGCCAGCCCCAGCAACAAACGGCTGGACATCACCTCCAGCGGCTATGTGGGCGCTGACGGCCAGTGGCACGAGCTGTGGCTCGACCTGACCAAGGCCAACTACCTGGGCGGGCAGGGCATCTACACGGTCAGCAATTTTGACGGCGGCATGAAGACCTGGGGCGGCCGCATGGCCTGCTACCCCAGCAATACCGACCCCAAGGACGCCTGGGACAGCGTTCGCCGCTTCTTCAACTGGCATCAGGCCCAGTTCATCCTGACCTATTTCGCCAAGGTGGATGAGCCGCTGACCCGCCGCCTGGTGCAGACCTTCTTGAAGTCCGAGCAGATCAAGCTGGACGGCTACACCGCCCGCGAGATCATCCTGGGCGGCAGCATGACGTTCGACGAAAGCGAGAACCCCCAGACTGACCTCATCGACGGCATCATGCGCTTTCACCTGCGCATCACGCCGCCCGTGCCCGCCCGTGACATCGAGACGGTGTATGAATTCGACCCTGACAACCTCAATGCGTTGTTCGGTTAAGGAGGCCTACCGTGGGCAAGTATCTCCCTGAACAAACCATCGCTTTCCGCATCTACCACAACGGGGTCGATCAGATCGGCGTGGCCACCATCGACCTGCCGGAGCTGTCCTACATGACGGAAAGCCTGTCCGGTGCCGGCATCGCTGGCGAGATCGACAGTCCGACCCTGGGCATGACGGAATCCATGACGCTGAAACTGTCGTTCATTTCCGTGTATCCCGAAGTGTTCAACATGCTGGACTGGACGCAGTCCAACCTGTTCGAGTGCTACGCCTCGATGCAGATGAGCGATCCGGCCACGTCCATGCGCACCTCTGTCCCCTTGCGCGTCAACGTGGTGGGCCGTGCCAAGAGCTTCCCCCTGGGCAGCCTTGAGCCCGGCAAGAAACAGGGCAATGAGCAGGAGCTGGAAGTGACCCGTCTGGAAGTGCTTCTGGATGGCGAGGAAAAGCTGCTCATCGACAAGCTCAATTTTATCCATCGTGTGAACGGCACTGATCTGCTGGCCACGGTGCGTGCCCAGATGGGCCTGAACGTCTAAGGAGGACGCCATGAGTGAAAATCGTATGCAGACCGTGAAACTGTCCGCTCCCCTGCAGGTGGGCGGCAAGGACGTGTGGGAGCTGACCGTGCGTCCGTCCACCATCGGGGACGAAGAAGACGCCATGCAAGATGCCGTGGGCATGGGCAAGGCCACCAATCCGCTGACGGCGGAGATGACCCTGCTGGCCCGCATCGCACGGGTTCCCTATGACGCCCTGCGGGGCCTGAGCAGCGGCGATTATCTCAAGCTGCGGGCCGCGTTCAATGTGGCGAACCGCGTGAACGCTGTGGATTCCGATGAGGAAAACCCTATGCCGGAGGCGGCTGGGACGCCGGAGCAGGCCTAGCGGAACTGAGGCAGGGCATGGTGGCCCTGGGCAAGGTCGCCCAGTGGCCCCGCTCCGAGATCCGGGCCATGAGCCTGGAGGTATTCACAAGCTATCTTGATGCGGCCGCTGCCGTCGAAAAGGCGGCCAGCGGCGGATAACGAGTATCATGGCCAAAGAAGTTTCCGTTTCCTTCAGGCTGGGCGCGACCCTTGCCGGGAGCTACCGCACAGCGTTCCAGGATGCCGCCGGCCAGGCGCGCATGGTCTCGCAGGCTATCCGCGAGATGGGCAACACGCCCGTGGGACAGCTGGGCGCGGCTCTGGAAAAGCAGGGGGCCAAGCTCACCGGTCTGGCCGGAAAGCTGGAGAAAGCGGAAGCCAAGCTGGCAGGGCTGCGGGCCCAGGCAGAGAGTGCCGGGGCTGCTTCCTCCCGCTTCGCCTCCCGCATCAAGGCGGCGGAAAACCGTGTGCTCGACCTGACGGCGGAGCTGGCCATCAACCGGCAGGAAATGCAGGGCCTTGCCCAGCAGGCCGGAAAGGTCAGCGGCAGCGTGCAGACCCTGCAGGCCGATTACGCGGGCCTCGTCAAGCGTATGGAGCAGGCGAGGGCGGTGCGCTCGGCCCTCCAGACCCACATGGCCAATTCCCGCGCCCTGCAGGCGGAGCGGCAGGATCTGCACAGCCGCCTGCTGGGCACGGCGGCTGTGGGGGCCACGGCGGCCATCCCGGTCAAGCTGGCCGTCAGCGCTGAAGACGTGTTCGCCGACCTGCGCAAGGTCATGGACGCGCCGGAAGAGGTCATGCAGCAGCTGTCTGCCGATGCGCAGGCCATGTCCAACCGTACCGGCAAGAGCTTTGAGGACATCGTGGCCATCATGACGGCGGCGGCCCAGGCTGGTCTCGGCAAGACCCGAGAGGAGATGCTGGGCGTGGCCGAGCAGGCCACGAAAATGTCCATCGCCTGGGGCGTCAGCGCCGAGCAGGCGGGCAAGTCGCTGGCCACATGGCAGGCCGCCATGGGACTCACGACGGAGCAGTCGCGCCACACGGCGGACGTCATCAATGCCTTGAGCAACGAAATGAACGCCGAGGCCGGGGATATCGACCAGATCTTCACGCGCATGGGGCCGTTGCTCAAGGCCTCCGGCTTCGCCACCCAGGACATCGCCGCTCTGGCCACGGCCTTCAAGGCCGCCGGGGCCGAAGTGGAAGTGTCGGGAACGGCCATGAAGAACTTCATCAAGGTCATGGCCGCCGGAGAAGCCGGGCTCACGGATCAGCGCAAGGCCATCTACAAATATTTGCAGATCGACCCCAACGAGCTGCAGAAGCAGCTGCAGACCGATGCGATGGGTGCGGTCATGCGTGTGCTGGAGGCCCTCCAGCGCGTGCGCCCGGAGGAGCGCAATTCCATTTCCTCCCTGCTGTTCGGCGAAGAAAGCATCGCGGCCATCGCGCCGCTGATGACGGAACTCAAGACCCTGCGCCAGGCGGTAAGCATCGCCAACAGCGATGTGTCCGGCTCCGTGGACCAGGAATACGCCAACCGGATGAAGACCACGGCCACCTCGCTGGCCAAGGTCACGCAAAGCGCCCGCAACCTCGGTGTCACGGTGGGCACGGCACTGCTCCCGATGGTGGGGGCAGTGGCGGACAAGGGAGCGTCCGTCCTTGGCGTCATCCGCGATCTGGCCCGGCGCTTCCCGCACCTGACCGGTGTGGTCATGACCGCCGGCGCAGGTCTGGCCACGCTGGCCGTGGGCGGTGTGGCCCTGGGGCTCGTCCTCAATGTGCTGCGTACGGCGGCCAACGGCTTCGGCGGCATGCTGCTGCGCATGAACGCCGCCCAGCTCACGGCTGCCGGTGGGGCGCGGACGCTGACCTTTTGGCAGCGGGCCTCGGCGCTGGCCTCGCTTTCGTGGCGGGATATCCTGACTGGTGTGGGGGGCAGGCTTTCGGCCCTGATGGGGCTGCTGCGTGGCGCTACCCTGTCCACCGTGGCGCTCACCGCTGTCCAGCGTGCCTGCTCCGCCGGGACGGCTGTCCTCTCCGGGGGATTGCGTCTGGTGGGTGTGGCCCTGCGTTTCGCCATGGGGCCGATGGGCGTGGTATTCACGGCTGTGACCGTGGCCGCCGGCCTCATCATCGACAACTGGAGTACGGTCGGCCCGTTTTTCCACTCCCTTTGGAGCGGCATCGTGAGCGTGTTCCAGTGGGCGTGGGGCATCATCAAGGGGATCATGGAGTCCGTGGCCGAGGCCGCGACCTGGATCGGAAAAAAGATCGACGAGATGCCCGTGCTGGGCAGCGCCAAGCGCGGCATTGGCAAGGCCATCGACTGGTTCAGCGGCGAGGATGAAAAGGAGCAGCCGGCGGCCAATGCCAAGGCTGCGGCGGAGCAGAGCGCCGCTCCCAATGCCAGGGCCGCAGCAGACAAGGCATCTGCCGCTAAGGCGCCCCCAATGCCCGATTTACCCAAGGGGCCTCGTTCCAAAGCGCCGGACACTCTGACAGGCCTTGCGTCTGCCAGCGGTTCGGAGTCTGACTACTTCAAGCAGAGCTTCAATGATTTCATGGCGTCCGAAGAGGCAGCCAAGAAGAAAGGGAAAAAGGGCGGCGGGTCGCGCGCTGCCGGCGGCACCACCGTGGTCACGCTGGCCGGGGACAATTCCCAGGTGCAGAGCCTGTACATCCCGGCGGGCAGCCGCACCGGTGTACCCCTGTCCACGCCCCACGCCCTGCCGCAGACGATCACCGTGCTCGCGCCTGCCCAGACAGCCGGCCGTGTGGGCACGCCCACGGCCCTGCCGCAGACGCCTGCCCGTCTGGCCCGGCGCGGCGGCAAGGCCGCCCAGGCTGCCGGGAGCAACGGCCAGATCATGGTGGATCTGACCCAGAATTTTTCGCTCATGTCGTCCGACCCGCGTGCGGTGCGCCGGGTGCTGGAGAGCATCAAGCCGGACATGGAGGCGCTCATCCGCCGGGCGCTGGACAAGATCGCCTCCGACCGCAGGAGGACGGCCTATGCCTAGCGAATACGTCAGCCGTCAGGGCGAGGCATGGGATCAGATCGCTCTGGCCCGCCTCTCCGGGGAACACCAGATGGGGGATGTACTGGCCCTCAACGTGGATGAGCTGGACGCGCTGCTGCTCTCCGGGGAGACGCGCGTCAGCGTGCCGGAGCAGGCCGCCGCCGAGCGGGTGCGCAGCCTGCCGCCGTGGGAGCGTCTGTGATGCGCCGCGCCACCGTGGAGATCAGCATCCAGGGCAAGGACGTGAGCATGGATCTCTGGCCGCATCTGCTGTCCCTCTCCTACACGGACAAAGCGGACGATGAGCTGGACGACCTCCAGCTCACCCTGGAAGACCGCGAGGGGCTCTGGCAGGGCGACTGGCTGCCCAAACACGGCGACATCATCAGCGTGACCATCGTGGCCAGCGATTTCCGCGCCCCCGGAGAGGAGGAACTGGACTGCGGCGAATTTGAGGTGGATGAGCTGACCCTGGAAACCAGCCGCGACGGCGGCGACGTGGTGACCATCAAGGGCGTGCCGGCGGCGGTCAAATCCAGCCTCATGCTGCAGAAAAAAACGCGGGCCTGGGCCGACGTGCCCCTGTCCACCGTGGCGGCGGACGTGGTGGGGCCTGCGGGCCTCGACCTGCTCTACAAGGCCCCGGAGATCGTTTTCGGGCGCGTGGAGCAGCGGCAGGAAGCGGACCTGGCCTTCCTCCAGCGCATCTGCAAGGAGCAGGGCCTGCGCGTGGCCATCAAAAAACAGCTCTGCGTCATCTACTCCGGGCAGGCGGCCGACCAGCTGGAGCCCCTGGAGCTCAAGCGCGGCGAGCTGGCCGTGGAGCGGGCCGGCTTCAAGCGCACCCTGGACGGCGTCTACACGCAATGCGTGGTGGGCTACACCGATGCCGCCAGCTCCGAGACCACGGAAAAGAGTTACCAGCCGGAGCTGCCGCCCACCACGGGCCGGGTGCTGACCATCAACAAACGCATCGAGCATCCGGCGCAGGCCGAGCGCGTGGCCATCGCCGAGCTGCGGGCCAAAAACTGTCAGGAGATGACAGGCTCTTTCGAGTGCATGGGCGATACGCGCCTGCGGGCGGGCACGGTGCTGCGCCTCTCGGGCTGGGGCAATTTCGACACGGACTACATGATCCAGCAGGCCACGCACAGCCTGGGCCGCGACAGCGGCTACCGCACCAGCGTGGAGCTGGTCAAGGCGCTGGACTACTAGGGTGGCGGACATGGATCAGGATCTGCGACAAATCAGACGGGAGATGCGGCCCATTTTCCTGCTGCTGGCAGCGGGCTTGCTGCTCATGGCCGCCGGTGGCTGCTGGCTGGTGCTGGAATTGTGGGGATACTGCCATGAGTGATGTGCAGGACGTGCTGGCCCAGGTCATCCGCGTGGGCTTCGTGACGGCCCGTCAGCCGGAAAAGATGCGCGTGCAGGTGGAGCTGCGGGACACGGTGACGCAGCCCCTGTCCTCTGCATGGCTGCCGGTGCTTTGTCCGCGGGCCTCCGGCGATCTGACCTATGACCTGCCCGACGTGGGCGATCAGGTGCTGTGCCTGTTTTTGCCCTACGGACTGGAGCAGGGCTTCGTCGTCGGCGCCATGTACGGCAAGACCAGCCCGCCGGTGGCCAGCGGGGACAAGTGGCATCGGAAATTTTCGGACGGCACGGTGCTGGAGTACGACCGTGCCGCGCACAAGCTCACGGCCCAGGTGCAGGGCGACGTGGCCGTGACGGCCACCGGCAGCGTGCAGGCCGAGGTCGCCGGCGGCGTCAGCGTCTCCAGCGCGGCCAGCCTGACGCTCATGGTTCCGGCCATGCAGCTGGGCGGCACCGGTGGCGGCACGACCCAGGCGGCCATGCAGGGCACGTTCCAGCTGCAGGATGGGGACATCATCGTGGAGGGCGTTTCCTTCCTGCATCACGTCCATGACTGCCCGCACGGCGGTCAGACAGGGGAGCCGCACTGATGTATCAGGGGCTTTTGGGCACGTTCCCGTTCAGCGTGACGGCGCTGGAGGTCAGCACCTTCCGCGACCTCAAATTTTCGCGCGAGCAGGTCTATGCCGAGCATCGGGTGCTGGCCGGCATCCCCTGTTTGCAGCACATGGGCCGCAATCTCGACCCGGTATCGCTGACCGTGCAGATCGTGCCCCTGACGCCCGTCTCCACCGTGGGCCTGCGCCTGCGCCTGCTGGAGAGCGTGGCGGCCAGCGGCGATGAGATGGCCCTGGTCATCGGCCTCAAATACTACGGGCGGTTTGTCCTCAAGAGTTACGAGATCACCCACCGCCAGCTGCACTACGGCGTGACGCTTTCCGCCGAGGTCCAGCTGGCCCTGCAGGAGTATAACTGATGCCCATCACGCTCACCGTGGACATGGCGCAGCGCCAGAGCATCCAGATCGGCGCCACCGGTCTGGCCGGTCTGGCGCAGGAGATCCGCATGGTGCTGGCCACGCGCAAGGGCTCCGTGCCGCTGGACCGTGATTTCGGTCTCTCCTGGGATCATGTGGACAGGCCGATGGGCGAGGCCATGCAGTACATGGTGGCCGAGATCGGCCAGCAGCTGGAGCGCTATGTGCCGCGCATCCGTGTGCGGGACATCACGTTTTCCAGCAATGATGCGGTGGAGGGTCAGCTCATCCCCCGCGTGACCGTCGAGATCAGGGAGGAGTACCGTGGCGATTTCCAGTGATCTGCGCTCCCTGCCTGCCGTGAGCTTCGCGCCCCTGTCCGCGGCCGACATCGAGGCGTCCATCTTGACCACCTACGAGAGCCTGGCCGGCGTGAGCCTCCAGCCCGGCGATCCGGTGCGCCTTTTTCTGGAGTCCGTGGCCTATGTGCTGTCCGTCCAGAACCGGCTGCTCAACTTGGCCGGTCAGCAGGGCCTGCTGGCCTATGCCCAGGGCGCGCACCTCGACCATCTGGGCGCGCTCATGGGTGTGGCCCGCATCCCGGCGCAGTCCGCCCGTCTGAGCCTGCGTTTTGTGCTGGGCGAGCCCCTGGGCTTTGCCGTGCCCATCCCCGAGGGCACGCGCGTGGCCACCATGGACGGCCAGATCGCGTTCGCCACCATCGCGGACAGCGAGATCGCCGCCGGCGAGCTGCAGGTGGATGTGGCGGCCCTGTGTACCACCTCCGGCGCACAGGCCACGGGCCTCGTGCCCGGGCAGGTGACGCAGCTGGTGGACCCCATCCCCTACATCGTCAGTGTCAGCAACACCACCACGTCGGTGGAGGGGGCCGACATCGAGGACGATGAGCGCCTGCGCGAGCGCATCCGTCTCGCCCCGGAGACCTACACCGTGGCGGGCAGTACCGGTGCCTACGAGGCCCGCGTGCTGGCCGTGAGCGCCGACATCGGGGCCGTGTCCGTCACCTCCCCGGAGCCGGGCGTGGTGGATGTGCGCTTCGTGCTGGCCAGCGGCGAGCTGCCGGACGAGGCCATGATCTCGATGGTGCGCGAGGCCCTGTCCGACGAGACCGTGCGGCCCCTCACCGACAGGGTGGAGGTGGCCGCGCCCGAGACCGTGGACTATGCCGTGTCCGGGCGCTGGTATCTGCGCCGCAGCGATGCCGTGCTGCTCTCCGGGGTGACGGCCGCCGTGGCCCAGGCCGTGGAGGACTGGCGGCTGTGGCAGCGCTCCCAGCCCGGGCGCGACATCAACCCCACGCGGCTCATCGCCGCCGTGCAGGCCGCCGGGGCCAAGCGCGTGGAGCTGGATGCCCCGGCCTTCCGCGCCCTGGAGGCCACGCAGGTGGCCCGCGAGACCGATATTTCCCTGCTGTTCGGCGGTCTGGAGGATGAGTGATGGCCCGCCGCCTCGGTTCCACTCCCTTCCGCGAGCTGCTGCCCGATTCCCTGAGCGGCGATGCCTCCATCCGCGCCGCCGCTGCCGCGCTGGATGGCGTGCTGGATGCGACGACGCGCGCCATCCCGGGTGTGCTGCTGTACGCCCGCCTCGCGCATGACACGGGCTTTGTGGAGCCCGTGGCCATGCTTCCGCCTCTGGCCAGACTGTCGGAGCTGTCCGGCGGTCTGGCCAGCCTCCCGGAGCCTGTGCTGGATCATCTGGCGTGGCAGCTCCATGTGGAGGGCTACGAGGCGGCTGTGGACGTGGCTGCAAAGCGCCAGCTCATCGCCGGCAGCCTGCTGCTGCACCGGCGCCGGGGCACTCCCTGGGCCGTGCGCACGGCGCTGGAGACGGCCCTGCGCCTGCCCACGGTCATCCGCCAGTGGTGGGAGTATGAGGGGCGGCCGTATTTTTTCCGCGTGCGTCTGGACGTCAGTGATGCCGGTCTGGATGAGACCGGTGTGACCGACGCCATGCGGCTGATCTTTGACTACAAAAACGTCCGCAGCTGGCTGGACTGTCTGGAGACCGTCACCACCCGGCCCCTGCCTGTCAGCATCGCTGTGGCCGGAATCATGCGGACCATGCACCGGGTGCGCCTCTGGTTCCCGCCCAGGCCGGTGCCGTCCGGACGCGTCCATGTGGGGCTGGGCAGCACGCGCTGCTCCCGGAGCGTCATCCGGCCCTGGACGCCGCCCCGGCCTGTCCCTGACCTGCGCGGACGCATCGCGTTTGCCATCATCTCACAAAGCCGGAGTATCGTATGCCCCAAGCCCTAGCCACTGTTCCCGGCGGTCTGGAGGATACCCAGACCGTCCCCGGTGTCGCCACCGACACCCCTGAGTATTACTGCCTGCTCACCCAAGCCGGGGCCGTGCTGGAGGCCGCGGCCCATGCCGTCGGCAAGCCCGTCCGCCTCAGCGTCATCGCCGTGGGCGACGGCAACGGCGAGGTCCCCGTGCCCGCCGACGATGCCGTGGATCTCGTGCACGAGGTCTACCGCCGCCCCGTCGACAGCCTGAGCCAGGATGCAGAGGACCCCAACATCTGCTGGGCGCACATCGTCATCCCGGCCACGGAGGGCGGCTTCTGGATACGCGAGTTCGGCGTCTGGGCCGAGCCGCTGGAAGAGGGCGGCCAGCCCGTGCTGTTCGCCTACGGCAACCACGCCCCGTTCTACAAAGCCAAGAGCGTGCTGGGGCAGGCCACTACGCACGAGCTTTCCGTGCCGGTCATCATGTCCGGCACGGCCGAGGTGGAGATCGTCGTCAGCGAGAGCGGCTATGCCTCGCGGCTGGAGCTGCTCCAGATCGCGGGCGTGGTGGAGGATCTGCGTCATCCCCGGGAGGCCGTCTGGACGCTGGATGAGGCCGTGGAGGACGGCGGCACGCTCACTCTGCCGGAGGGGGTGGCCTACCTCCCCGGAGAGCATCTGCTGGATGTGTTTTGGGATGGCGTGGCCTGCTATCCGGGCCAGCAGTATGAGGAAATTTCTTCGGCCGACGCGCTGGAATCGACCGCGATCCGCCTGCTTTTCGCTGCTCCGGCCGGGAGCGAGATGCGGGTGCTGGTGCGGGCGTACAGCATCCAGCCGAAGCTGGAGGGCGTGGAGGTGCCTGATGGCATCGCCGAGCGCGTGGACGCTCTGGAGACACGCCTCGAGGACGTGGCCGCGAACGTGGCCTATGTAGAGAACTAATATTTTTGCCCAAGGAGCAAAGAAATGGCTGATCCCATCAAAGGCGTGCTGAAAGATGTAAACGGCAACCTCTTCCATCCCGAAACCTCGTCCACCCAGGTCAAAACGGCCGACGGCAGCAATGTCGAAATCAAGATCGCATCGCTGCAAAACGCCGTCAGCGGCAAGGTGCCCTGTTATGTCGTGGATGACATCGCCGCCCGTGACGGCCTGGAAAGCCCGAAGCAGGGCGACCTGTGCTGGGTCAAGGATGCCACGGCTGATGAGACCGTCAGCACCGGCGCGGCCCAGTACATCTACGACGGCAGTTCGTGGGTGAAGATCGCCGAAGCCGAAAGCATGGATCTGGTCGTCAAATGGGCCGACATCCAGGGCAAGGAATCCGTGGATTCCGCTGTGGCCAAGGCCCACGAGCACGCCAACGCCGACCTGCTCAACGGCATCTCCGCCAGCGGCGACACCATGACCGTCAACGGCAAAACGTACTATTCCGGGCGCATGGTGGCCATCATCGAGAATGGCGGCGAGATCCCGGCGGACATGAATCCCAACGGCATCG
>NZ_CASDOY010000017.1 GCF_949282365.1 uncultured Desulfovibrio sp.
CACGCCCCGCCGTGACCGCAAGAGCGGCGCCCTGCTGCTGGCCCTGCCCGCAGGAGCTGCGGAGGCAGCGCGTCCGCCCCGGCCTGCCGCCAACGAGGCACGGCCGTATGGTCCCCGCGCCCGTCAGGAAGAAGGCCCGCTACAGGGCCGCTCCGCCAAGATCGGCGGCACAGGCCCCCGGGATGCGGACCGGCCCCGCGAACGCCGTTCCCCTGACGGCCGCCCGCCCCGCCGTGACACGCAGCACGACAGCGGCCGCAACGACGAGCGCCAAAGCCGCCGCCCCTCCCGCGAGGATGCGCGACGCCCTCCCGAGGGGCCCCGTCGTGACGCTGCCCGTGGCAGCAACCTCCGTGACGGCCGCCCGCAACGTGGCCGGCCCGCAAAGGACAGCCAGGGGGGGGCCGGCCGATCCTGACGACACCCGCGGCACGGCCTTTGGCGGCCGCCGGCGGGCTGGCCGGGGACGGCACGCGCCGTTCCGCACTGCCAAACGCCGGACAGGAAGACACTGGACAACGGGAAGGAGGCCGTGACAGGCCTCCTTCTTTTTTGCCTCTGTCCGCGTCCCGGCAGGATAGGCTGCGACGATGCGGCCTTGCTGCCCTCGGCCCCCGCAGAAGCAGGACACGGGGAGGCCCTGCGCGGGCTTCCCGGCATTGCGCCGGCCGTCCGCCCTGTCCCGGCCGGCCCTTCCCCTGTGGAGCGATCCCGCTGTGCGCCGTCCTGCGCCGGGCCTGGTCATGGTGGCCGGAGCAGGGAGGGCCTTGCCGGCTACAGCCTTCCTCCCGCGCCGGGCCCGCGCACCTGCCCGCAGAACACCGGACGGCAAGGGCCGCCCGGCCCTTCTCCGCCGGACTTGTCGCCCTCCGCCCTGTCCCGTACGGGCTCCTGGGGCCGCGGTGACCGGGCCCGTCACCTGCCACGCCAGGCCCATCTCCTGCGCTGGCGCTTGCCTCTGCCGTCCACCGGCGTCGCTCCCGCTATCCGCCTTCCGTGCCCCGCGCGCCAACGCACCGACGACCTGTGAGAAAAAATCCTTTTCCCGGCCGGGAAATTTTTTTGTCCCGCCCGCTTTCCTTTGCAGAACAAGGTACTGCGGGCTTTTGACACCGCCCCGGCGCTTTCGTCTCCCGGAGCTGATTTTAGCCATCAATTATTTGATATCGTTTGACAAACTCAGGAAAAGCTCGTGTTCTCCGCCCCAGGGGGGCCTTTATTTTCCCGCCGGGAATGCGTATGATGCCCCTCGGTCGTCCGGCTCCGGCCGTGAGGCGACCGGCTCCTTTTACCCTCCCGGCGCGCCGACTTTTCCCCCTGCGGGAAGCCAGCCGCTTTTCTTTTGACTCAAGGGTCTGCCATGATTCTTCCCATGCCTTACGATCTGCCCGAACCGCAGCTCAAGCCCAATACGGAAGTGGTGCTGCAGAAACGCTATCTGCACAAAAACGCGGACGGCAGCACCGAAACGCCCCGCGACCTGTTCTGGCGGGTAGCCGGCGCCATCGCCGCCGAGGAAGCCAAGTACGAGCGCTCCCCCTTCAGCCCCGAAGAGCTGGCGCGCCGCTTCTACGAGCTCATGACCAGCTGGCGCTTCCTGCCCAACTCCCCCACCCTGATGAACGCCGACAGCGAGCTGGGCCAGCTCTCCGCCTGCTTCGTCCTGCCTGTGGGCGACTCCATCGAGGAGATCTTCGATGCCGTCAAATACGCCGCCATGATCCACAAATCCGGCGGCGGCACGGGCTTTTCCTTCTCCCGCCTGCGGCCCAAGGCCAGCCGCGTGGGCTCCACCGGCGGGGTGGCGTCCGGTCCGGTCTCCTTCCTGCGCATCTTCAATACCGCCACGGAACAGATCAAGCAGGGCGGCACCCGGCGCGGCGCCAACATGGGCATCCTGCGCGTGGACCATCCCGATATCGTGGAGTTCATCCGGGCCAAGGAAAAGGAAGGGGAATTCAACAACTTCAACCTGTCCGTGGGCCTGACCGAAGCCTTCATGCAGGCCGTGGAACGCGACGAGCACTACGACCTGACCGATCCCCATACCGGCAAGGTCAAGGGCAGCCTGCGCGCCCGCGAGATCTTCGACCTGCTGGTCTGCCGCGCCTGGCAGACGGGCGACCCCGGCATCGTCTTCCTGGACCGCATCAACCGCGACAACCCCACCCCGGCCCAGGGCGAGATCGAATCCACCAACCCCTGCGGCGAACAGCCCCTGCTGCCCTACGAGGCCTGCAACCTGGGCTCCATCAACCTGGCCTGCTTCCATGTGCCGGGCCATGCGCAGGACGAAGACCCCGCCGCGGCGGGCATCGACTGGGATGCCCTCAGGGACACCATCCATCTGTCCGTGCGTTTTCTGGACAACGTCATCGACGCCTCGCGCTTCCCCCTGGACCGCATCGCCGAGACCGTGCGCCGCAACCGCAAGATCGGCCTGGGCGTCATGGGCTTCGCCGATCTGCTCTTCCAGCTGGGCGTGCCCTATGATTCCGAGGCGGGCATCGCCCTGGCCGAGCGCATCATGGCCTTCATCAATGCCGAAGGCCACGCCGCTTCGGCCGTGCTGGCCGGGGAACGCGGCCCCTTCCCGGCCTATGCGGAATCCGTCTTCCCCCAGCGCGGCGAAGGCCCCTACCGCAACGCCACCGTGACCACCATCGCGCCCACGGGCACCCTGTCCATCATCGGCGGCTGCTCCTCGGGCGTCGAGCCCCTGTTCGCCCTCTGCTTCACGCGCAACATCCTGGACGGCGAACGCCTAGTGGAAGTGAACCCCTACTTTGAAGCCGCCCTCAGGGAGGCCGGCCTGGCCATGCCCGAACTCATGGAACAGGTGGTGGAAAAGGGCTCCATCCAGTCCCTAGACGTGCTGCCCGCCGCCATGCGCAGGGTCTTCGTCACCGCCATGGACATCGACCCCGTCTGGCACCTGCGCATGCAGGCCGCCTTCCAGCGCCATACCGACAACGCCGTCTCCAAGACCGTCAACCTGCCGCACAGCGCCAGCAAGCAGGACATCTACGACATCTACTGGCTGGCCTACAAGGAAGGCTGCAAGGGCGTCACCGTCTATCGCGACGGCTGCAAGAGCCTGCAGGTGCTGGCCACCGGCGAAGGCCAGAAAAAGATGGACGGCGACGCTCCCGCCCCGGCGGAAGCCCCCCGCCTGGGCACGGTGCGCAAGCGCCCCGACGTGGTGCAGGGCTTCACCCAGAAGATCCAGACCGGTCTGGGCGCCATGTACCTGACCGTCAACGAGATCGACGGCAAGCCCTTCGAGGTCTTCGCCACCATCGGCAAGTCCGGCCGCTCCATCACCGCCAAGGCCGAAGCCATCGGCCGCCTGGTGTCCCTGGCCCTGCGCTCCGGCGTGGAGGTGCGCGACATCGTGGCCCAGATCAAGGGCATCGGCGGCGAACATCCCGTGTTCCGCGGCAAGGGCCTGCTGCTCTCCATCCCGGACGCCATCGCCTGGGTGCTGGAGCGCCGCTACCTCAAGGACGAGCATCTGGGGTCCGGCGTGGCCGACATCGAGGAACAGCGCTGCCCCGAATGCGACGAGCCCCTGGTCTTCCAGGAAGGCTGCCTGATCTGCCCCGCCTGCGGTTTCTCCCGCTGCGGCTAGCAAGGACTGGAACAGGGGAGGCCGCGCCGCGAAGCTCACGCCGGAGCCTCAGCGCCCGGCACGAGCGGCCCGGACAGGCGGCCTCCCTCCTTTTTGTCTGCCCGCCCCTGGGTGACGCCGGATACGGCGTCCCGCAGGAAGATCACGGTCTTGCGCATCCCTGCGCGGCCTGCCGCGCCCTGCGGCCCACGGCGGCGCCTTCCCGCCATGCGACGAAGCGTCCCGGCCCCGGTCAGCCCTGTGCCGCCCCCGGCCCGCGACATGACAGCGCACACTTTACGGAGGCCTCATGAAATGGATCACCCACCAGACGGCGGGCGTCGGCGCCGCCCTGGCCCTGCATCTGCCGCTGGAAGGCGTCATCGCCGCCTGCATCGGCGCCATCCTGCCCGACAAGCTCGACCAGGCCATCGCCAAACGCTCCCGCAACCCCCAGCGCACCTTCAACCAGATCCATCGCGGCACCACCCACTGGTGCGGCTGGTGGCTGGCCGTCCTGCTGCTGGCCTGCAGCCATCTGGTGCCCCCGCACTGGCAGCCAGCCCTGCTGGGCCTTGGCCTGGGCGGCATCAGCCATGTGGCGCTGGACATGCTGACCCCCTCCGGGGTCCCGCTGCACCCCTTTTCCCGCAAGAACAAGCTCTCGCTCAAGCTCTGCTCCACCGGCAGCGTGGGCGAATACGTCTTCCTGGGCGTGATGCTCGTCCTGCTGGGCTTTTTGCTGGGCCCGGAGATGAAGGAGCTCATCCGCCACGTCCGCCAGCTGGGCATGCCCGTGCTGCATTTTTAGGCAAAAGATACGGGGGGAAGGGCGCCCCGGCTCGCGCGAGGGCTGCCCTTCCCCCGGCGTGCCGCTTTGTCCCTCCCCTTTTTTCCCGCAGCTTCCTGCCGCCATCAGGGGCATCACCTGTCCGCAGCGCCTTCAGCGCATCCGCGGTACGGCCTCTTTTCCCCTGCGGCGTCCACGCGGGATGCCCGGCCCCACGGCAGGGCGCCATCCCCATTCCCGCCATCCCGGCGTGCGAGAACACGCTGCCTGATGACAGGCGCCTCCTGATGAACGGGGCCGAGAGGTCGTGACCTGCGACACCACACTGCCATGACGACAGCCTTGCGGTCCGGGCAACGGCGGAGGCCGCATTGTCCGGGCGCAAGCGGCGTATCTTGGAGCGATGCAGGCCAGGAAAGACGATGGCGCGGCGACGGCTTCGCCGATCTTCCCGGAAAAGCCCGGCGTCATCTTGACAAAGAAGGGGAGCATCTTTTATTAAAAATGAAATTCAATTTCATTTTAGGAGGATCCTATGGCAGAAACGCCGACCCTGCCCCTGCTTGGCCAGTCTTTCCCCGAGATCAGCGCCCAGACCACCCGGGGGCCCATGACCCTGCCCCGGGACAGTGCGGGCAAATGGCTGGTCCTGTTCAGCCACCCGGCGGATTTCACGCCGGTATGCACCACGGAATTCGTCGCTTTCCAGAAACGCATGGACGAATTCCGCGCCCTTGACGCCATGCTGGTGGGCCTTTCCATCGACCAGGTCTTTTCCCACATCAAGTGGCTGGAATGGATCAGGGAAAAACTGGGGGTGGAGATAGAGTTCCCGGTCATCGCCGACGACAGGGGCCGGATCGCCGAGCAGCTAGGCATGCTGCATCCCGGCAAGGGCAGCAACACGGTGCGCGCGGTCTTCATCGTCGATCCGCAGGGCATCCTGCGCCTCATGCTCTACTATCCGCAGGAAGTGGGCCGCAACATGGACGAGATCCTGCGCGCGCTCAGGGCCCTGCGGACCTCGGACGCCCATGCCTGCGCGGTACCGGCCGGCTGGCCCGAGAACGAACTCATCGGGCGACGGGTCATCGTGCCGCCGGCGGCCGATGTGGAGCGCGCACGCCAGAGGCTTGCCGAACTCGAAGGTTATGACTGGTGGTTCTGCCACCGGGAAATCTAGCACGCGGACACCGGCAGGGGAAGGAGGCTTCCCCTGCCGTTTTTTTGCGGCAAAAAGCCCTCCATGACAGCGTGCCCGCAAAGGACATCGCGACGCGCAGCGGCTGACGCCGCGTCGCAAGCCTACTGCTTCACCTTCACCGGCTCCGTCTCCACGGGCGTTTCGTTGATGGCCACCAGCGCGGCCATGCGGGCATGGATGAGGGTGGTGTCGAACAGCAGGGTGGGGGTATCCTCCTGCCGCACCAGCATGCCGATCTCGGTGCAGCCCAGGATCACGCCCTGCGCGCCCCGGGCGGCCAGATCCCGGATGACCCGCAAGAAGGTCTCGCGCGAGCCGTCCCTGACCTCGCCCCGGCACAGTTCCTCAAAAATGATGCGGTTGATCTCGGCCCTGTCGTCCGCTTCGGGCACCAGCACCTGCAGGCCGTTGGCCGCCAGCCGGCCGGTATAGAAATCCTCTTCCATGGTGTAGCGCGTGCCCAGCAGGCCCACGCGCCGCACGCCCGCCATGTGCAGCTGCCGGGCCGTCACGTCGGCGATGTGCATCAGCGGGATCGTGACCGCCGCCGCGATCTGCGGGGCCACCTTGTGCATGGTGTTGGTGCAGATGACCAGGAAATCCGCGCCGCCCCGCTCCAGAGCCCTCGCGGCATCGGCCAGGATGCGGGCGCTCCTGTCCCAGTCCCCGGCCTGCTGGCAGCGCTCGATCTCGTCGAAGTCCACGCTGTAGAGCAGGCAACGCGCCGAGTGCAGCCCGCCCAGGGCCTGCGCCGCCACCATGTTGATGATCTGATAATAGGTCAGCGTGCTTTCCCAGCTCATGCCGCCCAGAAGGCCGATGGTTTTCATGCTTTCTCTCCAGCTCCATGATTACGTTGGGGACAGCGCCCCTGCGGGTCCGCGCCCTGCCGTCCCGTGTCCCGGTCTCCCGGCTGCGGCGTCCTGCCGTCCCGCTTTCCCGCTCGTGGCTGCGGCTTCCCGGACGTCAGGAGCGGTATCTGCATGCCCCCGGACCCTGCCCCTTTTTCGCCGTCCACGCGCCGGAGCAGGCACCGCTCCAGCCCCCCGCGCGGCAAGGAGCGTCGCCGCAGCCTTCCCGCTGCCACGGCCACAGCCGGTCTGCCGTCCTCAGCCTTCACGGCAGGCAGGCGCAAGATGCAAAAGGCAGACGCTGCCGTCCGCCGTCCTCGCGACGGGCAGGCAGGGACGAAGCCGCCCGGCCTGCTCAGATATCCAGTTCCAGCCCCACGGGGCAATGGTCCGAACCGTAGACGTCGCTCTCGATCCAGGCGTCCCGGATAGCCGGTCTCAGTTCTTCGGACACGAAGAAATAGTCGATACGCCAGCCGATGTTCTTTTCCCGGGCGCGGGTCTTGTAGGACCACCAGGAATACTGCCCTTCCAGATCCCCGTGCACATGGCGGAAGGTGTCCACATAGCCCAGGGCCGTGAAACGGTCCAGAAAGGCGCGTTCCTCGGGCAGGAAGCCGGTGTTCTTCTCGTTCTGTTTGGGCCGCGCCAGGTCGATGGGCCGGTGGGCGATGTTGAAGTCGCCGCAGACCACGACGGGCTTGCTTTTGCGGCATTCCTCGGCATAGGCCGTGAAGGCCTCGAAAAAGCCCATCTTGTAGGGCACGCGCTTGAAGCGGCCGGGGACGGGCTTGCCGTGCTCGTCCACTTCCTCGGCGCCGCCGTTGGGGAAATAGCCGTTGAAGAAGTGGAACTTCTCGAATTCCAGATGCAGGATGCGGCCCTCGCCCTGCCATTCCGGCTGGGGCAGTTCACAGCGCACGGCCAGCGGTTTGATGCGGCTGAACACGGCCACGCCGGAATAGCCCTTTTTCACCACGCTGGAGGCCCAGTGCGCCTCCCATCCGGCGGGGCTGGCCACGGCGGGCGTGAGCTGTTCCGGCTGGGCCTTGGTCTCCTGCAGGCCGATGACATCACAGGTGTTTTCGGCGAACCAGCGCCATTCCGGCTTGGCCGAGACGGCGCGCAGGCCGTTGACGTTCCAGGATACGAGTCTGATGGACATAGGACCTCCGCCGCCAGCATAGCGGCAGGCGTGCCGCTCCGCAAGCGCGGCATTGCGAGCGCTCCTGTTTTCTGGCAAAATGGCTTGCGGCAATAATGCCAACATGAGCCAAGGAGAATCCCTATGGATATGCTTCCTATCCGCCGTGCCATCCTGAGCGTGACGGACAAATCCGGACTGGTGGAATTTGCCACCTTCCTGTCGCAGAACGGCGTGGAGCTGGTCTCCACCGGCGGGACCATGAAGGCCCTGCAGGCCGCCGGTCTGCCCGTGACGGCCGTCAGTGACGTTACCGGCTTTCCCGAGATCTTGGGCGGCCGCGTGAAGACGCTGCACCCCAAGATCCACGGGGGCATCCTTGCCAACAAGGACCTGCCCGAACACATGGCCACGCTGGATGAAAAGGGCATCAAGCCCTTCGACCTGGTCTGCGTGAACCTCTATGACTTCGCCGGGGCCGTGGAACGCAAGCTCTCGCTCGAGCAGGCCGTGGAGGAGATCGACATCGGCGGTCCCTGCATGATCCGCGCCGCTGCCAAGAACTTCCACAGCATCCTGGTGCTGCCCGGCACCAAATGGTACGCCACCGCCATCCAGGAGATGAAGGACCACGGCATGAAGGTCAGCCTGGAATTCCGCCAGGCCATGGCCTCGCGCGCTTTTGAAGCCACGTCGCGCTACGACGCCCTCATCACCTCCTACCTGCGTCCGGGGGCCTAGCCATTTCCAGGCTCGAAGGCAACCTGCAGGGGCTCAAGCCCAGCCAGTTGAAGGCCCTCAACCGGCTGACCACACGACGCTTCCCGGCCGCCGATGTCTACACCATCGACCAGGCCCGGGAGCTGTCGCTGCTGTCGCGCGCCCTGGGGCGGCAGCTGGGCCTGCTCATCGACCGCAAAGGCCGCGTGGACATGGTGCTGGTGGGCGAGGCAGGCGGGATACTGATCCCGGAACTGCCCCGCGCCCGCTCCGGCGCCGACCGTCTGCGCGGCCTTCGTCTGCTCCACACCCACCTCACGCCCGACGGCCTCAGCCAGGAAGACCTCATGGACCTGCTCTTCCTGCGTCTGGACGCCATCATCGTGCTGACCGTCAATCCCGACGGCGACCCCGTGCAGTGGCAGGAGGCCCATCTGCTGCCCACGCCCGTGGCCGGGCAACCCTACCGGGTGGAGCAGCTCCGCCCCTGGGACCAGACCGCCGCCCACTTCGCCGCCACCGCCGAGGCCCTGGAAGCAGAGCTGGCCCGCGCCGGCGACGACAGCCGCGAGGCCGTCGACGCGCCGCGCGCCCTGCTGGTCTCCGTGGCCGCCCAGCCCCGCGTCATCCAGGAGCGCAACCTCGACGAGCTGGCCGAGCTGGCCCGCACCGCCGGTCTGGCCGTGGCCGGGCGCATGGTGCAGCGCGTGGCCCAGGTCAATCCCAAGTTCATTTTGGGCAAGGGCAAGATGGCCGAGCTGGAGGTCCTGGCCCTGGAAGGCCGCGCCGGGACCCTGATCTTCGACGGCGAGCTTTCCCCGGCCCAGCTGCACAATCTGGCCGACATCACCGAACGCAAGGTGCTGGACCGCACCCAGCTCATCCTGGACATCTTCGCCCAGCATGCCGTGACCCGCGCGGGCAAGCTGCAGGTGGAGCTGGCCCAGCTGCGCTACACCCAGCCCCGCCTGACCGGCAAGAACCGCGCCATGGACCGCCTCATGGGCGGCATCGGCGGGCGCGGCCCCGGCGAGACCAAGCTGGAGACAGACCGCCGCCGCAGCCGCGAACGCATGGCCCGGCTGCGCAAGGAGCTGGACCAGCTGCGCCGCCAGCGGGCCTTCACCCGCTCCCGCCGCGCCCGTCGCGGCATCCCCCTGGCCGCGCTGGTGGGCTATACCAACGCGGGCAAGTCCACCCTGCTCAACAATCTGACCCGCTCCGAGGTGCTGGCCGAGAACAAGCTCTTCGCCACCCTCGACCCCACCACCCGCCGCCTGCGCTTCCCGGCCGAGCGCGAGATCATCCTGGCCGATACCGTGGGCTTCATCCGCAACCTGCCCAAAGAACTCATGGACGCTTTCCGCGCCACCCTGGAGGAACTGGAATCCGCCGATCTGCTGGTGCATGTGGCCGACGCCTCGCACCCCGACCTTTTGCAGCAGATCACCTCGGTGGAGACCATCCTCGAGGAGCTGGAACTGCAACACATGCCGCGCATCCTCTTGCTCAACAAGTGGGACCTGCTGGACGTGCCCGCCCGCGCCGAACTGGCCGACGCCTTCCCCCACGCCATCCCCGTTTCCGCCCGTACCGGCGACGGCCTCAAGCGCCTGCTGGAAGTGCTGGAGAACATGCTGCTCAGTGCGCAGCAGGCCCAGCTGCTGCTCCCCTTCGGCGACAACGAAGAACCCGGCCCGCTGCAGTAGTGCCGCAACGGGCCCGGCTGCCCGCCGCGACGCCAAAAACAGCGAGCGCTGCGCTGTGCCGCTTCCGCGCCGGCTTGTATCTGGACGGCTGCAAGGTTGACTGGTGCCGCCTCCGTACGGACGGCGCATCGACGCGCGGGCCATGCCGCAGGGCCTCTGGCGGCAAGGATACGGGCCTGACGGTGCAAGGCGCGACCAGGGCCGCAAGAGCGCGGCTGCCATGACGGGGCTGCAGGCACCGACGATACGGGGCGGCAAAAAGGAAACGGACGGACCTTGCCGGCAGCGCCCGCGAGGGCAGGCCCCGTGCTGCTGCCGGGCATGCGGCGGCAATGCGTCCTTCCTGTCCGGCACAGGCACGGCGATGGCAACAGCAAAAGGGACCGCTGTGCGCAGCGATCCCTTTCTTTGTACCGGATGTGGCCCAAGGAGGTCAGCCCCGGCAGGGGCGCCCCCAAGGGCGGCCCGCCGGGCCGTGCCTGTTGGTCCGCAAGGCCTTACGGACAGCCACGGCAACGCAAGGGGCTTCCTTCCCCTGCAAAACAAAACGTGATGCGTGCTGCCCCTAGAGGGTCACGGCGCCGTCGCCCTTGGGCGTTGGCCTGGGTGCGGGCTTGGGGGTGGGCTGCTGGGCCTTGGGAGCGGCGGGCGCGGTACCGGAGAGGCCCTCCCGGGCAAAGGCGCGGGCCGTGTCTTCCATGACGGCCCGGCCCACCACGCGCCAGGTCTCGCCCTGCTTCTGCAGGGCCAGCCAGGAGGTCATGCCCGCAGGCGTGGTCACGGCGGCCACGGCGGCGTCCGGGCCCAGCTCCACCACGCGGGCGTTCCTGAGCGATTCCGGCACCCAGGGGCAGTCGGGCCGTTCCGCCCTGCGGCAGTGGGCCATGAGCTCGCCGGTGGAGACGCCGCGGGTCAGGCTCTTGCGGAGCTTGTCCTCCATATTCAGGGCGCTGCCCAGCAGCTGGTCCATGCCGCCCAGGCCGAGGTCCTGGCCCAGGGAATCCAGCATGCTCAGGGCCTCGTTCTCGCTGGTCATGTTCCGGGCCTCATTGGCCGCGAAACGGGGCATGTCCATCTGGGCCAGGAAGGCCGCGCCGTCGTTTTTGCCCATGGCATCGGCCATGGCCTTGAGCGGCTTTTCGGGGCCGGATGAAAGGCAGGACGCCAGCAGACCGACCGTCAACAGAAGGGGCAGCAAAAACAGGGACCTGCGATCATTGCGCATGGGAGCCTCCTTGCGTGATAGGACTTTTCGGCGGCATACAGGATAGCCCAGACGCCCGCGCTTGCCAAGCGTGTCCCCTGCCGCCGTTGACCGGTGAACAGGACTTTTTTTCCGCCACGCCTTCTGCTAGCATCAGGGCCGGTCGGCCGCCTGGGGGGCGGCCGGGACTCCAACCTTTGGCAACTGCTGCTCCGTTCCCGCAACGGACAGGCGGAGGCTGTATGAAAGTCATCATCATGTGCGGCGGCAAGGGCACCCGGCTGCGCGAAGAGACCGTCGTCAAACCCAAGCCCATGGTGGAGATCGGCGGGCGTCCCGTACTCTGGCACATCATGAACATCTATGCCCGCTTCGGCTTCAAGGATTTCATCCTGCCCCTGGGCTACAAGGGCGAATATATCAAACAGTATTTCCACGACTACAACATCCGCAACACGGATTTCACCGTGGACCTGCGCAGCGGCGACATCACCCACCATCCCCGCGAGATCGAGGACTGGCGCGTGACCCTGTGCGATACCGGCCAGGAGACCCTCAAGGGCGGCCGCCTGAAGCGCGTGGCCCGCCACATCGACACCGACCGCTTCATGGTCACCTATGGCGACGGCGTGGCCGACATCGACATCGGCAAACTCATCGACTTCCACATGAAGTCCGGCACCATCGGCACCTTCACCGGCGTGCGCATGCCCTCGCGCTTCGGCACCGTGCGCACCGACGAGAACGGCAAGATCCTGTCCTGGGAAGAAAAGCCCGTGCTCAACGAGTACATCAACTGCGGCTTCTTCGTCTTCAAGCGCCAGTTCCTGGACTATCTGGATGAGGACGAATCCTGTGATCTGGAAAAGGAGCCCCTGCAGCGCCTGGCCGCCGAGGGGCAGCTTTCCATGTATCCCCATCCCGGCCAGTGGCAGTGCATGGACACCCTGCGCGACTCCATCAAGCTCAACGAGCTCTGGGACAGCGGCAAGGCTTTCTGGAAATAAGCATCCCGGCGGGGCCGCCGGACAGCGTCCCGCCCCTTTCCATCTGACGCCGGCGCCTGGGCGACCGGCAGGAGGACATCATGTTTGCCAACTGCTACAAGGGCCGCCGTGTGTTCATCACCGGCCATACCGGTTTCAAGGGCTCCTGGCTGGCCGCGTGGCTGACCCGGCTGGGCGCCACGGTCTGCGGTTTTGCCGACAGCGTGCCCACCAGCCCCTCCCACTTCGAAGCCATGCGTCTGGACCGGCATGTGCAGGACGTGCGCGGCGACATCCGCGACCGCGACGCCGTGCTGCGCGCCATGAGGGACTTCAAACCCGACGTGGTCTTCCATCTGGCCGCCCAGGCCCTGGTGCGCAGATCGTACGAGGACGCGCCCCTGACCTTCGAGTCCAACATGCTGGGTACCCTCAACCTGCTGGAAGGCGTGCGCCGGTGCCCCAGCGTGGAGGCCGCGGTCTTCATCACCTCGGACAAGTGCTACCGCAATGACGAATGGGTCTGGGGCTATCGCGAGACCGACCACCTGGGCGGCGACGATCCCTACTCCGCCTCCAAGGGCTGCGCCGAGATCATCGCCCATTCCTATTTCAAGAGCTTTTTCAAGGAGGGCCCGGCCTGCGCCACGGTGCGCGCCGGCAACGTCATCGGCGGCGGCGACTGGGCCGCCGACCGCATCGTGCCCGACTGTGCCCGCGCCTGGGCCGCCGGCCAGGCCGTGCAGATCCGCAGCCCCTGGGCAACCCGGCCCTGGCAGCTGGTGCTGGAGCCCCTGTCCGGCTATCTGTGGCTGGGCGCGCATTTGCTGGGAGCGCGCAAGGGCCCCTTCGAGACCCGCGGCGAAGCCTACAACTTCGGCCCCGCGGCCAGCGTCAACAATACCGTGGCCGAGGTGGTGGAAGCCCTGGCCCTGCACTGGCCCGGCTTCCGCAGCGAGATGGACAAGGCTGGCCAGGCGGGCATGAAGGAATGCACCCTGCTCAAGCTCTGCTGCGACAAGGCCCTGGCCCATCTGGACTGGAAGGCCACCCTGACCTTCGAGGAGACCATCCGCTTCACCGCCGAATGGTACCACCGTTTCTATCGCGGCGACGGCGGGCAGGGCACCATGCTGGACTTCAGCCTGGGCCAGATCGCGGCCTATGTGAACGCCGCCGAACAGCGCGAACAGCTCTGGACCCGATAGACCCGCATCCCGCCCGGCCCTGCCGGGCGGTCCTGTCTCATGACAAAGGAATCCCTCATGGATCAGCCTCTGGATCGTCCCGAAAGCGACTGCCCGGACATGGGCATCGTCGGCGTCTGCTGCCGGCCCCTGAAGATCATCGACACCCCCGGCGGCCCGGTGCTGCACATGCTGCGGCCCGATTCGCCCCTGCGCCCCTACGCCGGGACGGCGGACGGGCAACTGCATCTGGGCGAGGTCTATTTTTCCGAAGTCCTGCCCGGCGCGGTCAAGGCCTGGAAACGCCACAGCCGCCAGACCCAGTATTACGCCGTGCCCCGCGGCCTGCTGAAACTCGTGCTCTATGACGCCCGCCCCCACTCGCCCACCCGCAGCGTGCTGCTGGAACTGCTGCTGGGGCGTCCCGACCATTACGGCCTGCTGCGCATCCCCACGGGCGTCTGGTACGGCTTCACCGCCGCCACGGACGAACCGGCCCTGATCTGCAACTGCGCCGACCTGCCCCACGATCCGCAGGAAGGCGAACACCTGCCCGCAGATACGGACCAGATCCCCTATCATTGGAAGTAGCGGCGTATTTTTGAAGGGGGGACCGTTCCGCCGACGCGGGAAGGTTCCCCCTTCAAACGCTCCTGCTCGCCGCGCACGCGCTCCGGCCGGAAAAGGCCCCTCCTCGAACTCCCCTCCCTTCCCCGGCGCGCCCTGTTCACGCAAGGGCATCGCTGCGTTTTCATTGTCGTGCGTGCCGTCCGCTCCGGGCCCCGCACAGGCCCGGACAAACCCGGCAGGGCCCGCAGGCGTGACCCTCCCGCTTTCCCGTGACATGCGCACGGCCGACGCTTTTCCCCTCAGGCGCTTTGGTATGGCGTGTTGCAAGCAGGGCTGCCGTCCGGTCGCCTCCCGGCCATCTTCCGTCGCAGACGATCCGGCCCTGCGGGCTGCCGTCCGCTCGCCTTTTGCTGTCGATGCCTGTGGCCGCTTCTGCGGCCTTGATCCGTACGGCCCGCAAGCATGCCTGCGCCCGGCGCCCTGCACGGACAAGGCCGTCCTTGCCCTTCGCGGATGTCACCGGACATGAAAAAGACGGGCTGCCGCCCGTCCGGCGACCGCCCGTCCTGTATCGGGACCACTGTCTTCCCCGCCTCAAAGGCCGGGACCCCTCATCGCCCCTGGCCTCCCATGCCGCGATGCCCGGCATCCTTTCCAGAAAAACGCGTTGGGAGGGGACAGAGGGAAAGGGGGAAAGGATCCCCTGACGCGTGCGCCGGCGACCGGAAGGCAGCCGGAGGCCGTGCGCCGGCGACAGCCTTGCGGGCGTCGGCAGCGGAGCAAGGGCCCCTCGCCTGCGAAATACGGTTACACGCCGAAGAAGCGGCGGGCGTTGTCGCCGCAGAGCCGCCAAAGATCTTCGGGCTCCATGCCGCGCGCGGCGGCCATGTGGCGCACGGTGAAGACGGTGAAGGCGGGCTCGTTGCGCTTGCCGCGCCAGGGCACGGGCGAAAGGTAGGGGCTGTCGGTCTCCAACAGCAGGCGGTCGTCGGGGATGACGGCCAGGGCGTCGCGCAGGGTCTGGTTGGCCGGATAGCTGACCGGGCCGGGGACGGAGATGTGCCAGCCGTTGCGGATGATGCGCCGGGCCATGTCCGCATCGCCGCCAAAACAGTGCCAGAGCAGCGGATAGCCGGCAAAGCCCCGAGCCTCGAGGGTCATGAGGGTCTCGGCCTCGGCGTTGCGGCAATGGATGACCACGGGCTTTTCCAGCTCGCGGGCCAGTTGCAGCTGGTCGTGCAGGGCCTGGTACTGGATCTCCCTGGGGCAGTCGTCCCAGTAGAAGTCCAGACCGATCTCGCCCACGGCGCGCAGGCGCCCGTCTTCGGCGAAGGCGGCGCGGATGGCGTCCAGGACCCCGGGCGTACACTGCCGCCCGTCGCAGGGATGGATGCCCAGCACGAAAAAGACCCCGGGATGCGCGGCGAACCAGGCGCGGCGCTGCCGCCAGTGGTCGGGATGGAGGAAGATGTTGCCGATGGTGGCCACGCCGGCGGCACGGGCGCGGGCCAGCACCTCCTCGCGGTCGGCGTCGAATTCCTCGCCGTCCAGGTGGGCGTGACTGTCGCAGCCCACGCAGGGCAGGGCCCGGGTCAGGGGATCGATGCGTTCAGGTTTCTTGTGGCTCATGGCGGCTCCGGGATGCAGGAAAAAAACGGGGAAGGAACGGCGGGCGTACCGCCTGTGGACGGGCAGCCGGGAGCCCCTCCCGTATGCGGGGGACCGGCCTTGAAGGCCGATGGTTTCAGCAGGTGCGGTCAAGGCCCCTCCCGTACGCGGGGCCGTTTCCGCCTCTGGCCGCTGCGGCGGGAAAACGCATCTTCCCGCATGCGGCCGCACGCCGTACCGGGACAGTGCGGACAGCCTGCGCCACGCCGCGGACGGACAGCTTCCGGCATGGCTTCTAGCAGGGGCGGCCCCGGGACGCAAGCCCCTGCCCGGCCGCGAAAAAGCCCCCTCCGGGCATTGCCAGTCCCCGCTTAAGGGCGTATGATGCCTGCGCCTAATGGTCATTTTACGTTGTGAGGCTATCATGCATTTGCGAAAACGGGTTCTTGTCACCGGTGGTTCGGGCTTTTTGGGCTCGCATCTGTGCGCGCGTCTGCTGGATGAAGGGCACGAGGTCCTGTGCGTGGACAATTTCTTTTCCAGCGCCCGCTCCAATGTGGAAGAGCTCATGGACAACAAGCGCTTCGAGCTGCTGCGCCATGACGTGACCTTCCCCCTGTTCGTGGAAGTGGACGAGATCTACAACCTGGCCTGTCCGGCCTCGCCCATCCACTACCAGCATGACCCGGTGCAGACCATCAAGACCTGCGTCCACGGCGCCATCAACATGCTGGGGCTGGCCAAGCGCCTGAAGGCCCGCATCTTCCAGGCCTCCACCAGCGAGGTCTACGGCGATCCCGACGTGCATCCGCAGCCCGAAAGCTACTGGGGCCATGTGAACCCCAACGGCATCCGCTCCTGCTATGACGAAGGCAAGCGCTGCGCCGAGGCCCTGTTCTTCTCCTACCGCCGCCAGAGCAACCTGGGCATCAAGGTGGGCCGCATCTTCAATACCTACGGCCCCAAGATGCACCCCAACGACGGCCGCGTGGTCTCCAACTTCATCGTGCAGGCCCTGAAGGACGAGCCCATCACCATCTACGGCGACGGCAGCCAGACCCGCTCCTTCTGCTATGTGGACGACCTGGTGGAGTGCATGTGCCGTCTCATGGCCACGCCCGACGACTTCACCGGGCCCGTGAACATGGGCAATCCCGGCGAGTTCACCATCCGCGAGCTGGCCGAAAAGGTCATCGAGCTGACCAACAGCCGCTCGAAGCTGGTCTGCGAGCCCCTGCCCGGCGACGACCCCAAACAGCGCCGTCCCGACATCAGCCTGGCCCGCGAGGTCCTGGGCTGGGAACCCAAGGTGCAGCTGGAAGAAGGCCTGCAAAAGACCATCGCCTATTTCGACGCCCAGATCCGCAAGGGCCTGGCCTAAAAAAACTGCCCGGAAAGGGCCCGGCCCGCTGCCGCGCCGTCTTCCCGCACACGGCGCGGCGCACGGCCCCCGAAGATATGCGCCCCGCGCCGCCCGGGAGAGCGGCACAGGGCAGCCGTGGCGGCCGTGACGGCCGCGCAACCGCAACCCTTGACGGACAGGGAGTCCGTCTGTCCGTCCGGCATGGACACTGCCCGTCTCCAGGGAAGGAGCGCCCGCCATGCCGCCAGAAAAGTCCTCGCAGATGCGGTCCCGCCTCCGGCGGGGCCGCATCGTGTACTTTGACGGTCTGAATGTCGGAGTGTGCCCATGTTTCTGATTTTACTGGCTCTGTGTGTGCTGGCGGCCAGTGCCGCCGGTCTGGGGCTGCTGGCCTTCGCCCGCCCCACGCCCGCCACCACCCGGCTGGCCGACCTCTGCGGGCCGCTGGCCGCCGCCTGCGGCTGCGCCCTGGGCATGGCGGGCCTGTTCTCGGACAGCTGGACCGGCAGCCTGCTCTGGACCCAGCCCTGGGGCCTGCCCGTGGGCAGCCTCAGCCTGGGGCTGGACGCCCTGTCCCGCGTCTTTCTGCTGCCGGTCTTCGGCCTGGGCTTCGTCTGCGCCTGCGCCGGGGGCATCTCGCTGCGCCATACCCGCGCCAGCGAGCATAACCTGGCCGCCCACTGGCTGTTCTACCTGCTGCTGGTGCTGGGCATGGCCGTGGTCATGATGGCCCGCGACGCCGTGCTCTTCCTGCTGGCCTGGGAAGTGATGTCCCTTTCGCCCTTCTTCCTCATCGACTTCAACGACAGCGACCGCAACGTGCGCGACGCCTCGTGGGTCTATCTGGTGGCCGCCCATCTGGGCGCGGTGCTGCTGCTGGCCTTCTTCGCCCTGCTCTGGCAGAACGCGGGCCAGACCGCCTTTGCCGCCCTGGCCCTGGAAGAAGGGCCCGCGGCGCCCCTGGCCTCGGTGCTCTTCGTGCTGGCCCTGCTGGGCTTCGGCGCCAAGGCCGGCATCGCGCCCATGCACGTCTGGCTGCCCGAGGCCCATCCGGCCGCGCCCAGCCACATCTCGGCCCTGCTCTCCGGGGCCATGATCAACGCCGGCCTGTACGGCATCATCCGCAGCTGCGGCTTTGTGGCCCCCCTGAGCGCCGCCCCGGCCTGGTGGGGCTGGCTGACCCTCTTCCTGGGTCTAGGCACGGCGCTGATGGGCATCCTCAAGGCCCTGGCCCAGAGCAACCTCAAGCGCCTGCTGGCCTACTCCAGCGTGGAGAACATGGGCCTCATGCTCATGGGCGTGGGCGCCTGGCTCATCGGCAGCCACAGCGGCAACAGCTGGATCGGCACCCTGGGCCTGGCCGGGGCCCTGTTCCACATGCTCAACCACTCGGCCTTCAAGGGCCTGCTCTTCCTCAGCGCCGGCGAGGTCCTGCACGCCACCGGCACCGTGCGCATGGACCTGCTGGGCGGCCTGCAGCAGCGCATGCCGCTGGTGGGCGCGGCCTTCGGCATCGGCGCGGTCTCCATCGCCTGTTTCCCGCCCTTCAACGGTTTCGCCGGGGAATTCGTGCTGGCCCTCTCCCTGCTGGACGCCTCCAGCCTGCCCGGCGTGGAACAGCAGCTGGGCCTGCTGCTGGCCCTGGTGCTGCTGGGCCTTGTCTCCGGCCTGGCCGCCGCCACCTATGCCAAGGCCTACGGCATCACCTTCCTGGGCGCGCCGCGCAGCCCGCGCGTGGCCGAGGCCCACTGCCCCCGCCCCCGCGACCTCTGGCCCCTGCTGATCCCGGCCTTCCTCTGCGTGGCGGGCGGCCTGGCCTCCGGCCACTGCTTCCGCTGGCTCATCAGCACGGTCAACGCCCCCCTGCCCGACCCCGCCGCCGGGCAGCAGGTCATGCTGCGCGTGGCCGGCATGCTGGGCACGGTCTCGCTGGTGGGACTGGTCCTGCTGGCCCTGATGGCGGCCCTGTGGCTGCTGCGCAAGGCCTGTATGGGCGGCCGTCTGCGCCGGGAAGATACCTGGGGCTGCGGCTACCAGTACGGTACCCCGCGCGTGCAGTACACGGACGCTTCCTTCTCCGAGCCCCTGGGCCGCATCTTCGGCGGCGCCATGGGCCTGAAGGTGGAACAGGAGCTGGACGGCCGCTACTTCCCGGACAAGGGCCATGTGGCCGTCTCCGCGCCCGACCGCCTGCGTACGGGTCTGTTCACGCCCCTGTTCGAAGGCGTGGAAAAGCTCTGCAACATGTGCAAGATCCTGCAACATGGCAAGATCCATCTCTATATCCTTTACATCCTCGCCACCCTGGTGGCGTTGCTGGCCTGGGGGCTGCACGCATGAGCGATCTCGCCTTCTACTGTTTCCAGTACGCGCTGGCCCTGCTGCTGGCGCCGCTGCTGCCGGGCATCATCGCCCGCATCAAGGCCAAGGTGGCAGGCAGGCACGGCAAGCCTGTGCTGCAGCTCTATTTCGATATTTGCAAAGGCCTGCGCAAGGGCGAGGTCATCAGCCGGATGACCACCCCTGTCTTCACCCTGGGCCCGGTGGCGGGCCTGGCCACGGTGCTCTGCGCCCTGGCCCTGCTGCCCCTGGGCGGCATGGCCTCGCCGCTGCGCTTTTCCGGCGACTTTTTGCTGGCCGCCTACCTGCTGGGCCTGGGCCGCTTTTTGACCATGCTGGCCGCGCTGGATACGGGCTCCTCCTTCGAAGGCATGGGCGCCAGCCGCGAGGCGGCCTTTTCCGCCCTTTCCGAGCCGGTGCTCTTTCTCTGCCTGCTGACCCTGGTGGGCGTGGGCTCCACCCTGGGCATGCCCGACGCCCTGTCCCTTTCCGGCATGCTGGGCGGCCGCCCGGCCCACGAATGGCTGCTGGGCCGCGCCGAGCTGCTGCTGGTGCCGGTGGTCTTCTTCGTGCTGCTGCTGGTGGAGAACAGCCGCATCCCCGTGGACGACCCCACCACCCATCTGGAACTGACCATGATCCACGAGGTCATGATCCTGGACCACTCGGGCCCCAGCCTGTCCTTCATCGAATACGGCGCGGCCCTCAAGCTGTGGTTCTTCGCGGCCCTGCCCGCGGGCATCCTGGTGCCCGACCTGCCCCTGTGGCAGCAGAGCCTGTGCTGGCTGGCCTGCATCTTCGCCGTGGCCGTGCTGGTGGGCATCGTGGAATCCGTCATGGCCCGTCTGCGCATGCAGAAGGTGCCCGTGCTGCTGGGCGGCGCGGCCGTGCTCTCGGCCCTGGCCCTGATCCTGACCCAGGTGAGGTAAGTCATGAGCGCTCTTTTCCAGTTCTTCCTCTTTCTGCTCACGCTCAACAACCTGGCCCTGCTGGGCATGGGCCGCCTGCGCACGCTCATCAATCTGGTGACCGCGCAGGGCATCCTGCTGGGCGGCCTGCTGCTGATGCAGGACCACGCCCTGCTGGCCGCGGCCGTGCTGCTCATCAAGGGCGGCCTGCTGCCCTGGCTGCTGCACCGCACCCGCCGCCAGATCGGGGCCGATCCGCACATCAGGCCGCGTCTGGGCTTCGGTCTGGCCGTACTCACCGGCCTGGCCTGCCTGGTCTTCGCCCTCTGGCTGGAAGGCCGCCTGCCCATGGCCCCCGGCCTCTTCCCGCCCCTGCTGCTGCCCGCCGGGCTGACCACCCTCTTCTGCGGCCTGCTGCTGGTGGTGGGACGCGCCACCGCGCTCTCGCAGGTCATGGGCTATCTGGTGGCCGAAAACGGCATCTTCCTGCTGGGCATCCCGCTCATGACGGCCGGGGCGGTCTGGTTCGAGCTGACCCTGCTGCTGGACATCTTCGTGGCGGTCTTCGTCATGGGCATCGCCATCAACCACATCAGCCACACGTTCGAATCCATCGACGTGGGCTTCCACGATCTGCGCGACTAGGGGGCGACCATGCTGGAATGTCTGCTTTTTGCGCCCCTGTGCGCCGGGCTGCTCATGCTGCTGCTGGGCAATACCGCCGTCTGCCGCGGCCTGCTGCTGCTCACGGCCGTGCTGCACACGGCCCTTTCCCTCAAACTGGCCGCCGGCGTGAGCGACGGCCTGCAGATCCAGGCCCTGGCCGGCCTGCTGGCCCCCGACGCCCTGGGCACGCTCTTCCTCGTGCTGGCCAGCGTGCTCTTCCTGGTGACCTCGGTCTACGGCGTGGGCTACCTGCGCGACGAGGCCCTGATCACCGAACGCACCAGCATCCTGGACGGCCGCAGCTTCACCAACGCCCCGGAACGCCGCTTCACGGCCTGCCTGTGCTTCTTCCTCTCGGCCATGACCCTGGTCACCACCACGCGCCATCTGGGCGCCCTGTGGGTGGGCATCGAGATCACCACCCTGTCCAGCGCGCCCCTGATCTACTTCCACCGCCACAAGCAGTCGCTGGAAGCCACCTGGAAATACCTCATCATCTGTTCCGTGGGCATCGCCCTGGCCCTGCTGGGCAACATCCTGCTTTCCGTGGCCTTCTATGAGCCCGGCCTGCCGCCGGTGGAGAGCATGGACCAGGTGGAGGCCTTCCGCCATCTGGCCCGGCAGCGCGCCGAGGCCCTGGCCGTGCTGGACGCGCCCCAGAGCGCGGCCACCTATCTGCCCTGGCTCAAGGCGGCCTTCATCTTCCTGCTGGTGGGCTACGGCACCAAGATGGGCCTGGCCCCCCTGCACAACTGGTTGCCCGACGCCCACAGCCAGGCCCCCTCGCTGGTCTCGGCCCTGCTCTCCGGCGCGCTGCTCAACTGCGCCTTCCTGGGCATCCTGCGCGGCCACCAGATCATGCTGGGCGCGGGTCTGGGCGGGTTCAGCGGCAGCCTGCTGGTCTTCTTCGGCCTGGTCTCCATGTTCGTGGCGGCCATCTTCATCGTGGGACAGGGCCACTACAAGCGCATGCTGGCCTACTCTAGCGTGGAGCATATGGGCATCCTGGCCCTGGCCGTGGGCCTGGGCGGCACCGCGGCCTTCGGCGGCATGCTGCACGCCGTCTGCCACTCCCTGACCAAGTGCATGCTCTTCCTGCTGGCCGGCAACATCCTGGCCCGCTACCACACCTATTCCAGCTATGACGTCCACGGCCTGCGCTGGACCATGCCCGTCACCGGCGCGCTGTGGATGGGCGGTTTCCTGGCCATCGTGGGTTCGCCGCCGTTCGGCCTGTTCGTCAGCGAGTTCCTGATCCTCAAGGGCAGCCTGCAGCAGGGCCACTGGCTGGTGGCCGCCCTCTATCTGCTGGCTCTGGCCGTCATCTTCGTGGGCATGTCCGTGGCCGTGCTGCGCATGTTCCAGGGCAGCCGTCCCACCGACATGCCCCAGTGCCCGCGCGAATCCGCCCTGAGCGTGCTGCCGCCCATGGCCCTGGGCCTGTGCGTGCTGCTGCTGGGCTTCTGGATGCCCGACGGCGTCGAAAAGCTGCTGCGCGCCGGCGCGGCCCTCATCGGAGGCTAGACCATGCGTTTTTCCTACGCTTCCCCGGCCAGACTGGCCGACATCCCCTGTCTTGACGCGGCCTCCCTGCGGGCCGCCATCCTGACGCAGGTGGCGCACGGCTGGCGCGTGCTGGCCTTTTTCGGCCTGCCCCGCGTCCTCTACGCTCCAGACGAACTGGCGCTGGTGGCGGGCAACACGGCCGCCGCCGGACTGTGCTGCGTCATGGCCGACGACGCGGCCCGGGAACTCTGGGCCGCCCGCTGTCTGCCGCTGGACGAATATCCTTCCATGGCTCAGGAATGCCCGCAGCTGCAGCGCTTCGAGCGTGAGGTCCACGAGGCCTGGGGCATCGTGCCCGCGGGCCATCCCTGGCTCAAGCCCGTGCGCTACACCACGCCCGCCTCGGGCGCGCCGCGCCCCGGCCCGGCCCAGTGCGAGCATTACCGCGTGGAAGGCAGCCAGGTGCACGAAGTGGCCGTGGGCCCCGTACATGCGGGCATCATCGAACCCGGGCATTTCCGCTTCCAGTGCTATGGCGAGAACGTGCTCAATCTGGAGATCAGCCTCGGTTTCCAGCATCGCGGCGTGGAAAAAATGCTGGCCGGCGGCCCGCACCGGCGCGACAGCGCGCTCATGGAATGCGTGGCCGGGGACACCAGCGTGGGCCACTGCACGGCCTACTGCGTGCTGCTGGAACGTCTGGCGGGCGTCGCCGTGCCGCTGCGCGCCCAGCTGCTGCGCCGCATGGGCCTGGAATTCGAACGCCTGGCCAACCATACCGGCGACTTGGGCGCCATCGCGGGCGATACGGGCTTCCTGCCCACCTCGTCCTGGAACGGCCGCATCCGCGGGGACTTCCTGAACATGACCGCCGAGCTCTGCGGCAACCGCTTCGGGCGCGGCCTGGTCTGCCCCGGCGGCGTCAGCCAGGACCTGGACCCCGCCACCTGTCGCGCCCTGCTGGACCGTCTGCGCGCTGGCTGGCGCGACGTGAGGGGCGCCGTGGATGTGATGTTCGCCTCGCCCAGCGTGCTGGACCGTCTGACCGGCACCGGCTGCGTCAGCGCCCGCACCGCCGAATCCTTCGGCATGGTGGGCGTGGCGGCCCGCGCCTGCGGCCTGCAGCGCGATGCCCGCCGCCATGCGCCCCTGTCCCGCCTGCCGCTGGAAGATACGGACATCCGCACCGCCCGGGGCGGCGACGTGCTGGGCCGCGCCACGGTGCGCCGTCTGGAACTGGCCGATTCCGTGCGCCTGCTGGAAGCCGACCTGCAGCATCTGGCCCGTCTGGGCGAGGAAGAAAAGTTCCACGCAGGCGACAGCAACGACGCCCTCTGGCGCGCGCCCGTGCCCGACGCCCTGCCCGGCGGCCTGCTGGCCGTGGCCCAGGTGGAAGGCTGGCGCGGCGAGCTCTGCCATGTGGCCGTCACCGACGCGGCGGGGCGCTTCGGCGTCTACAAGATCTACGATCCCTCGTGGCACAACTGGAGCGGTCTGGAAATGGCCCTGCGCGGCGAGCAGATCTCGGACTTCCCGCTCTGCAACAAGAGCTTCAATCTTTCCTATTGCGGCCACGACCTGTAAGCAGGAGGACTGACATGCTGGACATCTTCAAGGAACGCCTGCACCAGAGATACAGGACGCTGGATTTCCCCCGCAAGGCGCCGGGCCTTTCGCCCCGCTACATGGGCCGCCCGGAGATCACGGCCGGGGATTGCGGCAGCTGCCGCGCCTGCCTGGACGTCTGTCCCACCGGGGCCCTGCGCAAGCTCTCGCCCGCCGGGCCCGGCCCCGCCGGCGAGACCGGCGGCATCGCCCTGGACATGGGCCGCTGCCTGTTCTGCGGCGCCTGCGCCCGCGCCTGTGCCGCCGCCCGCCCCGATGCGGGCCTGATCCGCTTCACGCACGACTACCGCGTGGCCGCCTTCGACCGCGAGGACCTCATCGTCACGGCGCAGCCCCGCCCCCTGGGCAAGCCCCGGGCCTGCGGCGGCCTGTTCTCCCGCTCGCTCAAGCTGCGCGAGATCAGCGCCGCGGGCTGCAATGCCTGCGAGGCCGATACCAACGTGCTGGGCACCCTGGTCTATGACCTGGGCAAGTTCGGCATCAGCTTCGTGGCCTCGCCCCGCCATGCCGACGGCATCCTGGTCACGGGACCGGTGAGCCGCAACATGCGCGAGGCCGTGCTGGCCACCTGGGCCGCCGTGCCGGAACCGCGCATCGCCATCGCCGTGGGCTCCTGCGCCATCTCCGGCGGCCTGTTCGCCGACAGCGACGAGTGCTGCGGCGGCCTGCCGCCCCTGTGCGATGTACAGCTCTTCGTGCCCGGCTGCCCGCCCAGCCCCTGGAGCATCCTCGACGGCCTGCTGCGCCTGAAAGCCGAAAAAGACATGCTGTAAGAAAAGGATATTCGAGGGGAGGGGGCCCCCCTCTGCTGACGCGAGAGGGGTTCCCCCTCCCCTCGAACTCCCCTCCCCCTCCCCAGCGCGTTTTATCCTGTCCTGCGGGACGAATAAAAAACGTTCCGCTTTTCCCTCCCCCCTGCCGCATCAGCCTGCCCCGTCAGCGGACGGCAGCCTGCCGCATGACACAAAGGGGACCGCCCTGTTCGCTGCCGAGAGCGCAGCCGCCACGTCTGCAAGACCTTCCTTTCCGCCCCTGCTATCTCCATCACGGCCAGCCATATCTTCCAGCCTGTTCCGCCAAGAAGCCATCCGCACCACGGACGCCAACTGACGGGCAGTCTCTCCGCACCTTATGACGCCTTGACGCCTCGACACCGCCCTACCCACCCGGCGGCCGCTCTGCCATCGCACGACTTCCCTCTCCCGTCCATTGAGCGCCGATCGGGCGGCGTACGCCGAAGGCTCATGCAGCCCTTGCCCCGGCGCGCCCCGCACAGCACCGGAGCCCAGGCGGGGCAGGGGGTGCAGGGGGTGCAGGGGGCCTGGGGCTGCCCAAGCCCCGGCCCCTTGCCGCATCGCCGCGCAGGCGACCCGGCCGGTACAGCGCAGCGGTCATCCCTCTCCTGCCCACCGCCGCAGATGCGGAACTCTTTTGCATTGCCATCCCCCCGGGCCGATGGCATACTGCCGCCATGGCCATCTTCACCACATCTTCTCCCGTCATCGGCACCCCGGAAAGCGGCGCCTGGCCGCTGGAGCATCCGCTCTCCTGCCTGCCCGAACCGGCCCTGGAGCCCCCGGCGCCGGGCAATGTCCCGGACGACGCCGCCTGCAGGGCCCTGTGGGACAAGTACGGCATGCTGGACAACATCCGCGCCCATTCGCTGCTGGTGGCCCACATCGCCACGGAGCTGGCCCGACGCGCCTGTGACGCCGGCTTCCGGGTCGATGTGGCCGCGGTCCGCGCCAGCGCCATGCTGCACGACATCGCCAAGACCTACAGCGTGCTGCACGGCGGCAGCCATGCCCAGCTGGGCGCCGGCTGGGTCGTGGCCGAGACCCGCAACCACGCGCTGGCCCAGGGCGTGCTGCTGCACGTCCACTGGCCCTGGGCCGTCCCGGAGCAGGACCCCGCGCGCCTGTTCTCCATCCCGTTTTTCGTGATCTACGCCGACAAGCGCGTCAAGCACGACCAGTGCGTGCCGCTGCGTCAGCGTTATGAAGACCTGCTGGTGCGCTACGGGCATACGGAAAAAGTCCGTGCGGGCATCCGCCGTTCGTGGCAGCAGGGCCAATGCATCGAACGCGCCTTCGAGGCGCATCTGGGGTACGCCATCCATGAAGATCCTTTTGATAGCGGGCGGATGGTCCAGCGAGCGTGAGGTCTCGCTGGCTGGCGCACGCGGCATGCAGGAAGCCCTGGTCAAACGCGGCCATGCCGTGACCTTCTTCGACCTGCGGGAACAGTTCGACGAGCTGCTGGACACGGCCCGGCAGCATGACTTTGCCCTCATCAACCTGCACGGTTCGCCGGGCGAGGACGGTCTGGTGCAGGCCATGCTGGAAAAGGCCGACTGTCCCTACCAGGGTTCCGGTCCTTCGGGCTCCTTCCTGGCCCTGAACAAGGCCGCGGCCAAGCAGATCTTCCGCATGGCGGGCCTGCCCACGGCCGACTGGGAATTCCTGCCCGTGCGTCCCGCCGAAGGCTGGGAACCGCGCCTGCCCTGGCCGCTCTTCGTCAAGAGCACCACGGGCGGTTCCTCCCTGCGTCTGGGCCGCGCCGCCGACCGGCAGCAGCTGGATGCCCTGATGGACGAGATCTTCAGCGCCGGCGAGGGCGTGCTCATCGAGCCCCAGCTGCCCGGAAGGGAGATCACCTGCGGCATCCTGGGCGAGGAAGCCATGCCGCCCATCCTCATCGAGCCCGTGGCGGGCGACTATTTCGACTATGAGAGCAAATACGCCAGCGGCGGCGCGCGCGAGCTCTGCCCCGCGCCCGTGTCCCCGGCCGTGACCGCCGAGGTGCAGCGCCTGGCCCTGGCCGCGCACAAGGCCCTGGGCCTCAAGGGCTACAGCCGCGCGGACTTCATCCTGGGCCCCGACGACAGCCTGCACCTGCTGGAGGTCAACACCCTGCCCGGCATGACGCCCACCAGCCTGGTACCGCAGGAAGCCGCCGTGCTGGGCATGGATTTCGGCCAGCTGCTGGAAAAGCTCATGGAACTGGGCATGGAGCAGCACGCCAAAGCTTGACGCCTGACGCCCCGCGCCGACAGCACGCGCGCTGCCCCGGGCAGCGCGCTTTTTTGTGCCGCACGCCGCGCAGGGACCGCACCATTCGTTTGCCGTTGCCCGGGCCAGCTCCGTCGTGCGCCCGCCGTGCAGGCCCGGCGGCAGTGCCGCCGGACGGCGAGGGGACACGGCATGAGGCGCGGACTACGACACCGGGCCGCCCGTGCGTCTGCCCGTGACCAAAGGCCGGGACGACGGCCGCCGGCCAAAGCCTCCCGGCAGGAGCCGCGCAACGGCACCGCCGGTGCCCCGGCCCCTGCCAAGGAGAAGCCCCATGAACCAGATTCTTGCCGCCCATGCGGCCGCCATCCTGACCATCCTCATCTGGGGCGCGACCTTCACTTCCACCAAGGTGCTGCTGCAGGCCTTTCTGCCCATCGAGATCCTCTTCCTGCGCTTCCTGCTGGGGGCCTGCGCCCTGCTGCTGGCCTGTCCGCGCCTGCTGCATGTGCGCGACCTGCGCCGCGAAATGACCTTCGCCCTGGCCGGGCTGTGCGGCGTGACCCTCTACTTTTTGCTGGAGAACATCGCCCTGAGCTGCAGCACGGCCTCCAATGTGGGCGTGCTGGTGGGCATCTCGCCCTTCCTGACGGCCCTGCTGGCCCGCATCGTCCTGGGCGAGAGCCTGCATCCCGGCTTCTTCGTGGGTTTCGCCTGCGCCATGTCCGGCATCGTCTGCATCGCCGTCAACAGCAACGCCGTGCTGCGTCTCGATCCCCAGGGCGACGTCCTGGCCCTGCTGGCGGCCCTGACCTGGGCCTTCTATTCCATCCTGACGCGCAAGATCGGCGATTACGGCTACAACACCCTGCAGGTGACGCGCCGCATCTTCTGCTGGGGCCTCGTCTTCATGCTGCCCACCCTGCCGCTGTTCGGCTTCCGCTGGGGGCTGGAGCGCCTGGCCCGGCCGGAACTGCTGGCCAACCTGCTCTTCCTCGGCCTGGGGGCCTCAGCCCTCTGCTTCGCCACCTGGAACTTCACCATCCGCATCCTGGGCGCCATCAAGACCAGCATCTACATCTATGCCGTGCCCGTGGTCTCGGTCATCACCGCCACCCTGCTGCTGGGCGAACGCCTGACCGGACTGGCCCTGACCGGCATGGGCCTCATCATCCTCGGCCTGATCATCTCCGAGGGCCGCCTGCCCCTGCGGCGGCGCAAGGCCTGATACGGCCCCCCATCCGCACCGGCCGGGCAGGACGCCGCGTCTGGCTCCAGCCCAGATGCAGCAGCCAGCAGGAGATGAAGCCCAGCGTGGCCCCACCTTCGTCCGTGCCCGCCGCACAGCCGCCCTCCATCCCTGCCCGCCGCACAGCGGCAGGGCGCGCCCCCTTCCCCGCAGGACGCCAAAACCCCGCGCCGTCCGCACGGGACGGCACGGGGCCTGATGCAACGATGTCCTGTCTTCCCGGGCAGATGCGACCCGGAGCCGGGCCGCCGGGCAGGACGCCGCGTCTAGTTCCAGATCAGGTGCAGCAGCCAGTAGGAGATGAAGCCCACCGTGGCCGCCGCCGGCAGGGTCAGGACCCAGGCCGTGACCAGCTGCCCGGCCACGGTCCAGCGCACGGCGGACAGACGCTTGGTGGAGCCCACGCCGAAGATGCAGGCCGAGATGGTGTGGGTGGTGCTCACGGGCGCGCCCAGCATGGAGGCCCCGGAAATGACCAGGGCCGCCGAGCTCTCGGCGGCGAAGCCGTGCACGGGTTCCAGCTTGAAGATGCGGTGCCCCATGGTCTTGACGATCTTCCAGCCGCCGATGGCGGTGCCTGTGGCCATGGCCAGGGCGCAGGCCAGCTTGACCCACAGGGGCACGGCCACCTGGTCGATCTCGCCGAAGATGAACAGGGCCAGAGTGATGATGCCCATGGTCTTCTGGGCGTCATTGAGGCCGTGGCTGGTGGCCATGAAGGCGGCGGACACCAGCTGCATCTTGCGGAAGATGCGGTTGACCTTGCTGCGCAGCACATGGGCGAAGATCCAGTAGATGAGCCACATGATGAGGAAGCCCACGGCGAAGCCCGCCAGCGGCGAGAGCACCAGCGGCAGCAGCACCTTGTTGACGATGCCGCTGAAATTGAGGGCCTCGGGCCCGGCATGGGCCAGGGCCGCGCCCACCAGACCGCCGATGAGCGCATGGGACGACGAGGACGGGATACCGAAATACCAGGTGAGGCAGTTCCAGAAGATGGCGCCCAGCAGGGCGGCCAGCACCAGGATGTGGCTGCCCTGCACCACTTCGGGCATCACCAGGCCCGCGCCGAGGGTCTTGGCCACTTCGGTGCCCAGCAGGGCCCCGGCCAGATTGAGGGCGGCCGCCATGCCCACGGCGAAGCGGGGCGTGACCACCTTGGTGGAGACCACGGTGGCGATGGCATTGGCGCAGTCGTGCGCGCCGTTGGTAAAGTCGAATACCAGAGCGACGAGGACGATCAGAATGAGGAGGAAGGGGATCTCAAACATTCTTCAGCACCGCTTCTTCGATGGTTTCAGCCAGGTTGTTGACGTTTTCCAGAAGCATGCTGATGCGGTCGTAAGCCTGGCTCCACTTCATGATGTTCATGAGCCGGGCGGGGGTGATCTCCTGCTGGTCGTCCATGAGCTCGGCCAGACCCACGGCCAGCAGCATGTCGCATTCGCCGCGCAGGTAACGGAAGGCGCGCGTCTTGTGGCAGTCCTCCCGGCGGGTCAGGCCGTCCAGCATCTGTTCGGTCAGGTCCAGCATGGTGCAGATGTTGCGCACCATCTGCACGGCCGGGAAGCGCATGCTGGTGAACTCGAAGATGTGCAGGCGGGTGCTCAGGGTGTGCAGGCCGTCCAGGGCTTCTTCCTGCTCCTGGTTGATGCGCAGGATGTCCTCCCGGTCGATGGGTGTGATGAAGGTCTGCGACAGGTCCCTGATGATGCGCACATGGAGCTTGTCCGCCTCTTCTTCGATCAGGGCGATCTTTTTGTGGGCCTCGTCCATCCTGGACAGGTCTTCCAGCATGCCGAGCAGCAGTTGCGACATGTGACGCAGCTGGCTGTTTTGCTCCAGGAGCATTTCGAAAAACGGAGCGGACTTGGGAAGCAGGGATGCGAACATGCGCCCTCCTCTTGATGGTGAAAGATCCCTGAAAGGGGTTCCCTGCTCCTCCGGCGCGCGGTGGAACTTCCCGGAATCCCCTGCCTTCGTTCCTGATATGACGGCCCGGCATGCTTCATGCCCGGACGGACTCTGCCCTCTGCCGAAAAAGGGAATGGTCCCTCTTTATCATTTTGTAACAATTATACGGTGTCCATGAAATCGTTTTCAAGCCATTTTCTGCAGATCGCCGCGATTTCCCCTTCCGCGAACCAGTCGGGCGGCAGCGTCCAGCGCGCCCAGGGCAGGCGCAGCGCGCCATGATGCAGAAAAAAAGCTCCCTGCCCGTCCCGGGGGGACTGCGGCAGGGAGGAAGCATACAGACCGTCCAGCCACAGGGCGTGGCCCAGAGCGGCGGCATGGGCCCGGATCTGGTGTCGCGCGCCGCGACGGATGGTGCAGGCCGCCAGGGTCAGGCTGCGGGGCCGCGCCGCAGGCGGCAGGGAAAAACGCGCGCCCAGCTCGCGCACGAGGGAGGCGCAGGCCTCGCCCTGCCAGTGATGCAGGGGGCGGAAATGCGTCCAGCGGGCGGGGTCGGCGCTGTCGCCCTCCAGGAGCCGCACGGCGCGCCGCCGCGACATGTCCAGGGCACGGCGCACGCAGGCTTCCCCTTCCAGCCTGCCGTCGAGCAGGGCCAGATAGCCCTTGCGGCAGCGGCCTTCGGCCTCGGCCTGCCGGAAATCCTGCACAGCCCGTTCCAGGGCCGCCGCATCGGGGGCCACGGCCGCGCAGACGATGCCCGAGGTCCGGGCGTCCAGACGCTGCAGCAGGGCCCAGGCCGCAGGCTCGGCCCCCACCTCCCACAGGGAGGGGATGGCCGCCTCCAGGCTGCGGCCGCCGCCTCCCGCCAGACTGACGCTGTGCCAGCCCGCGGGTTTGAAAAAAGCCTGCCAGCACCCCTGCCGTGCAAGCCTGCGCGGTGACTCTTCCCCGGCGGGGATCTCTGCCTGCGGCGTTGCCGGCAGCAGGCCGATGCTATCCAGCAGGCGACGGCGGCCGCGCAGACCGGGCACAGGCTCGCCCAGGGCTTCCAGCACCTCGGCCAGGGCCGCGTCCAGACGCCGGCCGGCCAGGTCCGCACCCACCGTATGGCAACGCGCTCCGGGGCCGCTCATGCCTCGTCCTCCTCCGGCGGGACGGCGGCCGCGCTTTCGGGGCCGCCCAGGCCCCGGGCCCGCAGGCTCTCCACCAGTTCCAGCAGGGCCAGCGCCGTGCGCTCGGGATCATGGTGCTGCGGATCGCCGGGGCAGACCATGTCGCGGTCCACCACCTCGATGCCGCGCCGCTCCAGTTCCTGCCGCTCGATACCGCCGGGATAGCGGCCGTTCCGGCTGTCCAGCAGCACGGCGTGCAGCAGGTCGCCGGGAGCGGCCCGGGGCGCATCCTGGCGCAGATGGCCCAGCAGCATGTCCACCTGGGCGGTGAGGGTCAGGCCCTGGGCCTCGGTGTCCTTGCCGGAATTGGGGATATAGATCTTGGGACAGTGCGCCGCGGCCACGGCGCGGCCTACGCCGTCGGGCAGCAGGTTGGCGAGCACGCTGGTGTAAAAGCTGCCCATGGGATAGCAGATGGCCCCGGCGCTTTGCAGATAGGTGGCCGCCGTGGACGAAAGCAGGGGACGGCAGGGCGTCAGGGCCGTCATGCTGCGTCCCGGTTCGTGCACCGTGAGGTACAGGCGCCGCACCGGCTGGGTCAGGCGGCAGAAGTGGTGCTGGCCCACGAGGACGGAACCGTCGGCCAGTTCCGCGGCCAGATGCAGGCAGGCGTTGACGATGGGCAGGACCACGCCGCGCACCTGCAGCACCCGGCTGAACAGGCTGAGCACAGGGCTGAAATTGCGCTGGAAGCGCAGATAGCCCCCGGCCAGGAGCAGATTGCCCATGCTGGCTTTCTGGGGGCGGAAATCGTCGGGCATGCGCTCCAGGAAATAGCCCAGATGCACGCGCATCACGTCGGCCAGCACCGGCGGCAGGGCGCGCCAGCAGGGATGTCCGGCACTGCCCATGGCCCGCAGGCGGGCCCGCAGGGCCTCGGGATCGCCTTCGGCGGGCAGGCGCAGCTCCCAGAGATCCAGCACGCTCTGCGGCACCAGACTGGTATCGGCCAGGGCGGCCAGACGGTTGCGGATATCGCCCACGGCCGGCAGGGCGAAGGCCTCGCGCAGGGCCGCGGAGCTGCCCCCGGAATCAAAGGGCGTCACCAGATGCACGGAATTGTGGGTATAGCGGGTAAGGCTGCGGCTCAGGCCCTTGAGGGCCGTGCCGCCGGTGAAGAAGACCAGCCGTGGACCAAGGGCGGGCAGGAGGGCGCTCACGCCGCAGCTCCGGCGGTCATGCCCAGCTCGCGCATCCTGAGATAGATGGCGCGGCCGATCCAGGCGTCCGTGGCGGCGTAGATGACCTGCCGCCGGCTCAATTCCGGGACGCTCCAGTTGGAGCACTGGGGCCCCTTGGAGATGCGCTGGCCGAAAAGATTGGCGGCCAGGGTGCGCAGGCCCTGGGTGGTCAGGCGGTAGGAGCGGGCCAGCTGCCCCAGATCCACCGTGCCAGCGGGCGTGAAGGGATGGAGGCGGGCCAGCTCGCGCATGTCGTCGCCGATGGCCACACCAGCCTTGATGATGCCGGGATCGGCCAGCAGGGAGGCCAGTTCCTCCCCGAAGGGCCACCAGGAAAGCTGGATCAGGTAGACGGCGGAAGCCGTGGCCAGCTGCACCAGGGAAGGCGCGTTGACCCGGCCCTTGCGGAACGAGGGACGGGTCTCGGTATCGAAGCCCAGCACCGTTTCCCTCCGCAGGTCCGGCAGGGCCTGCTCCCAGTCCTCCAGACTGCGCACAAGATGGATGGGCCCCTCGTAATGGCACAGGGGCAGGGCGTTGATCTCGTCACTGCTCAGGTGACGACGCAGACTTTCCAGATTCATGCCGCTCGGGGGTTTGTGTCCTTGGGGAAGCGTCGTGCGCCTGCGGCACACGAACACTTCCCCCTTGTAGCACAGATCACTTGCCGATGCAAAAGCTTGAAAAGACGCGGTTCAAGACCTCTTCCGGGCTGTCCAGGCCCGTGACTTCGCCCAGCAGGGCGGCAGCGGCGTCCAGACGGACCGAGCAGCAGTCGTAGGGGCTGCCGGCACGGATGTCGGCCAGCAGGGCCTCCAGCTCGCCCAGGGCCTGCTCCAGGGCCAGGGACTGGCGCGCGTTGGGGGCCAGACCGTCGGAAGGCGGCGTGTGGCTGCCGTCATCCAGCAGCAGGGCCCGCAGACGCCGGGCCAGCAGGTCCACATTGTCGCCCGTGCGGGCGCTGATGCGCACGCAGGGCCGTTCGTGGGCCCAGGCGGGCGGCCAGACAGCGGGCTCGGCCAGATCCATCTTGTTCCAGACCAGGAGCACGGGGATGCTGCCGGCCTGTTCCAGCACCTCGCGCACGGCCTCGTCGGGGCAGATGTCGGCCGCCGCGCCGGCGGGACCCAGACGGCCGCCGTCCACCAGCAGCAGGATGGCGTCGGCCTGCCGCACCTTCTGGCGGCTCAGGGCCACGCCCATCTCCTCGACGCTCTCCCCGGTCTCGCGCAGGCCCGCCGTATCGGTCAGGCGCACGGGCAGACCGTCCAGCAGGCAGCTTTCCTCAAGAAAATCGCGCGTGGTGCCGGGGATGTCCGTGACCAGGGCCCGGTTGCGGCCCAGCAGGGCATTGAGCAGGCTGGATTTGCCCGCGTTGACGGCGCCGGCCAGCACCACCACGGCCCCCTGCTGCATGACCTGCGCGCGGCGCTGGCCCGTCAGCAGCTCGCGCACGGCGGCGGCCACATCGGCCACCACGGCGGCAAAGGCCTCGGGGGCCAGACATTCCACTTCCTCGTCGGGAAAGTCCACAGCCAGGCTCATCTGCGCGCGCAGGCCTTCCAGACGCCGGCGCAGGGCCGTGACCTTGCGGCCCAGCAGGCCGTCCAGGCGGTTGAGGCTGTAGCGCAGGGCCTCGCGCGAGGGGGCGGCGATGAGCTCGGCCACGGCTTCGGCCTGGCTCAGGTCCATGCGGCCGTTGACGAAGGCCCGCCGCGAGAACTCGCCCCGCTCCGCCGCCCGCGCGCCCAGGCGCAGGGCGGTCTCCAGGATGGCCTGCACGATGAAGGGGCCGCCGTGGCAGTGGATCTCGGCCACGTCCTCCCCGGTGAAGGTGCGCGGGCCGGGCATGAACACGGCCAGCACGTCGTCCAGCTGCGCGCCCTCATGGTCCAGGGCGCGGCCGCGGTGCAGCACCCAGGGCCGGAAGCCGTCGAAACGCGGCGAGGCGGGGCTGAACATGCGCGCCAGGATCTCCCCGGACCGCGGCCCGGAGATGCGCACGATGCCGATGCCCCCCGCGCCGGGAGCCGTGGCTATGGCGGCGATGGTGGGCATCAGGCGCGCTCGGGCCGGCGGCGCATGATGACGACCCGCTTCATGGGCCCGTCGCCGGAACTGCGGGTCTGCACGTCAGCGGCATCCTGCAGGCAAAGGTGCACGATGCGCCGGTGATAGGAGCTCAGGGGCCGCGTGGAATAGGAGCGGCCGGTCTGGCGCACCTTTTCCGCCAGGGCCAGGGCCATCTCGCGCAGCTTCTCGTCCTGGCGCTGGCGGTAGCGCCCGGCGTCCAGCTGCACGCGCACGGCGGCGTCCATGCCGCGCGAGACCACGCGCGAGGCCAGATATTGCAGGGAGGCCAGGGTCTGGCCCTCACGGCCGATGAGCAGGCCGGAATCCTCCGCGCAGTCCACGGCCACGCGCACGCGGCCGTCGGCTACGGTCACTTCCAGCGTCACTTCCTCGCCCACGATGGGGCGCACCAGCTGGCGTACGGTCTCCTTGGCCAGGGCTTCCAGGCGCTGGGGGTCCAGCTCTTCCACGGGAGTGAGGGGCAGGCTCTCTTCCACCTCGTCCAGGCCATCTTCCGCGGCCTCCACCGGCGCCGGGGCCTGCGGCCGCTGACGGCGGCGGCTTTCGCCCTCGCCACGCACCGAAGGCCGGGGCCGGGCCCGGCGGCCCTCGCCGCGACGGCTGCCGGCTTCGGCCGGACTGCTTTCGGCAATGCTCTCCTCGTCCC
>NZ_CASDOY010000018.1 GCF_949282365.1 uncultured Desulfovibrio sp.
CTCCCCAAAACGCATTTTCATGGCCTGTATCCCTGCGTGGACACAGGCTTTTTTGTTTTTTGGGGGCCTTGTTTCTCCAATGCTTTAAAAACCATATTAACTATACTGCGGGTGCCCCCGATCCGCGCAAACAAAAGGACATCTGCCTCCATTGGCAACCTTGGAGAGCTCCCAACGCCGCGCACTCCAGCCTGCCCCGATGGTTCCCGTCCTGTTCCGGGCCATTGCGTCCGGGCCGGACGGCGGCTAAGATGCATCCCTGTCTCCAAACGTCTCGTCCGGGCAGTGTCGATGCCGTGCCCTGTGTCCGCAGACGGGGACCTGCCATACCGGCCTGAAGGAAAGTTTTTGGAAGGGTTGGGGGGTCCGGGGGGAAGGGGGACCTTTTTCCAAAAAAGTCCCCCTTCCCCCCGCGCATCCCTCCCCGCCCTTCCTGCAAAGGAACCTCGCATGAACACTCCCTATGCTGCCCGACGCGACCGCCTGCGCCAACTGATGCGCGCCCGCGGTCTGGATGCCCTGCTGGTGAGCCACGCCGCCAACCGTTTCTACCTTTCCGGCTTCGAGCTGCATGATGTGCAGGCCAACGAGAGCGCCGGGCGTCTGGTCATCTGCGCGGACGGCCGGGACTGGCTCTGCACCGATGCCCGCTACAAGGATGCCGCGGCCCGGCTCTGGGACACGGAGCGCATCCTCATCTATGGCCCGGACGCGGCCGCGGAGATCGGCCGTCTCCTGCGGCGCTGCGGCAGCCGTCTGGGGCTGGAGGCGGAGATCGTGAGCCTCAATTTCGCCCGGGAGCTGGGCCGGGCCGTGGGGCGCGGCGTGCATCTGCAGGCCGCCGACGGTCTGGTGGAGGAGCTGCGCGTCATCAAGGATGCCGACGAGATCAGGGCCCTGGAGCGTTCCTTCGCCCTCAATCACGCCATGTTGCGCTGGCTGGAGGAAGGCCAGCTGCAGCCCGGCCGCAGCGAGGCCGATCTGGCCTGGGCCATTGAAAGATATTTTCGGGACAACGGCGCTTCGGAGCTGGCCTTCCCCTCCATCGTGGCCGTGGACCGCAACGCGGCCCTGCCGCACGCCATCCCCGGCGGGACCAGGCTGCCGGACAACGGTCTGGTGCTGGTGGACGTGGGCTGCCGCGTGGACGGCTACTGCTCCGATCAGACCCGCACCTTCTGGGTGGGCGATACGCCGCACAGGGAGTTCCGCACGACCATGCAGCTGGTGCGCGAGGCCCAGCAGGCCGCCCTGGACGGGATGCGTCCGGGCCTGCCCCTGCACGAGGCCTATGCCCTGGCGCGGGGCGTGTTCGAGAAGGCGGGCGTGGAGGCCTTCTTCACCCACGGTCTGGGCCACGGCGTGGGCCTGGAGACCCACGAGGCCCCCAGCCTGGGCCGCCGTGGCGAAAAGGTGCTGCAGGAAGGCATGGTGGTCACGGTGGAACCCGGTCTGTATTATCCGCAATGGGGCGGCATTCGCTGGGAATACACGGTGCTCGTCACCGCCGGCGGCAACCGTATCCTTTAGCAGGGGAGGGCGGCAGCATGTCCCTGATCTATCTTGTGGGGCCGCGCGCCTGCGGCAAGACAACCCTGGGCAGGGCCCTGTCCGAGGTCTTGGACGTGCCGTACTGCGACACGGACCGGCACCTTTGCGAGCGGCTGGGCATGGACGTGGCGGAGATGGTGCGCCGCTGGGGCTGGGAAGGTTTCCGCAGCCGCGAGAGCGAGACCCTGCGCCTGGCCAGCGAGGAGCTGGCGGGCCGGGGCGTGGTGGCCACGGGCGGCGGCATGGTGCTGGCCGGGGACAACCGGCGCTATATGCGCGGGCACGGCCGGGTCTTCTTTTTGTCCGCCCCGGTGGAGGTGCTGGCCGAACGCCTGCGCCGCAACCCTCTGGAAGCCCAGCGCCCCAGCCTGACCGGCAAGAGCCTGGACGAGGAGGTGCGCGAGGTGCTGGAAGCCCGCCTGCCCCTGTACCGCGAGGCCGCCCATCACGAGCTGGACGCACGGCAGAGCATCACGGACCTGTGCCTGGCCGTGCGCACCCTGCTGCGCGACCAGGGCGTATCGATGTGAATTTTACATTTTTTTCAGATAACTAAAGGAGATCAGCCACACATGTCCGGTGCGGGATGCCTGCCGCAGGCTCCCGTGCGCATCTGAAGAAGCGCGCCGGGGAAAGGATGGGGGCCTGGGGGAGGGAAGGCCCTCCCGCGGGCAGCGACCCAAAGGGCAGCCCGCGGGCCGTGCCCGTGGCGACGCAGGGAGCTGCGGGCATCGACGGCAGGGATGGGGCTTCCCCTTCCCGCCAAACACGCTGCGGACAGTGTGGATGATGCTTCCGGTCCCGCAGGCGGGTGCCGGGCGCGCGACAGGTGCCGGGTGCGCGGGGCCGGCCCGGCTCCCGTGGTCTTCGCGCGGCCCGCGAGGGCTGCCGCCGGCACGGGAAGGGGCGCCGCAGGCGCATGTTTGCTTCGTGGCGGGGCATCATGGCCGGCGCCCAGTCCATTATCGCCTTGATGGAGGCACGCCGGCAGGGCGGCTCCTGCCGGTTCCGGCGGGACAGCGCCGGCAACAGTGTCCGCATGCCGTGCGGGCTGGCGGCTGCTCTGGGCAGGCGCGCTGTCCCGGCACACAAGATCTTGGAGAGCGATCATGACCACAGTCCCGCAGGTGACGGTCCTGCTGCCGGTCTGGAACGGCGCGTCCCTGCCCCTGACGCCCCAAGGCGAGGCGCCCCTGCGCGTGGCCGTGCGTTCGCTGGCCCGGCAGGAGGCGGCGGCCGGGGCCCCGCTGCCGTCCTTCGAGGTGCTGGCCGTCGATGACGGCTCCACGGACGGTACGGCCGCCCTGCTTGATGCCCTGGCCGGGGAGTACCCCTGCCTGCGCGTCCTGCACCGGCCGCACGAGGGCCTGCCCGGCGCGCTCAATGCCGGTCTGGCGGCGGCCCGTGGCGCGCTCATCGCCCGCATGGACGCTGACGACGTCTGCCATCCGCAGCGTCTGGCCCTGCAGGCGGCCTGGCTGGCGGCGCATCCCGGCACGGGCCTGCTGGCCACACGGGTGCGCTTTGGCGGCGACCGGGAGACGGCGCGCGGCTTCGCCCATTTCGTGGACTGGCAGAACGGCCTGCTGGACCATGAGGACATCAGCCGCAACCGTTTCAGGGACACGCCCGTCAGCCATCCTTCGGTCATGTTCCGGCGCGGGCTGCCCGGGCTGCACGGCGGCTATGCCGACGGTTTCTTCGCCGAGGACTGGGAACTGTGGCTGCGCTGGCTGCATGCCGGGGTGCGCATGGCCAAATTGCCGCAGGAGCTGCTGGTCTGGAACGATCCGCCGCGCCGGGCCACCCGCAGCGACAGCCGTTATTGCGAGGCCGCCAACAACCGCTTGCGCGCCCTTTGGCTGGCCCGCTGGCTGGAGCGTCACAACCCCTGGCATCCGCGGGTCCATGTGCTGGGCGCGGGCAGGGTGGCGCGCCGCCGTCTGGAGCCTTTGTGGCGGCAGGGCGTGCAGGTGGCGGCCTTCGTGGACATCGATCCCAAAAAGATCGGCCAGCGGATACGGGGCGTGCCGGTCATAGGCCGGGCGCAGCTGCCCGTGCCGGGGCACTGTTTTTTGCTCAACGCCCTGACGGCCCACGGTGCCGACGAGGACGCCGCCCGCTGGCTGGCCGGGGCGGGCTACGAGCGGGAGCACTGGCTGCTGGTCTGAGGCGTCCCGCACGGCACGCGAGCCTGTTCGCACGGCTCGGGGACGTGCAGGGAAAGGGCGGGCGTCGCGCATCTGGGCGGAAGCGAAGGGACGCTCCCCCCATCGCTGTTTGCCCGTCCAGCGGTGTCCGCACGGGCGCGCAAGCGTGGTGACGCTCCCGCCATCATTTTTGCACGCCCGACGGCATCGCGCATACGCGCATCGGCGTATGCACAGGAAAATGCTTCCCGGGAACAGCCGTAAGGCACCGCGCATGCGCGCGGCGGCGTGTCCCTCCGCATCCGTGGGGGGAGGCCGGGGGGCGTCGTCCGGCCATCCGCCACAAAAATGCCGCAGTCCCGTCCGGCTCGCGCATATGGGCAAAAGCGTGCGCGAGCGTCCGAAAGCTGACGGGACAGCGCGCGGGGCCTCTGGCTGGTCTGCCGCTTTCGTGACGGCCGCCGGTCTTTTTGCCCTGGCGGAAAAATTTTTACGATTTGTTTCAATTTGCTGAAAATCATGGATTTTTGCCATATATCACAAAAAATATCATGAAATTGCCCGTGCGGATGTGGCGACTTTGCGAATTTTGTCACCAATACCCTTTGACATAACCCCCTGTTGAGGGTATTTTATAAAAGCTTTGAACATCACACCGTCCAGAGGGAGGATACGGTAATGTTAGACCTTAATATCACCTTGGTTTTCCAGTTGGTGAACTTCTTCATCGCACTCTACGTGCTGAACCTCCTTCTGATTCGCCCCATCCGCGAAATCATCCGCAAACGCAAATCCGTCATGGACGAAATGTCCGGCGAATCCGAATCCTACGAATACCAGGCCGACCAGCGCCTCAGCGATTATGACAATCAGCTGACCAGCGCCCGTCAGGAAGCGGGCCAGAACCGCGAACAGGCCCGTGCCGCCGGCGCTGCCGAGCAGGCCAGCCTGGTGGCGGAAGCCCAGAAGCGCGCCCAGGAAATCATCGCCGAGACCCGCCGCAACCTGCAGGCCGAAGCCGATGCTTCCCTGAAGGAGCTGCGCGCTCATGTGCCCGCGCTTTCCGGCCAGCTGGCCGATCGCGTGCTGCATGGCTAGATACGCCGTTTCTGCCACTGTGCCACGCGCGAGCCGGTGGTTTTTTCGGGTGGTCCTCCGGGACCGCGAGGGTAAAGAATCAAGAGAAACCCAATCAAGGGGGTGGGCTTTGAGCAAATGGAAACACGCTGGGCTGGGCTTGACGCGAGTTATGGTGCCTGTCCTTGCGCTTACGCTGCTGTTTGCCGTGGGGGCGCAGGCCTCTGAAGGGCACGACGCGCCGCGCTGGGGCGACTTTGGCTGGCGTGTGCTCAACCTTATCATCTTCGCCGGTATCCTGTGGTACTTCGTGGGCGGTCTGGCCCGCAAGTACTTCTCCGGCCGTCGCGCCAGCATCAGCCAGGAACTCCAGGATCTGGAAGCCCGTCGCGCCGATGCCCAGAAGCGCCTGGATGAAGTGGAAAAGCGCATCAGCAACCTTGAGTCCGAACGCAAGGCCATCCTTGACGAAAGTCTCGCCCAGGCCGAGACCGTGAAGCGTGCCGTCGTCGAGGAAGCCCAGCGTCAGGCCGAACAGATCGTGCAACAGGCTCGCCGTACCGCCGAGAACGAAGGCCGCGCCATGCTGGCCGAAGTGCGGTCCGCCATTGCCGATGAGATTGTGGACGCAGCGGAAAAGGTCCTGGCTGAAAAGCTGACCGCCGCCGAGCATGAAAAGCTCATTACCAACTCCCTCAACAAGGTGGTGCTCCATTGACGGACGCGATAGTTGCTCGCAGATATGCCGGCGCCATATTTGCGCTGGGCAAACGACAAGGGGATGATGTCCTCTCGCGTTACGGGAGCGATCTCGCCGCGCTGGGAGACATGCTTGCCGCCTCGCCCGAGCTGCATACCGCGCTGAAAAGCCCGGTCATCAGCGTTGACGAGAAAAAGGCCGTGATGGGCAAGCTTCTCAAGAAAATCAAGGCGGACAAAACTGTCTGCAACTTCTGCCTCCTGCTGGCCGACAAGGAACGTCTGGCTTATCTCGGTGAGATTGTCGGCTGGTATGGCAAGTTGCTGGACGACGCCAAAGGAATTATCCGTGGTACGCTCACTACCGCCGTGGAGCTTACGGATAACAAGCGGGCCGAACTCAAGGCCGAGCTTGAAAAGAAGGCGGGGGCGAGCATCGAGCTTGCCTTTGATGTGGATGCTTCCATCCTTGGGGGCGTGGTGCTCAAGGTTGGTGATCGAGTGCTGGACGCAAGTCTGCGCGCGCAGTTGGCGATCCTTCGGGAGACATTCAAGAGGGGTGAATAGCACATGCAGATCAAAGCTGAAGAGATAAGCAAGATCATTGAAGATCAAATCAAAAACTACGAGCAGCGCGTAGAAATGAGCGAAACCGGCACCGTGTTGTACGTCGGTGACGGTATTGCCCGCGTCTACGGGGTTCAGAATGCCATGTCCATGGAACTGCTGGAATTCCCCGGCGGCGTCATGGGTATGGTGCTCAACCTCGAAGAAGACAACGTGGGTGTCGCGCTGCTCGGCTCCGATGTGGGCATCAAGGAAGGCGATCCTGTCAAGCGTACCGGCAAGATCTTCTCCGTGCCCGTGGGCGACAAGGTCATGGGCCGCGTGCTCAACCCCCTTGGCCAGCCCATCGACGGCCTCGGCCCGGTCGAGTCCGATGAAGTCCGCCCGGTGGAAATCAAGGCCCCCGGCATCATCGCGCGCAAGAGCGTGCATGAGCCCATGCCCACGGGTCTGAAAGCCATCGACGCCATGACCCCCATCGGCCGCGGCCAGCGCGAACTGATCATCGGCGACCGTCAGACCGGCAAGACCGCCGTCTGCATCGACGCCATCCTGGCCCAGAAAGAAACCGACATTCACTGCTTCTATGTGGCCATCGGCCAGAAGAAGGCGTCTGTCGCCCTGGTGGCCGACACCCTGCGCAAGCACGGTGCCATGGAATACACCACCATCATCTCGGCCACCGCTTCCGACCCGGCTCCCTTGCAGTACATCGCGGCCTACACCGGTTGCACCATGGCCGAATACTACCGCGACAACGGCAAGCATGCCCTGATCATCTACGATGACCTCTCCAAACAGGCTGTGGGTTATCGCCAGATGTCCCTGCTGCTCCGTCGTCCTCCCGGACGTGAAGCTTTCCCCGGCGACGTCTTCTACCTGCACTCCCGTCTGCTGGAACGTGCCGCCAAGGTGAACGACAGCCTGGGTGCCGGCTCCCTGACCGCCCTGCCCATCATCGAAACGCAGGCCGGCGACGTGTCCGCCTACATCCCGACCAACGTGATCTCCATCACCGACGGTCAGGTGTACCTGGAGCCCAACCTGTTCAACGCCGGTGTGCGTCCGGCCATCAACGTGGGCCTGTCCGTGTCCCGCGTGGGTGGCGCCGCCCAGATCAAGGCCATGAAACAGGTTGCCGGTACCATGCGTCTGGACCTGGCCCAGTACCGTGAACTGGCCGCTTTCGCCCAGTTCGGTTCCGACCTCGACAAGGCCACCAAGGCCAAGCTCGAACGCGGCGCCCGTCTGGTGGAACTGCTGAAGCAGCCCCAGTACCAGCCCATGCCCGCCCAGGAACAGGTGGCCTCCATCTACGCTGCTACCCGCGGCTTCATGGACGACGTGCCGGTGGATCAGATCCGCCGTTTTGAAAGTGAGATGCTGGCTTTCATGCGCGATACCCGCAAGGACGTGCTGGACGCCATCAAGGAAAAGAAAGTCATTGACGAGGCTGTGGAAAAGGCGCTCAACGAGGCTATTACCGCCTTCAAGCAGGGCTACCAGGCCTAAGGCCCGGGGGATACCCATATGCCTTCACTCAAAGACGTCAAAATGAAAATCGTGGGGGTCGGCAAGACCAAGCAGATCACCAAGGCCATGAACATGGTGGCCTCGGCGAAGCTGCGCGGCGCGCAGGCCCGCATCGAACGCTTCCGGCCGTATGCGAGCAGGTACCGCCAGGTGCTGGCTGAGCTTGCCCGCAAGGTGGAGGGCAATGCCCATCCGCTGCTGGCCGAGCATGAGGAAAAGAAAAACTGCGCCATCGTTCTGGTGACGTCCGACCGCGGCTTGTGCGGCAGCTTCAACGGCAACATCATCACCACGGCCCTGAAGCTTGCAGCAGAAAAAGCCAACGCGGGCATGCAGGTCTCCTTTGCCTGCATGGGCCGCAAGGGTCGCGACGCGGTGCGCAAATCCGGTTACAACATGCTGGTCTCCTACGGCGACCGCATGGGCAGCCTGGATTTCTCGCTGGCCAGTTCCATCGCGCAGGAAGTCATTCACGGCTACGAAACCTTTGCTTTTGATGAAGTCTGGATGGTGTACGGCGAGTTTGTGTCCATGGGGCATCAGCCCCCGCGTACACTGAGCCTGCTGCCCCTGGCTGCCCCTGAGGCGGAAGCGGAAGCGGAAGGAGAAAAGACTTCCCACTGCGAGTACGTGTACGAACCGCAGGAAGAAGCCCTCCTGGCCGAACTGCTGCCCCGCTACATCAAGGTTCAGGTCTACCGGGGAATGCTGGATACGTCTGCCAGTGAACACGCCGCGCGCATGGCTGCCATGGACAACGCGACGCGTAACTGTAACGAGATGATCAATACCTTGACCCTGCTCTACAACAAGACACGGCAGGCTTCCATCACCAGCGAACTCATCGACATCGTCGGCGGCGCAGAAGCGCTGAACGGGTAACAGGAGCCAAGCATGAGCAAAAACATTGGTAAAATCGTCCAGGTTATCGGCGCCGTCGTGGACGTTGAGTTCAGCGACGGACACCTGCCGGATATCCTGACCGCCCTGGAAATCAAAAACCCCAACAACAGCGATGCCCCCGACCTCGTCTGTGAAGTGGCGCAGCACCTCGGCGACAACGTCGTGCGTACCATCGCCATGGACGCTACCGAAGGTCTGGTGCGTGGCATGGAAGTTGTGGATACGGGCAACCCCATCATGGTGCCCGTGGGCAAGGCTTCCGTGGGTCGTATCCTCAACGTTATCGGTCGCCCCGTGGACGAACTGGGCCCGGTCAACGCCGAGAAATACTATCCCATCCACCGTCCTGCCCCCGAGTTCACCGAGCAGAACACCAAGGTGGAACTGCTTGAAACCGGCATCAAGGTCGTGGACCTGCTCGTGCCCTTCCCCAAGGGCGGCAAGATGGGCCTCTTCGGCGGCGCCGGCGTGGGCAAGACCGTTATCCTGATGGAAATGATCAACAACATTGCCAAGCAGCACGGCGGCTCCTCGGTGTTCGCCGGCGTGGGTGAACGTACCCGTGAAGGCAATGACCTGTATCACGAACTGAAAGAAGCCGGTGTTTTGGAGCGCGCCACGCTGGTTTACGGCCAGATGAACGAGCCTCCGGGAGCCCGTGCCCGCGTGGCCCTGACCGCTCTCGCCTGCGCCGAATACTTCCGCGACGAAGAAAACCAGGACGTGTTGCTCTTCATCGACAACATCTTCCGCTTCACGCAGGCCGGTTCGGAAGTGTCCGCTCTGCTGGGCCGCATGCCTTCGGCCGTGGGTTACCAGCCCACCCTGGGTACCGACCTGGGCGCCCTGCAGGAACGCATCACCTCCACCAACAAGGGTTCGATCACCTCCGTGCAGGCCGTTTATGTGCCCGCTGACGACTTGACCGACCCCGCCCCGGCCACCACGTTCTCGCATCTGGACGGTACGCTCGTGCTTTCCCGCCAGATCGCCGAACTTGGTATCTACCCCGCCGTGGACCCGCTGGACTCCACTTCGCGCATCCTCGACCCCAACGTCGTGGGCGAAGAACACTACAGCGTGGCCCGTCAGGTGCAGATGGTGCTGCAGAAGTACAAGGAACTGCAGGATATCATCGCCATTCTGGGTATGGACGAACTGTCTGACGAAGACAAGCTCACCTGGAAGACACCATCAAGGGCTTCAAGGGCATCCTGGAAGGCCAGTATGACCATCTTGCCGAATCCGACTTCTACATGCTGGGCAGCATCGACCAGGCTGTGGCCAAGTACGAAGCCCGTATTCAGCAGGAAGGCAAATAAGGAGCGCCCATGAGCATGCTGCAACTGGAAGTGGTGACACCTGACAAGACCGTTGTCAGCGCTCAGGTGGAAATAGCCGTATGCCCCGGCGTCATGGGTGAGTTTGGCGTGCTGCCGCATCACGTCTCCCTGCTCTCCGCCCTCAAGATCGGCGATCTGCGCTACACTGTGGACGGCAAGCAGCACAACGTGTTCATCTCCGGTGGCTTCGCCGATGTGAACAACCAGGTTCTGACCGTGCTGGCGGAATCGGCCGAGCTGGCCGAGGACATCGACACCGCCCGCGCCCAGGCCGCCAAGGAGCGCGCCGAGAAACGCCTGGCCAGCCAGGCCGAAAATGTGGACCATGCCAGAGCGGAAGCCGCTCTGCAGCGCGCCATCGTGCGCCTGCATGTGGCCCAGTTGCGCTAGCGCCTCCTGAATCCGATACCAGGGGCCGGAAGGGAACTTCCGGCCCCTTTTGCGTTCCATGCGCGTTCCGGGCTGCCGCCATCCGCCCGACAGGCCCCGGCAGCCTGACGCACGGTGTCCGTGCGTCCGTCCCCATCCGCCCGTTCCGCATCCGTCTGGCCAGCTCCCTCCGGTCCCGTCCCGCCAGGCCCGCATCCGCCAGGCCTGCAACCATCTGGCCCGGCCTCTTTCCGCCCTTCCTTCCCGGGAGCGTCCATACCGCAGGGTCTCCAGCCCTCAAGGTCCAAGCACCGTGTGTCCTTCTGCGCGTCGGCAGCTCTCCGCATCTCTGCCCGCACCTTTTCTGCCGGTGCCTGTTACGACCGCCGTTGCGGCGTTTCCAGCGCAAAACCGCTGCCCGCGCCCCTTCTGCCGGTGCCTGTGCCGCCGGTATCGCTTCGGCCTGCCTTTACCGCGGCGCTATCTTCGCGGTCCGCGTCCGTCGTCCGCCTGTCGGGCGGGGCATGGACTTTGCAGCGTCTTACCGCTATGATGATCTACTTTCCCGGCAGGGGCGCGCATGGTCACAGACCGGTGGCCTCGCGGCCCTGCCCGCACCTTTTCCCGCGGCTTCCGGCGCGGTCACAGTCACGAGTCCCATGCCCAGTCTGGATCATATTCGCAATTTCTGCATCATCGCCCACATCGACCACGGCAAATCCACCCTTGCCGACCGCATCCTCGAGCTGACCAAGGTGGTCAGCCAGCGCGAGGCCCGCCAGCAGTATCTGGACAGGATGGATCTGGAGCGCGAGCGCGGTATCACCATCAAGGCGCAGACCGTGCGCATCCCCTATGTGGCTGCCAACGGCGAGGAATATGAACTGAACCTCATCGACACGCCCGGCCATGTGGATTTCAATTACGAAGTCTCGCGTTCCCTGGCCGCTTGTGAAGGCGCGCTGCTGGTGGTGGACGCCACCCAGGGCGTGGAGGCCCAGACCCTGGCCAACGTCTATCTGGCGCTGGACCACGATCACGAGATCGTGCCCGTGCTGAACAAGATCGATCTGCCCAGCGCCGAGGTGGACCGTGTCAAGGAAGAGATCGAGGAGGCCATCGGCCTGGACTGCACCGACGCCCTGCCCGTGTCCGCCAAGACCGGCATGGGCGTGGACGCCGTGCTGGAGGCCATCGTCCACCGCCTGCCCGCGCCGGGCGGCGACCCGGAGGGCCCCCTCAAGGCCCTTATCTTCGACTCCTGGTACGACAGCTATCAGGGCGTGGTGGTGCTCTTCCGCGTGGTGGACGGCCGGGTGAAGCTGGGCGACATGGTGCGCCTCATGAGCACCGGCAAGGAATACGAGGTCCTGCGCCTGGGCGTGTTCTCGCCCGAGGCCACGGACGTGAAGGAACTGCACGCCGGCGAGGTGGGCTTCCTGTGCGGCAGCATCAAGTCCCTGGGCGACGCCCGCGTGGGCGATACCATCACCCTGGCGGCCCATCCGGCCAGCGAGCCCGTGCCCGGCTTCAAGGAAGTGAAGCCCATGGTCTTCTGCGGCCTCTATCCCTCGGAATCCGACGATTACGAGAACCTCAAGGCCGCGCTGGAAAAGCTGCAGCTCAACGATGCCGCCTTCAGCTTCGAGCCCGAGACCTCCCAGGCCCTGGGCTTCGGCTTCCGCTGCGGTTTCCTGGGCCTGCTGCACATGGAGATCATCCAGGAGCGTCTGGAGCGCGAGTTCGAGGTGGACCTCATCGCCACCGCGCCCTCGGTCATCTACAGGGTGGACACCACCGACGGCAGGACGCTGGAGATCGACAACCCGGCCCACCTGCCCGATTCCACCAAGATCAAGGCCCTGTACGAGCCCTATGTGAGCATGGACATCCATGTGCCCAACGAATATGTGGGCAATGTCATGAAACTTTGCGAGGACAAGCGCGGCACCCAGAAGAACCTGCACTATCTGGCCGCCAACCGCGTGGTGGTGACGTACGAGATGCCCTTTGCCGAAATCGTCTACGACTTCTTCGACCGGCTCAAGTCCTGCACGCGCGGCTATGCCAGCATGGATTATCATCCCATCGACTACCGCGAGTCCGATCTGGTGCGCCTGGACATCCTGCTCAACAGCGAGCCCGTGGACGCCCTGGCCGTCATCGTGCACCGCGAGCGCGCCTATCCCTACGGCCGTTCGCTGGCGCTCAAGCTCAAGCGCACCATCCCGCGCCAGCTCTTTCAGGTGGCCATCCAGGCCGCCATCGGCCAGAAGATCATCGCCCGCGAGACCGTGTCCGCCTTCCGCAAGGACGTGACCGCCAAGTGCTACGGCGGCGACATCACCCGCAAGCGCAAGCTGCTGGAAAAGCAGAAGGAAGGCAAAAAGCGCATGAAGCGCATGGGCAATGTGGAACTGCCGCAGGAAGCCTTTTTGGCCGCCCTCAAGGTGGGCGACGAATAAACACTTCTTTTGTCAGGGCAGGGCGCCGGGGGAGGGAAGCCTTTTGAGCGTCGCCCCGGGGCGCTCCTTCCCCGCGTCCCTCTTTTCCTGACGATGCGTTTTGCCGACAAAGATCAGCGACGGCCGCAGGCCGCGCGTGGATGCTGAAAGGCCACCCTTCGGGGTGGCCTTTTGGTGTCTCGCGGCGGTGTGGAGCATGGCAGCAGGGGCCAGCGGGCCAGGCGTTCCGGCCGTGCCGCCCGGCGGGAAGGGATCATATGCCGGACCCGTGCAGCGGCCGTGCCGCCCGGCAGGGGCCGCATACCGCGCCGGATAGCGGCAGCGCAGGGGCGCGGCCGGTCATGCCCGGCCGCCGGGCGTTCCGGGCACATGGGACGGGATGCGGGCGGCTTGGATCGCGGCGTCCGGGGGACATGGATCGCGGCGTCCGGGGCCGCATAGGGGGCAGCATGCGGGACAGGCCCGGCGGCAGCCGCCGTTGTCGCGGCCGGCATCAGTTGCCGCTCTTCTTTTTTCCGGCCGGAGGACGGGGCGTCGCGCGCCGGGGCCGGCGTTCCGCCGTGCTGCCGAAGACGCAGCCCTCCTGCGGCGCGGGCAGGGCGGCCTCCCGGCTCTTGCGGCGCTGCCGCCAGACTTCCAGATGCGGCTTGCCGTAGAGCACGGCCTCCCTGTCGTCCGCCTTTTCCGGGAGCTTGCCGTAGGAGGGGGGCAGGCGTTCCCCGTCGCGGGAGGAGGCGGGCAGCTGGGGGCCGCGCAGGGCCGCGGGCCGGAAGTAGTGGGTGGCCCAGGTCAGGGCCAGCACATAGGCGGCGGCGAACAGGCTGGCGGCCGTGTCCCAGGGCGGGGTGGCCGAAAGGGCCAGGCGCATCATCAGGGTGCCGATGACGAAGCCGGAATTGCGGAATACCGCATGGAAGGACGGCATGTAGCGCTGGGCGATGAGCACCAGGGCGATGTCCGCGAAGATGAGCACCGTGTAGATGGTCTCGAAAAAGCGCATGTCCGCGCCGGTATGGAGATGGATCCAGGCGTCACGGATGCCGATGCCCAGGAAGATGGCGAACAGGATCAGCGAGAGCAGTTTCTTGCTGATGACGTAGCGCATGCGCATCTCCGGGCTCTGGATGTAGGCGTAACTGGAGCTCAGGCGTCCGTAGATGCCCAGGGCCACGAAGATGCCCAGCGCGCCCAGGGCCGTGACCGCGATGTGGATCACGGGCTCGAGGTTGGCGGCGATGCTGACCGGTTCGGGCAGGTGCGCCAGCTCCTTGAAGGCATTGCGCAGCAGGATCAGGGCCAGGATCTCGAACTGCTTGCCCACGGAACGCGAAAAGGAAGTGGAGATGATGAAGATCAGGCTCAGGACCTCCAGCCCCAGGATCAGGGTGAAGGCCAGCTGGATGGCGCTGAAGTGGCTGTGCGGCGTCAGCTGGGCCAGGGCGGGCGGCAGCATGCCCTGGCGCTTGAGTTCCACGCAGCACAGGGCCGCCACATAGATCCAGAAGATGACCAGCGCCACCTTGCGCTGGACGTGGGTCCGCTCCCAGTTGTGGTGCAGCCAGTCAAAGATGTCGGTGAGCCATTGCAGCCTGAGCAGCATGACGGGTCTCCTTTGCGGGTTCGACGCTGGCGCACAGCATCTTTCAACTTCGCGGAAATGTAAAGCCTGCAAGGCATGGCGGGCATGGCAGGAATGGTTCCTGCCGTTTTTTCGCTTCCCGCGCGCGGGCTTTCGGGCCCCGGGGCGGCCGCGGGCTTGCCTTGTGCGGCCAATGGCAGTAAAAAACAGGGTTTCTCCACTTGCTCACCGGGCCGCCCGTGCCCGCGGCAAGGAAAATGCAGAAGACAAACGAGGTACCTACGCCATGGCTCATAAGGGTCCGCACATATCCATCTCCCCGGACTACGTGGTCAACCGCATCCTGCGTATCAATATCGACGACTTCGCGGAATGGCCCGAGTCTGTGCGCCATCTGGCCATCGCCATCGCCGAGGAACTGTTCCTGGTGGCCTACAATCCCTTCATCAACGTGGAGACCGTGCGCAACAGCGTGCATGCCCGTTTCGAACGGGAATCCATGGCCCTGGCCCATTATTTCGCCAATGCCATCGGCGAGGGCATCACCATGTTCTGGTCCGCCTACGAGGCCGAGCGCAGCTTCCGCGAGGAGCTCATCAGCGCCCTGCGCAACATCCTGCCCAACGAGTGCATCCTGTCCTCGCCCTCGGCCCTGGTGGCCTCGGCCACGGACGCCACGGACCTGCGCATGGAGCTGCCCCTGCTGGTGGTGGAGCCCGACAGCGCCGAACAGGTGGCCGCCCTGGTGAAGCTGGCCAATGACATGAAGTTCGCGCTCATCCCGCGCGGCGGCGGCTCCGGCATGACCGGCGGCGCCGTGCCGGCCCGCAAGCGCACGGTCATCGTCAGCCTGACCCGCCTGACCCGCATCGGACCCATCGACCTGGAAAACATGACCGTCACCGTGGAAGCCGGGGCCATCACCCAGAACGTCATCAAGGCCGTGGACGCGGCCGGGGCGCTCTTCTCCGTGGACCCGGCCTCCAAGCAGGCCTCGTCCATCGGCGGCAACGTCTCCGAGAACGCCGGCGGCCCCAGCGCCTTCGAATACGGCACCACCCTGGATAACCTGCTCTGGTGGCGCATGGTCACGCCCACGGGCGAGCTCATCAGCGTGGAGCGCGAGAACCATCCCCGCCACAAGATCCTGCCCGACGAGACGGCCGTCTTCGTGGTCAAGGACATCAGCGGCGGCGTGCGCAACGTCATCCATCTGCGCGGCGACGAGATCCGCCTGCCCGGTCTGGGCAAGGACGTGACCAACAAGGCCCTGGGCGGCCTGCCCGGCATGCAGAAGGAAGGCGTGGACGGCATCATCACCGAGGCCTGTTTCGTCATCCATCCCAAGCCCAGGCACAAGCGCGTCATGGTGCTGGAATTCTTCGGCCGCTCCATGCATCCGGCCGCCGTGGTGGTGCGCGAGCTGGTGGGCCTGCGCAACCGCATCCGCCAGGAGGGCGACTACGCCCACCTTTCCGCCCTGGAAGAATTCAACGCCAAGTACGTGCAGGCCATCGAATACAAGCGCAAGTCGCAGAAATACGAAGGCCTGCCCATCTCGGTCATCATCCTCCAGGTGGACGGCGACGACCCCTACCTGCTGGACAAGTGCGTCAACGACATCGTCTGCGTGGTGGAAGAACAGGACAACGTGGACATCATCGTGGCCCAGGACGACAAGGAAGGCGAACGCTTCTGGGAAGACCGGCACCGCCTGTCGGCCATCGCCAAGCGCACCTCGGGCTTCAAGCTCAACGAGGATGTGGTCATCCCCATGGAGCGCATCCCGGATTTCGCCCTCTTCCTTGAGCAGCTCAATCTGGAATGCACGGCCCAGGCCTACCGCTACGCCCTGCAGGAAGTGGGCCGCCTGCCCGGCTTCCCCATGGAAGACAAGGAATTCAACCGCGAGTTCTCCTTCGCCTCCAAGGTGGCCTCCGGCGACGTGCCGCAGTCCGAACTTTCCGACAGCGAGCTCTGGAAGCGCGCCGAGGCCTTCCTGGCCGGCATGGGCCAGAAGTACAGCCATCTGGACAAGAAGATCGTCAAGATCCGCGATTACATGGAGGCCAGCCGCATCGTGGTGGCCAGCCACATGCACGCCGGCGACGGCAACTGCCATGTGAACATCCCGGTCAACTCCAATGACGCCCACATGCTGGAAGAAGCCGAGGAGACCGCGGCCCGCGTCATGGCCGAATGCCAGGAGATGGGCGGCGAGGTCTCCGGCGAACACGGCATCGGCATCACCAAGATCTCCTTCCTCGGCAAGAGCAAGATGGACGCCCTGCGCGCCTTCAAGGAGCGCGTGGACCCCCGCGACGTCATGAACCCGGCCAAGCTGGTGCATCGCGAACTGCCCGTGCGGCCCTTCACTTTCTCCTTCAACCGGCTCATCAACGATATCCACGCCAGCGGCCTGCCGGACAAGGAAAAGCTCATCAGCCTGCTGTCCACGGTGCAGGTCTGCACCCGCTGCGGCAAATGCAAGCAGGTCTGTTCCATGTGCTATCCCGAGCGCTCCATGCAGTACCACCCGCGCAACAAGAACATGGTGCTGGGCATGCTGCTGGAAGCGGTCTATTACTCCCAGGTCAACAAGGGCGCCATCGACGACGACCTCTTGCGCTGGATGCGCGATCTGGTGGAGCATTGCACGGCCTGCGGCCGCTGCCTGGCCAACTGCCCGGTCAAGATCCCCTCGGGCGAGGTGGCCCTGACCCTGCGCTCCCTGCTGGAGCACGAGAACGCCGGCGGCCATCCCATCAAGAAGCGCGCCCTGGAATGGCTGGTGCAGGACGTGGCCTCCCGCGTGCCCCGCGCCGCCAAGATGGCCTCGCTGGGCCAGAAGGTGCAGAACAAGCTGCTGGGCGTGGTGCCCTCGGTGTGGAAAAAGCGCATGCAGAGCCCCATCTTCGCGGGCAGCGGGCCCAAGATGGGCTATACCAACCTTTACGAATCCCTGCGCCTGCACCGCGGCTCGGTCTTCGCCCCCGCGGAGGTGACGCCGGGCATGCCCTGCGTGCTCTACTTCCCGGGCTGCGGCGGTTCGCTCTTCTATGACCGCATCGGCCTGGCCGCCGTGATGCTGCTGCTGCACACCGGTCACGCCGTGGCCGTGCCGCCGCGCCACCTCTGCTGCGGCTACCCCCTGCTGGCCGCGGGCATGGATACGGAATACGAGGACAACATGGCCCAGAACCGCCAGTATCTGGCCTCCATGCTGCGCAACCTCACCAAGCAGGGCTTCGATGTGCGCTATCTGGCCACGGCCTGCGGCTCCTGCCGCGACAGCCTGGCCCGCATGCAGCTCAACGAGCAGTTCCCGCAGCTGGAACAGAAGGACGTGAGCCAGATCGTCCTGCCCCTGCTCCAGCTGGAGAACATGGAAGCGCCCGTGGCCCCGGGCACCAATGTGCTCTACCACGCGGCCTGCCACTGCGAATGGGCCGGAGTGCCCACCCTCAAGGGCCAGGCCCAGCTCACCGCCGCCCTGGAACAGCTCTGCAAGGTCAAGGTCAGCACCATCCCGGGCTGCTGCGGCGAATCCGGCATGGGCGCCGTGACCTCCCCCACCATCTACAACCTGTTGCGCGCCCGCAAAAAGGAACGTCTGGCCAGGGCCTTCGAGCCCCAGCCCCAGACCGGGGCCTGCTATGCCGGGCCCATCCTGGTGGGCTGCCCCTCCTGCAAGATCGGCATCGCCCGCTGCCTGATCCAGCTCAAGGAAAAGCACCCCGTGCTGCATGTGCTGGAATGGCTGGCCAATCAGGTGGACGGTGAGGACCGCCGCCAGCGTTTCCGCCGCCGGGCCAACGAGACCCGCGGCGACGTGCGCATCGTGCAGGGCTAGGCCGGGCTCCCGGGGCCCTTCCCCCGTCCGGGGCGCGGGGAGCGGTCATGGCCGCTCCGGCGGACAGGACGGACCGACGGCCGCGATGATGCCGGGGCGGCTCCTGCGTACGGGACGGCCCGCGGCAGCCTGCCTGCCGTCGAGTACGGACGGCTGTCCGGGAGCGTCGTCCAGCGTGGCGGCCGCCGGTCCCGGCGGCATCCGGCCGGGCGCGCCAGTTGCGGCGGTCCCGGACGATGTGGCGGGCGGCGCCGTTGCAGACCTACCGGCGCCCCACGCTCACGACCGGCCCGCGCGATGCGGGCAGTGACGAAAAGCAAACGGGCGGTGTCCTTGCGGACACCGCCCGTCGTCGTTTGCTGTACCCGTGCGGGTGCCCACGCCCCGGGAAGGCCGCCCGTCATGCGGGGGCCGCCCGTGCGCGTCTGCCCGGCCTAGAATTCCAGGCTGCCGGGCGTGCGCGGGAAGGGGATGACGTCGCGGATGTTGGTGATGCCGGTGAGCATCATCAGCAGGCGTTCGAAGCCCATGCCGAAACCGGCATGCGGCACGCTGCCGAAGCGGCGCAGGTCCAGATACCACCAGTAATCCTCGGGCTTCTGGCCCATCTCGGCGATGCGGGCCAGCAGCCTGTCCAGACGCTCCTCGCGCTGCGAACCGCCGATGAGCTCGCCGATGCGGGGCACCAGCACGTCCATGGCCGCCACGGTCTCACCGTCATCGTTGGCGCGCATGTAGAAGGCCTTGATCTCCCTGGGATAGTCATAGACGATGACCGGCCGCCGGAAGTGTTCCTCGGCCAGGAAGCGCTCGTGCTCGGTCTGCAGGTCCACGCCGAAGGCCACGGGGTAGGTGAAGTCCTTGCCGCTGTCTTCGAGGATGTGGATGGCGTCCCGGTAGGCCACACGGGCGAAGGGCCGGGCCAGCATGCCCTTCAGGCGCTCCAGCAGGCCCTTGTCCACGAAGTTGTCGAACAGCTTGAGGTCGGTCTCGCAGTGGGTCAGGGCATGTTCCACCACATGGCGGGTCAGGCCCTCGCCCAGCTCCATGATGTCTTCCAGCCCGGCAAAGGCCATTTCCGGCTCGATCATCCAGAATTCGGCGGCGTGGCGCGGCGTATTGGAATTCTCGGCGCGGAAGGTGGGCCCGAAGGTGTAGACGCGCCCCAGGCCCAGGGCCAGGGCTTCGGCCTCCAGCTGGCCGGAGACGGTCAGGTTGGCCTGCCTGCCGAAGAAATCCTGCGACAGGTCCCTGTCGCCGGGGGGCAGGGCCGTGACGCGGAACATCTCGCCCGCGCCCTCGCAGTCGGAGCCGGTGAGGATGGGCGTATGCACCCAGGCGAAATGGTGGCTGTGGAAGTAGTCATGCACGGCGCGCGCCGCTTCGGAACGGATGCGGAAGGCCGCGCCGTACTTGTTGGTGCGTGCGCGCAGATGGGCGATGCCGCGCAGGAATTCGTCGGAATGGCGCTTCTTCTGCAGGGGGAAGGCCTCGGGATCGGCCAGGCCGAAGACGCGCACCTTCTCCGCGCGTATCTCCCATTTCTGGCCCTTGCCGGGCGAGGCCACCAGCTCGCCGGTCACGGCCACGGAGGCGCCGGTATTGGCGTCGCCCAGGCCCGTCTGCGCGGCGGTGCCCGCATCCACGATGCACTGCATGTTGGTCAGGCAGGAACCGTCGTTGATCTCCACGAAGCTGAAATCCTTGGCATCGCGGCGGGTGCGGATCCAGCCGCAGACCGTGATCTGGCGCTGCGGGGCCTCGGCGGCCAGGGCATTGACGATGAGGGTACGTTGCATGACGGCTCCTTTTTGCCGGGAAAGAGGACGTATGGGAAGCCCCTGCCGTGACGGCGGCGGGCAGACGGGCGCGTGACGAGCGGAATTGCTCCAACACTAAAGTATAGCGGCAAAAAGCATGGGCTTCAAGTTTGGCCGCCGGAGAAAGCGCACTTGGATTTTGTCCGGGAACATGCTTAGATGGAGCGCTGGGGGAGGCAACATCCCCACGCCAGGAAAAAAGGAGACACGGATCATGAAAAAGATCGCCACGCTTGCGCTGTGCGTCCTGATGCTGGTCCTGACGGCCCCTGTGGCCCAGGCCGCCAGCACGCCCCAGGCCGGGGCCCCCAAGGCCGACAAACCCGCCAAGGTGGACGCCCGCAGCACGCCCGTCTGGGTGGAACTGGAAGGGACCGACAGCATCGGCGCCCGTCTGGGCATGCGCCTCAAGGAAGCCTTCAACGGCAGCAACCTCTTTGCCCTCAACGACAAGGACGTGCCCAAGATGCGCCTGCTGGTGAGCACGCAGTCCGAATTCCCCGGCCGCCCGGGCGTGGGCTCCGTGTACTCCGTCTGCTGGACCTTCACCCAGGGCGAGGGCTATCTGGGCTATCTGCTGGCCCGCGAGGTGGGCACCCTGACCGCCGACGAGGTCGACGCCCTGGTGGACCGTCTGGTGGAACGCACCGACGGCCTGTCCGTCAAGTACAGCAACCTCTGGAAATAGCCGCCGGGCCGCTGGCCCGGAAAAACGGCCTGTGCCGGGTAAAAAGCCGCTGCCCCGCGAAGGGACGGCGGCTTTTTGCATGCGGGACGTCCGGCGCGGCGGGGACAGGCATGCCGGCGAGGGAGAGGCCCTTTGGGCCGGCGCGACAAAAGGGCCTCCTCTCGTGCTCACCCTCCCTCCCCAAAACGCGCTCACGGCGTCCCGTACTCCGCACAGGGCACGCAGGTCGGTAGCCGTGCCTTGTCGCCCTCCGGTCCGCTGTCCCCATGGGCATGTCCCGCTATCCCCGTCATGACGGGCGCCGGGTAGGATAGGCCTGCGGCAGGGGAGGGCCTTCCCGTGCAGGCCGGGGACAGTGTCTGGGGGACGAGCATGGTCTTTGGAGGACCCGCGCGGCGGAGGGGCTGGCAGGCGGAACGTATCCTGCGCCAGCTGCTGCGGGGCCTCCCGTGCTGGCGGAGGACTGCCCGTACAACGGCAGGCCTGTTGCGAAGCGCAGGCCGGCAAGGGCGCGGCACGATCCCGCGGCCAGGGCGCGGTGCGCGGCAGGGAGGAGGGCGGAAGATCAATGCCCCAGGCGGGTGACGTGCAGGCGGGCGGCCAGGGCTTCCAGCACGCGGGCGGGCGTGACGTTGAAGCCCAGGGCCTCCTGCGCTTCCTGGAACCAGCGGCAGCACTGCAGGCGCGTATGGCGGGGCAGCAGGGCCAGGGCCGTGTCCAGGGGGCAGAGGGCGTCGTCATTGCCGGAGATGACCCGGCTCATGGATTTCTGGCAGGCCAGCAGGATCTGCCCGGCCAGGCGGGCGTCCAGGGCGTTGCGGGCGCCGGTGCGCTCAAAGAGGCCGCGGCCGCCGGTGATGAACTGGGCCAGGGCCTCCTCCCAGGGCTGGAGGGCCGGGTCGCGGGCCTGGCTGTCGGGCCAGGGCAGGGTCAGGCAGAGGGAGCGGGAAACGAGGGTGGGCAGGAGCTGCTCGCGCTGGGCGGCCAGCAGGACGAAGCAGGAGGAGGGCGAGGGCTCTTCCAGGGCCTTGAGCAGGGCATTGGCCGCATTGCTGCGGTTCTGTTCCACGCCCATGAGCAGGACCACGCGGCGGCCCTGGCCGTGGGGGGCGTCGCGCAGCTTCTGCTTGAGCTCGCGGACGTTCTCCATGTTCAGGGCGCGGATGGGGCCGGGGTTGGCCTCGTCCTCGGCATTGCTGATGCGGCCGTCATAGGCCGGCAGGTCCAGATGCTCCCCGGCGTCGATCTGCAGGCAGGTGGGGCAGACCAGACAGGGCGTGCCTTCGTCCGTCCGCTGCGGGCAGTTGATGCAGGCCGCCCAGTAGCGGGCCAGGGCCAGACGCCGGGCCTCGGTGCCGCCTTCCAGCAGCAGGACCTGCGGCGGGTTGTCGGCCAGACGGTGGAGCAGCGAGCGGATGCGGTCGAAGTCCGGTGTGCTGATGTCCTGGAAAAGCGGCATGGCGTCCCTCGCGGCGCGGGAGCGTGACGGTCCGCACCGTGGCAGGGGCTGCCCTGGTGCGCCTCATGCTCCACCAAAAGATGGTTGAAGGAAAAGAGCCGGCCGGACGGATGCGCGCGGCGCGTTCCCGGGCCTTGTCCGGGACGGTGCGGCGGCATGGGCCGCAGCCTGTCATGGCCCGGCTCCTCCTGACGGAAACGGCCGGCACCGGTGTGGTCGCGTCGCCACCCGGCATGGCCCCGGCTCTCCCGGCAAAAGTTTTTGGCAGGGAGAGGGGGGAGCATGAAGGGGGAGAGGGAGAACCTTTTTCCCAAAAGGTTTCCCTCTCCCCCCTCGTAGGATCTATCGCAAGCGCGAACGCTTAACGGACGATGGTCTGGTCGCGGTCCGCGCCCACGGAGATGAAGGAGACGCGCACGCCGGTGAGTTCCTCGATGCGGGCGATGTAGGCGCGCACGTTGTCGGGCAGCTGCTCGACGCTGGTGCACTGGCTGATGTCGTCCTCGAAGCCGGGCATCTCCTCATAGACGGGCTTCACGCGGCCCAGGGCGCCTTCTTCCTGCGGGGGGTAGTCCAGGCGCTGACCGTCCAGCTCGTAGGCCACGCAGATCTGCAGGGCGGGCAGGTTCTGGAGCACGTCCAGCTTGGTCAGGGCGATGTCGGTGAGGCCGCACAGGCGCACGGTCTCGCGCAGGATGACGGTATCCAGCCAGCCGCAGCGGCGCGGGCGACCGGTGGTGGCGCCGAATTCGTGACCGTTGGTCTGGAGATAGCGGCCGGTGTCGTCTTCCAGTTCGGTGGGGAAGGGACCGGAGCCCACGCGGGTGGTGTAGGCCTTGACGATGCCCACCACGCGTTCCAGGGCGGAGGGGCCCACACCGCTGCCGGCGGCGGCGGAGCTGGCCACGGTATTGGAGGAGGTCACGAAGGGATAGGTGCCGTGGTCGATGTCCAGATGGATGCCCTGGGCGCCTTCAAAGAGGATGTCCTGACCGGCGGCCCGGGCCTTCTGGATCTCGGAGGAGGCGTCCTTGAGATGGGGCGTGATGCGCGGGGCGATGGCCAGCAGATCCTCGCAGACCTGGTTCTCGTCCAGGGTGTCGTACTTGTAGAGCTCGCGCAGCAGGACGTTCTTTTCCAGCAGGGCGTGATGCACTTTTTCGCGCACCAGCTGCGGATTGGTCAGATCGCCGGCGCGCAGGCCCACGCGGGAAGCCTTGTCCTCATAGCAGGGGCCGATGCCGCGACCGGTGGTGCCGATCTTCTTGCCGGCGCGTTTGGCTTCGCGGGCATTGTCCAGGCTCTTGTGGTAGGGCATGATGAGGTGGGTCTTCTTGCTGATGCCCAGACGGCTGGGGGAGACGTCGATGCCCTTGGCCGCCAGTTCGTCCACTTCCTTGAGGAAAACGAAGGGATCCAGCACCACGCCGTTGCCGATCAGGCAGTTTTTGCCCTCGTGCAGGATGCCCGAGGGGATCAGGTGCAGGATGGTCTCCTTGCCCTGGACCTTGATGGTGTGGCCGGCGTTGTTGCCGCCCTGGAAGCGCACGATCAGCCCGCTCTGCGCGCTGAGCATGTCCACAATCTTTCCCTTGCCCTCGTCGCCCCACTGGGCGCCGATAATGACCGTATTTGCCATATATCCACCTGCACTGCCCGCCTGGAGCGGGCCAAGGCTGAAGATTTGTCGTCCACGCGCGAAAACCCCGTAGCCTGCTGGCTAAGGGGAACGACGTTGGCCGCAATGCCTTAGTTTTTTCTAGCCGCTAACCGCGGACAAGTCAAATGGCCGGGGCCGCCGGGAAGAAGAAAGAAGGAAAAAAGAGCCCGGAAAGATGCGCGCCCTCCGGGGACAGGCCCGCCGGGCGCGGCAGGAGCGGCATGGCCGGGGGCGCGGCTGTCCCGGAGGGGGAACAAGAGGGGAAGGGGCGGCCTTCCACGAAGACCGTCCCTTCCCCCGTCGTCACAGGGCCTCACGCCGGCCGCAGCGGCGGCATGCGTCCTTTATTCGTATTTGCCTTCGCGCGTGCACTTGGAGGCATCGAACAGGGTCCCTTCCATGCGGAACTGTTCGAAGATGTAGGCATTCTCCTTGTGTTCGCTCCAGCGCGCGCCGCCGCGGGCATGGGTGAGGATGCGCGGCCTGGGCAGGGCGGCCGGGTCGCGCATCTCGAACTCGTCGCACTGGCCGACGCCCTGCAGGGCCAGGGTGGGCACGTCGGCGCTGGACATGAAGGCATCGTCGATGCGCAGGGGGCCGCGCTGGTGGGGCTCCTTGACCATCAGCAGGGCGTGGGGACGGCCGGGAGCGTAGGGCGCGGTCTGGAAGACGGTGCCGTCGGGGTATTCCTTGCCGTCGTTGTAGGCGCGCTCCACCATGGGGCTGTCGCTCTCGCCGTGGTCGGAGACCAGGATGATGCGCGTGTTGTCGTAGATGCCGGCTTCCTTGAGCTGGTCGAAGAAGATCATCAGGTAGCGCATCAGGTGGCGTTCGGCGTAGTAGTGTTCGGGCAGCAGGCCGTCGACGTGGAAGAGCTGGCCTTCGGTGGCCGGATAGGGGTCGGCCACGATCTCGGGCTCGCCCTCCTTGAGGTCGGGGGCGTAGTGCCACATGTAGTGGGACAGCATGCTGTAGAAGACCTTGGCCGTGCTGCGCGGGGCATCGGTGGTGATGCCCGAGGTGAAGGCGAAGCGGAAGAAGGCGTCGCCCGCGCGGCAGGCGTCCATGCTGGCCACCAGGATGCCGTCGCCGGCGTCATGCCAGTTGCCGTCGTCGTAGATCTTCTGCTTGATGATGTTGGGCGCGGCCTGGAACAGGCCCAGCATGGCGAAGAAGCTGCTGAAGTCCCGCAGGCTGGTGCCCTGGTGGTACTTGAGCTGGAAGTCGTCCTTGACCTGGGGCACGGTGGTGACGTTCTCCGTCTTGCCGAGGTGATGCTCGTAGAAGTCCTGGTTGAAGAACTCCAGGCCGTTGATCATGCAGACGTCGTAGCCGTGGGCCGCGAAGTTGCGCGGCAGCACGGCGAAGGCGCTGTTGATGTTCTCTTCCAGCGTCACGTCGCGGCGGGCGTTGACGGCCGCCGGGCTGTAGGCATGGCCGCCGTAGATGCTGGGCAGGCTCATGACCGTGGCGTCGGCCATGGAGATGGTGTCGGGGTACCAGACGAAGCCGTCCATGCCCTTGCGGAAGCCGTTGGTGAACCAGGGGTCGTCCAGCATGCGTTCGATATGGCCGCCGGTGAACATGTCCATGACCACCACGACGACGTTCTCGCCGTTCCTGGAATAGGACTGCATGTCCGCCACATAGGCGGGCGGGGTGAAGCTGGTCTTGGCCTGTTCGGGCTCTTCGGCGGTCAGGGCGTTCCAGGCCGTGAGGGCCACCAGGGAGAACACGGCGATGGACAGCACGCGCGGCAGCTGCAGGCGCACCCTGGGGAAGGCGAAGAGCAGGGCCGTCAGGCCCAGGGCCAGCAGCACGGGCAGCAGGCCGTCCCTGAAGGTGCTCATGGGGCCGGTGAGGGCTGCTTCACGCAGGAAGCGGATGCCGTCCAGGGCACCGAAGTGGCCGGGCAGCACGAAAAGGTCCACAAAGGCCAGGCACAGGGCCCAGAAGGCCACGAAGGCCGGGATGGTCTTGGCCTTGGCCGGGAACCAGAGCCAGAGCACGAAGACCACGAAGAAGGTCAGCGAAAGGTAGCGCACCATGCCCAGCAGCACGTCCAGCGGGCCGGCGGCGAAGAAGTTGGGGTCGCTGGCATAGGACTGGAAGGGCACATAGAGGAAGATCAGGATGGCCAGGCCGGCGCAGGCCAGACTGTAGACCGAGCGCATGGTGGCGGCCATGACCGTGTTCATGCCGCCCTGGGCGAAGCCCGGCTTGCGGAAGCGCGGCAGATGGATGGGCAGGCGCAGGTTCTGGAGCAGGAAGAAGACGTTGTTCATGGTCCAGAAGACGAGCAGGGCCGAGGCCGCGTGGTAGAGCAGGGCCAGGAAGAAGAAGGCGATGATGATGGCCTGCAGGGTGTCCTTGCGCGTCAGGCCCGGCGTGGTCAGCGTGGCCGTGATGTTGACCACGGTCATGACGATGGGCAGGGCGTTGACGCCCCAGAGCAGGCCGTCGGGCTGCGACAGGTCGGGGATCATCAGGCAGGGCTGGCCCTGCAGCTGGGTGAGCCCCAGGATCATGTAGTACGCGCCGGTGAGGAAGGGGATCTGCAGGGCCACGCCGAAGGCCGAGCGCACGGCCAGCAGCGGGTGGTAGGCGTAGCGTTTGTAGAGGTTGTTGATGCGGCGCTGGCGTTCGGCGCCCCTGGACTCCTTGCGGATCTTGGCCAGCTGCGGGGCCATGATCATCTGGAGCTTCTTTTCCCGGGCCTGGGTGCCCACGGCCAGGCGGCCCAGGGGGATGAAGGCCACGGCGCTGATGCAGGACAGCACCAGGATGCTCAGGCCGTAGTTGTGGGTGAACTGGAGGCTGCCGAGATAGATGGCCCGGTAGATGATCTCGATGGGCAGGATGAATATTTCGTACAGAAGCGACATGGCGTTTCCTTGGCTGCGTATCCGGCGCTGGCCCGGTGCGGGACAGGCCGCGCGCGGGCCGTGCTATTTCGTTTTGGGGGCGGCGTCCCGGGCCTCGTGTTCGGCATCCATGCGGGCCAGGGCATCCACGGTCCACTGGGCGATGGCTTCGCCGCTGTGGCCCCAGCAGGCCACGGATTCCTCGCGGAAGGCGGCGATGGCCGTGGACGGGGTCTTGAGGGCGCGTTCCACCACGGGCACGATATGGTTGAAGTCCTCCGGCGAGACCACCTCGCCCAGACGGGCGGCCACGGTGTCTTCCCAGATGACGCCCAGATCGGCCACCTCGTAGAGCTCGGGATTGCGCACGGGGATGTCCAGGGTGATGACGGGCTTCTCGTAGAGGAAGGCGAAGTCGAAGCGCACGCAGGACTTGTCCGAGATCATGATGTCGGCCCGGCTCATGGAGGCGGTGGCGTCCATCTCGGTATCGAAGCTGACGTTGGGATAATCGCGCAGCATCTCGTGGATGGTGTCCAGCATCTCGGTCTCCACCTTGAGCGACTGGGGATGCGGGCGCAGGATCACGTCATAGCCGGCTTGGGCCAGGTCCAGCAGGAATTGCGGGCCGCAGATGTTGAGGCAGCCCTTGTTGCCCCACGAGGGCGCCACCAGGACCACGGGCGGCGTGCTTTGCCCTTCCTTCTTGCGGGCCTTGGAGGCCAGCTCGTCCAGATAGGGCAGGCCCAGGGAAAGGCATTCCTTGGCGGGCAGGCCGCGCAGTTCTTCCACCTTGCGGATGCTGGGCAGCATGAAGTCGCCCACCATGAGCACGGCGTCGTAATGGTCCAGGGAGCCTTTCTGGTACATGGCGATGTCGCCCACGCCGTGGCAGATGTGGGCCAGGCAGGTCACGCGGCGCGGCCGCGGCATGGGGAAGCCGGGCGTGCCGATGTTGGGCGTGGTGGAGAGCATGATGTCGGCCCGGCGGCCGGCGGCGCGGGCAAAGGCCGCGGAACCCGTGCCGATGTAGCGCGAGTTCATGAGGTCGTTCTCGATGGTCAGGGCCGGGTCCTCCACATCCATGGTGATGTAGGAAAAGGGCACGCCCCGGCGCAGGAAGGCGTCGATGACGGGTTTGAAGGTATAGAAGTAGCTGCGGCCCTCGGAAAAGATCAGGATGCGCTCGTGGTGCAGCTGCCGTTCCGGGCGGCGCTCGCCGCGGGCCTTGCCCATGATGGCGTAGACGATGTTCTTGATGAAGTAGAGCACCGTGCCCACCAGACTGATGGCCAGATAGACCAGCACGTTGCCCGTGCCGGGGTCCAGATAGGCATGACAGGGCGCGGGGAACAGGGCCTCGAGCAGGAGGTTCAGGCCCAGGTAGGCGCCCACGGAGGTCAGAAAGCCGCGCTTCATGCCGTTTGTTCTCCGCTGTGCAGCAGTTTCAGGTTGCGATCCATTTCCGCGATGCGGCCGCGACCGTAGTCGATGCATTCGCGGTAGAAGCCCCACAGGCCCCAGATGTAGTCCACGATGATCATGGCCTTGAGCAGGCGGGTGCGGTCCGCGCCGCTGGCGGCCACGAAGTCGTCCAGCAAAGGACCGGAAAGGCGGGTCTCGGTGACGAAGCTGGCGTAGTCCCAGTAGGGCGAGCAGAAGCAGGCGTATTCGAAGTCGATGAGCTTGATGTCGTCGCCCTTGCGCAGGATGTTCTCCAGCACGAAGTCGCGGTGGCAGAAGCGCTTTTCGTCGTCGTCCATCTCGCGGGCGAAGCCGTAGAACAGCTCGCGCTCGGCATCGGTCAGCAGGTTGACGCCGCTCTGGCGCTCGTAGAGCTTGACCTCGGACAGCACGGAAAGCACGGCGCTGGGGCCGTACTGCTCCCGGAAGCCTTCGGGCATGCGGATGGCGTGCAGGCGCTGCATGACGTCCACCACGCCCAGCACGTCCCTCCGGTCCAGGGTCTCATGGCTCAGGATGTGGTAATCTTCCAGGAAGGTGGTGGTCTTGATGCCGCCGGCATAGAAATGGCATTCCGGCGTGATGTCCATGTCCTTCACCATTTCCAGCATGGCCGCTTCCACGCTGCGGTCGATGATCTGGTCCGTGCCCTGGCCGGGGATGCGCAGCACCAGACCCTTGCCGTCCAGCTGGATGTGGTAGGTGTCGTTGGTCAGGCTCTTGAGCTTTTGGGCCATCTGGGTCTCGGAGCACTGGTCGGCCAGCTCGTCGGGCGTCAGCAGGCCCAGGGAAAGGGCGTCGCTCAGGCTGTCGATCTCGCTGAGCAGCATCCTGGTCCGGGTGGCGTAGACGGGCACGCGGTCCAGGATGCGGATGACGGCGTCCTCCCAGTAATCGTCCGGGCCGCAGTGGTCCAGCTCCTGGCGGATCAGGGCCGCGGCCTCCTCGGTCCAGTAGGAGACGCCGGACATGGCGTAGCCCGAGGGCGAGTCCTTGCGCACGGCCACCACGCGGTCGTCGGCATCGGTGACCAGTTCCCACTCGCGGCCCTGCCGGGTCTGCTGGCAGATGAACTGCGAGACGCCGGGCCGCACCAGGGGCACCAGGGGCCGATGGATGTAGGTATCGCCGTCGATGACCAGGCTGTCGCCCAGGCGATGGGCCACCAGCTGCAGGGAGGAATAATTGTTGGCCGTGGCGTATTGCGCCGAGATGATGAGCTGGACGCCGTACTTGTCCACCAGATAGTTGAAGCATTCATGCTTGTAGCCCACCACCAGGGCGATGTCGGTGACGCCGTCGGCGTGCAGCTGGCGGATGGTGCGCTCCACCAGCGGATAGCCGCCGATGTTCAGCAGGGGCTTGGGCTTCAGGTAGGTGAAGGGGCGCAGACGCGTCCCGAAGCCGGCACAAAGAAGGTTGGCACGCATGGGAACGACTCCTGTGCGTTGCAGGGACGTGACGGACATCCCTGATGCTGGTGAGGGGGCTGCATCACGCGGGAAAGATCTTTGCCCCCGGGTCCCGCGCCCCGGGTTCCGTATCCGGGGTGCGGAGGTGTCTCATGACACATGAAAAAAGGCAAGGACTGTCTGCCGGTGTCCGCCGGACGGGTCAGGGACGGCTGGCCCGGGAGAAGGTCCGGCGAATGCTGTACAAGGTGAAGCGTCAGTTTTTTGTGAGCAGGGCGCGGGTGCCGGGAGATCTTCCGGCGGCTCAGTCTTTTTCGGGGACGGTGTCCGTTTTTTCCGGTGCGGGACGGAAGGAGAGCACGCGGCAGCGGTGCGGCGCGGCTTCCTTGCCGCCGTCCTGCAGCAGGTCGAAATCAGGCGCCAGGGGACGGGGCTCCTGCCCGGGGGCCTCGTCGTGCGGCTGGGCCTGCTGCGCCCAGTAGTAATTGAACAGCTGGTTCTTGTAGCGCTTGGCCTGGATCATGGAAAAGACCAGGACGGCCTCTTCCCAGCGCTGGGTGGGCTCGAAACGGCTGGCGATGGTGGCGTACTTGCTCCACAGGGACATGAGCGAGGCCTCGTCGATGGCGTCCAGCTGGCGGGCAAGGCGGGTGAGCAGTTTCTCCATGGTTTCCTCCGGCAGAAAGACACGTGGCGCGCGCCGTCGTTATGGCCCATTTGCGGGCCTGCGTCAAATTTTGGCCCGTACCGGCCGACGCCGTGCCGGGCAAAGGCGGTATGCGGCGCGGGCCACCCTGCTTCGGAGCCCCCGGGCCGCGCCCCCGAAGGCCCGTCGCGCCGCCTGCGCGCATCCGTCGCGGCCCGTGGGAAGGTTGGGCGGCAGGCTGGTGGAGAGGTCCGTTTTGTGCTACATCATTGCCGCGCCGCGGAGCGCTTTTCACCTTTTGCTAGGGTCAGGACCCCTTTCCCCGCCGCGAAGCCGCTTTTCCCATGCAGCAGTGTCGCCGGCAACACCGGATGCGCGCAGGGCGGCCGTGCCGTCCCTTTCCGCTGCCCTGCTGCCTGACAAAGATCAGCTTCGCGCGGACAGCATGGGAGCGGGTCCTGAACCTAGGCATATCTGGAGGCATCATGACGACCGACCTGAAGGCCATGTACAAGAAAGTCCACAAGGACGCTTTCCCCGAGACCATGACCATTTTGCTGGGTGACGAGAAACTTGTGTACCACAAGCGCGTCTGGACCCTGGACAATGAGGAGAAGGGCCTGCGCTACGGCGAGAACCCCGACCAGCCCGCCGCCCTGTATGAACTGCGCGAAGGCGGCATCACCTGCGGCGGCCTGCGCTGGCGCGGCCCCGGACAGGGCATCGTCTCGGCCATGACCGAGGCCCAGATGATCCAGGCCGGCAAGCATCCCGGCAAGACCAACCTCACCGACGTGGACAACGGCGCCAACATCCTGCAGTACCTCAGCGATCGCCCCGCGGCCATCATCCTCAAACACAACAATCCCTGCGGCGCGGCCTGGGACGACGCCGGCGTGGCCACGGCCCTGGACAAGGCCTTCTGGTGCGACCGCATCGCCGCTTTCGGCGGCGCGGTGGTGGTCAACCGTCCCTTCACCCGCGAGGCCGCCGAGATGGTGGCCGCCAGCTACTTTGAAGTGGTGGCCGCCCCGGCCTACGAAGAGGGCGCGGTGGAGATCCTCAAGGGGCGCAAGAACCTGCGCATCATGGAACTGCCCGGCCTGGGCCGCCTGGAAGAGCTGACCAGCTCCGCCTTCCTGGATATCAAGAGCCTGGCCGACGGCGGCCTGGTGGTGCAGAAATCCTTTGTGAACCGCATCCTCAGCGATGCCGACTTTCTGCCCGCCGAAGCCACGGACAAGAACGGCGTCACCGTCACCGCCCGCAAGCCCAATGCCCAGGAAATGGCCGATCTGCGCTTTGCCTGGGCCGTGGAAGCCGGCGTGACCTCCAACTCGGTCATTTTCGCCCGCAACGGCGCCACCGTGGCCATCGGCACCGGCGAGCAGGACCGCGTGGGCTGCGTGGAACTGGCCATCCACAAGGCCTATACCAAGTACGCCGATACCCTGGCCTTCCGCGAGCATCAGCTCTCCTTCTACGAGCTCAAGCAGAAGGCCGCCACCGACGCCGCCCTCAAGGCCGCGCTGGACGATATCCAGGCCCGCACCCAGGAGGCCCGCGGCGGCCTGCCCGGCACGGTGCTGATCTCCGACGGCTTCTTCCCCTTCCGTGACGGCGTGGACGCCGCCATGGCCCAGGGCGTCACCGCCATCGGTCAGCCCGGCGGCTCCATGCGCGACACCGAAGTCATCGCGGCCTGCAACGAGGCCAGCCCGCAGGTGGCCATGGTCTTCACCGGCCAGCGCTCCTTCAAGCACTAGCCTGTTCCCGGGCACGGCGCCGGTCGGCGCCGTGCCCTTTTTTCATGCCCGCGGCCCCGCCGCCCCTCCGTCAGCCAAGGATGCCCGCCGTGCCTGCCTGCTCCCCCTCTCCCGCCACCGGGGCCCCGTCCGCCCGTATCTGCATCTCCGCCCTCTCCGGGGGCGGCGGCAAGACCCTGCTCTCGCTGGGGCTGGCACGGGCCTTTTCCCGGCAGGGCCTGGCCGTGCAGCCCTTCAAGAAGGGCCCGGACTACATCGACGCGGCCTGGCTCTCGCTGGCGGCCGGGCGGCAGGCCAGCAATCTGGACCCCTATTTCCTCTCCCCCGCGCGCCTGCGCGCCCTGTTCGCCCATGTGATGGCGCGCGGCCGGGCCCGGCTGGCCCTGCTGGAAGGCAATCGCGGCCTGTTCGACGGCATGGACGTGCACGGTTCCTGCGCCACGGCCGAACTGGCCCGCAGCCTGGACTGCCCGGTGCTGCTCAGTCTGGACTGCACCAAGATGACCCGTACGGCGGCGGCCCTGGTGGCCGGGGTGCGCCAGTTCGACCCCGGGCTGCGGCTGGCCGGCGTGGTGCTCAATCAGGTGGCCTCGGCCCGGCACGAACAGATCCTGCGCGAGGCCATCGCCGCCTATACGGACGTGCCCGTGCTGGGGGCCCTGCCGCGCCTGCGCGAGAACCCCCTGCCCGAACGCCATATGGGCCTGGCCTCCCTCTGCGGCGACGACCTGTCCCCCCGGGCGCAGGAGATACTGGAGCGGCTGGCCGACGTGGTGCGCGAGCATGTGGATCTGGAACGGGTGCTGGCCATCGCCACGGATCTGCCCGCGCTGCCCGTGGAGGCGGATTTCTGGGACGAAGCCGCCTGGTCCGGCAGTGCCGGCGCCGCGGACGGGAGCGCCGCGCAGGCGGAGGCCCTGCCCGCGCCGCGCATCGGCTATGTGCGCGACCGCGCCCTGTGGTTCTATTATGAGGAGAATCTGGAAGCCCTGCGCCGGGCCGGGGCCGAGCTGGTGCGCCTTTCCCTGCTGGACGGTGCGCCCTGGCCGGAACTGGACGGCCTGTACCTGGGCGGTGGTTTTCCCGAAGACTGGGCGCAGGAGCTTTCCGCGTCGCCGCATCTGGCGCGCATGGCGGCCCTGGCCGGGGCGGGCATGCCCGTCTATGCCGAGTGCGGCGGCTTCATGGTGCTGGCCGCGGCTCTGGAGCGCGACGGGAAGCGCTGGCCCATGAGCGGCATCTTTCCCGTGGAGACCCGCTTTTGTCGAAAACCGCAGGGCCTGGGCTATGTGCGGGCCGAGGTGGTGCTGCCCAATCCCTATTTCCCGCAGGGCTCTGTCCTGCGCGGCCATGAGTTCCACTATTCCCTCTGCCGCGAGCCCGCCGCGGGTGGCGACAGGATGGCCTATGCCCTGCGTCTGCACAAAGGCACGGGCATGGGCCGGGATGCCGACGGCTGCGGCCGGGACGGCCTGCTGCGCGGGCGGGTCTGGGCCGCCTACTGCCATATCTTCGCCCCGGCGGTGCCCGCCTGGGCCCCGGATTTCGTGGCCCTGGCCCGGCGTTACCGGCAGGAACGGACAGGGGAGTGACGATGATCCTTATGAGGGGGCGAGGGAGACCGTTTTGAAAAACGGCTCTCCCTCTCTCCCTTGCCCCCTCTCCCTTCCCAAAACTTTTGTCAGGGGGCGTCGCGGGAGATGACGGCCCTGCTGCCGTACCTGCTGGCGGGCCCTCCTGATATTTTTGCCGGTCATGCCGGACAGCGCTGACGCATGCCCGTGTCCATGAGCGGAAAGATGCAGCGGCCCCGAAGCCTTGTCTTCGGGGCCGCTGCATCTTTGAGTCATGGGCTTTGGCCTGCTGGGCGTCTGACAGGCGCGGAACAGAACACCACCCGCCTTGCGGTGGTGTTGCCGGCTGTCGGGCAGGAGGGGAGGAAGGGGCCCTCTCGGCGCTGGCAGCAGCCGGATGGCGGCCCCTCCGGGACCGTGCCCGTCCGCGCGATGCGGGAAATCGCGGGCATCGGCAGGCAATGCCATAGCCTTCGCGTGTCACCGCTGCCGCCGTATCGGCCGCTCGCGCGGCGGTTCGCGGATGGCGGGCACACGTGTTTGCCCCGGAGGACGCTCCCCGCTGGCCGTCGCCATGCACAGGGCTCGTCCGCCCGCCGGCGACGGCACATCCGCAAGCCCTGCGGGCAATGCTTGGTGTGCGTGCCTTACGGGCAGCGGCAAGGACGCCAGGAGGCTTTCCCCCGGCCCTTTCCGCCCGCCTGTCAGGCACAGGACGCATCACGTTTTGTTTTGAGGGGGAAGGAAACCCCTTGCGTTGCCGTCGATGCCTGTGAGGCCTTACGGCCAACGGGCACGGCCCTGCGGGCCGCCTCAGAGACATGGCCCCGAAATGCGTCCTGCCCCTAAAAACGGTCCAGGATCAGCTTGTCCAGCGCCAGCTTGGGCACATAGTGCACCTGCTCGGCGTCGCGCCAGTAGCCCAGGGAGCCGCCTTCGGGCACATCGGCCACGCGGCGCACTTCCCTGGCCACGCCGAGGCCCAGCACCAGGGTGGGGCGCAGGTCTTCGGGCAGGCGGAGCAGCTCCGTCACGCCGGCATGGTCGAAGGACGCGATCATGCAGCAGCCCCAGCCGCGGCTGGAGGCGGCCAGCTGGATGGTCTGGGCCGCGATGCCCGTATCCAGCCAGACCAGATCGCCGGCGCTTTTGGGCATGCTCATGACGATGAAGCCCGTGGGGCGCTCGCCGGGGAAGGGGCCGCCCCAGTCCTTGAGGGCCGCGGCCCATTTGGTCATGGCGAACAGGCGCTGGCAGGTCTCGCCCGGCCCCACCAGGCTGTAGCGCAGTTGCTGCGCGTTGCGGGCGCAGGGCGTGAGGCGGGCGCAGTCGATGAGCCATTCCAGATCGGCCATCTGCAGCGGCTGTCCTTCCTCGAAACGGCGGCAGGTCCGGGCCTGTTCCACCAGCGTTCTGAAGTCGCTCATGGTTCTCTCCTGAAGGGCAGGCGTGCTGTCTGCCGGTAGCGGTTAGCGACGTCGTTCCGGTCCGCTCCGTGCCGCACGCCGTCGGACGCCGCCGCGTGGGGGAGGGGAAAACGTCTTCCCTTGCCATGACAACACGGAAGCCCGGCCCTTTTCAAGGAAAGATTTTTGGGCGCCCGCTGTCCGGGAGGGGCTGCCCGTATTGCCGCGCCCGACAGGGACAGCGTTCTGGGCGCTCCGTGCCCGCACGGGGGGCATGGCCTTGACCGGAGCCTTCGGCATCTTCTGGGGCCGCTCCTTGCCCGCACGGGGGTGTCAGCGGGGCATTGGCGTCGCGGCGTCGCTGTCAACAGGCGCTCCGTGCCCCGCACGTCTTGTCCCCGCGACGGCCGGGCCGGACCGGACGACGCATAAAACGGCAGGACAGGCGCGTCATGACGGCGTCTTGTCATCGGGCGTCGTTCGGTCGCCGTCCTGCCGGGGGCGAGGCCGGTGCGGGCGGCATATCATCGCCGGAGGCGCTTCCCCGCTGCCCTCCTTGGCAGGGCAGGGAAAACAGGGGGGCGGACAGGGGAGGCCGCCCCTGTCCGGGCCGTCCTGCCGTGAGGGCACGGGCCGGGACGGCAGAAAAAAAGAGGAGGACGTTCGTCCTCCTCCTGAAAAAACAGTTCCTGCTGCCGTGCCTAGCGATGCTGGGTGGTGTGGTCGAAAGCCAGCGCGTAGAGGTGGTGGAAAAAGTCCACATACTCCACATGCACATGGTCCGGGGTCTTGATGCGCGCCGGGGCGAAATTGAGGATGGAGGTGATGCCCGCGTCCATCAGATGCTGGGCCGCGCGCTGGGCGCGCTCGGGCGGCGTGGTGATGATGCCGATCTCGATGTTCTGTTCGGCCACCATGCCCTTGAGGTCCTTGGTGCAATGCACTTCCAGCCCGTGGACGATCTCGCCGATCTTGAAGGGGTCGCAGTCGAAGATGCCCACGATGTTGAAGCCGCGGGCGCGGAATTCGCCGTGGTTCAGGATGGCTTTGCCCAGGTTGCCGACGCCCACCAGAGCCATGCGCCATTCGCGATCCACCCCCAGGGAGGAGGTGATGGCCGCAATGAGGGAAGTGATATGATAACCCACGCCGCGGATGCCGAATTCGCCGAAGTAGGCCAGATCCTTGCGGACCTGGGAGCCGTTGACGCCGCAGGCTTCGGCCAGGGGATTGGAAGAGATGACTTCGACACCGTCCCGCGCAAAATTTTCCAGCACCTGCACATAGGTGGCCAGGCGCTGGATGGTGGCGCGGGGGATATGTTTGCTTTTGGGTTCCGTGGGCATGATCTGTTCCTGCTGCAGCTTGTGATGCTTTTGTGAAAATTAGTCTTTTTTATGTAATTGAAAAAAAAAGAATCCGCAAGCGTCGGAAATACAAAACCTATTCGTTGCGCTGATGGGACGCCGCCCCGATATGCCAATATATTCAGCCTGCTGGCCGGGCCAAGCGGGGCAGGAAGAAAACTGCGTATTTCAGAAAATATTTTACAAGTGTTCCGGGGAGCTGTGCGGGCGGACGCCCGGGCACGGCGGCAGGAGAGCATGGGCAAGATGACATGTTTTGTCATGATTCCGTGAAGGCTCGTACAAGGGCCGGCGCGCGGCGGGGCTCACGCCGGCGAAGCGTCATGGCCGGGGCGCGCCCCTTCCCTGTCGCTATGGCGATGGGTCTTGTGACGGGCCCGGCCCTGCGCCGTCATTGCGGCGGGCCGTCATGGCGGACGGGGCGTCGGGACTGTCGTTGCCGTGCTGGTTCACGGCCGAAGCGTGGTCCGGCCTTCCCGTTGTGACGACGGACCGTCAGGCGAAGGCGCCGGCATGGGCGCCGTTGTACGGGAATGGCGGGAAGGTGCGCCGCTTTTGTCTTTTGCGTCGGGCGCTATGCCCCAAGGGCCCGCGTGGTCCTGCATCGTGACGGCGAGCGCCATGTCTGGAGGTGTGTCGCCCTTCTCGTCCTTCTCGTTGCGGCAGGTCGTCATAGACGTCAGGGACGTCGGCATGCCGCTGCTACAGCGGCGGGGCGGCAGGGGGGCCTGTCACTGGATGAGAAGGCGGCGGCCAATCATCGTCACCGTGGCCGGTTTGCATGACGGTGCATCGTCCCTGGCCTGCTGGCCGGACCGCCATGAAGGGGCGCGGTCCGGCCAGGTCTCGCAGGCAAAAAAAAGGGGGGACCGAAGTCCCCCCGTCGCAGCGTTACTGCCTGAACGACCTACGCATAGGGGTTGGCGTACAGCAGGATGAAGCTGATGACCAGGGCGTAAATGGCCAGAGATTCGATGAAGGCGAAGGCCAGAATCATGGTACCGGTCACTTTGCCGCTGATGTCAGGGTTGCGGGCGATACCTTCGCAGGCGCCCTTGAGGCCCAGACCCATACCAACGCCGCAACCGCAAGCGGCGATACCGATGCCCAGAGCAGCGGCGAGGCAGGTGAAACCGAGAGCGGCGGGATCGAGCTGGTTGGCAGCGAAAGCCATGGAAGCCATACCCAGCAGGGCCACGGTGTTCAGGGCGATCATCAGAAGTTTGCGCATGTGACACTCCTTCAACAGTTTGTATAAGTTGGGTCGTTTCCGACCATTCCCCACAGATTCGGGGCCGCCTCCAGGGGCGGCTGGCGGATTAATGTTCCGGGGCCTCGATGGCGCTCTTGATGTAGAACATGGTCAGCATGAAGAACACGAAGGCCTGCATGGTCTTGCCCAAGAGGAACAGGGCGTAGATCGGGATGGTGCCCAGCAGGGGCGCCATGATGAAGAACAGGACCATGACGATTTCTTCACCGCGGATGTTGCCGAAAAGTCGCAGGGACAGAGAAAGCGGACGCGCCAGGTGCGACACGATTTCCAGGGGGAACATCAGCGGGATGAGGGCCTTGGAAGGACCGGTGAAGTGATGCACATAATGGGCCTTCCAGCGGATGAGACCCATGGCGTTGTAGAACACGAAGACGAACAGGGCCATACAGACCGTGGTGTTCAGGTTGGCCGTGGGCGCGTCGAAACCGGGGATGAGCCCCATCAGGTTCATGCCGAAGATGTAGATGAAGATGCCGGCCAGCAGCGGCACGAAGCGGCGGCCGGCCTCGCCCATGGTATTGCAGATGAAGGTCTCGATGGTATCGATGAGGGCTTCAAAGAAATTCTGCAGGCCTCCGGGCACAAGCGTCAAACGGCGGCGCACAAGATAGGCCACCACAAAGAGCACGGCCATGCAGATCCAGGAGTAGAAGACATGTTTGAATTCCACCACCTGTCCGCCGATCGTGATCTGGTCCATGTTGCAGAACGTGGAGAGTAATACCGGATGCGGCAAACCACCAGCCATGAGACATGCCTCCTGCTCGGTTAAGGTGAAAAATCCGGCGCTAGCGCTTGCCGGCCGCGCGGCTTGCCCACGCGTAGGTAATCAGCGCCACTGCCGTGGCGGCGGCCAGCCCTCCCAGCAGGGCCGTCAGCGGCGCCCTGCACACTGCAAGGGCCACATAGGTCACCACGGCCAGTACGACGAGCCTGCCTCCCCAGCGCAAAAGCACTACACGCAGGAATGCCGTACTGTATTCACCAAGGGGCTGCCGCAAGAAAAAACGCGCCAATCCCCAAAAAGTCCAGGTTATCATCGCCGCGCCCACGCCGAACCACAACAGCCCGGGGATGTGCGCGTAACCGACCCCGCCCATCACGAGGCAGATGCCGGTCAGCAACATCAGGTTCCGCACCAGGGGCAGGATGACCGGATGACTTATACCCCGGCGCCAGAGCCAGTTGTCAATATCTTTGCACAGGAAATCTAGCATTTTTCATCCGTGCGGTCCGGTCCGCCGGCCGTTTCGTCGCCCTGCCGTCCATCCTGGTCCGTGCCGTTGCGCAGGTGCGCCGCGGGGGCCTTGCCGGCATCCTTCCGGCTGATGGCGGCCGTTTCCGCCGCGCAGGCCGTGGCGATGCGGTCGGGGACGGCGGGCTTTGCCTTCTGCGTGCCGCCTGCCGGCACAGCGGCCAGGGCCTCGGCACGGCGCCGCTCGTCTTCGCGGGCCATCTTGCGCAGCAGGGCCTGCGTATCCTCATAGACGTTCTTGAAACCGGCGATGATACCGAGGACCAGGAACACCAGCTTCAACCAGGGACCCGTGCCCAGCCAGGAATCGAGTCCGTAGCCTATGGCGAAACCCACCAGCGGGCCGCTCACCATATGCATGCCGATGACGCCCGTGGTGGCAAGGGCTTCCATGCCCTTGCTCTGCTGCTTGAAAACATCCTTCAGTGACACGTTTTCTCCTGCCTCCGGCTGTGATGACGGGCGGGTACGGGCCGCAAGATTTTTCCGGCCCCTTGAAGCCGTGTCAATGTACAAATTATCACAATGGCATCGCTGCGTCAATGCAATTTGTGGATTTGCACCGGCTTCCCGCGCCGTCGGCCCAAGGGATTGTCATGCTATCCTGTTAAAAAATAATGATATTTTTAACTGTCTGATATATTTTATAAAAGTCGGCCATGCCGTGGCCGTCCGCTCCTCCCCGGTCCCGATCCGATCGCTTCCTCCCCGGCACGGGTCCCGTCCGGTCCCGCATACCGCTGCCGCACGGGGGGGAAGCACACCACCATATCATCCGGCTGGTGCCGTTGCGCTCGCCGTCGCTGCGGGAGGATGTCCGGCCTCAGGCGCGCCGCTGCCAGCAGCTCACGCTCTCCACATGCGGGCTGTGCGGGAAAAGGTCCAGGGGCGTCACATGGAGCAGCTCATAGTCCCCGGCCAGCAGGCGGGCATCCCGGGCCAGGGTGGCCGGATTGCAGGAGATGTAGACCAGCCGGGCCGGAGCCAGGCGCAGCAGGGCCGTCAGGGCTTCCGGGGCCACACCGCCGCGCGGCGGGTCCACCAGCACATGATCCCAGTGCCCGGGCGCGTGGCGGCGGGCCAGGGCGGTCAGCAGCCGGGCCGCGTCCCCGGCTTCGTAACGGCAGTGCCCGAAAGCGAAACGCCGGGCGTTGTCGGCCGCCAGACGTACGGCGCGCCGGTCGTATTCCAGGCCCAGCACTTCCGTGAAATGCGCCGCGGCCAGCAGGCCCGGCGCACCCGCGCCGCAATAGACGTCCAGCAGGCGGCGGGGGGCCTCCCCGCCCGGCAGCGGCGCCAGCAGCGCGTCCAGGGCCGTGGCGGCCAGCAGCTCGGCGGCACGGCTGTTGACCTGAAAAAAGGAAGCCGGGTCCAGCGCGAACCAGCGGCCGCCCAGCGGCAGATGGAGCAGGCCCGCTTCCCGGTCCGTTTTCCGGCCAGTGTCCCGATCGGTTCCCTGGTCCGTTCCCCGTGCGCCGTCCGCCGTCATGCAGGCCACCGTGCCGTCCGTCCGGCGCTCCAGGCAGAGCACGCGCTGTTCCCCGGCCACCAGGGCGTCCGGGGCGGCGCGTTCCTCATGGAGGAAGGCCTGCACGGAGGGGAAGGCGTCCAGCAGCTCCCGGCCCAGACGGGCCACCATGCGGCGCTGTTCCGCCGTGCCGGGACTGGTGATGCAGGTCAGCCACCAGCGACGTCCGGGCGCGGCGTCGTCCGCCTGTTCCGGCAGGGGCGCGGGCCAGCCGTAACGGAGCACGAGAAAGCGCCAGAAGCCGGGCTGTGGCGCGGGCGCGGCCTCCTGATGACGGGCGCG
>NZ_CASDOY010000019.1 GCF_949282365.1 uncultured Desulfovibrio sp.
CGCCACTCCCGCCGTGACGCGGCGCGGGAGAGGGACGGGAGCGGAGGCCGTTGCCGCGCCCGGCCCGCGGGGAGCGACGCACGGCGGGAGGGCCTGTTCCCGCCATCGGGACCGCCATGCCTGCCTCGTCGCGCGGGGCGCCGTCCCTGGTCCGGCACGCCCCTGTGCCGTGGTGGTGGCGCCGGGCTGCGGAAAAGAGTTGAGTCCCGGCACAAAACATCGTACAAGCAGGCATCAAGACTGAAACCGCGTCCCTGCGGATGATTTTTAAGGAGTATCCCCATGCGAATCCGTTTGCTTGTCCTTTCCCTGCTCGTGCTCTGCCTGGCCGTCAGCGGCTGCCAGCAGCCCCAGGAACCTGCCGTCAAAGTGGCGGTGGTCGACATGAACCGTCTGCTGCGCGACAGCGAGCCCGGCAAGGAGGCCAGCCGCTTCCTGGAAGGCATGCAGAAAGAGATCCAGCAGCAGATCGACGACGTGCAGGCCCGCCTGGGCAAGGACCCGGAAAACGAAGCCCTGCAGCGTGAACTGCAGGCCATCTACATGGGTGGCCAGCAGCGGATCAACGCCGAACAGCAGAACGTGGTCAGCCAGCTGCTGGACCTGACCCAGCGTCTGGTCAACAATTACCGCAAGGCCAACGGCCTGAGCGTGGTGCTGGGCTCCGACGTGGCCGTGGCCTATGACCCGGCCCTGGACGTGACCAACGCCCTGCTGGACGAGATGAACAAGCAGAAGGTGAACTTCGTGTCCGTGAGCAATCCCCAGCCCGCCGTCCCGGCCGCCGCCGACGCTCCGGCCGCCGCGCCTGCCGAAGCTCCCGCCGAAGCTAAGGCTCCCGCCCAGGAGGTCCAGCCCGCCGCGCCCGCGGCCAAGGCCGCCGAAAAGCCGGCCGAAGCCCAGCCCGCCGGCAAGGCCGCGCCCGCCGCTGAAAAGCCGGCTGCCGCCAAGGCCCCTGCCGACAGCCAGACCAAGTAAGACCCTTTGACGTCCATTCCAGGAGCCCCGGTATGCGCCGGGGCTCTTTTCGTCCCTTTTGTCCGGCGCGGGCCGCGCGTGCGCGTGGCGGGCCGGATCGAGGAACCCATGAAGGATTTTGAAAAATTCATCGACGGCTTCAGGAACTTCCGCCGCTTCTATTTCGATGCGGAAAACGACTATTACGCTTCCCTGAACAAGGGGCAGCACCCCAAGGCCATCGTCATCGCCTGCAGTGATTCCCGGGCCGATCCGGCCCTGCTCATGGGCTGCGATCCGGGCGACATCTTCGTGGTGCGCAACGTGGCCAACCTCGTGCCCCATGCCGACGACGCTCTGCGCCGGGACGCGGTGCTGGCCGTGCTGGAATACGGCGTGCACCATCTCAAGGTGGAGCACATCATCGTGCTGGGGCATTCCGGCTGCGGCGGCATCCAGGCCCTGCTGCATCCTGAGAGCCTGCACGACGAGAGCTTCGTGGCCAACTGGGTCTCCCTGGCCGCGCCCGCCCTGGAGCGCATGCGCGAGGAAGTGCGCGACGAGAGCCCGGCCGAGCGCCAGCGCCATTGCGAAGAAGCCGCCATCCTGGTCTCCATCGACAACCTGCTCTCCTATCCCTGGATACAGGAACGCGTGGCGGCCCACAGCCTTTCGCTGCATGCCTGGTACTTCGACATGGCCCGGGGCTCCCTGCTGGCCTACTTCCCGGACAGCGAGACCTTCGAGCCCCTGGTGGCCCATTGCCGCCGCTGCGGCGCGCCGGACGAGGCCTGCGACTGCGGCTGCCGCCACCAGGCCCAGGACGCATGACGTTTCGTTTTGAGGGGAAGGGACTCCCTTGCGTTGCTGTCGATGCCCGTAGTTTCCTGCGTCACAACGGGCACGGCCCTGCCGGGCCGCCGTCCGGTCGCGCGTTGCTGTCGATGCCCGCAGTTTCCTGCGTCACAACGGGCACGGCCCTGCCCGCCGTCTTCCCGGTATCGGGAACGGGGCAGGGCACCGCGGCCGTCGTCCGCCTCCCCGGAGCGCAGGCGGCAGGCCCGGATCAGGGGCGGCCCCGTCTCGTGCCCGCCCGCTGGACATCCATCCCGGAGAAGCATAAGCAAGGGCATGATCGAAGCATTTTCCGCCGTTGTCCCCGTGTTCCTGCTCATCGGCCTGGGCGTCTGTCTGGACATCTTCCGCATCCTGCCCGAGAACGCCAGCCGGGCCATGAGCCTCTATGTGCTCAATGTGGCCCTGCCGCTGCTGCTGTTCCAGATCATGGCCACCGCGCCGCTGGAGAGCTTTGCCCATCCGCAGTTCTGGCTGGGGGTCATCGCCGCGCAATTCCTCATCTACGCGATCTGCTATGCGGCCGACCGCATCCTGGCCCGTCACGACAGCGCCGCCGCCACCGTCACGGCTCTGGGCGGCTGTTTCTGCAATGCCGCCTTCGTGGGCATCCCGGTCATCACCAGCGCCCTGCCGGGCGATGCCGAGGCCCTGTTCGTGGCCGGCCTGTTCACCATCACGCCCAACCTGCTGTTCGTGGTGGGGCAGGTGCAGCTGGCCGCGCGGGACCCCTCCCGCAGCATGCCGCAGGGGCGCAAGGCCGTGCTGCTGCATGTGCTGCGTTACTCCCTGCTCTATAACGCCGTGTTCTGGGGCATGCTGGGCGGCGTGCTGGTCTCGGCCCTGGGGCTGGGGCTCTGGGGCCCGCTGGACAGGGCCGCCGCCCTGGTGGGCCATACGGCCGCGCCCTGCATGCTGATCACCCTGGGCCTGACCCTGCGGGAACGGCTGGCCTTCGTCTTCCGCCATGCGGGCGGCCACGCACTGCTGCGCCAGACGGCCCTGCAGCTCTGCAAGCTGGTGGTCCAGCCCCTGGTCTGCTGGGGCATCCTGGCCGCGCTGGGCGTCGAGGGCCTGTGGCTGGCCGTCTCGGTCATCATGTCCGCTTCCGGTTCGGCCCTGGTGGTCCCGGTGCTGGCGGATGTGCATCATGCCGGGCCGGAAGAGGCCACCCTGACGGCCCTGGTCTCCAACGGCCTGAGCCTGTTCTCGCTGAGTTTCTTCATCTGGCTGATGCGGGCCCTGGGGCATATCTGAGCCGTCTGGCGCCGTGCCGCCTGGTGTTGCCCGGCCGGGGCGGCAGCTCAGTTTCCCAGCGCGCCGCAGGGATCCCCGTGCTGGCCCAGATAGAGCAGCTCGTCGGTCATCTCCAGCAGCTCGCCCACGATGCCGCCGCCGGTCATGGGATGGCCGAACAGGGCCTCGCGCTGGTTGGTGAGGCCGCGCCGGTCCACGGCATCGGGCATGGTGGGCGCCAGGGTCTCGCGCAGGCGGCAGGCCAGCAGATAGCCTTCGGCCCCGGGCAGGAAGATGTCCGCGAGGGCCGCGAAGCGGGCCCGCATGCCGTCCCAGGCCGCCAGCGTGGCCGGATCGGGCCGCAGGCTGCAGAGCACGCGCAGCGAAGCGTGCAGATTGTTGCAGACCGCGCCGGGCAGGCTGGTGCGCCAGCCCCAGAGCCAGGACGTGCGCTCGAAAAAAAGATTGTGTTCCACGGCCAGGTCCAGCAGGCCGCGCATGCCGTGCAGCAGGCTGCGCAGGGGCGCGGTATGCGGCGTCCGGGGCCAGTTGAAGGGGGCCGTACCGTGCAGGTCCCAGGCGGGCACCCGCTCCCGCGCCGGGTCGAGCCCGGCCAGGACGCGCAGCAGATGGGCCAGCCAGGCATTGGCGTCCGGGCTGTCCGGGGTCTCCAGATGCGAATAGCTGAGCACATAGCGGCCCCGGCCGTAATTGCCCGCCACCATCAGGGGCTGGCCGTCGAGGAAGTCCGCCGAGACATCGACCCCGTAGAGATCCTGCCAGGCTTCGAAGACCGGGCCCGGGATGCGGCTCAGGGGCAGGTCGGCCAGCCAGAAGTCCGTATCCGGCCGGTGATAGGAGGCCAGGATGCTGACGCGGTCGTCGGCCTCCGGCGCGAAGCGGCCGGGCCACCAGACCGGCAGGGAGGGCGCATGCCCGTCAGCCACGGGCGGACGGCAGTTGGCGCAGTGGCGACAGTCGTCCTCATGGCCGCGGGCGCAGCCGCGCCAGTGCGGCGGCACCAGGGCGCAGGCATCGTCGCCCAGGGCCGGGCGCAGGGGATCGGGCACAGGGGCTGCCGGCCGGGAACTGCCCGGGGAGCTGTCTGGCCGGGAGTCGTGCGGACGGGCCTGCCCGGCGGGCAGGTCGCGCGCCATGCAGGAACGCACGCGCATGCGGGCATGGCCGGAGATGAGATGGTGCAGGCGTTCGGGATAGGGGGCGCGGCTCCAGGGGCAGAGGCCCAGGCCGTCCTGGGCCCGGCGCTGGCTCAGGGCCAGTCCCGCGCCGCCGCAGAAGCCCAGATAGCGGCCGCCCGCGGCCACATAGTCGCGGATGGCCTGCCGTCCCTGTTCGCCCAGGGCCCGGGCCTTGAGCCGGGCGTTGCCGCCGGGGGCCAGCAGCAGCGGGGCCGCATCGCCACCGGGCGCGCCCTGCGGGCATGGCTTGCGAAAAAGCGCGCCATTGGCTATGTCTTGTCCCTTGACCAGCCGACAGGGCAGTCCCAGCGCGCACAGGGCGCGCCAGACCATGAGTCCCCAGATATGGGACGCATCCCAGAGAATACATACAGGGTGGGCGGCATACATAACAGCGTACTATGGCCGCCTTTCATGGAGAAAGCAAGATGGCGGATACCCTCCCCAAGGGCTATGAGCCCCATGACGTGGAAGCGCGCTGGCGCGACCACTGGCAGGACAACAGGACCTTCACGCCCGATCCCGATGCCCAGGGCGAACCCTTTTCCATCGTGATCCCGCCGCCGAACGTCACCGGCGCGCTGCACATCGGGCATGCCCTGAACCAGACCCTCATCGACGTGCTCTGCCGTCATGCCCGCCAGAAGGGCAAGAACGTGCTCTGGGTGCCCGGCACCGACCATGCCGGCATCGCCACCCAGAACGTGGTGGAACGCGCCCTGGCCAGGGAAGGCAAGACCCGTCAGGACCTGGGCCGCGAAGCCTTCATCGAGCGCGTCTGGCAGTGGCGCGAGGACTACGGCCACCGCATCCTCAACCAGATCCGCGCCCTGGGCGCCTCCGTGGACTGGACGCGCCTGCGCTTCACCATGGACGAAGGCCTGTCCGCCGCCGTGCGCAAGGTCTTCGTGCAGCTCTATAACGAAGGCCTGATCTACAAGGGCGACTACATCATCAACTGGTGCTCGCGCTGCCACACGGCCCTGGCCGACGACGAAGTGGAACACGAGGCCCACAAGGGCAAGCTCTGGAAGATCCGCTACCATCTGGCCGACGGCTCCGGCAGCATCACCATCGCCACCACCCGTCCCGAGACCATCCCCGGCGACACCGCCATCTGCGTGCACCCCGAGGATGAGCGCTACAGGCACCTGGTGGGCAGGACGGCCATCGTGCCCGTGCTGGGCCGCGAGATCCCCATCATCGCCGACAGCTATGTGGATCGCGAGTTCGGCACCGGCGCCCTCAAGGTCACGCCCTGCCATGACCACAACGACTGGGCCCTGGGCAAGAAGCACGATCTGGAATTTTTGCAGGTCATCGACGAGGACGGCATCATGAAGGCCGAGTCCGGCCCCTACGCCGGTCTCAGGAAGGACGAGTGCCGCACGAAGATCGTGGCCGACATCGAGGCCGCCGGCGACCTGCTGGCCGTGGAGGATCTGGAGAACTCCGTGGGCCACTGCTACCGCTGCCACACCGTGGTGGAACCGCATGTCTCCACGCAGTGGTTCGTGGCCACCACCAAGCTGGCCCCGGCCGCCCGCAAGGCCGTGCCCGAACTGACCCGCATCCTGCCGGAATCCTGGGCCAAGACCTACTATCACTGGCTGGACAACATCCGCGACTGGTGCATCAGCCGCCAGATCTGGTGGGGCCACCGCATCCCGGCCTGGACCTGCGCCCGCTGCGGCGAGCTCATCGTGGCCGAACACGACCCCAGCGCCTGCCCCAAGTGCGGCTGCACCGATCTGAAGCAGGACGAGGACGTGCTGGACACCTGGTTCTCCTCGGCGCTCTGGCCCTTCTCCACCATGGGCTGGCCCGAAAAGACCAGGGACCTGGCCACCTGGTATCCCACCAGCGTGCTGGTGACCGGTTTCGACATCATCTTCTTCTGGGTGGCCCGCATGATGATGATGGGCCAGCACTTCATGGGCCAGGTGCCCTTCCGTGACGTCTACCTGCACGCCCTGGTGCGCGACGAGACCGGCCGCAAGATGTCCAAGTCCACGGGCAACGTCATCGACCCGCTGGAGATGATCGACAAGTACGGCTGCGACTCCCTGCGCTTCACCCTGACGGCCTTCGCCGCCATGGGCCGCGACATCCGCCTTTCCGAGGCCCGCATCGAAGGCTACCGCCACTTCGTCAACAAGCTCTGGAACGCCGCCCGCTTCGCGCTCATGAACCTGCCCGGGACCGCGCCCGCCCCGGTGGCCCTGGAAAGCGTGGAAGGCCTGCACCACCAGTGGATCCTGCACCGTCTGGAACAGGTCAAGCAGGACATGGACAAGGCGCTGGAAGAATACCGCTTCAACGACGCCGCCCAGCTGGGTTACAAGTTCCTCTGGAACGAGTTTTGCGACTGGTATCTGGAACTCATCAAGCCCGACATGCAGGACGAGGCCCGCAAGCCCGTGGCCCAGTATGTGCTCTGGGTGGTGCTGCGCGAGCTGCTGCTCCTGCTGCACCCCATCATCCCCTTCGTCACGGCCGAGATCTGGAACGCCCTGCCCGTGCCCGCCGGCCGGCAGCCCACGGACATCGCCCTGGAGCTCTATCCCGAGGCCCGTCCCGGCTGCCTGCATGAGGCGGAGGCCGCCCGCATGGAACTGGTGCAGGGCGTCATCGTGGCCGTGCGCACCATCAAGGCCGAACTGAACATCAGCCCCAGCCACAAGGTGGGCCTGATGCTGCATCCCGTGGACGGGGAGCAGGCCGCCCTGCTGGAAGACTGCCGCCAGATGATGACCACCCTGGCCCGCCTGGAAGACCTGCAGATCGGCGCTGGCCTGCACGCGCCCAAGGCCTCGGCTTCTTCCGTGGTGGGCGGTTGCCAGGTCATCGTGCCCCTCAAGGGCGCCGTGGACCTGGCCGGCGAGCTGGCCCGCCTGGACAAGGAAATGGCCAAACTGGAAAAGGACCTGGTGGGCGTGCAGAGCAAGCTGCATAACGAAAGCTTCGTGAGCCGCGCCCCGGCCCAGGTGGTGGAACGCGAGCGCGCCCGCGCCGAACAGCTGCTGGATGCCAAGGCCAAGATGCAGGCCCTGCGCCGGCGTTTCAGCGAAGCCCTCAACGAGGAATAAGGAAACTACCATGAAGATGTCCGCCGTTGCCACGCCCCCCATGCTCTGCGCTCCCGGGCGCGGAGCGACGGGCGTGGTGCCCGGCGCGGTCGTCGCCTCCGGTCTTCGGGACCGGGGACGGGCGGCCGCGCCCCTGTTCTGTCTGCTGTGCGCCCTGGTCCTTTGCCTGTGCGCCGCCCTGCCTGCCCGCGCCCATGTGGTGGACAGGATCGGTCCCCTGCTCAGCAATGACGCCGTGGTGAACAATGTCCGGGACATCGGCCTGCTCAAGAAGGCCGGTTTCATCTACCAGCCCGACCTCACCGTCACCGGCGAGATGTGCCCCGTGGACGGCAGCCGGGACCAGCTGGCCGTACTCAGCGGCATGCTGGCCGCTGACCGCATGTACGCTTTCTATTTCGGGGACGTGGCCGACGCGGCCAAAAAGAACGAGCTGCTGCAGCAGCTGGTGGGCAAGCCCCTGCCCGCCCTGGGCAGCAAGGATCTGGCCCGCATCCGCAAAGCGCCGCACAGCCGGGAAGCGGCCGAGATCCTGGCCCGCTTCCGCCAGCAGGAGCTTTCCCGCCTGCTGGAGGCCGCCCGTCATGACGAGCGGCTGCTGCGCCTGCTGGGCGCGCACCTCTACGGTCTTTATCTGGAGCGCCTCTACATGGCTTCGGTCATGGTGCTGGCCGCTGCCGAGAGCGACACCCTGGAGCCGCTCTATCAGGTGCATACGGGTCTGGCCAGCCGCCACGGCAAGGCACTGGAGATTTTGGGCGGGCAGGGCCTGCTGGGCCTGGAAGACGGCGAGGCCCGCGCGGCCCTGGTGAAGAAGCTGCAGGGCCTGCTGACCGTCAACAAGGGCCAGCCCACCCTGGAGAGCCTGCGCGAGATCGTCTCCCTGGTGCAGGAGGAGCGGGCCTTCTTCCTGACGCCCTGCCCGTTGCCGCAATAGAAGCGTTTTGCGAGGGGGAAGAAGGAAACCTTTTTGGAAAAAGGTTCTCCTTCTCCCCCCTCGCACTCCCCCCGCATCCTTCCAAAAACTTTTATTACGGGCCTGTGTGGTCCTGTGAGCGGCGAGAGCGCCTTCCCCTGAGGGAAAGGCGCTCTCGCCGCGTCTAGCATCAGTCAGGAGGCATCAGTCAGGAGGCATCAGTCAGGGGGGAGCAGGGAGCGTCAGTTCTTGCCGCCGCATGGTGGCGCCAGGCTTTGGCGCGGGGCGTTGCCTGCCGTTTGACGATGCGCTGGCCATGAAAAAGCGCTCCATCCACTGAAGGATGGAGCGCTTTGATCGTCGTCTGCGGGCTGGGCGCGGGAGGAGCCTGCGGGGCCTGCCTCCGGTGCGGGGCGCAGTCTATTTCGTGCCCGTGTCCGTTTCGGCCTTGCTCTCCCAGTCCACCAGGCGGGCCATGCGGGCCAGGCTGTAGTGGCCGGGCTCGGGCTGCTGGCCGATCTCCTGCAGGGTGCCGTTGAGGCGGTAGATGCGCCAGTCCCCGGCGGGCAGGGTGCCGTTTTCCACGGCGTTCCTGAGACCGGCGCGGGCCTCGTCGGGCGAGCAGAACAGGGGGAAGTCCTGCACGGCCGGGTCCAGGACCACCACGGAACCGCCCGCTATATCGATGATATAGTTGCCGGGCGCCACGGTGTAGACGTCCTGGCAGTCGCGGTCAGGCGGCAGGGGGGCCGTGCTGGGGCCGGTGGCGGCACAGCCGCCCAGCAGCAGCGCAGCGAGCAGACAGGGGGCAAGGATGGTGGGCAAACGCTTCATGTGGTTCTCCTGCCGGATGCGACGGCATGCGGATTCGCTCCCGGACGCTCAAAAGCGGGCCGGCGGCGTCATGACTGACTACACACCAAGCCCGCTTTTTTGTCAAAAGGTTCTGTCTGGCAGGGCCGTCTTAAAAAGCCTGGCCCTGACGGCTCATCTGCTGCAGGCGGGCGATGCGTTCTTCCAGCGGCGGATGGGTGCTGAACAGGTTGGCCATGCTGCCGCCGCCGAAACCGAACAGGGGCGAGACGATGAACATCTGTTCCGTGCTGGGATTGCCCTTCTGCATGGGGATCTGCCCGCTGGCCACGCCCAGCTTGTGCAGGGCCCCGGCCAGGGCCAGGGGCTGGCCGCAGATGCGTGCGCCGGTCTCGTCGGCCAGGTATTCGCGCGAGCGCGAGATGGCCATCTGGATGATGCCGGCGGCGATGGGGGCCAGGATGGCCAGCAGGAAGGCGGCGACGGGATTGCTGCCGCCTTCTTCGTCATTGCTGCCGCCGCCGAAGATGGCGGCGAACTGCATGAAGTTGGCGATGCTGACGATGACCGAGGCCATGACCCCGGCGATGGTCTGGATCAGGATGTCGCGGTTGGCGATGTGCCCGATCTCGTGGGCGATGACGCCGCGCAGTTCCTCGGGGCTGAGGATGCGCATGATGCCGTCGGTGACGGCCACCACGCCATGTTCGGGGTCACGGCCGGTGGCGAAGGCATTGGGGGCCTCCTCGGGGATGACGCAGACGCGGGGCTTGGGGATGCCGGCGTTGGCCGCCAGCTCGGCCACCATGCTGTGCAGCATGGGGGCTTCGTCTTCGGACAGTTCGCGGGCCTGGTACATGGACAGGACGATCTTGTCCGAATACCAGTAGGAGCCCACGTTCATGATCATGGCGATCACAAAGGCGATGATGATGCCGGTACGGCCGCCCATGAGGCCGCCAAGGGCGATGATGATGGCGGAAAGCAGGGCGAGCAGCAACAGGGTCTTGATCTGGCTGGTCATGGTTTCTCCTTGATGTGCGAGATGAGGATTCGCCCACTGTAGATAAGCATGCGTCAGCAAAGTGGCAAGGGGGGACGGCGCTTGCGCTTTGCCGGGCATGCCGCCGGAGGACGGCCGCCGCCCGGCATCCGTGCCTGGTCGCCCGCGCGGCGGTGCGGCAGGGGAAGGGCCCGCGCGGCCCCTTGTCTTCTTGCCTCCTTGCGCCCCTGTGTCCTTTGCGCCCCCATGCTCTTTGTCCCTTTGCGCCCCTGCCCCCGCCCTGGTCCTTCACTGCGGGGCGCGGCGCGCCGGGAGGGACGGCACGGCTCCCCCGGCGCACGCCGTCAGGCGGCGCAGCGATCCGCAGGGCTGGAGAGAGCCGCAGGAAGGACAAACACCAAGAGCAGAAGAGACACGACGTTGCCGTGTCTCTTCTGCTCTTTTTGATAGCGGGCATTTGGGGAGGATGGGGGAGCCGGAGGGGGCGACCGAAAGGCGGCCTCTTTGGGGCCCTGCCCGTTGCGACGGAGAAAGCTGCGGGCATCGACAGCAGGGATACGGGCCTCCTCCCCCCTCCACAAAAAGTTCCTGCCCCGCTTACGAGCGGTAATCGGCGTTGAGGCTGACGTATTCGTGGCCGAGGTCGGAGGCGCGCAGATCGTAGCGGCCGTCGCCGAGGCCCATGTGGATCTCCACCGGGATGTCGTCGGCCTTGAGCAGCTCGGCCAGCTCGGCTTCCTTGTCGCCGTTGACGGGCTGGCCGTCGCGGAAGCGCTCGATGCCGCAGAGCACCAAGCGCACGCGGGCGGGGTCCACCCGGGCGCCGCTGCGGCCCACGGCGGCCACGATGCGGCCCCAGTTGGCGTCCTGGCCGTAGATGGCGGTCTTGACCAGCTGGGAGTGGCCCACGGTGCGGGCGATGCGGCAGGCGTCCTCGTCGGAGGCCGCGCCGTCCACGGTGATGTGCATGACCTTGCTGGCGCCTTCGCCGTCCTTGACCAGCATGTAGGAGATCCGGCCCAGGATGTCGGTCAGGCCCTTTTCCAGCAGGGCGGCGTCTTCGCCTTCGGCGCGGATGCCGGAAGCGCCGTTGGCCAGGCCGAGGATGGTGTCGTTGGTGGAGGTGTCGCCGTCCACGCTGACGCGGTTGAAGGTCTTGTCCACGGCGCGGGCGAACATGGCCTGCCAGGTCTCGCGGTCCACGTCGGCGTCGGTGAGCATGACGGCCAGCATGGTGGCCATGTTGGGGCAGATCATGCCCGCGCCCTTGGCCATGCCGGTCAGGCGCACCGTGCCGCCGGACAGGGGCACGGTGATGCTGGCGAACTTGGGGAAGGCGTCGGTGGTCATGAACGCGCGGGTGAAGCCTTCGGCATCACGGCTGCCCAGGCTGTCCACCAGGGCGGGCACGGCCGCGCGCCAGCGGTCCATCTTGAGCTGGTCGCCGATGACGCCGGTGGACAGGGGCATGATCTCGTGCGGGGCCAGACCGGTGAGGGCGGCCACCATGCGTCGGGTCTCGCGGCAGTTGTCCAGGCCTTCGTCGCCGGTACAGGCGTTGGCCTGGCCGGAATTGGCCAGCACGGCGCGGCAGGAGCCGTATTCACGCAGGGTCTGCTGGCAGACCTGCACGGGCGCGGCCTTGAAGGCATTGGTGGTGAACAGGCCCGCCAGCACGGCGGGACGGTCGGAAACAATCAGGCCCAGATCATCGCGGCCGGCTTTTTTGAATCCGGCCGCGGCGGCCCCGGCGCTGAAGCCCAGGGGCAGGTCGTTGCGCGTTGCGTTCATGGTGATGTCCTTTCCGGTCATGGCTGCCGGGAGGAAAACAATGAAAAAAGGGCGGGGATCTTGTCTTGCAAAATCCCCGCCGCCCTGTCAGGCAACCAGCGTGATCCGCCCCCGGAGGGGGCGGATGCCCGGGACGCTAGTTCTTGCTCTTCTGGATCTCGTCGGCGATGGCCTGGGGCACACGCTCGTAGTGATCGAACTGCATGGTGAAGGTGGCGCGGCCCTGGGTACGGGAACGCAGGTCCGTGGCGTAACCGAACATGGAGGCCAGGGGCACCTGGGCACGCACGCTCTGGGCGCCGCCAGCGCGGGCTTCCATGCTCTGCACGCGGCCGCGGCGGCCGTTGAGGTCGCCCATGACGTCGCCGAGGTATTCTTCGGGGGTGACCACTTCCACGTCCATGATGGGTTCCAGCAGGATGGGGGCGGCCTTCTGCATGGCGTCCTTGATGGCCATGGAGCCGGCCACATAGAACGCCTGTTCGGAGGAGTCCACTTCGTGGTAGCTACCGAAGACCAGGTTGACCTTCAGGTCCACGCAGGGGAAGCCGGCCAGCACGCCGGACTTCATGGCATCCTGGATACCCTTGTCGATGGCGGGGATGTATTCCTTGGGGATCACGCCGCCGGTGATGGAGTTGATGAACTCGTAGCCCTTGCCCGGGTTGGGTTCCACCTCGATGACGCAGTGACCGTACTGGCCGCGGCCGCCGGACTGCTTGGCATGCTTCATGTCGGTCTTGGCGGGCTTGGAGATGGTTTCGCGGTAGGCCACCTGGGGCTTGCCCACGTTGGCGTTGACGTTGAATTCGCGGGTCAGGCGGTCAACGATGATCTCCAGGTGCAGCTCGCCCATGCCGGCGATGAGGGTCTGGTTGGTCTCCTCGTCGCCCTTGACGCGGAAGGAGGGGTCTTCCTTGGCCAGCTTGTTGAGGGCGGCGGACAGGGCGTCGCGGTCGGCCTTGGTCTTGGGCTCGATGGCCACTTCGATGACGGGCTCGGGGATGTTCAGGGATTCCAGGATCACCGGGCGCTTTTCATCGCAGAGGGTGTCGCCGGTGGAGGCGTTCTTCAGGCCCACCAGGGCCACGATGTCGCCGGCGCCGGCCCACTTGATGTCTTCACGCTTGTTGGCGTGCATCTTGAGGATGCGGCCGATGCGTTCCTTCTTGCCGGTGTTGGCGTTGTACACGCTGCTGCCGGATTCCAGGCAGCCGGAGTAGATGCGGAAGAAGGACAGGTGACCGATGAAGGGGTCGGAGAACAGCTTGAACACCAGACCGGCCAGAGGTTCCTTGTCGTCGCAGGGGCATTCCACCAGCTCGTCTTCCTTGCCGGGCACATGGCCGGTCATGACGCTGATGTCCACGGGAGAGGGCAGGTAGTCCACCACGGCGTCCAGCAGGGGCTGCACGCCCATGTTGCGGAAGGCGGAACCGCAGAGCACGGGCACGATGTTGCGGGCGATGGTGGCCTTGCGGATGCAGGAGATGATCTCCTCGCGGGTCAGGTCTTCGCCGCCCAGGTACTTTTCCAGCAGGGCTTCGTCTTCCTCGGCCACGGCTTCGATGAGTTCGTGGCGCTTTTCTTCGAACAGGGCCTGCATGTCGGCGGGCACGGCTTCGTCGGTGAACTGGGCGCCCTTGGAGCTCTTGTCGAAGCGGTGGGCCTTGCCTTCGATGAGGTCCACCACGCCTTCAAATTTGTCTTCAGCGCCGATGGGCAGCTGCAGGGGCACGGCCTTGGCGCCCAGGCGTTCGTGGATCATGCCCACGCAGCGGAAGAAGTTGGCGCCGATGCGGTCCATCTTGTTCACGAAGCAGATGCGGGGCACATGGTAACGGTCGGCCTGGCGCCACACGGTCTCGGACTGGGGCTCCACGCCGGCCACGGCGTCGAACACGCAGACGGCACCGTCCAGCACGCGCAGGGAGCGTTCCACTTCGATGGTGAAGTCAACGTGGCCGGGGGTGTCGATGATGTTGATGCGGCAGTCCTTCCAGAAGCAGGTGGTGGCGGCGGAGGTGATGGTGATGCCGCGCTCCTGTTCCTGTTCCATCCAGTCCATGGTGGACTCGCCGTCGTGGGTTTCGCCGATCTTGTGGGAAACGCCGGTGTAGAAAAGGATGCGTTCGGTGGTGGTGGTTTTGCCGGCGTCAATATGGGCCATGATGCCGATATTGCGCTGTTTGTCTACGGGGGTGGTGCGGGACACGGTATCCTCCAGAAAAGGGGCAGTGGGGCGGGGGAAAAGCGCCGCGCCCTTGCGGGCGCGGCAGCAGTCACTCGAAGTCGAGCTTACCAGCGGTAGTGGGCGAAAGCCTTGTTGGCTTCGGCCATACGGTGGGTATCTTCGCGCTTTTTCACCGCGCCGCCGCGACCGTTGTAGGCGTCCAGCAGTTCAGCGGAAAGCTTGGAGGTCATGCCCTTTTCGCCGCGCGAACGGGCATAGTTGATCAGCCAGCGGATGGAAAGGGAGATCTGGCGTTCGGGCCGGACTTCCATGGGCACCTGGTAGGTGGCGCCGCCCACGCGGCGGGCCTTGACTTCCAGATGGGGCTTGACGTTGTCCAGGGCCTTTTCAAAGGCGCGCATGGGTTCTTCGCCGGTCTTTTCGCCCAGGGTCTCCAGCGAGCTGTAGAAAATCTTTTCAGCGGCGCCCTTCTTGCCGTCGTACATGAGACGGTTCACGAACTTGGTGACCAGACGGCTGTTGTACAGCGGATCGGGCAGCACTTCCCTCTTCGGGACAGGACCTTTACGGGGCATGATATTCTCCTTGAGAATCTCTGTGTTTCGGCGTCACCAGCCCCGCAGCGCCCCGGCGCGCCGTGGGCGGGCAGCCTGGGTGCGTTGCATGACGTACGCCGGTTCGAAAAAAAGAAACCTATTTGGGACGCTTGGCGCCGTACTTGGAACGGCTCTTGCGACGGTCGGCCACGCCGGAGGTATCCAGGGTGCCGCGCACGATGTGGTAACGGACACCGGGCAAGTCTTTGACACGACCGCCGCGGATGAGCACCACGGAGTGTTCCTGCAGGTTGTGGCCTTCGCCGGGGATGTAGGCCGTCACTTCGATGCCGTTGGTCAGGCGCACGCGGGCGACCTTACGCAGAGCGGAGTTGGGCTTCTTGGGGGTGGTGGTGTACACGCGGGTGCACACGCCGCGGCGCTGGGGGCAAGCCTGCAGGGCCGGGGTCTTCTTGCGTTTCACCACCGCAGTCCGCTCGATGCGGATGAGCTGGTTGATCGTAGGCATAGTTTCCTCCAAAGTTTCACTGCCTGTCCGGGGGGACAGGCAGCGCATGAATGCCGTAGAGCGGCAACACATACAATGCGCGGGCGCGCTTGTCAAGCCCCGGCCGCAACTTTGGGCGGGCGCGGTACGGCGGGCCCGTGGCGGGCGGGCGCTCCGGGAGCCTGCGGGACCGGGCCGCTCCCTCCGGCCCGCTGTTGTCCCGTCCTCTCCCGCTCCGGGGCGCACGGGCGGGCGGTGTCCCGGGGGCGGCACGGGCCTGTCTTCCCCGGCCCGCACGGTGGCCGCGGCTGATGCGCGGCGTCCTGCGGCCCGTGTGGCGGCAGGGATGCAGCCGCTCTTGAACAGGGCCGTGTCTTTGCGGCGTCCTGCGGTCCGTGTGGCGATGGGGCCGGTATCGCGCGGAGGCCCGTACGCAGGAGCGCGGGCCAGGGAAGGCCGCAGCGCCCTGCCTGCACGGCAGCCGTGCCCGGCACCGCCGGCAAGGGCCATGATGCGCCATGCGGGGCCGGACGTGGTCTATTTAAGGATGCGACAGCGCCCGCAGGAGCGCGGGTAGGACGGGGGCGGACAGAGAAGGGGAGGGCCCGTCCCTCCTCCGCGTGTACGGCCGCCGTCCATGTGCAAAAAAACAGGCCCCGCCGGATGCGGCGGAGCCTGTCGTTTTTCAGGCAGGGGAGCGCGGCGGGGCCGGGCTACAGCTTTTTGACTTCCACATACCAGGCCGCGGCCTGCTCCAGCAGATGGCTGCTGCGGCCGGCCAGCATCTGGGCGTCGCGCAGGTAGCCTTCCTGCAGCATGCAGGCGTCAAAGAGGTTCTCCACCATGCCGGCCAGGGTCTTGTCCTGGGGATCGGCCTTGAACATCTTGAGCAGGCTGCGCAGCAGCACATGGTCGCGGTTGACTTCCAGCACCTTGACGGGCAGGGAGTCGTCCTTCTGCATGGCGCGCATGAGTTTTTCCATGGACGAGGTCACGCCGTCGGGCGAGACCAGCACGGCCGGGCTGCCGGCCAGACGGTGGGAGACGCGCACCTCGGTCACGCGCTCGCCCAGGATCTCCTTGATGCGTTCCAGCAGCCTGTCGAAGCTGGCGTTGTCGTCATCGGAGAGGGGAGCGGCGGCGGGCTTTTCGCTGTCGGCCTTGTCGGCGAAGGCGTCCAGGGCGTCGTCGGCCGCGTTCTCGATGGCCTTGAAGTCCCAGTCCTTGTATTTGCCCATGCCTTCCATGACGAATTCGTCCACGGGCTCGTAGAGGAAGAGCACTTCGATGCCCTTGCGGGTGAAGCGTTCCAGATGCGGGCTCAGGCGGGCGGCTTCGCGGTTGGGCGCGGAGACGTACCAGAAGGTCTTTTGGCCTTCGGGCGCGCGGGCCATGTATTCGTCCAGGCTGCACAGGGCCTCGCCGTCGTCCAGGGCCGAGGTGTTGAAGCGCAGCAGGCCGGCGATGCGTTCGCGGTTGGCGAAGTCCTGGTAGGAGAGCTTGAAGATGCGGCCGTGCAGGCGCCAGAAGGCGGCGTATTTGTCCGCGTCACTGGCGGCCAGCTTTTCCAGATGGCCCAGGGTCTGCTTGATGATGGTCTGGTTGATCTTGCGCAGGACCACGTTCTCCTGCAGGGTCTCGCGGGAGATGTTGAGCGGCAGGTCCTCGGTGTCCACCACGCCCTTGAGGAAGGCCAGCCAGTCGGGGATCAGCTCCTTGTTGCGGTGCTGGATGAGCACGCGGCTGGCGTAGAGGTCCAGGCCCCAGAAATCGCGGTCCAGGCCGAAGAGGTCCTGGCGCACGTCGGGGATGTAGAGCAGGGCGTTGAACTGTACGGGCGCGTCCACGGAGATGTGCAGCACGTCCAGCGGGGCCTTGGGGTCGTAGGTCAGGGCCTGGTAGAAGGCGTCGTACTGCTCCCGGGTCACGGAAGACTTGGGCTCGCGCCACAGGGCGGGCTGGGTGTTGACCTGCTCGCCGTCCACCAGCACGGGGAAGGGCACGAAGGCCGAATGCTTGCGGATGACGGATTCCACGCGGAATTTTTCCAGGAATTCCGCGGCGTCCTCCTTGAGATGGGCCACGATGCGCGTGCCGCGCTGCGGGGCGTCGTCGCCGGCCGGGGCCACGCTGTAGGTGCCCAGGCCGTCGCTGGTCCAGGTGGCGGCGCCGTCGTCGTCGCCAAAGGCCGGACGCGAGGTCACGTCCACCCTGTCGGCCACCATGAAGACCGAATAGAAGCCCACGCCGAAGCGGCCGATGATGTTGGCGGCATCGGCCTTTTCACCGTCGGCCCTGGTTTCCTCGGCGGCCAGCTGGGCGCGGAAGGCCTCGGTGCCGGACTTGGCGATGGTGCCCAGGTTCTCGGCCAGCTCGGCGGCGGTCATGCCCATGCCGGTATCGCTGACGGTGAGGGTCCTGGCGTCCTTGTCCAGCGTGATGCGGATCTCCAGGGGCAGGTCGTCATGGCGCGGGCTTTCGCCCCGGTTGCTGCGGAAGCGCAGCTTGTCCAGGGCGTCGGAAGCGTTGGAGATGAGTTCGCGGAGGAAGATCTCGCGATTGGTGTAGAGGGAATTGGTGAGTATGCTCAGAACCTTGCGCACTTCGGCGCGAAATTCACAGGATTGGGCCGCGGTTTCCGGCATGATGAACAACCTCCATGGATTCTTGCTGGGGAATAAGTAATCTTTCCCAATCAGCCGTCAAGGCCTTGCGGGCCGCAAACTTGGGCTTGCTTTTCGCTAAGGATAACGCTATGCAGGACGCGCCATAAGGAGGACGATCATGGATGATGTCATTCTGCTTTCACGGCTGCAATTCGCCGTGGCTGTTTTCTTCCACTTCATCTTCGTGCCGCTGACGCTGGGCCTGTCCCTGCTCATCGCCCTGATGGAGACCCGCTATGTGCGCACCGGCGACGAGGTCTGGCGCAAGCATGCCAAGTTCTGGGGCAAACTTTTCATCATCAACTTCACCCTGGGCGTGGTGACCGGCATCACCCTGGAATTCCAGTTCGGCACCAACTGGTCCCGTTATTCCGAATATGTGGGCGACATCTTCGGCGCCCTGCTGGCCATCGAAGCCACGGTGGCCTTCTTCCTGGAATCCACCTTCCTGGCGGTCTGGCACTTCGGCTGGCACCGCGTAGGTAAGAAGACCCATTTGCTGGCCATCTGGCTGGTGGTGCTGGCCGGCAACCTGTCCGCCCTGTGGATCATCCTGGCCAACGGCTTCATGCAGAACCCGCTGGGCTATGTGATCCAGAACGGCCGCGCCGAGCTGGCCGACTTCATGGCCGTGGTCACCAACCCCTACGCCTGGGGCATGTACGCCCACACCCTGCTCTCGGCCTGGACGCTGTCCTGTTTCTTCGTGCTGGGCGTTTCCTCCTGGCATTTGCTGCGCAAGAGCAATGTGGAGTTCTTCCGCCGTTCCTTCCGCATGACCGCGCCCATCTGCCTGGTGCTGACCCTGGCCCTGGCCCTGAGCGGCGACATCCAGGGCAAGACCGTGGCCGCCCTGCAGCCCGCCAAGCTGGCCGCCATGGAATCCCACTGGGAGACCACCAGGAACGCTCCCTTCTATCTGGCCGTGGTGCCGGACGAAGCCAACGAGACCAACTCCGTGGAAGCCATCGGCATCCCCGGCCTGCTGAGCTGGATCTCCTACGGCGATGCCGATGCCGAAGTGAAGGGCCTCAAGGACTTCGCCAAGGAAGACCGCCCGCCGGTCACGCCCGTGTTCTGGGGCTTCCGCGCCATGATCTTCTTCGGCGTGATCTTCCTGGCCCTGGCTGCCTGGGCCACCTGGCAGCGTAACCGCGACGAGGTCGATCCCAGGCTCATGCGCGCCCTGGTCTGGTGCATCCCGCTGCCCTACATCAGCATCGCCATGGGCTGGCTGGTGGCGGAAATGGGCCGCCAGCCCTGGATCGTCTACGGCCTGATGCGCACCAGCGACGCCGTGTCGCCCGTGCCCGCCGGGCATGTGTCCACGTCGCTGCTGGCCTTCATCATCGTTTACGGCGTACTGGGCCTCCTGGATATCTTCCTGCTGCGCAAGTACGCCATCATGGGCCCGCAGGGGCAGGAGGACTAAGTCATGCTGGAAACCTTGCAAGTCATCTGGTTCATCCTTTGGGCCCTGCTCTGGGCCGTGTACTTCGTCCTGGACGGCTTCGACCTGGGCCTGGGCAGCCTGCTGCCCTTCATCGGCAGCAATGAGGAAGAACGCCGCATCATGTACAACGCGGCCGGTCCCTTCTGGGACGGCAACGAAGTCTGGCTGATCTCCGCCGGCGGCGTGACCTTCGCGGCCTTCCCCAAGGTCTATGCCGTGATGTTCAGCGCGCTCTACGCGCCCCTGCTGATCCTGCTCTTCGCCCTGATCTTCCGCGCCGTGTCTTTCGAGTTCCGCGGCAAGGTGGAAAGCGGCGTCTGGCGCGGCTTCTGGGACCTGATCCACTTCCTGTCCAACCTGGTGCCCGCCGTGCTGCTGGGCGTGACCTTCGCCAACCTGTTCATGGGCATCCCCATCGACGGCGAGGGCGTGTTCCACGGCAGCCTCATGGGCCTGGTCAACGGTTACGGCGTGGCCGGGGCCATCTTCTTCCTGGTCATGTTCATGCTGCACGGCTCCCTGTGGCTGGCCATCAAGAGCCAGGGCGAACTGCAGACCCGCGCCGTGGCCAGCGCCACCATGCTCTGGCCCGTGATGCTCATCCTGCTGCTGGCCTTCCTGGTGCTGACCTTCTTCAACACCGACCTGTTCAGCAATTACTGGAGCAATCCGCTGCTGCTCCTGCTGCCCGTGCTGGCCCTGGCCGGTCTGGTGGGCGTGCGCTGCATGCTGCAGCGCGGCCAGCTGTGGAAGGCCTGGATGTGCAGCGCCGTGTACATCGTCGGCGTGACCTTCTTCGGCGTCATGGGCATGTTCCCGCGCATGCTCATCTCGTCCATCGATCCCAACGCCACCCTGACGGCCTTCAACGCCTCCTCCACCGAGCTGACCCTCAAGATCATGCTGGTAGTGGCCCTGGTCATGGTGCCCATCGTGCTGCTGTACCAGTTCTGGGTCTACCGCCTGTTCTCGCACAGCCTGAGCGCCGAGGACCTGCACGACGACCACGCCTACTAGCGGCGACGGTCCTCCGTCTTCCAGGCCCGGCAGACAGGCAGACGCCCTGTCCGCCGGGCCTTTTTCATGCTCCGTGCCGGGTCGCGCCGGGCAGACGGCAGACTGCGTGCAGCCGGGGAGGTCATCCGCCGCTCTCGCAGCGGGAAGGCGGCCCGCGCCGCGGCGGCGGGCGGGGAGCGGCAGGACAGGGGAGCCGGGGCTGCGCCCCGCCGTCATGCGGGCGGGATATTTGCTTTTGCGCCGCATATCCGGGAAGATGACGGGACAAAGCGGAGGCCGCATGAAGACGAAGATAGACGCCACGGACGTGAGGATCGTCGAAGAACTCAGGAAGAACGCGCGCATCACCATGAAGGAGCTGGGCGCGCGGGTCTTCCTCACCGGGCAGGCCGTCAGGAACAGGGTGGAACGGCTGGAGGACATGGGCGTCCTCCGGCGCTACACCGTCAACGTCGACTGTCCTGTCTTCGGCTACAAGGTCCATGCCGTCATCAGGGCGCAGCCCGGGGCAGGCGGCGCGGATGCCCTGAAGGCCTGCTGCCGCAAGGAGGGCAGGCGCACCATCCACTGTTACCGGACCACGGGCGACAACCTGTATTTCCTCGACATGTATTTCCAGGACATGGTCGCGCTGGAAGCCTTTTTGGCCGAGCTCGAGCCCTGGTGCGCGTATGAGCTGCATGTGGTCATCCGGGAAGCGGAAGACCTGGCGGGATGAGGCCGTCGGGAGGGATGGCGGGGCGGGAGCGCCGTTGCGTGGGCCCGTGCCGCATGCAGTGCCCCGCCGGAGAGCGGGGGAGCGCGTCTGCATGGGATCCCGGAACGGAAAGGTTGGGGCCCCCGCCGGAGGAGGGGGGAAGGCATGCTGCCTGTGATGACCGGCGGAGGCCCGATGTGGCGCAGGGGCCGGGACGTGCCCGGGGCGGGGCGGTCCTGCGGCGGCGGGGATGACCGCGGACCGGACGGTCCCGCCTGCCTTTGCCGCGGCGATGGCCTCCGGCAGAGGGAGGCCCGCGCGGACGGCGCGGCTGCCCTGCGGCTAAAAATGGCAGCTCTGGCCGTCGTCGGGCATGAGGATGCCGTCCCGGATGCCGCGACGGCGCAGGCACTGGTCCATGCTCTGCCGGGTCAGGGCGGCATGGGCCACGTTGTCCATGTGGCTGACGATGACCCGCGCCTGCGGGCAGGCCTCGCGGACCGCCTGGACGTCGGCGTCGTCCATGATCAGGCGGCCCTCGTCGAGCAGTTCGGCCGCGCAGGCGTTGACGACGACCACATCGGGACGGAAGCGGCGCAGGCTCCCGGCGACGCCGTCATACCAGATGGTGTCGCCGGCCACATAGAGCGTCTTTTCCCCGGGATGCCGGAAGACCACGCCACAGGACGGCCCGCAGGGGATGCGGGTGCCGTGGCGTCCGGGCGTCTTGCTGAGGCGGATGCCCGCGAAGTGGGTCTCCTCTCCCAGGACTTCCACCCGTGTGAAGCCGGAGCGTTCCAGCACGGCGGCATCTTCCCCGCTCTGCACGAACACGGGCAGGCGCTTGTCCAGCGGCGCGCCCACGCTGCCGTCGGCGGCCATGTCGATATGGTCGGGATGCACATGGGTCACGATGCAGGCATCGACGCCGCGCAGGATGTCTTCCACCGGCAGGGGCAGGTCGCAAAGGGGCATGGCCAGATCCAGCTGCTCAGGGCGGCAGCGGAACATGGGATGGTCGCGGAACGTCCCCATGCCGCCCTTGGCTGCCAGCCAGGGATCGGTCAGGAAGGTCGCGCCGGCGTATTCGATGCGGAGCGTGGCATTGCGTATCTGCTGGATGTTCATGGTTCGGTACCTCTCTGGAGTGTTTTGCGGACGGCCGCGCCGTCTGTCCACAGGGGAAGGTAGCAGGGCCGCCGGGAGCGGACCAGAAGCCGGGCCAAGAAATACGGGGCCTTTTCTTGAAAAAATCAAGCGGTCGTACGCCGCAGGGGCCTGTCCGGCAGCTGGCGTGGCCCTGCCCGGCCGGCGGGCCGCGCCACAAGCCTTTTCTCCGGCCGGGCGGCGAAGCGGCTTTCTTTCGGCACCGTTTTTGCTTAATATGGAGGTCCCCCCCTGCCGCCAACACCGTCGGCATGCGGCAACGCTTCGCGGCAGGACGGGGACAGCCGGCGGCGGCCCCCGTCCCCCGTGCTTCCTGCCGTCCCCTGTCCGCTACGGGGCAGGAGCGCGCCGGGCAGGGCGCCGCCGTCAGACCACCTGTTGAACAAGGGAGCCACCATGATCAGCCGAGACCACGCCAACATGCTACTGGAAGGATTTGCCCGCCGGCAGGAGCTCGATCCCCTGCAGCTCGATGACGACAATTACTGTGCCCTGGCCTCGGCGGATGACCATGTGGTGCATCTGCGTTTCGACGAGGAGCAGGGGACGTTCATCGCTTTCGGCAGCATCGGCACACTTTCCGGCGATGCGGAAGTGGCCCTGCGCCAGCTGCGGGCCCTGCTCACAGCCAACCTCATGTGGCAGGATACCCGGGGCGCCACCATCACCCTGGCCCCGGAAAGCGATACCGTCCTTTTGCAGCAGCTGTGGCTGCCCGACCAGGCCACGGAGGAGAAACTGGATGCTTTCCTGCAATCCTTCGCCCTGCTGCTGGATTTCTGGACGCAGCGCTGCGCGGGCCTGGGCGAGATCGTGATGGAGAGTGAACAGCCCTTTTATGTGAAGGTCTAGGAGGAGCCCATGCCACCCATAGACTCCATAGCGCATCTGCGCACCATGAGCCTGGCCCGGGGCAGCTTCGTTCGTCTCGACCAGGGGGACAACAGTCTCAAGACCACCACCGTCAGGGCCCATTTCTGGCAGCGGGCGCAAAGGGATGCGGAAAAGAGCGGCAACAGGGGCGCTGCCGAGCGCGTGCGCGACAGCATCTGCGCCTATTGCGGCAAGGCCGAGGGCACGCGCCTGTTCAACCAGTACATCGGCAAGAAGTCCCTGGAGGGCAAGGCCTTCAGCAGCGGGGACCTGGCCCGGCTCCTGGACGCGGCCCTGGAACGCAATCTTGCCTGTCTGGGGCGCGGCATGGTGGCCACGGGGCAGCGGGCCCTCAGGCCGGAAGTCATGGCGGAACTGGGCCGGGCCGGTATCGATCCCGACTATTTCGTCAGCCTCGTGAGCCAGGGCGTGCGCCTGGTGGGGAACGATTTTTGGGGGCAGCAGGCCGTTGCAGAGGGCGAGCGGGAGCTTGCCGCGGTCGCCTGGGCGGTCAACGCCCTGCACGATGATCTGCAGACCTTCCAGGCGGGCCTGCCCGAAGGTGCGGCGGGCGTGACCGGGGTGCTCCACTGCCTGGAGGGGCTCAAGGCGCAACTGGATACCAAGCGGGACATCATGACCGCCCAGAAGGACCAGAGCCCCTTCACGGCCGGGAACGTGCGTCTTGCTTTCCGGCAGATCTACGCGGCCTACGAACGGGTCATAAAGGGGCATCTGTGCCGGATCGGGGAGGATCTGGGCGAGCTGGATCCCGCTTCGGACCAGGGCATGCGCCTTGCGGAACTGGCCCGGGACCTCAGCAGGCTGATGGCAGCCATGCAGGACAAGAAGACCGACCCGCCCGAGATGCGGGGCCTGGCTGATGGGGAGCGCGTCCCCGATGCGGTGATGGAGGCCTTCAACGCGCTCCCCGGGGAGCTGGGCAAGGAGCTGCACCGGCTGCTGCCCGACCTGTCGGCGGGGCAGCTGGCCAGGGCGATCAAGGATGCCCATATCCGGGTGCTCAACGAACAGGGCTGGGACATCATCCGGCGTGATCTGCAATATCTGGGACGCGGGGGCACGGGAGTGACCGCCACGTCCACCATCACGCCCGCCCGTCACATCGGTGCCGCGGGGGGCCAGCCCGGCCCCATCGGCCGGGCCATGGCCCGGAACGGCCTCAACGGCGTCTCCTGCGAGGACAGGGGCCAGGCCGGCCACGCCCTGAACCTGGCCCGTACGGAGATCGCCGTGGGCGGCAGGACCCTGTTCCGGGGCCTCCGCCACGGCATCAACAGTGCCTACTCCATCAGGGATCCCGAGGCCAGGAAGACGGCCAACGCCACCCGGGCCCGGGAGATCTTCACGGCGGCCCTGCAAAGCTCGCCGAAGCTGGCGGACGTCCAGCGCAGGCTGGCGGCGTACGCCGATGCCGTCATCGACCTGCCCCTGCTTTCCACCAGTCTGGTCACGCCCGATGTGCCGCGCGAGATCTTCGGCACCTCGGAAAAGACCTATCTGGCCGAGCAGTGCGCCTCGTGGCAGGATGCCTGCGGGCCCGACGGCACCTGCACGGTGGCTGTGGTCCTGCCCGACGGGCAGGAGAGGGCGGTCAGGGTCCGGCCGCAGGTGCTCACCTTCAATTTCGGCGTGAACACCGGCGCGCAGGGCGGGCTCCAGGGCCTGATCGGCGGCTGGGGCACGTCCGACCGCTACAACAGGGAAGCCATGGCGCGGCTCTTCGGGGACGACATGTTCGGCGGGATGGTGGAGGCCTATCTCGCACGGTCGGACATCCCCGCCCGGGACAGGCAGAACGTGCAGGCCCTGCGCTACGAGATCCACGCCCTTTGGGCCGCCGGGGGCTACAGGATGAGCGGGGCGGACCCCTATCGGCTGCCTGCGCGTCTGGCCATGCTGGGGCACATCATGGGCGTGATGCCGCTGTTCAATTGCAAGAGCGGCAAGGATCGCACCGGGCAGATGGACGTGGCCTGCAAGACCCTGGCCCTGCAGATGCACGAGAACGGCGGTCTGCTGCCGCGCTTCGATGCACCGCGCAGCCGCATGGACCGGCAGATCTTCCAGCAGGTGGCCATCAACGGCGGCAATCTGGAGATGCAGCGCCTGAACACCGGTCTGGCGGGCTTCAAGACCAAGGGCGTGGCCGGTCTCGATGCCCTGTTCACGGACGAGGCCCGGGAGATCCACCGGGGTTTCAGCAGCTATGTGAAGGCCTGAGCCGCCAGCGCGGAACGGCTGCTTTTTCCGCGCATCCCACCTTTTTCAGACATCTCGTCCAGGGGCGGGCCAGGGCCCGCCCCTGTCGTATGCCGCCCGTCCCGCCTGCTGTGTCCTTCCCGGGCCTGCCGTGTGCTCCGGGAGTTGTTGCCAGCCCGCCTGCGCGGTTGTCGAAGGGACAGGGGAGCGCGAGGGGGCGGGAGGACGTTTCCCCGCCGGAAAAGCCCTCCCGCCCCCTCGTCCATCCCGGCAGACTGCCGCCTGCCGGGCGTATCGTTTCAGCTGTCACATGCCCCGGGCGCGCAGCCAGAGCTGGAGCACCATGAGGGTCCAGAGGGGCTTGCGCAGGTCGGCCTTGCCGGAGCAGTGGGCGTCCACCAGGGCGCGCACGGCCTCGGGCCGGAACAGGCCCTGGGCGCGCAGGCGCTGGGGCGCGAAGAGCTCTTCCATGAGCGGGCGCATGCGGCCGCGCAGCCAGGCCGCCACGGGGATCTGGAAACCGCGCTTGTTGCGGTGCAGGATCTCGGGCGGCAGCACGTCGGCAAAGGCCTTCTTGAGCAGGTACTTGCGCCGGAAACCGCGCAGCTTGTGGCGGATGGGCAGGCGGGCCACATATTCGGCGAAGTCCTTGTCCAGGAAGGGCGCGCGCACTTCCAGCGAATGGAGCATGGAGCAGCGGTCCACCTTGACCAGGATGTCGTCCAGCATGTACTGGCGGGCATAGACGTGGAAGGCCCGGGCCAGGGGCGAGGGCCCGGCGGGCCAGTGCTCGAACTGCTCGCGCGTGGGCGCGAAGAGGACCTCGTGGCGCAGGAAGTCGCGGTCGGGACGGGCCAGCAGCTCGGCCTGCATCTCGGGCGTGAAGGCCGTGAGCAGGGTCTGCACCCGTTCCCAGGCCGGGGCGTGCGCGCCGCGCAAAAATGTCTCCACGGCCAGACGGGGATTGATGTAGCCGGCCGAGGCGGGCAGGAGCCGGGTCAGGGGCTCGATGACGCCGCGGCGTACGATGCCGGGGATGGCGTTGTACCATTCGGCGATCCTGAAGGCGATGTAGTGCTCGTACCCGGCCCAGAGCTCGTCGGCCCCGTCGCCGCCCAGGGCCACGGTGACGTTCTCGCGCGTGACGCCGGAGAGCAGCCAGGTGGGCGCCACCGAGGCGTCGGCCATGGGCACGTCCATGCGGCTGATGATCCGGGGCAGGTGTTCGGCGCAGTCCTCGGCCGAGAGCACGCGCTCGTGGTGGTCGGTGTTCCAGCGCCGGGCCACGATGCGGGCATAGCCGCTTTCGTCATAGCTGGCTTCGCTGAAACCGATGGAAAAGGTCTTGACGGGCGTGGAAGACTGCCGCGCCATGAGGCCGGCCACGATGGAGGAGTCGATGCCGCCGGAAAGGAAGACCCCCAGGGGCACGTCGCTGACCATGCGGCGGCGCACGGCGCGGGTGAGCAGCTCGTGCACGTCGGCGCAGATCTCGGCTTCGGAGCGGCGGTCGTTTTCGTCGGCCGGGGGCAGGTCCCAGTAACGTCCCGTGCTCAGGCGGCCGTCCTCGACGAGCAGCCAGTGCGAGGGCGGCAGGCTCTGGGCCTCGCGGTACATGGTGCCCGGGGTGGGCACATATTCGTAGGCCAGGTAGCGCATGACGGCCTGCGGGTCCAGGGTGAAGGCGAGCCCGGGCACGGCGGTCAGGCAGTTGAGCTCCGAACCGCAGTGGAAGCAGCCCTGCTGCACGGTGTAGAAGAACGGCTTTTTGCCGAAGCGGTCGCGGGCGCAGAACAGGCGGCGGCGGGGCGCGTCCCAGAGGGCGAAGGCGAACATGCCGTCAAAGCGTCGCAGGCAGTCCATGCCCCAGACGCGGTAGGCCTGCAGGATGACTTCCGTATCGGAGTGGCTGCTGTGGAAGCGCGCGCCGGCCTGCAGCAGCTCCTGGCGCAGTTCGGCGAAGTTGTAGATCTCGCCGTTGAAGACGATGCAGAGTTCCCCGTCCACGTCCTGCATGGGCTGGCTGCCGCCGGAAAGGTCGATGATGGACAGGCGCCGGTGCCCGAGGCAGACGGGCCCGGACTGCCAGACGCCGCTGCCGTCGGGGCCGCGGTAGGTGATGACGTCGGTCATGGCCCGGACATGGGCCCGGGCATCCTCGCTGAGGGGCTGGCCGTCAAGACGGCAGATAGCGGCTATTCCGCACATGGCATATCCACAGGGCGTACCGGAGGTCCGGGCCGCCGGTTGCAGGTGTCGGGAGAGCTCCGGGACGGAAGACCGTCACGGAGCGGGAAAAAGGAGGCCTCTAGCGCCCGGCAGGGGGCGTCCGCTCCCGCATGGCGTCCGGCTGCCGGGCCGGAAAGCCGCCGGAGCAGCGTCCGGCAGCGGCAAAACGTCCTTTTGCGGCGCGTCGTGCGATGCGCCGTGGGGACACGGCCCTTGCCCGGGGCGCCGCTCCCCACCTTCAGGCCCCGCATCCGCACAGGCCGGGGCACTTGCGGGGCCAGCTGCCGGAAGGAGCGCGGCAGGGCGGCGTCCCCCAAAAGTGCGCCGGGGGAAGGGGCCTCTCCCGCGCTGGCGGAGGCCCACCGGACGAACAGAGGCGTCCCTGCCCTAAACGGCCGGACCGTGCGTGGCGCGCCACTGCGTATACTGCCGGCAGTAGAGCTCCTGCAGGGCCGCGATGTTGGTCTCGGTATCGAACATGCGGATCACCAGCTCGCGTCCGGCCTGCGCCATGCGCAGGGCCGCCTCGCGATCGGCCAGCATGCGCCGGATGGCGTCGGCCAGGGCGGCGGGATCGCGCTGGGGGATGAGGAAGCCGGTCTCGCCGTCGCGGATGACCTCGCCCACGCCGCAGACGTCGGTGGCCACCACGGGCATGCCGCAGGACAGGGCCTCCATGATGACGTTGGGGATGCCGTCGCGGTCGCCATTGGTATGCACCACGCTGGGCACCACCAGCATGTCGTGTTCTTCCATGAAGCTGCGGATGCGGTCATTGGGCACGAAGCCGGGCATGTCCACCAGATCTTCCAGATGCAGGCGCTTGCGCAGGTTCACCAGCTTGCGTTTCCAGTTGCCGTCGCCCACCAGGGTCAGGCGCACGGGGAAGCCTGCGTCGCGCAGCCGGGCCAGGGCCGTGAGCAGCTCGGGGAAGCCCTTGGTACGGGCGAAGCGGCCGATGGACAGCAGGCGGTAGGGCGGCCGGAAGGGGGCGCGGCAGTCCGTGCGGCGGCTCAGGGTCAGGCCGTTGTAGATGACATGCACCTTGTCTTTCTGTCCGGCGGGGCAGAAGCTCTGCAGCCAGGGCTTGTTGGCCATGTTGTTGGTGCGGATGAAGAGGGCGTCGCGGGATTTTTCGGCCAGGATGCCGTCCTGCGGATAGATGTCGCCCGCGCGGCCGGTGAAGGCGAAGGGGATGCCGGAAAGGCGCGAGGCCACCCAGACAGCGGTGGCCGGGCCGTTGCCCCAGGAGGAGTGCAGCAGCTGGATGCCGTCGCGCTGCGCTTCTTCCGCCAGACGGAAACCGGCCAGGAAGCACCAGAGGTTCTCGGCGTAGGCCTCCAGATTGCGCATCCGGCGGAACAGGCCCCGGCGCAGCAGTTCCTTCACGGTCGTTCTATCGCGCTTCCAGGCGCGCCAGAAGGCCTTGAGCAGACTCAGGGCGGCCAGGGAGCCGAAGCGCTTGACGGGCCCGGCGTAGTTCTTCATCTCGTCGCTGCAGCCGCGCAGTTTTTCGCCGTACATGGTGTAGACGCGGATATCCATGCCGCGCCGGACCAGCTGCTGGATCTCGCGGAAGACGAAGGTCTCGGAGGAAAGGGGGAACCAGAGCAGGACATAGGCCATACGGGGGGACAGCATAGGGACCTCGGCTGGACGGTGATGTGTGACGGTAAAAAAAAGGCCGGGCTGGACGCCCGGCCTGGGGAAGCGTGACAGACTAGGCGTCCTGGTCGTCCTGGTGCTCGCGGCGGAACTTGTCCACGATCTCGCGGGCCACGGGGATCTCCTCGACCACGGTGTCGATGGTCTTGCGGATCTGTTCTTCCGTGTGGGACGCGGAGAGGAAGAAGCGCAGGCGGGCGGCGCCTTCCTTCACGGCCGGGAAGGTGATGGGCATGACATAGATGCCGCGGGAGAACAGGCGGGTGGCCAGGAAGCCGCTGACCATGGAGTCGCCCACCATGATGGGCACGATGGCGTAGCCCTGGGCCGCGCCGGTATCCAGGCCCTTTTCCTGGGCATAGCTGAGGAAATACTGGGAGATGTGCTGCAGCTTGTGCACGCGTTCGGGCTCGCGCTGCATGAGCTCCAGGGCCTTGTGGCAGGCGGCGGCCACGATGGGCGGCATGCCCACGCTGAAGACGAAGCCCGGGGAACCGTACTTGAGGTATTCCACCAGCTCCTTGCGGCCGGCGATGAAACCGCCGCAGCCGCACATGGCCTTGCTGAGGGTGCTCATCCACATGTCCACTTCCGTGGGCTCGATGCCGTAGTATTCGTGCACGCCACGGCCGGTGGCCCCCAGCACGCCGAAGGAATGGGCCTCGTCCACCAGCAGCATGCAGTCATACTGCTTCTTGAGCTCGATGATGCGCGGCAGGTCGGGGATGTTGCCGTCCATGCTGAACAGGCCTTCGGTGACGATGCAGGCGCGCTTGTGCTTGGCGCGGTGTTCCTTGAGCAGCTTTTCCAGCGAGTCGCAATCGTTGTGCTCGTAGGAATAGCGGTCGGCGCCGGAAAGGCGGGCGCCCTGCATCAGGGAATTGTGCGCCAGGCCGTCATAGAAGATGGCGTCGCGGTGGCCGAAGAGGAAGCCCAGGGTGGAGACGTTGGTGGCGTGGCCGCTCACATAGGCGATGCAGTCCTCCACGCCGTAGAAGTCGGCCAGGGCGCGCTCCAGTCGGCGGTGGGGCGGACGCTCGCCGCCCACCAGACGGCTGGCCCCGGCGGAGCTGCCGAAGACCCTGGCGGCGGCGGTGACGGCCTCGGTGATCTCGGGATGGGTATTGAGGTCCAGATAGTCGTAGGTGGAGAAGTTGATGTACTCCTTGCCATTGATCACAGTGGTGGCCTTCGCCGCCCGCTCGTGACACAGGAAGAGCGGGTTTTCCATGCCCATCTTGGCACCCATTTCCACCATGCGCTCGAAGGAGAGCTTGGAGCGCAGGCGCGAGAAGCTGCTGGCACCGCTCTCCTGGGCGTTCTGGCTGGAGTGGTTTTCTTTCATTCCGGATCCTCTCAGAAAATAGTATAAAAACCGTACGTTACAGATGACGCACAGTAAGCGTTCCGGGCGAACTACCCGTAAAGATTGTTTTTAACGGCTAACCATAGCCCAAGAGGCCTGTCATGGCAAGCAGGAAAGCCCCTGCGGCGGCACAGGCTGGACAAGCGCCCAGAGATGGCCTAAAATTTGCTTTTACCATGGACCATTATGCCCGGCTCCTGTGCGAGAGCGCGGGCGGACGCATACCGGACCCCTCCGGGTCCCTTACCCGCCGGCGGCGGTATCCCCGGTATTTGACCATGCAACGACCCGAATCCAGCGCAGGGGCCGCGGCTCTCGACCTCTGGCCCCTGTCCGGCCCGGAGGCCGCGGGCAGCGAAGCCTGCCGCCTGCTCCTCGAAGAGCGTATGGACGCACTTCTTCC
>NZ_CASDOY010000020.1 GCF_949282365.1 uncultured Desulfovibrio sp.
GCGCTTGAATGGCATTCAAGAGGTCAGGAGTTCAATTCTCCTCAGCTCCACCAGAATGGAAATCAGGGTTTGCGGAAACGCAGACCCTTTTTTCGTTTCTGCGCCCGGCCCGCTGCTCGTGGTGCTGGCCGGCATGTCCGCTTTCCGGCGCTTCGCGGCCCGCGCCTGGTCCCGTCACGGGCGGGCAGGACCAGGCCCAAGCGTCGTCAGCAGCGGCCCGCGCCGTTCACGGCCCCGTCATGCGGCCCCGCTGCGCGACGGGGCGGCCGGGAGCCCTGCGGCAGCGTCAGGCGCGCCGGTCCCGTCACGGGAGCCGGGGCGCCGGCCATGTCCTGCCCCAGCCGCCGCGCGTCGTGCCACGGGCGGCAAGCCTCCTTCCCCCGGCCGGGATGTGCGTGCGCGCACACTTGATACATGCGGCTTTGCCGTCCTATCAGGAGCGGTTCTTACTTGTCAAAAGCACAGGCCTGTGCTAGGGTCTATGGCAGTCCTGTACCGGGATGCCCTGTTTTTTCACGCAAGGAGACTCCATGCCCCGCAAGAAAAATACCTGTATGTATCTGGTGGCCGCGCTGCTGTTCCTGGGAGGTCTGGGCTATCTGATGTTTTCCGGCCTGTCGGAGAACACCGTCTATTTCCTCAATGTCTCCGAAGCCAGGGCCGCCACGCCCGACAAGCTGCGCGCGGCCCGTCTGTTCGGCACCGTGGCGCCCGACCATCTGCTCAAGAACGTGGACGGTCCCGGGGCCAGCTTCCTGCTGCAGGACAAGGACGACGCGGGCCTGACCCTGCCCGTGGTCTACAGGGGCGCCGTGCCGGATACCTTCAAGGCCGGTGCCGAGGTCATCGTGGAAGGCGGCCTGCAGCCCGACGGCCGTTTCATGGCCAAGACCCTGATGACCAAGTGTCCTTCCAAGTACCAGAAGGAAAACCGCAAGAGTTAGCGGCGGCACGTCCCGTGCCGCCTGCCGTGCCGCGCGGCAGGGCTGCTCGCGCAGTCCGGTCCCGTGGCGCGGGCGGTCCCGTGCGCGTGCCATGGCAGCCGCCGGGCGCGGAGGCCCTGCGGACGGCGCCCTGCGCTGTCCCGGTCCCGGAGCGGCGCTGACCGCAGCGTTTACTGGCAAACGGCCCTGCCCTCCGGGTACGGCCGCCCCCTCACCGGAAGTGAGCCGCCATGCCGGACGTGGCGAGCCCAAAGGAGCCCCATGTACTTCATTGCCTATGCCATGCAGCTGCTGACCCTGATCTGTGCCCTGGGCGGCAGTGCGCTGGCGCTTCTGCAGCTCTGGCAGCAGCGCGGCGACGCCCTGGCCCTGATCGAGAAGGTCCACTGGGCCATCACCGGCGCCCTGTCCCTGGCCGCGGCCCTGCTGCTGCACGCCCTGTTCTGGAACGACTTCAGCCTGGTCTATGTGGCCAGCTATACCGACAGGGTGCTGCCCGTCTTCTACCGTCTGACGGCCTTCTGGGCCGGGCAGCCGGGCTCCATGCTGTTCTGGGCCTTCTCCGTGGCCATCAGCGGCAGCATCTTTGCCCTGACGCCCGCCTACCGCCGCCTGACGCCCGCCACGCGGCTCTGGTACTGGGGCTTCTTCTACGCCATCATGGCCTTCTTCGCCCTGATCCTCTCCTGCTGGAGCAATCCCTTCGAGATGCAGTCGCCCGTGCCGCCGGACGGCAACGGCCTCAACCCCCTGCTGCAGAACCCCGGCATGATCTTCCATCCGCCGCTGCTCTTCCTGGGCTACGGCGGCTTCACCGTGCCCGCCTGTCTGGCCCTGGCCCAGAGCCTTTCCGGCGGTGAGGGCGAGGACGGCTGGCATCGCGTGACCCGTCCCGTGACCCTGCTGGCCTGGGCCTTTTTGACCGCGGGCATCATCCTGGGCATGTGGTGGGCCTACATGGAACTGGGCTGGGGCGGCTACTGGGCCTGGGACCCGGTGGAGAACGCCTCCCTCATCCCCTGGCTCATCAGCACGGCGGCCCTGCACACCCTCATCGTGCAGGAGCGCCGCAACAAGCTGCACCGCGTCAACGTGGCCCTGATGTGCCTGACCACCATCTCGGCCTTTTTCGCCACCTATCTGGTGCGCAGCGGCGTGGTGCAGTCCGTGCACGCCTTCGGTGACGGCAGCGTGGGCACGCCGCTGACGGTCTTCGTGCTGGCGGGCCTGCTGATCGCCTTCTGGGCGGCCTTCGCCGCGCCCGCGCGCGGGCGCGAGCTGGCGGGCATCGCCAGCCGCGAGGGCTTCCTGGTCATGGTCTGCTGGCTCCTGCTGGCCCTTTCGGTCATCATCCTCGTGGGCACCATGTGGCCGGTCATCAGCCTGCTCTGGACGCCGGAGCCCCACGGTCTGGACGCCAATTTCTACAACCGGGTCTGCGTGCCGCTGGGCATGCTGATCATGCTGCTGCTCATGGTCTGCCCCTGGCTGCGCTGGGACGGCGGCCTGCGCGACGCGCCCCGCTTCTGGCTGGTGCTGGGGGCCTTCGTGGCCTCGGGCGCGGCCTTCTTCTGGCTGGGCTACCGCCAGCCCGTGGCCCTGCTGGCCTCGGCGGGCTCGGTGGCCTGTCTGGCCGGCCTGCTGGCCAGCCTGCCCTCCCTGCTCAAAAACGGCGGCCGCCGCGCCCTGGGCGCGGCCGGGCTGCACATCGGGCTGGCGGTGCTGGTGCTGGGCATGGCCTTTTCCGGTCCCTACAAGCAGGAGTACGACCTGCTCTTCCAGAACGGCAAGGGCGTGCAGCAGGCCGGGGCCTACCGCGTGGAACTGCTGGAAGCCCAGCAGGGCCGCGCCGTGGACCATGACTATCTGGAAGCCCGGCTCAAGATCTTCGAGGGCGATGCCCTGCTGGGCGAGCTCAGGCCGCAGCGCCGCATGTACGACAAGTTCGGCAGCATGCAGTTCTCGGAAGTGGACGTGGTCCCCGGTCTGGGCAACGAGCTCTACGCCTCCTTCCTGGGCCTGGACGAGAACGCCTCGGTGCTGATCCGCTTCAGCGTGGAGCCCCTGGTCAACTGGATGTGGATCGGCGGCACGCTCATGTGCCTTTTCCCCCTGCTCATGCTGGCGCGCGGCCGCAGGAAGGCGATGCCGGAAACGCCGGAGGCGCCGGAAAACGCGGGCCGAAGCGCCGGGAACGGGCCGCAGGCCTGAGGCCGCCATGCTGCGTCTTGAGAACCTGGCCAAGCTCTATGGCCTCAAGGTGGTCTTCAAGGGCGTGAGCTGCCGCTTCACGGCGGGCAGCATCAGCCTGCTGGCCGGCGGCAACGGCGCGGGCAAGAGCACGCTCCTGCGCATCATCGCCGGGCTTTCCCGCCCCTCGGCCGGCGAGGTCGTCCGCGACGGCACGGGCGCGGGCGGCGCGCCCCGGGAGGACGGGCCCAGCCTGGCCTATCTGGGCCACGCCACCTTCGTCTATCCGGGCCTGAGCGCGCTGGAGAACCTGGGCTTCTGGGCCCGGGCCCACGGCCTGCGCCCCTCGCGGGAAAGGCTGCTGGCCCTGCTGGACCATGTGGGGCTGGCGGCCCATGCCGAGGAGCGGGCCGGGGTCTTTTCGCGCGGCATGGCCCAGCGCCTGAACCTGGCGCGGGTGCTGCTGCTGGAGGCCGACCTGCTGCTGCTGGACGAGCCCGGCACGGGTCTGGACGTCAACTCCATGGCCCTGGTGCGGCGCGAGATGCTGGCCGCCCGGGAGCGCGGGGCCTGCGTCATCGTGGTCAGCCACGATCTGGCGGGCGACAGCCCCCTGGCCGACCGCCTGCTGCTGCTGGAGGGCCGCCGTCTGGCCTATGACGGCCCGCCCGAAGGTCTGGCCGGCGTGGCTTCCGTACTCAACAGCGGCCGGGGGACCGGCGCGGCGGCCGCCGCCGGGGAGGTGGCCCCATGATCTCTTTTGCCCTGACCGTGGCCCGCAAGGACCTGCTGCTGACCTTCACCCGGGGCAGCGGTCTGGTGCAGGGCCTGCTGCTGGGCCTGCTGCTGCTCTTCGTGTTCAGCCTCTCGCAGGGCGTGGGCGAACGCATGAGCCCGCAGGGCGCGGGCGCGGTCTTCTGGCTGGGCTCGGCCTTCTGCCAGGTGCTGATCTTCAATACCCTCTACGCGCTGGAAGAAGCCAACGGCGCGCGCCTGGGCCTGCTGCTGGCCCCGGCACCGGTCCAGGCGGTCTGGCTGGGCAAGGCCCTGGCCGGGCTCCTGCTGCTGCTGGTGGCGCAGCTCTTCTTCCTGCCTGCGGCGGTGGTCTTCTTGTCGCAGGAGATCGGCGCGCTCTGGCCCGTGGGCCTAGGCACGCTCCTGCTGGTGGACGTGGGCATGTGCGCGCTGGGCTCGCTGCTGGGCGCGCTCTCGCAGGGCGGCGCGGCGCGCGAGTCCCTGCTGAGCATCGTGCTCTTCCCCCTGCTGGTGCCCCTGCTGCTGGCGGGTATCGGCGTGGCGGCCCAGGTCTTCGGTGCGCCCGCCCCGGACGGCCCGGCCTCGTGGATCGGGCTGGCCGCCGCCTTTGACGGCGTCTTTCTGGCTGCCGGACTGTTGCTGTTCGGCTTCATGTATTCGGGAGACGAATGATGCAACGAGCCTTTTCCGTGTGGCCTGTCCTGCTGGTGCTGCTGGGCGGCGCGGCGCTGGCGGCCTGCCAGTGGCTGATCTTCTTCTACGCGCCCGTGGAGGCCCAGCTGGGCCTGATGCAGAAGGTCTTTTACACCCACCTGCCCCTGGCCTGGTGGGCGCTGATGAGTTTCCTGGTGGTCTTCCTGGCCTCCATCGCCTACCTGTTCCGGCGCTCCCCGGCCGCCGACCGCCTGTGCGCGGCCGCGGCGGAAGTGGGCGTGCTGCTGGCCGGTCTGGCCCTGGTCACGGGCATGATCTGGGCCCGCCGCTCCTGGGGCGTCTGGTGGACGTGGGATCCCCGCCTGACCACCACCCTGGTCATGTGGTTCATCTACGCCGGCTATCTGGTGCTGCGCGGCCTCGACCTGCCGCCCCAGCGCAAGCGCATGATCTGCGCCGTGGTGGGCGTGGTGGCCTTTCTGGACGTGCCGCTGGTCTTCCTGTCGGCGCGTCTGTGGCGTTCCATCCATCCGGCGGTCTTCGCTTCCAAGGGCGGCGGGCTGGAACCGGAGATGAAGCTGACGGTCATGGCCTGCGTGGCGGCCATGGGCCTGTTCTGGGCCGGACTGGTCTGGCTGCGCGCCCGCCAGCTGGGCCTGCGCGACAGGCTGGACAGCCTGCGCCTGCGGACGGAGGACTGAGAGCTTTTGGCAGGGGCCGGCACCCGCCGCCCTGACGACAACGCAGACAAGCGGGCTGGCCCGCTTTCAAGGAGTATCTATGGACAGCAATTTCCTGTGGCTGGCAGCGGCCGGGGCCGCCGTCTGGCTGGGTCTGGCCGCGTATCTGGTCTTCATGGGCTGTGCCCAGCGGCGTCTGGACGCCCGTCTGCGCCAGATGGAGCTTTTGCATGACTGATGCCCGCCTTTCCTTCACCGCCCGCGCCATCATCCTGCTGCTGGGCCTGGGCCTGCTGGTCATGCTGGGCGTCACCGTCAAGGAGCGCATCAGCCATCCGCATCTGGTGACGGAGCGCCCCACGGCGCCCCAGACCGCCATGCCGGAGCAGAACCCCCTGGGCCGCCTGATGCAGCAGGTGGCCGCCGAGCCCACCAACAAGACCGCCCTGATGCATCTGGCCGAGCATCTCATGGCCACCCAGGAATGGGACGCCGCGGCCACCTTTGCCCAGCGCGCCGTGGCCCTGGACGTCAACGACCCCCAGCCGCTCTACATGCTGGGCGTCATCCTGCACAACCAGGGCAAGCCGCAGGAAGCGGCCGAGACCCTGGAAAAGGTGGTGGCCCTGAAGGACGGGGCCCCGGTGCGCTACAGCCTGGGCGTGCTCTATACCTACTTCCTGCAGCAGAAGGACAAGGGCCGCGCCCACTGGGAGGCCGGCCTCAAGGATCCCGGCATCTCGCCCCAGCTGCGCGAAGCCATCGAACAGGAACTGAACAAATAGCGGCCTGCCGCCGCGGACAGCATCGGGGGCACTCCATCGGGGTGCCCTTTTTGCGTGGCGGCCGTCCGGCGCGGCCTGCAGCGCTCCCGTGGCCCGTCCTCCGTCCGCCCCCGGTACGGGCCGCCGCCGTCCTGTCCGGCCCGCTGTCCGTGCCGCCCGGTCCCGGGGGCCGCCCGGCCTGCCGTCGTCCTGTGCGTCCGGCGCGCCCTGTCCGGCCGGCCTGCCGTCCTTGGTGCGGGGCCGCCGCAGGCGGCCAAAAGTGTTCCGCAGGGGGGAAAATCGTTCCCTGCGCCGCCGAAAACGTGACAAGGCCGGGGAAATGTCGTATGCCTGCCCCGTCTTCACGAGACGTTCAGCCCGCAAGAGAGACGCGCCGTGTCCCATCTGACCCGAGAAAAACTGGAAGCCCTGTCCCGCTGCTGGGAACAGTGGGAGAGCGAGGCCGCCACGCCCCAGCGCAAGGTGGCGCGCGCCCGGCTGCATCTACTCTTCCTGCTGCTGCGTTACGGCGGCCTGCGTCTGGGCGAGGCCCTGGATCTGGACGCGCACAAGGATGTGGACACCGTCACCGGCATGGTGCATGTGCCCGGGCCCAACAGCCGCGACGTGCTCCTGCCCCTGAGCGCCATGCGCCATGTGCGCCGCATCCTGAGCCTGCCCGAAGCCGCGGACATGGGCCGGGACTTTTTGCGCTTCGACCAGGGCTTCATCCGCAAGAGCTTCTATGCCGTGGCCCGTCCGCTGGGTCTGGACCGGGCCATGGTGGGGCCGCGCGCCATCCGCTACGCCCGGGGGCTGGAGCTTTTGGACCTGCATGTGCCGGTCAATCTGGTGCAGAAGTTCCTGGGCCAGCAGAAGGCCTCGCAGATAGCGGCCTTCCTCAACTTTTCCGACGGCGCGGCGCGGCGTATGGTGCAGGACAAGACCCTGGGCCCCGCCGCCGGCACGGACCCGCTCTGCAATTCCTTCCTGGGCATCGTGGAGGACATGGCCGTGGGCATGCGCATGGCCTCGGTGAGCGTGCGCACCTTCGCGGACATGCGCCTCAGCGTGCAGTGCAGCACGCGCCGCTTCGTGCACATGGAGATCCACAGCAACCAGGTGGTCACCGTGCTGGTGGACCCTGAGCAGATCGTACTCGCGCGCGCCCGCGCCGTCCTCAGCATGGGCAACTGTCTGCCCTGCACGGTGCAGAGCATCCATCAGGATCAGGTGGAGTCCTTCGTCTCGCTGGAGCTGGCCGACGGCTCGCGCCTGTGCGCCACGGTGGAGACGCCGGGCCTGCAGCGCCTGGGCATCCGCGAAGGCCAGCAAGTCTGGGCCCATTTCCCGGCACGGGCCGCGCGCCTGTGTCTGGACTGATGTTTCCCGCAAGGGGCCGCCGTTCCGCAGCGGCGGCATCGTGTCATCCAACTTCAAGGAGTCGTATCATGAACAAGCTGAAAAAACTCTTCCTGCCCGTGCTGGCCGCCGCCTTCCTGGCCGCCCCGGCCCAGGCTGCCGACACGCTGATGATGGCCACCACCACCAGCACCCAGGACACCGGCCTGCTGGAGTTCCTGGCCCCCACCTTCCAGAAGGAAACGGGCATCGAACTCAAGTGGGTGGCCGTGGGCACCGGCAAGGCCCTGGAGATCGCCAAGAACTGTGACGCCGACGTGCTGCTGGTGCACGCCCCCGCCGCGGAAAAGGAATTCGTCAAGGCCGGTCACGGCATCGACCGCCGTCAGGTGATGTACAACGACTTCGTGCTGGTGGGCCCCAAGGCCGACCCCGCGGGCGTCAAGGGCAAGGACACCGCCGCCGCCCTCAAGACCATCGCCGACAAGAAGGCCGGTTTCGTGAGCCGCGGCGACCAGTCCGGCACCCACAAGGCCGAACAGAAGCTCTGGAAGCAGTCCGGCCTCAACCCCGACAAGGAAGCCTTCTACATCTCCGCCGGCCAGGGCATGATGGCCACCCTGAACATGGCTGCCGAAAAGGGCGCCTACAGCCTCACCGACCGCGGCACCTGGATCAAGTTCAACGCCCAGCAGGGCGCCAGGAACCCGCTGGCCATCGTGGTCGAAGGCGACAAGGCCCTGTTCAACCAGTACAGCGTCATCACCGTGAACCCCCAGCAGTGCCCCAAGACCAAGGCCGCCCTGGGCAAGAAGTTCGAAGACTGGTGGGTCTCCCCCGCCACCCAGAAGCGCATCGCCGAGTTCAAGCTGGAAGGCAAGCAGCTCTTCTTCCCCAACGCCGGCAAGTAAGCCCCGTTGGCGCGTCACGGCGGGGACGGCCTTTGGGCCGCCCCCGTCTTTTTTCCCGATCTTCCCGGATCTTCTCCGTCGCATCTCTGGTGATCTATGGACTATCTGGTCAACGGCTTCTGGGGCGCTTTCGCCCTGCTGGCCCATATGGACGACGCCACGCTCTCGGCCATCTCGGCCACCCTGGTGTCCACGTCCTATGCCATGGCCGCCGCGCTGCTGCTGGGCCTGCCCACGGGCTTTGCCCTGGGCTATTGCGATTTTCCCGGCAAGCGCGTCCTGCGCCTCATCTCCGACACCCTGCTGGCCTTCCCCACCGTGCTCATCGGCCTGCTGGTCTATGCCTTCATCACCTATCGCGGCCCGCTGGGCGAATGGGGCCTGCTCTTCACCCTGCCGGGCATGGCCATCGGCCAGACCCTGCTGGCCCTGCCCATCGTGGTCTCGTGGGTGGCCCAGGCCGTGGAAGGCCTCGACCCCCGCTGCCGCCAGACCCTGCTCACCCTGGGCGCGCGGCCCCTGCAGCTGGCCTGGCTGAGCCTGTGCGAAGTGCGCTTCGCCATCGCCATGGTCTGCCTGACCGCCTTCGGCCGCGTCATCACCGAGGTGGGCATCGCCATGATGCTGGGCGGCAACGTGCGCTATCACACCCGCACCATGACCACGGCCATCGCGCTGGAGACCAGCAAGGGCGAGTTCGCCCAGGGCATCGCCCTGGGGCTGGTGCTGCTGTTCATGGCCTTTGTCATCAACCTGCTCATGACCGTCATCAAGCACCGGGGGCGCATATGAACCTGCTCTACGAGGCCCGCGGACTGGTGCGCCGCTACGGCGCCGTGACCGCCCTGGACCTGCCCGCCCTGGGTGTGGACGAGCTGCGCGTCCGCAGCGGGGAGGTCCTGACCCTGGTGGGCTACAACGGCAGCGGCAAGTCCACCCTGCTGCGCCTGCTGGCCTTTCTGGAAGAGCCCGACGAGGGCCGCATCATCTATCACGGCGGCCAGGATCCGCGCCGCGAGGTGAGCCTGCTGCTCCAGGAGCCCTATCTGCTCAAGACCACCGTGTTCGAGAACGTGGTCCTGGGCCTGAAACTGCGCGGCCGCAGGGACGGACTGGAGCAGGCCTATCAGGCCGCCATGCGGCAGGTGGGCTTCGACGAGCCCGACGCCATGCGCCGTCGCGGGCCCAACGCCCTTTCCGGCGGCGAACGCCAGCGCGTGGCCCTGGCCTCGCGCCTGGTGCTGCGCCCCCGCGCCCTGCTGCTGGACGAACCCACCTCCAACGTGGACGTACGCAGCGCCCGCGCCATCGCCGCCGCCGTGGCCCGATGCCGGGCCGAAGGCGCGGCCATCGTCTGTTCCACCCACGATCCCGCCCTCATGCAGGCCCTGGGCGGGGAGCAGCTCAGGCTGGGCCAGGGCTGGAGCCTGGACGGCCAGGGTATCGACACAGATTCCACGGGATGTTTGCACTAAATAGAGGCTACCCGCCACGCATGCCATAAAGGATGCGTGCCGCCTGCTCCCGCGCGCATCTGAAAAAGCGCGTCGGGACAGGGGGGAGGCATGGGGGCAGGGAACGCCCTCGTGCGCGGGCAGGGGGCTTCCCCTGCCTCCAAAACAGGCCGCGGATAGGGGGTGCACGCTCCAGGTGCCGGGCAGGAGGCGCCGGCTTCGGCAGGGGCCTTTCCCGCTGCCGTGGTGCCCGCCCCTTCGCCGCAACGGGCATGGCCCTGCGGGCGGGCCGCTATCCGCCCGCTTTTGGCTGGCTAATGGGCCCCTCCTTTCTTCTGTAGTCCCATCCTCCCGCAAAAAGCGCTGCCGCGGGACCGGTGCGGACGTGGGGAGGGGACGTTGCCCTCCCAATTTCTCTCTGCTAATCTCCAAACACCTCCTGTCACCTAGCACAGTGCGCCGTGGTTGCCCTCCCAATTTCCCTCTGCTAATCTGGATCGATACCAGCACGCCCATCACGGTGGGCCGTGGTTGCCCTCCCAATTTCCCTCTGCTAATCTGCAGACGTGGACGCCGAGCCGTTGAATTTTGCCGTGGTTGCCCTCCCAATTTCCCTCTGCTAATCTCGTGATGAAATCTGCATTAAGGACCGGTTCCGCCGTGGTTGCCCTCCCAATTTCCCTCTGCTAATCTAGAAAATGAGCACCACACGCACACCCGAAGGCCGTGGTTGCCCTCCCAATTTCCCTCTGCTAATCTCTGCCGAACGAACTTGTCCCACCCTGTCCGGCCGTGGTTGCCCTCCCAATTTCCCTCTGCTAATCTTCAAGGAAGCGCGGGAGAAAGAATACGCCAGCCGTGGTTGCCCTCCCAATTTCCCTCTGCTAATCTACGGCGCTAGGCGTATAGCTAGCCGTCTGCGCCGTGGTTGCCCTCCCAATTTCCCTCTGCTAATCTGTGTGAACGGTGCGCCCCCGTGGAGAAAAGGCCGTGGTTGCCCTCCCAATTTCCCTCTGCTAATCTACAGGTTGCTGAGAGAGATGCTGGAACTGAGGCCGTGGTTGCCCTCCCAATTTCCCTCTGCTAATCTTCACACGCCGCCGGGCGCTGACCATAGCCCGCCGTGGTTGCCCTCCCAATTTCCCTCTGCTAATCTAGACCAAGATGTGCCGAAAGGCTTGATGCAGCCGTGGTTGCCCTCCCAATTTCCCTCTGCTAATCTGGAAACAGGAAAACCTTGTGTTTTTACTGGAGAAAACTGACGATTCTCCTCGTAAGGACACAAGGTTTTCCTGTTTTTTCCGGCCGTGAGCGGCGTTTTTTCAGAACAGCAGCAGTTGCGTGGCCGCCTTTTTTTCCATGGCCGGCATGTCGCCCACCAGCAACAGCATGCGGCCGTACTGTTTTTCCGTCACCTGCAGCAGGCGCACGCAGCCGCGCGGCGGCAGATTGTGTTTCAGGCGGCGGATGTGGGTCTCCACATTTTCCGGGCCCCGGCAGATGCGCGCATAGACCGAAAGCTGCACGCGATCATAGCCGTCCCGCAGCAGGAAGTTGCGGAAACGGTTGGCCTCCCGCTGATCCTCCTTTTCCTTGACCGGCAGGTCGAAAAAGACCAGCAGGCGCATATAGCGCACCTCCTCCCCCGGCATGGTGCGTTCCCCGCTTATCCCGCAAGGCCGGGAAAGGCGGGCAGCGGCCCCTTGTCGGCATAATAGGCGCGCACGGCCTCCACATGGCGGCCCAGGGCCTGCGGCAGCGGGTAGAGGCCCCCCTGCCAGTCCACCTGGCTGTGCAGCAGGCCCAGCAGGGCGCGCTTGTCCTCGGGGCCGAGCCCGCCTTCCCCGGCTTCCGGCATGCTGTCCAGGTGGCGGGCCACCAGCAGGTCGGCCGCAGGCCGCCAGGCTTCCATCAGGTCGTCGGCCAGGTTGAAGGCATTGTACTGGCCCCGGTGATGGATGCCCAGCGCCGGGACAAAGCCCCGCGCCGCCAGCTCCCGGGCCGTACAGGCCCGCAGCAGGGCATAGGCGTAGTTGAGCAGGCTGTTGCGTCTGTCCTGGGCGTCCGGGTCGCGCCGGAAGTGGCGGAACAGCCGGGCCCAGTACAGGCGGGCGGCCACGGCCTCCACATTGTCCGGGTCGCCGCTGCCCACTTTGGCGCGCAGGCAGGCCACCTGCCGGTCGCCGTGACGGCCCAGCAGGCGCAGGCAGGCCGCCTGATTGTCGATCTTGGCCCGCACGCAGGCCTGCCAGAGACGTTTTTTGCGTGCTTCCCCCAGCGCCACCTGGGCCCGTACCGTGGACAGCTGCCGGTAATAGGGCGCCAGGGGCAGCAGGGCCGCGCAGGGCAGATGCCGGGCGTCCACGGTCAGCAGCAGGCAGCCCTGCTCCGCGCAGGCCGAAAGCAGGGCTGCGCTCAGGCGGGCCTGCGGCGTGTCGATGACCACAAAGGCCAGGTCTTCCAGCGGCAGGGCCACGTCTTCTTCCCCGTCCCGGCACAGCAGCAGGCGTCCGGCCCGCAGGTCCAGCCGTGCGGGGCTGCTGACGCACAGGCCCCGCCAGCTCATGACCGGCCCCGGGGGTCAGGTTCCCGGCGGACGCGGAACAGACGGCCGAAGCGGTCCACGCGGTACTTTTCAAAACGCCGCAGAGTGGCGATGCCGATGCCCCGGATGGCTGTCTGGCGGTCATGGGCCAGGGTCAGGCTGATGGCCGCTGTGCTTCGGTCACCGCCCATAAAATAGCCTTCCTTGACTTCGCCTTTGCGGTTTTCCGTCAGCACATAGCAGTCCGGCGTCAGGGAAAAGAGGAAGCGGCAGTCCTCTGTCATCTCGGGCCAATCCTTTTCTTCCTTGGCAGCTACGCAGGCCCGCAGGGGCAGACGCTTGTCCGCCGCATCCTTGGCATAGACGGGCACCATGTAGAATTTGCCGTCACGGCTGTAGATATCCGTGCGCACGATGCCGCCGTTGCTGGCCTGGGCCTGTCCCGAGCCCCGCTGCAGCACCACGCCGCTGCTGAAGGCCCCCGCGCAGACGCGCACATGCCGGATCACGTCGCCGTGGGCCGAACGGGGCAGGTCATCCACGGGCTTGCCCGCGGCCAGCCAGCGGCGCAGGGCCGCCACCACGTCCGGGCAGCGCGCGGCGTCCTTGATCCTGTCCAGGTCGGCTGCCTTCAATCTGTCCACGGCCTTGCGTTCGTAGAGCATACGCCGCGTCTCGCCATCAGGCTGGGGCTCCTCGCGGATGGCGCGCAGGGTCTCCTCATGCAGGGCCCCCTTGGTGCGGGCGCGTTCCACGCGGGAGACGAAGACCGTCGCCAGGGCCCGGCCCACCGTGGCGCTGAAGTCTTGCCACGGGCAGGGGATGCGCAGACGTTCCGTGCCGTCCTCCTCCTGCTGGAAGGCTCGCACCATGCGTTGCAGCAGGCCTTCGCTGCAGGCCGCCACCAACAGGGCGTCCAGGGCGTGATGCCGGTCGCCCGTGCGCTGGCCGTCCGTTTTTTTCAGGCCCTGCACGCCCCAGTGGCGGCGCAAAAAGTCCGTTACCCGGCCCGGCCGCGCGAAGAAACGCCGTCTGTCCCGGCCTTCCGCGTCCTGCATGGGCACGCTGTGGCGGGCGTATTCCTCCGCCAGCCAGCGCAGGGTCAGCCGGGCCACATAGCTGGAATCGGTCAGGTTGCGGGCATGGAAGCGCCCCTGGACTTCCGCGTTCAGGTCGCGCAGCAGATAGTTGCGTTTTTTCAGCCCCTTGAGGGACAGGCTCTGGATCCATTGCCCGAACTCGTGCCAGGCCTGCGGCTGCGTGGCCCCCAGCCATTCCCACGGCGTCCTGCCGCCCTTGGCCTGATTGGCCGCGTGGCAGCACAGGCAGAGATTGTGGAAAGAGTTGTCGAAGGTGCGGCTGCGCGGCAGGATGTGATCCACCTGCACGGCATTAGCGCCGTCGGCCAGCCACTGCGGCGGGATGCGCCCCTCCGCCGTTTCGCCCGCATATGCGCGCTCGCCGCCCGCATGGCGCCACAACATGTAGTAGGCGCACTTGCCGCCCTGCTGCTTCCAGAGCTCGTAACGCTGCAGCTCTCCGGGGCTGACGGCTCCCGGGTCCTTGCCCAGCAGCTCCGCCACGGCTTTGCGGGCGGCCTCCTTTTCCTGTGTCCGCCGGTCCAGACCGCGCGAGATGCGCTTGCGCTCCTCGCCGCTCTTGCCCACGTCACGCAGCAGCTCCACATGCACACGGCCGGGCAAGAAGCCGAATTCGCGGCAGATGGCGGAAAACTGGCGGCGTACTTCGCGGAAGACGCGCAGGACCACAGGATTGCGGATGTCCGTCACGTCGATGGTCCGGGCCGCCTCCGGGTCGAATCCGGCCAGTTCGCAGGCGGCCCTGTAGTCCCCGCCTTCGCGCATGGGCGGCAGGATGGCCTCCATGGCCCGCAGGCTCAGGCGTGCCGTGCCCTGGAAAAAGCCCAGCCGTCCTTCAGCGGCGGCCTGCCGCAGTGCCAGGCGCTGCGGCCCTGCCAGCGGCAGCAGCTCCAGCACGGCGCTGATCTGGCCCAGATCGTTGAGTTCGGAAAAGATGCGGGCCAGGGCATCCGTCAGGCGCAGGCCCGCCATGCCCCGGGCCAGCAGGCGCGCGGCCGGACCGGGCAGGGCGTCCGTGGCGGCCAGCCGGGCGGCGTCGGCTTCGACCAGGCGCTGCTGGTGCAGCGTTGCGTACGCGCCGCCCAGGATGTCCTTCAGGCAGGCCGTGCCCTGGCAGCATTTGCCGCTGCGCATGACCACGTCCGCCCGTTCGGGATCGTTCTCCTTGCCCTGCGCGTTGACGCCATAGGACAAGCCCGCGAAACGCCAGCCGGCGGAGAGGTGCAGCGCCTGGCGCAGCTTTTTGTAGGTGATGGACTGCACGCTGCCGAAGAGGCCGCAGGCCGCGCGGCGCTGTTCTTCGCTCAGGGGCGTTTCTTCTCCTGCTTCCTGCCGCACGCGCAGATTGCACAGGGCCTGGACATAGCGGAAAAATTCAGCCGTGGGCGCGAAGCGCGGGGCGCGGCGTTCCCCTTCCAGAAAGGCGCAGGCTCCCACCATATGGCTGACCGGGGCCAGGGGCCGCTGCGCGAAGGCCAGCTCCGCGTAACGGGCCCGGACGTCCTCCCCGGCCAGGGGGTTGCCCAGCTCCCGCTGGCGGGCGAAGAGGATCTTCACCTCGTCTTCCTGCAGGCTGCGCAGCATGCACAGGTCATAGCGCGGCGAGCCGGTATGGTCGGCACGGTTGCGTTTGCGCTCCCGTGCGGCCAGCAGCGCTCCCACGGTCAGGCCGCTGGCCTCGACCTCCTGCTTCAGCCCGGAGACCGCCTGCAGCACGCGGCCCATCTCCTTGTCGCCGCCACTGCGGTCGGTCTTGCTGTTGGAACGGAAACCGCGATGCTTGGCGATATGCAGCAGCACCACGGCCCATTCCCGGGCCTCCAGCCGCCGTTCCAGGCCCTCGCGGCGCAACTGCCACGGATCGCATTGCGCGCCCCGCCCCTTGCCCAGATGGAAGGCATCGGCATCACGCACGCCGGGCACTCCCAGGCTGTCCAGCAGGGCACGGACACGCCGCATCCTCTGGGCCCGCCGCGCCGTGGTCCGGCGCTGCATGCGGGCCGTGCGCCGCTGGACGTTCAGCAGTTCCTTGGTCTTGGCATCTTCCGGGACGGTGAACAGCCGCACCCCCAGCGCATACTGCACCTCGCCGTCGGCGCGCGTGCGCTGCAACAGCCGCTGTTCCCCTGTCCCGGCATCTTCTTCCACCAATGCCCAACCCAGCGAGCCCACACCTATATCCAGCCCCAGGATCACATCATCTCGTACCTGCATGGAAGCACCCTTGACAGTATATGGAATAAAAGATTATCTTATATCTGCCTTTTAGCAGAGGGCAGTTGGGAGCGCAACCACGGTAATCTTTTCTGTGGAAAAGAGCTCCTGTATGGGGATGGGCCTCGTGCCTGTCCCCATACATCGTTTATAAAGCATCTATGTGTCTTTTCAGACAGATACCTGCCTGATGCACCATATGGCGCAGGCGCCGACCCTTGCGTTTTCCAGTCCGTCCATACGGCATACGGGACAGCACCCGCACGGCGATTTTTCCGGTCGCCGCGACAGGCAGCCCGGCCTGACGGTATCCCCGGTCCGGCAGTCCGGCCTGACGGTATCCCCGGTCCGGCAGTCCGGCGGCCCGGACGTGCCCCTCCGGCGTTTTCGCGTTGCGGGACGGGTGGACGGGGCCGTCCCCTCCGGCGATCTCCGTCCCGGGCCTGCTGTCCCGTGTCTCTCCGGCCCTCCGGCGGAGGCTTTTTGGCATAAGTGAACACGCTTTTCCCTCCATTTTGCGGAATGGACGGCAAAAGCGTGTTTTTTTGCCGCTCGCGGTCCTGCCGGTGGGGCCGTGCCGGGGCCGGAGGGCCGGTTTTGCCGGAAGCGTGTCCGTTTTCGTCAGGGCCGGGGCCGGAAGCGTGTCTGTTTTTTGCTTTTCTTGACCGGATTTTTCTCCGGTGGTTATGGTGGGGCAAAACTGGATGGATGTACTGCCAACAGCCTTGTCCGCATCAATCAAAGGAGAATCGCATGTTCCGTTTTTTGCGGGTCAACATGGCCACCAAGACCTGTGTGTTTGAAGATATCCCCGAAGAATACGCCGGTCTGGGCGGTCGTGCCCTGACCTCCACCATCGTGGCGCGCGAAGTCAATCCCATCTGCACGCCCCTGGGCCCCCACAACAAGCTGGTCTTCGCGCCCGGCCTGCTGGGCGCCACCAACAGCCCCAACGGCAACCGCATTTCCGTGGGCTGCAAGAGCCCCCTCACCGAAGGCATCAAGGAAGCCAACTCCGGCGGCCAGCCCGGCGGCCATCTGGCCAAGCTGGGCATCCTGGCCATCATCGTGGAAGACATGGCCACCGAAGGCGAATGGTGGCAGCTGGAGCTGGGCAAGGATTCCGCCAGGCTGGTGCCCTCCACCGTGGCCGGCCTCAACAACTTCGACGCCGTGGCCAGGCTGGTGGAGACCTACGGCGACAAGTGCAGCTATGTGAGCATCGGCCGCGCCGGTGAGTTCAAGCTGACCGCCGCCAGTATCGCCTTCACCGACCGCGAGCTGCGCCCCATGCGCCATGCCGGTCGTGGCGGCGTGGGCGCCGTCATGGGTTCCAAGGGCCTCAAGGCCATCATCATCAATCCCGAGGGCGGCAAGAACCATCCGCTGGTGGACGAAAAGGCCTTCCGCGAGGCCTCCAAGCGCTTCGCCAAGGCCCTGACCGAGCATCCCATCACCGGCAAGGGCCTGGCCGAATACGGCACCGGCGTGCTGGTGAACATCCTGCACGAAGCCGGCGGCCTGCCCACGGCCAACTTCACCATCGGCCAGTTCGACAAGCACGAAGGCGTGTCCGGCGAGACCATGAACCGCCTGACCAAGGAACGCGGCGGCGAAGGCGCGGTGGCCCACGGCTGCATGAGCGGCTGCATCATCCGCTGTTCCGGCCTCTTCCCCGACAAGAAGGGCAAGTTCCAGAGCAAGTGGCCCGAGTACGAGACCCTGTGGTCCTTCGGCCCGCACAGCGGCATCAGCGATATCGACGCCGTGAGCCGCTTCGACTACATGTGCGACGACATCGGCGTGGACACCATCGACGTGGGCGTTGCCGTGGGCGTTGCCATGGCCGGCGGCGGAATCCCCTACGGTGATGTGGAAGCCGTCAAGGCCGCCATGCAGGGCATCAGCGACGGTACCCCCCTGGGCCGCATCATCGGCTGCGGTACCGCCACCACCGGCCGCGTGTTCGGCGTGCGCCGCGTGCCCTGCGTCAAGGGCCAGAGCCTGCCCGCCTACGATCCGCGCGCCGTCAAGGGCGTGGGCGTGACCTACGCCACCACGCCCATGGGCGCCGACCACACCGCCGGCTACGCCGTGACCGCCAACATCCTGAGCTGCGGCGGCAAGGTCGATCCGCTGAAGCCCGAAGGCCAGATCGAGCTTTCCCGCAACCTGCAGATCGCCACGGCCTCCGTGGACTCCGTGGGCCTGTGCCTGTTCACGGCCTTCGCCATCCTGGACATCCCGGACGCCCTGGCCGCCATCGTGGACATGCTCAACGCCAAGTTCGGCTGGAAGCTCACCGGTGACGACGTGGTCACCCTGGGCCAGCGCATCCTCTCCACCGAAGTGGACTTCAACCGTCGCGCCGGCATCACCGAAGCCGCCGACCATCTGCCCGACTTCTTCGTGGACGAGCCCGTGGCCCCGCACAACACCACCTTCGACATCCCGCACGAGGACCTGAAGACGGTCTTCAACTGGATCAAGAAGTAGCGTAGACTGTGGCCGGGCCCGCCGCGCGGCGGGCCCGGCGCGTCACACCTTTTCTTGACCGGCGGGAGCCGGCACCGGAGGCCAGCATGAGCATACTCGTCAAACTGAGTACCACCCTGCGGGACTATGTGCCCGGGTATGATCCCGAGGCGGGGATAACGCTTGATGTGCCGGAAGGAGCCACGGCTGCCGACGTGGCGAAGATGGTGGGGCTGCCGCTGGAAGAGATCAAGATCGTCATGATCAACGGGCGTCAGAAAGAGGTCCAGAGCAAGATATGCGACGGTGCTCGTGTGGCCTTTTTCCCTGCTGTCGGAGGAGGTTAGACGCCCGTTGATCATGACTCCCATCACATGGTCCCCTGAAGCGGGGGACAGCGGCGCGGCGTTCCTGCCCTGGCCTGAGTCCAGGACGCGGGAGCGCCTCGACCTGTTCCTGCGGCGGACGCCGCTGGCCCGCTGGGCCGCGCCGCATGTGCTGCGGCGGGCGCAGGACGGGACGGCTTTCGTCGGCGGGGCCGCCATCCGGCGGCTGGCCGCGCAGGCCGCCGTGCCTGAACGGGAAGTGATGGCCGCGCTCCTGCAAGACGGCATCTGGCCGGAACGCTTCCGTAGAAACTACGGTGTTTTTTCCGCCGATGCAATGGTCCGCCTGCTGCGGGCCCGCATCTTCGTGCTGGGCTGCGGCGGCCTGGGCGGGCATGTGGCCGCCCTGCTGGCGCGGCTGGGCGTGGGCGGCCTGCGCCTGTGCGACGACGACGTCTTTGAGGAAAGCAACCTCAATCGCCAGTATTTTTGCACGGAAAGCAGCCTGGGCCAGCCCAAGGCCGCGGCCGCGGCGCGCGGCCTGCGCGACATGGCGGGCCACCTGGCCCTGGATGTGCGGCAGACCAGGGCGGATGGAAAAAATCTGCCGGACATGCTGCGGGACATGGATGTGGCCGTGGATTGTCTGGACGACCTCGGCCTGAAAATGCTACTGGAAAAGAGTTCCGCCACGGCGGGCGTGCCCTTCGTGCACGGTTCCGTGCTGCGGGCCGAGGGCTTTGCCCGGGCGGCCCGTTCCGGGCGGGCCTATGTGCGGGAGCTCTACGCTTCCGGCCTGAGCGCGGCGGAGGCGGACAGCGCCCGCCATGAGGGCGTCATCGCCACGGCCCCGGCCGGGGTGGCCTGCGTGATGGTCTCCCTGTGCCTGCGCCTGCTGCTGCGGCCCGAAGCCGGGGATTCGGCCCTGTTCCACGCCGATCTTTCCGTGCCGGAGCTGGAACGCTTCGACGGCTGACGGCCGTGCCGCGCGATCCGGGCGTACGGGCGCGACAGCCCGGGGCTCCCCCGGCAGACATCCGGCGTGGCCCGGGCACGGCCCGGCGGCAGACGCGGCCGGCCACGGCGCACTGCCGGGCAGGAGGGGTGCCGCACAGCACGCATCATGCCGGTCTTGCTGCCTTCCCGCGGCCCTTCCTGCGGGAAGATGCGGCCCGGCGGCAAACATATTTCTCCACAGCCGACTACCTGCGCCCGACGCACAGGCGGGCAGGCAGTGCGGGGCTGCCTTGGGGGGCGGCCCGGCCGGAAGAAGTTTTCTTCTTCCGGCCTTTTTTGTTCAGTTTTGCGGGGGAAGGGGCGTTTTGGGCAAAAACTGCCCCTTCCCCCGCAGCCCCAACCCCGAAAAAACTTTTATGCAGGTGCGGATGCCGGTCCCCTTCCCCCGGAACGCTCATGCCTCCCCGCCGTCCTCCCGCGGGCGGAACAGGCGGCCGCGCTGCACGGCCTGCTTGCCGAACTTGTGGCGCAGGCTGTCCAGGGCGGCGTCCAGACGGCGGCGACGGGCCTCCTGTTCGGGGTCGCGCCCCTGCACGCCCCGGAACACGCCGGGCAGCAGGCCCTGCGCCGGGGGACCGCCGAAGCCGGACACGCCCAGGCCGATGAGCCGTACCGCCTGGGGCAGGGGCTCGGCGGCCAGCAGGGCCGCGCCGGTCTCGTAGATGGTCTCGGTGCTGTCCGTGGCTTCGGGCAGGGTGCGGGAGCGCGTGATCTGGCGGAAGTCCGCGAACTTGACCTTGAGGGTCACGGTGCGGCCGCGCAGGCCGTGGCGGCGCAGCGAGGCCCCCACGCGCTCGGCATGGGTCAGGAGCATGGTCTTGAGGAATTCCCGGTCGCGGGTATCCCGGGCGAAGGTGGTCTCGGCGCTCTCGCTCTTGATCTCGTGTTCGGGCACTACGGGGCGGGGGTCGATGCCGTGGGCCCGGGCGTGCAGCACGCGCCCCCACTTGCCGAAACGCTGCTCCAGCAGTGCCGCGCTGTAGCGGCGCAGCTGCTCCACGCGGCGGATGCCCAGGGCTTCCAGGGCGGCTACCATGTGTTTGCCCACGCCGGGCAGGCGGCGCACCTCCAGCCCGTCCAGGAAGGCGTCCACGTCTTCCGGGCGCAGGATGTAGCTGCCGTCGGGCTTGTTGATGTCCGAGCAAATCTTGGCCAGGAACTTGACCGGCGCCGCGCCCACGGAACAGGTCAGGCCGCCGGTGACCTCGCGCACCCGCTCCTTGATGGCATGGATGAGGGCTTCCGGCGGGCCGAAAAGGCGCTCCAGACCGGTGGCGTCCAGATAGGCCTCGTCGATGCTGGCGGGCTCCACCAGGGGCGAGAAGTCGCGCAGGGCCTCCATGATGCGGGCCGAAAGCTCCGCATAGCGGTGCCGGCTGCCGCGCACGAAGACGGCCTGCGGGCAGAGGCGGCGGGCCGTGGCCATGGGCATGGCCGAATGCACGCCGAAGCGTCGCGCCTCATAAGAGGCCGTGGAGACCACGCCGCGCGTCCCGCCGCCCACGATGAGCGGCTTGCCCCGCCATTCCGGGTGGTCCATCTGCTCCACGGAGGCGAAGAAGGCATCCATGTCCAGATGCAGGATGATGCGCGGGGGAGGATCGGGGGGACGCGGCATGCCGTCATTCCTTTTCCGGACCGTCGGCGGGACGGCCCGGCGGCCGTCAGCGTTGCGCCGGGGCGGGGCCTTCGTCGAAGACCTCGCGCACGCGGGCCAGTTCCGCTTCCAGACCGGCGCGGCCCACGCCCAGATCGTCCAGCAGGAAGCGCGACATGCTCAGGGCCACTTCGCGTTCGCCGCTGAAGGCGCCGGCCACGCCCATGCGGCGCAGGCTCTCGGCCTCGCTGGCGAAGGGCGTGTTGACGAAGATGCGGATATCGGGGTTGAGGCTGCGGGCGATGGGCACCACCTCCCGGGCCGGGATGCCCGGCGCGGACAGCAGCAGGGCCTGGGCCTGTTCCAGACCGGCCTCGCGCAGGACCTCGGCCTGGGTGGCGTCGCCGTGCACGGCCGGGCGGCCCAGACCGCGCAGGCGGCGCACGGTGTCGATGTTGGCCTCCACCACCACGGGCAGCAGGCCGTGGGCCCGCACGATGCGGCACAGGCTGCGCCCCACGGGGCCGAAGCCCACCACGACCACACGCGGCAGGGCGTCATCGTCGGGGCCGGTCGTCATGCGCGGCAGGCGCGCGCCCAGCCCCAGGCGCTCCAGCAGGCGGGTCAGGCCGCCCACACGCCGGAAGATCAGGGGATTGAGGGTGATGGAGAGCAGGGCCGCCGGGATGACGGCATTGCTGATGGCGGCGTCGAACAGGCCGAAGCTGACGCCCAGGCCCATGAGGATGAAGGTGAATTCGCCGATCTGCCCCAGCGAGAGGCCCACGGAAAGCGCCAGACGCAGCGGCTTGCGGGCCGCGAGGCAGACCAGGAAGGCCAGCAGGGGCTTGAGCAGCACGATGACGCCCAGGGCCAGCAGGAAGAGCGGCCACTGTTCCAGCAGCGCGCCGGGATCGAAAAGCATGCCCACGGAGACGAAGAACAGCACGGCGAAGGCGTCGCGCAGGGGCAGGGCCTCGGCCGTGGCGCGGGCGCTGAAGTCCGACTGGCCCACCACCATGCCCGCCAGGAAGGCTCCGAAGGCCATGGAGGCGTCGAAGAACAGGGCCGAGCCCACGGCGATGCCCAGGGCCAGCACGATGACCGCCAGGGTGAAGAGGTCGCGCGTGCCGGTACGCGCCACATAGCCCAGCAGGGCCGGGATCAGGCGCTGTCCGGCCACCAGGGTGAAGACCGTGAGCGCGGCCAGCTTGAGCAGGGTCTCGCCCAGTATCCACCAGATATTGCCTTCGCCGGCGCCCAGGACAACGGGCAGCAGCACCAGCAGCAGGATGGTGAACAGGTCCTCCACCACCAGCCAGCCCAGGGCCACATGGCCGGTGTGGGTATGCAGCACATGGTTGTCGGCCAGCACGCGGGTGAGCACCACGGTACTGGCCACCGAGACCGACATGCCGAAGACCGCGCCCGCCCAGAGGGAGAAGCCCCAGAACTGGAGCAGGCCCGTGCAGGCCAGGGTGGTGAGGGCGATCTGGATGGCCGCCCCGCCCAGGGCGATGCCGCGCACGGCCAGCAGATCCTTGAGGTGGAAGTGCAGGCCCACGCCGAACATGAGCAGGATGATGCCGATCTCGGCCAGCTGCGAGGCCAGACCGGCGTCGGCCACGAAGCCCGGCGAGTGCGGCCCCACCAGGATGCCCGCCAGCAGGTAGCCCACCAGGGGCGAGAGGCGCAGCTTCTGGGTCACGAAGCCCAGCACCAGGGCCGCGCCCAGACCGCCGGTGAGGGTCAGGATCAGGGAGATGTCGTGCGGCATGCTCATGGACGGGGGCTCTCCTCGCCGGGCAGCCACTGGGCCCAGAGCGTGCGCTGCCGGGGGCCGTCGCCTTCGCAGAGATAGACGGACTGCCAGCGGCCCAGCCGCAGCTGGCCGTCCTCCACGATGAGCATCAGGCTGGGGCCGTGCAGGGTGGTCTTGATGTGGGCGTCACTGTTGCCTTCGGCATGGTCGAACGCGCCGTCCTGCGGCACCAGGGCGCGGAAAAAGCGCACCATGTCGCGCTGCACGTCGGGGTCCGCCCCCTCGTTGATGGTCAGGCCGCAGGTGGTATGGGGCGAGAAGAGCAGCAGGGCGCCGTCACGGCGGCCCAGCTGGCGGCCGCGGGCCACCAGTTCCCGCACCTGGGCGGTGATGTCGCGCATTTCACAACGGCTGCGCGTGGCCACGGACAATGTTTCCATGGAGGCTCCTTGTCTTTCCCAAAGGATGGGCTTAGGGTCGGGACGCAGTGTCCTGGCTGCCGCCGTTCGCCGTCTGCCGGACGGCGGCCCGGCGGCCACGAAAGCGGATTCGCCGCATGGCGCGGCGGCCCGGCAGTTGGACGTGCCGTGCCGCGGGCCAGAGCGGCCGGACGCGGACACGAGGTCACGGTCGCCTGCCCCCGGAGGGGCAGCGGGCCGCGTCGAGCGGCCCTCCCCGCACCTTTTACCCGAACAGAGCCATGCAAATCAATGATCCCGCACGTTCCCCGCAGGACGGGGCCGCCGGCCTGCGCCTGGATGCCCCTACGGCCGACGAGTTCACCGAACATCCTTTGCGCATGAACGGGGAGCCCTCCGCCCAGCCCCTGAGCATGGACGGGGAAGCGCCCGCCCCCGGCAAGGCCCCGGGCGGCGGCAGGGCCGCGGCCGCCGTGCCCCCGCCGGTCTGCTCCGCCTCCTGCCCCCTGTCCCATGTGCCGCAAAAAGCCTGGCTGCACCTGTTCCGGGTGCCGTTCCGCAAGCGCCATCCCGTGATCTTCTGGGGCCTGCTGCTCCTGCTGCTGGGCGGCTGCGCGGCCTTCGCGGCGCTGCAGGCCGCGGGCCTGGGCAGCGAGCGCCTCGCCCTGGTGCGGGTGAGCGGGCCCATCATGGATATCGACGCCCAGCTGCGCTGGATCGGGAAACTGGGCCGCATGCCTTCCGTCAAGGGCGTGCTGGTGCGCGTGGATTCCCCCGGCGGGGGCGTGGCGGCCTCGCAGGAGCTCTATGAGGCCCTGGCACGTCTGGCCAAGGACAAGCCCGTGGCCGTGAGCATGGGCGGCACAGCCGCTTCCGGCGGCCTGATGGTCAGCATGGCGGGCAGGCGCGTGTTCGCCAATGCCTCCAGCGTGACCGGCTCCATCGGCGTGCGCATGGACATCCCCCAGATCCGGGGCCTGCTGGACAAGCTGGGCCTGGGCCGCCAGACCCTGACCACCGCGCCCTACAAGGACGCCGGTTCCATGCTGGAACCGCTCACGGCCGAGGAAAAGGCCTATTTCCAGGGCGTCCTCAGGGACATGCACGAGCAGTTCGTGGATATCGTGGCCCGGGGGCGGCACATGGACCGCGCCCGCGCCGAACGCCTGGCCACGGGCAAGATCTTCACCGGCCGCGAAGCCGTGGCGCTGGGCCTGGTGGACGAGCTGGGCGGCCAGCAGGCGGCGCACGCCTGGCTGGCCGAGACCTGCAAGGTGCCGGTGGACAGGCCCCTGCTCATGCCTTCCAGCGACGACGCATGGTGGGAAAAATGCCTCAAGACCTGGCTCGGTCTGGATCTGGACCGTTTGGCCGGCAGCGAGGCTCCGGCCTTCCTCTACAGGTTCTAGGCCCAGGGCTCATGATGTTTTGTTTTGAGGGGGGAGGGAGCTCTTCGCGTTGCTGTCGATGCCCGTAGCTTCCTGCGTCGCAACGGGCACGGCCCTGCCGGGCGTGCCCTCCCTGCCTGACGGACGATGCAGCAGGACGGCCGGCTCTCTCCCATGACGGAGGAAGCCGGCCATCTTTGTCGTGTCCGGGGCCTGTTGTCCCTGCCCGCCGGGCGGGCACGAACATCGCATGCACGGGATGGCCGGGAGATGTCTGCCCATGCCCGCCGGGAGGGACGCGGTATCAGGACCGGGCCGGAAGATCCGCCGGTGCGGGCGGACGCATCAGGGACGGGGCAGGCTGGCGGGCCGGTACGGGGCGGGCGTCATGTCCTTGCGGCACCGGCGCGTCTCCTGTCCGTGCCGGCCTGCGCGCCTAGCGGCTCCACTTGAAGGTGAAGACCTGTTCCGTGTCGGGATGCAGGCTCAGGTGGACGGGGCAGGTGTGCGCGGCCCGTTCGATCATGGTCTTTTCCTTTTCGGAATAGTCGCGGTCGGGCATGTGGAAGATGACCTCGATCTTGCCGATGCGGCGCGGGTCGGCGCTCATGGTCTTGCTGATCTCGATGCGGGTGCCGGTCACGTCCACGCCGTGGTTCTTGCCGTAGATGCCGATGATGGTCATGGCGCAGGCGGCCAGGGCCGTGGCGCAGAGGTCGGTGGGGCAGAAGGCCTCGCCCTTGCCGTTGTTGTCCTTGGGGGCGTCGGTGACGAGCACCGTGCCGCTCTGCCGGTGCACGCATTCCACGCGCAGGTCGCCGAGATATTTGGCGATGATGTCAGCCATGGGAGTCTCCTTTGTTTTTCGCAGCATGCCCTGTCCGGCCGGGGGATGCAAGTGGTCCCGTCGCTGTTCCGGCGGCGGGGGCCGGCCGTGCCCCGGGGATGGAAAAAGCCCGCTCCAAAGGTCGTCTTTGGGGCGGGCCTGTTTTTCGTCACGGCCTTGCGGGCGGCGGAGCGCTGCCGTCTAGCTGATCCACTCCCGGCCGGTGGCCATGTCCATGATGACGAATTCCGTGCCCTCGTCCCGGGCCGCCACGCGGTATTCCAGCAGCTCGGCCACGCGGTTGGGCAGCCCGCCGGTCTGGTCGAAGGTCAGCACGCGGCAGGCGAAACCGTCGTGATACTGGGCCACCGGGATCTCGCGCGAGGAGGCCACGATGATCTCGTCGCCCACCTGGCAGGTGCGGGCCGCCGCGCCGTTGAGGCAGACCACGCCGCTGCCGCGCGGGCCGGGCAGCACATAGGTCTCGATGCGCGCGCCGCTGTGCTTGTTCCAGATATAGACATATTCCAGCGGCAGCAGGCGGGCTGCTTCGAGGATGTCGGTATCGATGGTGATGGAGCCGTGATAGTTGAGCTTGGACTCCGTGACCACGATGCCGTGCAGCTTGGCGCCCACCACGCGGATGGTGCCGTGGCCCCGGGGCTGGACGCCCACCAGCATGCGGGTGACTTCCTTTCTTTCCATGGCGTTCCCCTTGGGCCGGAGGCCCGGTGAAAAGCTCCCTCGCGGACGTGGGCGGCTACAGGGCGGCGGCGCGGCGGATGCGGGCCAGGCTGGCGTCCCTGCCCAGGAAGGCCATGATCTCGGGCAGGTGGGGGCCGCCCATGAAGCCCATCAGGGCCGTGCGCAGGGCCGGGGCCACGTCCTTGAACTTGAGGCCGTTGCCTTCGATATAGCCGTGCAGGGCGGCTTCGAGGCCCGGAGCGTCGAAGGGCTCGCAGGCGGCGAAGATCTCGGCCACGGCGTTGAGGTGGGCCTTGCTGGCGTCGGTCAGGTTCTTGGCGCGGGCCTTTTCGTCATAGACCAGCTGGTCGGCAGGGGTCAGCAGGGGCGCGAAGGATTCGGCCAGGGCCTTGAGGTCGCCGGCGCGCTCGCGGAACATGTGGCAGAGGGCGGCCAGCTGCCCGTCGGTGATGTCGGCGGGCAGGCCGGCTTTTTCCACAAAGGGGCGCACCAGTCCGGCCAGTTCGTCCAGGGGCATCTCGCGCATGAAGTGGGCGTTGATCCACTCCAGCTTGGCCGGGTCGAAGGCCGCGGCGGCCGGGTTGAGGCTGGTGCCGTCGAAAAATTTGACGAGTTCTTCCTGGGTGAAGATCTCCTGGTCGCCGTGGGACCAGCCCAGGCGCACCAGATAGTTGACCAGGGCCTGGGGCAGCAGGCCGTCGTTCTGGTATTCGATGACGGCGCGGGCGCCGTGGCGCTTGGAGAGCTTCTGGCGGTCGGGGCCCAGGATCATGGGCACATGGCCGAAGGTGGGCACGGGCAGGCCCAGGGCTTCGTAGATGAGGATCTGGCGCGGAGTATTGGACACGTGGTCGTCACCGCGGATGACGTGGGTGATGCCCATCTCGTAGTCGTCCACCACCACGGCCATGTTGTAGGTGGGCATGCCGTCGGCGCGACGGATGACCATGTCGTCCAGTTCGCTCACGTCCACGGCGATGCGGCCCTTGACCATGTCGTCAAAGACCACCTTGCCGGCCTGGGGCGCCTTGAGGCGCACGCAGCGGCCTTCGCCGGGGCCCAGGTTGCGTTCGCGGCAGCAGCCGTTGTAGCGGGGCTTCAGGCCCTGGGCGCGGGCTTTTTCGCGCATGGCTTCCACTTCTTCGGGCGTGCAGGAACACCAGTAGGCATGGCCGGTCTCCAGCAGCTTGTCCACATAGCTGTTGTAGAGCTCGGTGCGCTGGGTCTGGTAGTTGAGGGGGCCGTCCCAGTCCAGGCCCAGCCAGCGCATGGAGGCCAGGATGGAGTCGGTGTACTCCTGCTTGGAGCGCAGCAGGTCGGTGTCCTCGATGCGCAGGTGGAACTCGCCGCCGAAATGGCGGGCCAGCAGCCAGCAGAAAATGGCGGTACGCGCGCCGCCGATGTGCAGATGGCCCGTGGGGCTGGGCGCGAAACGGGTAACGACTTTATTCATGATCATGTCCTTCAGCGGCGGGAGGCCGTCGCGGTGATAGTGGCGGGCTGGGGCGGACAGGGGGCCGGGCGCGGCTGTGCCCTGTGACCGCAAGCAGGACAGGATAACCCCAATGCGCGCGCCTTGCAATGGTACGTACAGAGCGGCGGCCGCAGGGCATCTTGCGCCTGCCGGACCCGGATGCTACAGGTCTAAGGCGGTCTGCCCGCACATTTCACGCCAGAGCCTCAAGGAGACGATATGAGTACCCGGACTGTTGTCATCAAATACGGCGGCCACGCCATGGACAAGGACGAGCTGAACGCGGCCTTCGCCGACGACATGGCCTTTCTGCAACAGACCATGCGCCTGGTGGTGGTGCACGGCGGCGGGCCCCAGATCAACGCCCTGCTGAACCGCCTGGCCATCGAGAGCCGCTTCGAGCGCGGCCTGCGCGTGACCGACGCCGACACCATGCAGGCGGTGGAGATGGTGCTCTGCGGCCAGGTGAACAAGACCGTGGTCAGCCGCTTTTTGCAGCACGGCGCGCGGGCCGCGGGCCTGTCCGGGCGTGACGCGGGCCTGCTGCGGGCGCGGCTGAAAGATCCCGCGCTGGGTCTGGTGGGCGAGGTGGAAAAGGTGGATGCCTCGGTGCTCTCCTGCCTGCTGGACGGCGGCTTTTTGCCCGTGGTGGCCCCCGTTGCCTCCGGCCCGGAAGGGCAGGCCCTGAACATCAATGCCGATACCGCCGCCGGCGCCGTGGCCGGGGCCCTGCATGCCGACTACTTCGTGCTCATCTCCGACGTGCCCGGCGTGCTGGATGCGGACAAAAAGCTGATCCCCTCGCTGGATCGGGCCCGCATCGCCGGGCTCATCGAGTCCGGGGTCATCAACGGCGGCATGATCCCCAAGGTGCAGTCCTGCCTGCACGCCCTGGACGAAGGCTGCACCCGGGCCCTGATCCTGGACGGCCGCCAGCCCTCCAGCCTGCGCCGCTATCTGCTGGACGGCGAACCGCTGGGGACCGTGGTCACGGCGTGAACGGGCCGGGGGGCCTTGTGCCGCCCGGCGGGCAGCCGCGCGACGGCCGCTGCCAGCAGGGTGCCGCCCGTGGCCTGCCGGCATGTCGCGGGCAGCGTCGCCGTGTTCCGGGACGGGAAGACGCCCCGCCGGGGACGATGCCTGACAGGAGCCCCGCACGCCCGCAGTGCGGCAGGGCGGCAACAGGGGCCGGGCGGGCCTTGTGCGCCGCAGGCGCGGGGACAGGCCGCCCGTGGAAAACGTCTGTGCCCGGGGCGCATGCCGCTGCCGGATAGCGGCGGCAGCCTCTGCCCCGGGGCAGGGGAATGTTTGAAGATCTGTGGGGAGCGGCAGGAGGCGGCCCGTGCGCCGTCGTCCGCCGCGACAGCCGCGCCTCTTTCGGGAAAAGGGAGGGCGCGGCGGGAGCGTCACAGCGCCGGGCGCGGGATCTTGGCCGCGACGGCGTCGTGCACGCCAGGGGAAAACATGCCGGGCGGCAGTCCCGGCAGAAGCGCAGCAGGGGAGGAGATATGACGCAGAGCGCAGCCCCCAGTGCGGCCGCTGTGGCCGCCAAAAAAGCCATGAGCCAGAGTTTCCGGGTCAGGGGCATCCTGACGGCGGTCTCGTCCGGCATGGTCTACGGAATGTACACGGCCTTCATGACCTATGCCATGGCCATGGGCATCTGGGCCGTCTGGTACGGCGGTGATGCCGGCCTGTCGGAATTCGCCGTCCTCTTTTTGCTGAGCGCCCTGGGCGCGGGCCTGACTGACGGCTGCGCCGCCGTCTGGGCGCTCATCATGGCCGCCCTGCGCGGCAAACTGGGCGACTTCGGCCGCAGCTTCAGGACCCGTCCCGGCATGATGATGCTGGTGGCGGCCCTGTTCGGCGGGCCCTTTGCCTCCACCTGCTATGTGGTGGGCCTGCAGATGGCCGGCTCGGTCATCGTGCCCATCAGCGCCCTGTGCCCCGCCATCGGCGCCATCCTGGCCCGCTTCCTGTTCAAGCAGGCCCTGACCCCCCGCATGCTGCTGGGCATCTTCATCTGCTTCGCGGCCAGCGCCATGATCGGCATCGCCAGTTCCGGCGGCAACGAGGCCCATCCCCACATGATGCTGGGCCTGTTCTTCGGCTTCCTGGCGGCCCTGGGCTGGGGCATCGAAGGCTGCGTCTGCGGTTACGGCGTCTCCATCATCGATTCCGAAGTGGGCATCACCATCCGCGAAGTGACCATCGGCATCGCCAACCTGCTGGTGCTGGTGCCCATCCTGGCCTGGATCGGCAAGACCGACGGCTTTGCCATGCTGGGCCAGGCCCTGACGGACCTGCCTTCCATGAAGTGGTTCGTGGTGGCCGGTTTCCTCTGCTACTTCAACTTCATGTGCTGGTACCGGGGCAATGCCATGTGCGGCGCGGCCCTGGGCATGGCCTGCAACGGTGCCTATTCCTTCTGGGGGCCGTTCTTCTGCTGGCTCATCCTGGGCGTGCTCTTCGGCATGGACGGCTGGAACATGGTCCCCGTGGCCTGGATCGGCGCCGTGCTGATGGTCGTGGGCATCTTCACCATCGCCACCAATCCGCTGGAGTTCCTGCGCAGAAAGGAGAACTAGGATGAAGCCGCTGAATTTCGCCATCCTCAAATACATGACCACCGTGGACGAAGCCTGCCCCGAGGACATCATCGAGGCCCTCAAGGGGACGTACGGCTCCTTCCGCGCGCTCAACAAGAAAGACATCCTTTCCGCCCTGATGACGGCCGAGGTCAACGGTCTGGTGCAGGAGTCCCGCTTCGACCTGGACGACAGGGGCGAGCTGCGCATCTACTACCGCGCCCATGAAGAAGGCGCGGCCACCATCAACCGGTACATCCCCGACTAGGCCCGGGACCACGTTTCGTTTTGCGGGGGAAGGAAGGCCGTTGCGTTGCTGTCGATGCCCGTAGCTTCCTTCGTCGCAACGGGCACGGCCCTGCGGGCCGCCGTCTGGTCGCGCGTTGCTGTCGATGCCCGTAGCTTCCTTCGTCGCAACGGGCACGGCCCTGCGGGCCGCCGTCCGGTCGCGCGTTGCTGTCGATGCCCGTAGCCCTTGCGGCCAACAAGGGCTTTCTTCCCCCGCAAGCTCCCCCATCTTCCCCGAAAGCCGCTGATCGTTACAGATCCCCAGCGTGCTTTTCAGGGGAGCGCGGGAGCCCGCGGCAGGCATCCTTCACGGGACATGCGTGGCCCATCCTATCGATTTGTTTGAAATAAATAGCAAAATTGCATCGATGCGCACTGGCGGCACCCGGGTGCCGCTCGTGCCATGACAAAAGGGACCGCCCGCGGGCGGTCCCTTTTGCGTATCTCTTCGTGTTCTTGTGCCGGGCTGGGCTGCCCGGAAGATGCGGCGGCAGCAAAAAGAGCCTCAGCCGCGCTCCCGGCCCCGCAGCAAACGGCAGAGGGCGGCGCGCACCGCGTCCAGGGCGTCCTGGCCTTCCATGCGCAGGGTGCCGCCCGCCGCGTTGCGGTGGCCGCCGCCGCCGAACTGCACGGCCACGGAACGCACGTCCGTGTCGCCCGTGGAACGCAGGCTGAGCTTGCAGACGCCGGGCGCGTCCTCCCGCAGCAGGGCCGAGGCCTCCACGCCGCGCAGGCGGCGGAACTGCTCCACCAGTCCTTCCAGATCCTCCTTGAGGGCCCCGCACCGGCGCAGATCGTCCAGACGGGCCAGACACAGGGCCGCGCGGCCGTCACAGGCCAGCTCCACCCGCTGCATGAGCCGGGCCCAGAGCGCCATGCGCGCCGGGCTCCAGTTGCTGTCCAGCTTCTCGCGCAGGCCGGGGATGTCGCAGCCGTGCTCGCCGAGCAGGGCCGCCAGCCGGAAAACCGCCGCCGTGGTGCTGCCGTGGGCGAAACCGCCGGTATCGGTCACCAGACCCAGGGCCAGGGCCTCGCCCAGCGGGCCTTCGGGACGCAAGCCGGCCGCCAGGCAGACATAGGCCACCAGCTGGGCCGTGGCCGCGGCCGCGGGCTCGATCCAGTTGCCGCTCGTGCCCATGCCGTCACTGCCCAGATGATGGTCGATATTGATGCCGGGCAGCCCGGCGAAGCACCCGTGCAGGGCGGAGGCCAGCTCCTCGCCCAGGCGCTGGGGCTCGCCGCAGTCCAGCAGGACCAGGCCCTGCGGCTCGAAGGGCAGGCGCTCCAGACTGGTCAGCAGCGTGCGCGGCAGGGGCAGGAAGGAGAGGTATCCCGGCACGCCCGACGGGCTGTAGAGCACGCATTCCCTGCCCAGGGCCCGCAGCATCCAGCCCACCGCGCTCATGGAGCCCAGGGCGTCCCCGTCGGGGTTCACATGCGCGGCCACCAGCACGCGGTCCAGACCGCGCAGGCGCTCCGCCATGCGCGCGGCGGGCGCGCGCCACGTTTCCGGTATCTCAGTCGTCAACGGCATAGATCTCCACCTCGCTGTCGGTCATTTCTTCAGTGCATACGGCCTCCATCATCAGCGCGCACTTGTCCATGCGGCTGCGCAGGTGCGCTTCGCTGTTGGAGATGGAGGTCACAGCCAGGCGCAGGCGCGTCAGGCTGTTCTCGGTGCCCGCCTCGGCGATGGCCACGTTGAAGCGGTTGCGTACCTTCTGCTTCAGGCTGTTGGCCACCCGGCGCTTGGCCTTGAGGTTGTCGTTGCCGTCAAGGGCGAATTCCACAGTGAGGACTGCTACGAACATGGGCATGGCATCAGCTCGCGGGAGCGGCAGGCCGGGGGAAGGGGCCGCTTTTGGCAAAGCATCCCCTTTCCCCCGGCCCCCATCCCCCCGTAAAACTTTTGTTCAGGTCGGTATGGACCGTCCCCGCCGTTACCCGGCGCGGCGTGCTGTCGCGCATCGGCCGGGAAAGGGGAAGACATGGCGTCAGCCACGTTTTGTAAAGGATATTGCGGCGGCTGAAAAGGGCCGGCTCCCGGGAAAAGGGCGTTGCCGCCCCGCCTGCCGGTGTCTCCTGCCGGGAGAAGGGAGCGTGGGGCGGGGACGCATCCCGCGGCGCCAGATGTCCCCGCACGGAGCGCGAAGGACGGGAAAGACCCGTGTCGGCCGCAGCTGCCTGCTTGCAGGAGGCGACGTCTCCAGCCTGGCGACGGGGCCGTCCGGCTGGCAGGCCCGGCCATCTTCTTTCTCCCGTGCGGCCTCCCTCCCGGGCCGCCGGGGGACGGGCGGGCAGGGGCGGTCCGCGGCGCCAGGGCAGACCGGCACTGACCTGAAGGAAAGTTTTTGGAAGGGATGGGGGGAGTATGAGGGGGGAAGGGGCGACCTTTTTCCAAAAAGGTCCCCCTTCCCCCCTCATGAATAAAACGCGGAACAAAAAAAGGCGGCCGGAAGACCGGCCGCCCTGGCGGGGAAAAGGGGGACATTCCCCGATGGGATATCCGTTGCCACGGCCGGGGGCAGGCCCGGCCATGACACGGTTCGTCGCTCGTTACAGGGTGGCGGCTTCTTCCACGGTCTCGAAGGCTTCGATCACGTCGCCGATCTTGACATCGTTGAAGTTCTCCAGGCCCACGCCGCACTCGTTGCCCTTGACCACTTCGCGGGCATCGTCCTTGAAGCGCTTGAGGGAGCTGATCTTGCCGGTGTAGACCACCACGCCGTCGCGCAGCAGGCGCACGCCGGCGTTGCGGGCGATCTTGCCGTCGGCCACATAGGAACCGGCGATGATGCCCACCTTGGGCACGCTGAAGGTGTTGCGCACCTCGGCCTGGCCCAGGTAGACCTCGCGCTGCACGGGAGCCAGCAGGCCGGCCATGGCGCTCTTGATGTCATCCACCAGCTTGTAGATGATATCATAGAAGCGGATGTCCACGTTCTCGCGTTCGGCGATATCCTTGATGCGCGAGGTGGGACGCACGTTGAAGCCGATGATGATGGCCTGCGAGGCGGAAGCCAGCATGATGTCGGATTCGGAGATGGCGCCGGTGCCGCCGTGCACCACGTTGATGCGCACCTTGTCCGTGCTCTGCTTGTTGAGGGCCTCGGTGATGGCTTCCAGGCTGCCCTGCACGTCGGCCTTGAGCACCAGATTGAGGGTCAGGGTCTCCTGGTCGGAGGCACGGCGCGAGAGGAAGGTTTCCAGAGTGACCTTGGATTCGCTGGCCAGATCGCGTTCGCGCTGCTTGGTGGCGCGCATCTCGGCGATGCGGCGGGCCAGCTTTTCGTCGGCCACGGCGAAGAACTCCTCACCGGCTTCGGGCACGCCTTCGAAGCCCTGCACTTCCACGGGGATGGAGGGGCCGGCTTCCTTGACCTTCTTGCCCTGGTCGTTCATCAGGGCGCGCACGCGGCCGGAGAACTGGCCGCAGACGAAGTTGTCGCCCTGGTGCAGGGTGCCTTCCTGGATGAGCACGGTGGCCACGGGGCCGCGGCCCTTGTCCAGCTTGGCTTCCACGATGCGGCCGTGGGCGGGCTTGTTGGGGTTGGCCTTGAGGTCCATGATCTCGGACTGCAGGGCCACCAGTTCCAGCAGTTCGTCCAGGCCCTGGCGGGTCTTGGCGGAGACCTTGGCCACGATGGTGTCGCCGCCCCAGTCTTCGGGCTGCAGGCCCATCTCGGACAGTTCGCGCAGCACGCGGTCGGGGTCGGCCCCGGGCTTGTCCATCTTGTTGACGGCCACCATAATGGGCACACCGGCGGCGCGCGAGTGGTTCACGGCTTCGCGGGTCTGTTCCATGACGCCGTCGTCGGCGGCCACCACCAGGATGACCAGGTCCGTGACCTGGGCGCCGCGGGCGCGCATGGCGGTGAAGGCCTCATGGCCGGGCGTATCGAGGAAGACGATCTCGCCGCGCTTGGTCTTCACATGGTAGGCGCCGATGTGCTGGGTGATGCCGCCGGCTTCGCCGCTGGTGACGTTGGACTTGCGGATGGCGTCCAGCAGCGAGGTCTTGCCGTGGTCCACATGGCCCATGATGGTGACCACCGGCGGACGGGGCTTGAGGTCCTCGGGTTTGTCCTCCTGCTGGGGCAGCAGGTAATCTTCTTCGGAGAAGCCGGCCTTTTCCACTTCGTAGTCGAATTCGGCGGCCACCAGGGTGGCGGTGTCGATATCCAGCGACTGGTTGATGGTGGCCATGACGCCCAGGCCGAAGAGCACCTTGATGATCTCGTTGGCCTTGAGGCCCATCTGGTGGGCCATGTCGGCCACGCGGATGGCTTCGGTGACGCGGATCTTGCGCTTGGCGGCCTTGATGGGCTGGGTGGCCTGCGCGGGGGCCGCGGGCTTGCCGGGCTTGCGGCGGCCGCGGGTGCTGCGGTTCATGCGCGGCGCGTCGTCATCGTCCTGATGGCGGCCGAAATCGCCCTGCTGGAAATCCACGGTGCGGCGGCCCTTGTTGCGCTTCTTCTTGCTCTGGCCGTCGCGGCTGTCCACGGGAGCGGCGGGCGCGGGCGCGCTGTAGCCGCCGCCGGCGGGACGGGGCGCACCGCCGCGCGGACGGTCGCCGAAGCCGGTGCGGTTGCCGCCGGGACGCCCGGAGCGGTTGTCACGGCCGTCGCGGTCGCGGTTGTCGCGGCCACCGTCACGGTCACGGCCGCCGTCACGGCTGTCGCGGGCGGGCGCGGCGCCGGGCTGGGGACGGGAGATGACGCGCACCTGGGGCGCCGGGGCCACCACGCGGGCACGGGTGGGCGTGGCTTCCGCGGGGCGTTCGTCACGGTTCTCGCGGGGCTCGCGCTGGGGCAGCGTGGGCGCGGAGGACCCTTCGGGCATGGCCGAGGCGTCAGGACGGCCCGCACGGGGACGGGCGGCCTTTTCCGCGGCGCCGTTCTCGGCGGCTTCCTTGGCGTTGATGGCGGCCAGCACCGCGCTCTTGCGGGCTTCGGGGGCCTTTTCCGGCTTGGCTTCCGGCCTGGTTTCGGCCTTGGCCTCGGTTTTGGCCTCGGCCCTGGCGGCAGGAGCGGCAGCCTGGGCGGGCCGGACGATGCGGGCCGTGGGCGTGGCATCAGGGCGGCTGATGACGCGGGCACCGGCCGGGGCCACCACGCGGGCGGTCTGGGGCGTGGCTTTTTCCACGCGGGCCTCGCGACGGGGCTCGGCCTTGCTTTCGGCTTTGGCTTCGCCCTTCACGGCCTCGGCCCTGGCTTCGGGGGCCTTTTCGGCTTCGGGAGCGGCCACCACGCGGGCCGCGGGGGCTTCCGCCGGGGCGGCTTCGGGGGCCGCTTCGGCCTTGGGCGCCGCGGGCGCGGCTTCGGCCTGCGCGGGAGCGACCTCGGGGGCCTTGTCCGCTTCGGGGGCGGCAGCCGCGCCG
>NZ_CASDOY010000021.1 GCF_949282365.1 uncultured Desulfovibrio sp.
AAAAAGTCTATGATTCTCAAGCAGCAGGCGGAGCCCAAGTTCTCCACCCGCCGCTATAACCGCTGCAAGATCTGCGGCCGGCCCCACGCCTACCTCCGGAACTACGGCATCTGCCGTATCTGCTTCCGTGAGATGGCCTACAAGGGCGAGATCCCCGGCGTGCGCAAGGCCTCCTGGTAAGGAGCCCGTTCGTTCGTCCCCCGGAGGGTGCGGCAGGCGGAGACGCTCCGCTCCTGCGCCCCGGCGGGACGGCGCTTTCCCCGGCCCCGGGGAAAGGAAACGGGGCGACGGTGGGGACCGCCGCCCCGCCGGGGCAGGACAGGAAAAGGAGGAAGGAGCGCGCTCCGGTCCGCACCCTGCCGGAGCATCCGGCGCGACCGATGCGACCGGCGCGGCCTTCCGCGCGCCTAGATGCGCAGCATGCCGGCCATCAGGGCCGCATCCGCGGCGGCCGCTCCCGGGGCGTCGGCAGCGGCGGCGTCGCAGGCCAGGCAGCGTTCCTGCCAGTGGGCGGCCACGTTGACGAAATTGCCCACCCAGGTGCCCACATTGGCATCCGTGAGCGCGGTCAGGGGCAGCGTGCCCTGCAGGGTCACGCCCGTATCTTCACGGGCGGCCAGGGTGAAGCCCTGGGTCTGGTGGAAGAAGGTGTTGGCGTCCAGCAGTGCGGCGCAGAGCTCGTCACGCTTGCGTGCGGGCAGGGGGGCCACCACGGTGAAGATCATGACCTGATCCGTGGCGAGGCAGCGCAGGCTGACCTCGAAATCGTCGATGACCAGCAGGCAGGAGGGATCGTCGTCGCGGGTCTCGATGCCGGGCAGGCCCAGTTCACGGGCCAGGGCGGCCAGCAGGGAAGAAAAAGCGGGGTTCATGGCAGGGGCTCCTTGTTAGGGGATCAGGCATCCTGGGGCTGACGGGCCTGCATGCGGCAGGCCGTGAGCACGCCCCGGCCGTCCGGGGTGACGGTGTAGGTGAAGTCCGCATCCAGCGGCGACTGGGGCGGCGTGTGGTAACGCATGGTTACATCGCCGTTGGCCTCGCGGCGGATGTCGATGTCCAGGGGCGAGTGCTCGTCCAGCAGCACGCCGGTCCGGTCGCTGAGGGTGCGCACCAGGAACGCGCCGGACTGGCCCATGCTGAGGAGGACCTGCCGTGTCTGCGCGTCATTGTTGCCGCAGAGCAGCTGGGCCCGGATGGTCAGATTGTGCGACATGGTGGACGGCCGGCCATGCTCGAAATCGTTCTTGTCCTCGTCGGTCATGTAGGCGATGTCCTGGATATGGACGGTGGCCTCTGCCTCCGCCGGGATGCCCACACCGCCGAAACTGATGGTGGGCCGGTAACCGGGAAGGGCGTGTTGCGTACCGCGCCGGTTCAGGTCTATGGCCATCTCCTTTTCCACCGCGGCCATGTCGCCCAGGCGCGCCAGAGGCGTCAGGGCAGGCGGGAAGGCGAAGTCCTGGAGTCCGAAGCCGGCAGTCGTGCTGGTGGCTTCCAGGGCCTTTTCCAGGCGCACACCGGCACTGAGCAGGAGCATGCCGTTGAAGGGGGCCGCGGGATCCTCCGAGCGGGCCTGGAACATGGCCAGGAGCTTGTCATACATGGCGCTGTTGAAATCACGCTGGCTCCTGGCAGCCAGATCCTGCGGCATGGCCTCCTGGAAGCAGCCCTGCCACAGGGTCTCGCGGCTGAGGGTGCCCTGGGGCTGCAGGGCGCGCATCTCGGGCAGGCGCCGCATGGCCACCATGATGAGGGCGATACCGCCGCCCAGGTTCAGCTGGGGCGCCAGTGTGGCCATCTCGCCCACAGACTGGCGGGGGGCCAGGCTCATGGCATCACGGAGCGTGGCGTCCCCCAGGCCCGGCTTGCCGCAGGCAAAAGCAAAGCATTGCAGGGAGGTCTGGTTGGCCGTGGAAAGATCGCGGAAGAAGTCCGCGGGCGTGCCCTGACGTCCTGCCGCGCTTTCTTCCGCCAGCACGCGGTCCATGAGCTGGCCCAGCTGGGCCTTGAGCTCGCCGTCCACACCAAGATGGGTGGCGCAGGCATCCAGGGCGGCGTCGCGGGTCAGCTGCGGATCGATGCCGGAGAGGATGTAGTCCGCGGGCCGGGACTGGAGGGTCTGCATGGTCACGGCCTCGGCCATGTCCTGATAGGAAAGCAGCTTCTGGCTGTTGGCCGCCATGTCGTTGATGATCCGCTCGAAGGCCTGGCGCAGGGCCGGGGAGGGCTGGAGGTCGTTCTTCGCGCAGAAGCCCTGCAGCGCATGGTCCAGATTGCGGGTATCGCCCGCGCCGTCGTTGCCCAGCAGGAAACGGCGGGCCATCTCGCCATTGGCCGGGCCCAGGGCCTGGGACATGTTCGATGCCTGGGCCAGGATGTCGCGGGCCACGCGGGCCTTGAGCGGCTTGCCCTGCTGGCGCATGGCGCTGAGCTGCGGGGCCAGGGCGTCGGCGATGCCGTCGCCGTACCGGTTGCGGATGGCGCCGAGGAAAGCCTCGGCGGAGGCGCGGTGGGTGGCCTTGGCGGTGAAGAAGGCGCCGATCCTGCCGGTGGTCTGGAAGCCGCCTCCCGCAGTGGCCACAAGGCGGTCATGGTTTCCGGCCACGTCGGCCAGGCGGGTCAAAGAGGCAACATTGACGCGATCGATATGGGGCATGGGGATCCCTCCCGGGGATGGTCGATAGGGTGTGCGGTGCGGGATGCACCGCAGGACGTCGTCCTGGACGAAGCAAGCTTCATGCCAGCAGCGACCAGCCTACAGGGGAAAGCCGGCAGTGTCCATTTTTCTCCTTTCAGCAGCGTCCGGGCGCGGCCGGGGTAGGGGGAAAAGCGCCGGACTGGCAACGATGTTGCCACCACAGGTACGGCGAGGCAGCGGCACGGGACAAAAAGTGGTAGAGCAGCCCTGAAGGACTGCCGTGATGCGGGCGCAAAAGGACTGCCGCGGCGGCTCCGCAAGCCTCGGGGCCGGGCATCAGCCCTCGTAGACCTTGTGGCCATCCAGCCAGAGCCAGCCCAGCAGGCAGGCCAGCCCCACCAGGACGGCCATGAGCGCCTGGGCGGCCACGGGACCGGGCCAGACGGGCAGGGCGCAGAGCAGCATGGACAGGCTGCCGAACAGCAGGCCGCCGCTGTTGATGAGGGCCGTCAGGCTGCCGGTATCGCCCTTCATCTGGTTGAGCATGAGTACCGTGGCCGGGGGGCGCAGGGCGCTGCCGCAGAAGCTGACGGGCGCGCAGAGCAGGGCGAAGATGAAGGGCCCCTGATCCCCCACCAGCAGCAGGCCCAGCCCGGCCAGGACGACGATGCCCAGATAGGCGGCAAAGAAGACGCGCCGGGGCGCGGTACGGAAGAAGCGCTCGTGCGCCAGCGGGCCCAGCATGCTCATGCCCGCGTTGAAGGCGAAGAACAGGCTGTAGCCCTGCGGCGAAAGGCCGAACAGGCCCTGGAAGATGTAGGAGGAAAGGGCCAGATAGGCCATGAAGGGCATGCTGGTGGCGGAAAAGAGCAGCAGCAGGCAACGGAAGCCCCGGTGGCGCAGCACCACCAGCAGACGGCCCAGGGTGCGGAAGGCGTTGCCCTGCACCGGACGGGTCATGGTCTCGCGCAGCAGCAGGGTCCCGCCGGCGGCCAGCAGGCCGCAGAGCAGCAGGCAGGCGAAGATGCCGCGCCAGTCGGTGACGGCCAGCAGCGCGCCGCCGATGACCGGGGCCAGCATGGGCGCCAGGATGGTGATGGTCTGGATCCAGGTGATGACCTTTTCCATGGCCCGGCCGCGCAGCACGTCCTTGACGATGGCCAGGGCCATGGCGCTGATGCCGCCGCTGCCCACGGCCTGCACGGCGCGCCAGAAGAGCAGGGGCCAGATGGACTGGGCCAGGGCCAGGAACAGGCTGGAGACCACATAGAGCAGCGCGCCCGCGTAGAGCACGGGCTTGCGGCCGTATTTGTCGCTGAGCGGTCCCCAGAAGAGCATGGATGCGCCGAACAGCAGCAAGAAGCAGGAGATGCTCAGGCTGGAGAGGGCGTCCGTGGTCTGCAGGGCCTGCGTCATGTGCGGCAGGGCGGGCAGGTACATGTCGGTGGAGAGCGGCGCGAAGGCGCTCAGGAAGGCCAGGTAGACGACCAGCCAGCGATTGCCGGGGGCGAAGACTTTTTGGGGCATGATGGGACTCCATGCGCCGTCATGGACGGACAGGCCAGTGCTAGCCAAGATCGGCAAAATATTCAATGGGTGTCCCGGCGCGGGGAACATGGCCGTGCTTGTCCGGCCGGCCTTGCCGCCGCTGCCCGCGCTGCTCGGCGCCCTTTCCCGGCATGGCCGCGCAGTGGGCCGCATGCCGGAGCCCATCCCTTCGCCTGTTGCCTGGAGCGCGTTTATCCCGCCGGAGCGCCGGGCGTCGTCGCTCCCTCCTGGCCGGGGAGGGGCCCGCGCATGGCCCGTAACGGTCCCGGGCCGGCTCCGGGCCTGCGGGTACGGTGCTCTTGGCCGGCCGGGGCCCCGTCCCGTGCAGCTCTCCGTCCCGGCGTAGCGCGGCAAGGCGCATGCGGACAGGTCAGGTCACGGATCGCCGGAGGCCCGGCAAAAAAGAAGGACGGGCCCGCCGGATGCGCCGGACCCGTCCCGCAAGGGGCGTGGTGCCGCCCTAGCGCAGGGCGTCAGCGATGGCCGAAGCCGAAGGGGAAGACAGCACCCTGCCGTCGGCGATGACGGCAGGGACGCGCTTCACGCCGTAGTAGCGGGAGATCTGCACGGCCTGGTACATGTTCACGTTGCCGGCATTGTAGCAGTAGCGGGCCACGTCCAGTTCCTGGCTGGCAGGCACGGGCGGGCGCAGCCTGGCCATGTAGGCATAGTGGATGGGCAGGTCGGTGGCGGTGACGGTGGCGTCGTATTCGTTGGTGAAGGGTACGACACGGCCCTGCTTCTTCTGGGCGGCCTTGATGCGGTTCCATTCGCCGAGGGCGTGGCTCATGTAGTCCATGGCCTGGCCCTTGCGTTCGTAGCTGATCCAGATGCCCATGCCCATGAGGTCGGTGCCGTAATTTTCCGTATTCTTGGCAAAGACCGCGATCTTGACGTCCTGGGGCGAGAGCCTGCCCGCCGCATCGCGCACGGCCTTCCAGACGCGGGCGCTGTCGGACGAGGCGAAGTCCAGCAGCACGATGAGTTCATGCGGGGCCGTCCTGTTGCCGAAGAAGACGGGATAGATCTCCTCGCGCCAGTGGGGCCGGTGCGCCGCTTCGTCCTCGATGCTCTGGCGGTCGGCACCCATGGCCCGCACCATGGCCATGCCCTCGGCGGAAAGGCTCCGGGTATTGGGCAGGGCCTTGTTCATCCAGGGATTGAAGGCATTGGCCGCAGCGGCGGGAGCGCCCTGCACCGCGGGCGTCAGGGCGGCGCCGCTGTCCTTTTCCGTCACGCCGCAGGCAGAGATCAGGCCGCAGACCAGCAGGAGCAGCGGCAGAAGCAGCAGGTTTTTCACTTTTCCCCTTCCTTTTTGACAGTTGGCAAGGCGGCCACGGCGGCTTCCAGATGCCGCAGCCAGATCTCGGCGAAAGCACGGTATTCGGCCGTACCGTGGACCACAGGCTCGCAGGCGTGCCCGGCGGCTTCGATGCGCGCGCGCCAGGAGTCCGGCGCGCTGCCGGCCATGTCTTCCAGCGTATGACGCCCCACCACGGACAGCAACGGCATGAGCCAGACCCGGCGGGACGTGAGGCGCGGCAGCAGGGCGTCGAGCTCCAGAGCGCCGCTCATGGTACCCACATGCACATGGCCGTCCAGGGCGCTGACGGCTTCGGCCAGCGCCGTGTAACTGTCGGTGGCCCGCTTGCGGCTGCCGTGGCCCATGAGGACCACATCCTCGTCGGGCAGGCGGTCCTGGGGCAGGTGGGCCAGCACGGCCAGCGCGGCGGCGCGGACGTCTTCCTCACCGGCCAGCAGGGGCGCGCCCAGGCTGACGTGCAGACCGTCCAGGCGGCCGGCGGCATCGGCATCGGCGCGGACGTCGGTATGTTCGCTGCCGGGGATGATCTGCAGGGGCTGCACGGCCACATGGGTGAAATTTTCCAGGCGCAGACGGTACAGGGCCTTGAGCACGGAATCGTTCTTCTGCCGGGCGCGCGTCAGGCGATCGCGCAGCAGCTCCGACGAGAGCGCCCAGCGCACGGAGAGGCCCGGGAAGCGTTCACGCACCCAGGTGTCGAACTGGCGCAGCGAGCCGCGCCCCTGCGGGCTGCTCGTGCCATAGGCGACCAACAGAATGGCGGTTTTCATCCCTGTTGGTGTACGTCACTTGGCGCACGCTGGCAAGGCTGGTCCGGCCCTGCGGTTGACCGGCGGCAGCGGGAAGGCTACAGTGCGTCATACGTTGGAGGATTGTTCGTGAAAGCTCTGGTTCTGGAAGGCCGCACCGGACTGCTGGGGCAGGCCCTGCGCCATGTCCTGCGCGGGCGCGGCTGGTCGGTGGAATCCCTGGAACGCTCGGACGGTGACATCCTGGATGCCGAATTCTTGCAGGCACGCCTGGAGGGCTGCGCGCCGGATGTGGTCTTCAGCTCCCTGGGCTGGAACACCGTGGATGACGCCGAAGACCACCCCGACGAGGTCCTGCTCTACAACCGGACCCTGCCGCATACCCTGGCCTGCCTGCTCAAGACCCGCGGGCAGGGACATCTGGTGCATTTCAGTTCTGGGCTGGTCTTCTCGGGCCAGCATGGCAGCCCCTGGCGGGAAGAGGACGCCACCGCGCCCCTCAACGTCTACGGCAAGACCCGTCTGGCCGGGGAGCAGGCCGTGCTGCAGACCCTGCCGGAACGTGCCTGCGTGGTGCGTACGGGCTGGCTGTTCGGCCCCGGCAAGCGCAATTTCGTGGACGATATCCTCAACGCCTGCCACCGGCGCGACAGCATCACCATCGTGGACGACCGCACCGGCTCCCCCACCTATTCGCTGGACCTGGCCCTGTGGAGCATCATGCTGGCGGAACGCCAGGCCACGGGCCTGTGGCACGCCGTCAACAGCGGCCAGGCCACCTGGTGCGAGCTGGCCTGCGAGGCCGTGGCCCTGGCGGGCAACGAGTGCCGCGTGGAGCCCATCCCGTCCTCGCAATGGCCGCAAAAGGCCCAGCGTCCGCCCTATACGGTGCTGGACTGCGGCAAACTTTCCGCATATCTGGGGATGCACCCGCGTCCCTGGACCCAGGCCCTGCGGGAACACTTCTTCTGCGATCCCTTCGACGCCTAGCGGCGTCGTGAGCAGTGTACGACACTTTTCCGGACTTGCATGGTTTGGACGTGAAAGGCCGCCTTCGGGCGGCCTTTCGCACGCAGGGGGCTGCGGCTCCCTGTTTTTTCGTCGCCCCTGCGGGAAAAGACCGGATGGACGGGACGCCGGACAGGCGGGCCGGTCGGGCTCGTCAGGCAATGTCGGCGGACAGCCGGGCAGACAGGCCGGCAGGCAGACATGGCCAGCGGGTGGAGCGGGAGACGGGGCCGCGGGCAGCAGCGACAGCAGGCTCTCCGGCAGGGGGAGGTCCGGTTTGTCCCTGTCCGCGTCGCGCCGTGCCTCAGGCTCCCGCAGGGGGGGCGCGCTGCCTGGAAGACTGGCCCGATACGCCCGGACGGGTCTCCGGCTCCTGCAGAGGACAAGGAAGCCGCGCTCCGCACCGTTGCCGGACAGGCGGGGCAGCCCCCGGCCTGCGGAGGGGAGTGGACAGGGGGACGGCTCCAGGCCGCGCCGGCGCCCCTTCCCTTCATCATCGTTTGGGCGCGACCCGGATCAGGGCCGCGGCCCCTGCCAGCAGGGTGCGACGCTGTGCCGCGGCGCAGCCGGCGTCGTGCAGGCAACCTTCCAGACCGCCGCGCCGCAGCCAGACGCGGGCGGACGTTTCCCTCCCCCAGGGCAGGAAGCCGGGCAGGGCGCGCCGCAGCAGGGCGGCGGGCAGGCCCAGGTTGCGTTCGGCCAGGATGAAGTCCGCCAGCCAGAGCTGCCGCGTCGCCAGGGCGCAGGCCCGCAGCAGGCTCACGGCATCGGGCCAGGGCAGGGCGAAGAGGAGATAGGCCAGACGCAGGCCGGGCAGCGCGCCTGCGGGCAGGTCGGGCAGGGCCGCGAAGGGGGCCGCCGGCATCCCGCCGGAGGGGGTGCGCGTGGCGCCGTCCGGGCGAGAGCTCTGACAGGCGGCAGGAGCCGCCCCTGTGGCCGTGGCCGGGCATGTCCCCGTGCCCGGGCCGGCGGGGACGACAAGTTGTACGCCGGTTCCATGAGCGCCCGTTCCTGCGGATGCGGCCGGGATCGCGGGCAGGGCATTGCAGGGCAGGACGCGGCTCCCGTCCGGCCAGGGCACGCGGCGGCGGAGCACGGCGTACAGGCCGGGAGCTGGCCATGCGGGCCGCAGGGTACGCAGGCGCGTCACATCGGCGGCGGGCAGGAGTTCCCGCAGCAGGGGAGCGGAGAGGGCGTTCATCGGCCAGCCTCTCCGGCCGTCTCCAGGACGCCCAGCAGGTGGGCCCGGGCCGCGGCATAGGCGGGCGTGGAGGGCAGACCTTCCAGCAGGCGGCGGGCGTGGCCCTCGGCCACGAAACGGGCGCGGCTGGCCGGGAAATGCATGTCATAGAACCATGTGCCCAGCAGTACCCGGAAATCATTGACGCTTTTCAGGTCGGCATAGGCCGCTACCCGGCCGGAAAGGGCAGCGCTGATGACCGTGTCGCTGTGGACGGCGGGATCGTCGGGCAGGCTCAGGACCACGGTGGGGCAGTAGGGGCGCGGTCCGGAAAGATGCGCGTCCATGACCCGCAGGATGTCCAGCTTGTCCGCGTCGCGCACGGCATGGCAGATGCGGGCCATGCCGTCCGGCAGCCCGGCGGGCAGGGCGAAACGGTTGTGCAGGCCCACGGCGGCCAGCACCAGCTTGCGGATCAGCGGGCTTTCGTCCCGCAGGCGCTGCTCGCGTTTGAGGATGCGCACGCCCCACTGGCCGTGGTTGCAGGAATCGCGGTCGCGGAAGGTGTGCCAGCGCAGATACTGCTCGAAGCGCGCCACATCGTGGTAGAGGGCGGCCAGCAGGCAGGCGCGGTCCAGGGGCGGGGCGAAACGGCCGCTGCGCACGATGGCCCGGGCGTGTCCCAGCACCTGCATGGTGTGGTGCAGCTTGAGATCCATGGGCGCAGGATCGCCGCCGGGCCGGGCGCATTCCTTTGCGCGTTCCGCTGCCGCATAGGCGGCGAACCAGTCTTCATGGGCCGTGATGTCCGGCAGGTGGGGAAGTGAGGTGTCCATGCCTCCGGTGTACGCTCCGGCCGGGAGCGAGGCAAGGGGCGCGGGTGACGGCGGACGGCATGGCATGGCCGCGTCATGGGCTGCACTGCCATATCGGGCGCTGTGCCTGGACGGAGACGGTCTGGACAAAGTCCTGCCCGCACGGGGCGCGCACAGATCGTGCAGGACAAAGGAGCCTTTGTGCCTGTGAGGATGCTCCCTTCCTGGCAGGTGCGTTTGGGAAAGGCGGGCCGTGAGGAGTACCTCCCGCGTCGGGCGCGGGTGACGGCGGCCCTCAGGGCCGTGCCCGTTGCGACGGGGATGGGGCGGGTATCGACGGCATGGGGACGGCCTTGCCCCGAAAGATGTCCCCCCTTCCGGCCCTAGCGCCGGAAGCGGCTGTCGGCCTTCCGCCAGGCGGCGGCCTGTTCGGCGGCGTCGGCCACGCGGGCGTCCACGATGGTCTTGCCGATGGGGCAGAGGGCCAGGGCCGCCAGCTTGACGTGCTGCCAGGCGAAGGGGATGCCGATGATGGTCACGGCGCAGGCCAGGGCCGAGAGCAGATGCCCGCAGGCGATCCAGATGCCGCAGAGCAGCAGCCAGACGATGTTGCCCACCGTGCCCAGCGGCCCGGTACCGATATCGCCTTCGCCGGTCAGCACCTCGCGGGAGACCGGCATACGGCCGAAGGGCATGAAGGCGAATCCGGCCATGACGAAGCAGGCCCGGCCCCAGGGGATGCCGATGATGCTGAGGAAGCAGAGGACGCCCGCGATGCACCAGAGCAGGCCCGTGCCCAGACCGAAGGGAAAGAACCAGAGGACATTGCCGAGACAGCCCAGCGCTTGCATGGCGTACTCCTGGAAGACGTGAGCGGGATCTTTATGCTACACGGGCGCGGGCATGCTGTCCATGCGCGGGCCGTCCCCGGACACGGCGAAAGATCACGGCGGGCTCTGGGCGTCCGGGCATCCCGGACGTCTGGAGGACAAGGTCAGCCGCCGCCCGGCGGGCGTGCTTTCTCCAGCCCGTGGGCGCAGCGTGCCCTGGCCTACCGACCGGACAGGAGGAAGCGCGCAGCAGTCCTTTGGCCGTCGTGTGGACCGGCCTCCCGGCGGGCACGGACGGAACTGGCGCGCGGGCCTATCGTCCCCGCGCGGCGGGGAGGGCGGGGCCGTGAGCGCTTCAGACCGTGGGCAGGAGCCAGCAGAAGGCCGCCAGCATGGCCGCCAGCAGGCAGAGCTGGGCGGCCACGGCCAGCCAGCAGGCCTTGCGGAAGTCCCGGATGCGTTTCGCGGCCGCGGCGGCGAGAAGGCGCAGCTCCGCTTCGCCCCGACGCAGGGCGGCCTCGTCCCGGGGGGCGAGACCGGGCACGCCGGACGCGAGCGCACGCCCGAGCAGATCGATCCGGGCCTGCAGTTCCGCCTGTTCCCGTTCCCGTTCCCGGAGCCGGGCGCGGTTGTTCTCCGCGGCCTTGCGGGCGAAAAAACGGCTTTTGGCCTTATCGTGGCGCATAGGGGCCCCCGGGGCAGAAAAAAAGGGGAAGGCGGACGCCTTCCCCTCTGAGGATCGGATACGGAAGGCGGCTAGGCCTTGTCGAAATCGACGACCACCTGTTCGCCGTCGCCATTGCGGCGGGCGATGCTGCCGATGGCCCAGGCGGACATGCCAAAGGCCTGGATGCGGTTGATGGTCTCTTCCACCTGTCCTTCGGGCAGGACCAGCACATAACCGATACCGCCGTTGAAGATCTGCAGGATCTCGGGCCAGGAGAGCCCGCCCGCTTCATGCAGCCACTTGAAGACCGGCGGCATGTCCCAGCTGCCGAAGTCGATGTGCGCTTCCACCTGGTTGGGCAGCACGCGCGGGATATTGTCGTAAAAGCCGCCGCCCGTGATGTGGGCCATGCCGCGCACGTCCAGGTCGCGCAGCAGGGAGCGCACCACTTCCACATAGATCTGGGTGGGGGCCAGCAGCACGTCGCGCACGGTGGCGCCGTCGGCGCCGGGGAAGGCGTCGTCCGGGCCCAGACCGCTCTTGGCCAGGATCTTGCGCACCAGCGAGTAGCCGTTGGAGTGCAGGCCCGTGGAGGCCAGGCCCACGATCCTGTCGCCCACGCGGATGCCGGAGCCGTCCACCAGTTTGGCATTGTCCACGATGCCCACGCAGAAACCGGCCAGGTCGTACTCGCCGTCGCCGTACATGTCGGGCATCTCGGCGGTCTCGCCGCCCAGCAGGGCACAGGCGGACTGGCGGCAGCCTTCGGCCACGCCGCTGATGACCGTATGGGCGGTGTCCACATCCAGCTTGCCGGTGGCGAAATAGTCAAGGAAGAACAGGGGAGTGGCCCCCTGGACCAGGATATCGTTGACGCTCATGGCCACAAGGTCGATGCCCACGGTATCGTGCTTGTTGAAGGCAAAGGCCAGCTTGAGCTTGGTGCCCACGCCGTCGGTGGACGAGACCAGCACAGGGTCGCTCATGTTGCCGATTTCAGGTCTGAACAGGCCCCCGAACCCCCCGATGTCGGAGATGACCCCCTTGGTATGCGTGCGCTGCACCAGATGCTTGATGCGCGCCACGAGATCGTTGCCGGCCTGGATATCGACGCCGGCTTCGGTATATGCTTTTGCGCGATCTGTGGACATGAGTATCCTCCTTGGTGGAAGACACCCTAGCAAAAAATCTGCCGAAGCCCAAGCGGCTTTTTGGGCTAAATGCCGGCCGGGACGGTTTTCCGCAGCTTTTTCCATGACAGGGCGCAAAGGAGCCTGCTATGCTGGGCCCGACGCGACGGCAGCGCCGCGGCCCGCGCCGCGCGTGCGGGACAGCGGACAGGCGGAAGGGAGGCCGGTACCGCAGACGACGGACCGCACCGTGCGTGCGGGACAGCCGGGGCGCGTCATACGGCAAAAGGAGAGCTTATGGAAACTGTCTTGTGGACCGCCCTGGACGACGGCAGGCTGCGCTGCGACCTCTGCGCCCATGCCTGCGCGCTCGCGCCGGAGCAGACCGGGCGCTGCGGCGTGCGCCGCAACGAGGGCGGCGTCCTGCGTTCGCTGGTGGACGGGCTGGTGACGGGCGTGCAGGCCGATCCGGTGGAAAAAAAGCCCCTCTACCATTTCCTGCCCGGCAGCCGGACCTTTTCCGTGGGCAGCGCGGGCTGCAATTTTTCCTGCCTGTTCTGCCAGAACCACCACATCTCCCGCGACCCGCTGGAACAGGGGCGCATCAGCGGGCAGCGCGTGTCGCCGGAGCAGTTGGCGGAGGCGGCCCTGCGGAGCTCCTGCCGCAGTCTGGCCTTCACCTACAACGAGCCCACGGTCTTCGTGGAGCTGCTGGCGGCCACGGCGGCGCTGGCGCAGGAGCGGGGCCTGCCTTCCCTGCTGGTGAGCAACGGTTTCATGAGCGGGGCCTGCCTGCGTCTGCTCGGGCCCCTGGTGCGGGCGGCCAATATCGACCTCAAGGCCTTCAGCGAGGATTTTTACCGGCAGTATTGCGGTGCGCGCCTGCGCCCGGTGCTGCGCAATCTGGTGCGCATGCGCGAGCTGGGCTGGTGGCTGGAAGTGACGACCCTGATCCTGGAAGGCGTCAACGACAGCGAGGCGGAAGTGCGTGCCCTGGCCCGCTTCATCCGTGACGAGCTGGGGCCGGATACGCCCTGGCATGTGACGGCCTTCCATCCCGCCTACCGCATGGCGCGTCATCCGGCCACGCGGGCGGCGACCGTCCGGCGCTGCCGGGAGGCCGGTCTGGAGGAAGGACTGCGCTTCGTCTACACGGGCAACATCTTGTGGGCGGACGGCGGCACGACACGCTGTCCGCAGTGTGGGGCCCCCTGCCTGGAGCGGCAGGGCTGGCAGGTGGATCTTGCGGCGGACGACGGCGTCTGCCCGCACTGCGGCAACAGGCTGCCGGGAGTATGGACGTTATGATCATCGTGTACACAGGCAACGGCAAGGGCAAGACCAGTGCCTGCATCGGGCAGGCCGTGCGGGCCCTGGGCCGGGATCTTTCCGTGGGCTTCGGCCAGTTCATGAAACAGCCGGGCTGCGCCGGAGAGCAGATCATGCTGGCCCGGCTGCTGGGCGACGACTTCCTGGCTGGCGGCAAGGGCTTTTTGCGCCGGGAGGAGGAGCGCCCCGCCCACAGGGGAGCGGCCCTGGCCACCCTGGACTGGGCCCGGCAGCGTCTGGAACGTCTGGACCTGCTGGTGCTGGACGAGACCCTTTACGCCCTGAAGGCGGGCATCCTGGAGCGCGACGAGGTGGAAGGGCTCATGGCGGCGGCGCGCCGGGCGGGCTGCCATCTGGTGCTTTCGGGCCGGGACGCCCCGGACTGGCTGGTGGAGGCCGCCGATCTGGTCACCGAGATGGGCGAGATCAAGCATCCCTGGCGGGCGGGCATCAAGGCCGCACCGGGCATCGAGTTCTGAGCCGCGGGCCGGGCTCCTGCCCGGGAAGGCGCGCTCTCGCTCTCCTGGCAGCCCGCCTCCAGCGCGGTGGCTTGGGCTCCCGCAGGCTGTGGATGGCGGGATGGGCGTGCTTGCTCCGGCTCTTGTGTGTTCGCGTCCCCCGCAGGCGCGCGGACGGCAGAATCCTCTATTTGCATCGACAATGTGGCGATACCCTCCCGCAGGCGCGCGGACGGCAGGCACACCACGCAGCGGAGCGAGCGGGGCGAAAAGGACGCGAGGCCGGACTCGCGCATGCCCCAGGTTGCCGTCCGGCAGAGCGACATCCCCAGGCATGCGCACGGCGTCTCCCCGTCCTGCGGACGGGCCGCGGGAACGGGGGCATGTTTCGGTGCACTGGCGGCGTGCCTGGCGTGGGCTTTTGGGGGAAAACGGAACGGGCCTGCTCCGTGAGGAACAGGCCCGTGTCATGGGGGCCGTGCCTGTTGGGCCGCAAGGCCTTACAGGCATCGACAGCAAGGCAAAGGGATCTCCTCCCCCGCAAAACGGAACGTCATGGGTCCCGCACTAGATGGCGGCGCCCGCGGCCTCGTCACCTACCGGCGGTGGCGGCGGCGCGGTGGGCGGGGTCAGCTTGTGCGAGGAATGGGCCGGCGGCATGGTGGGCACGTTCTGCGGCTGGGCGGCGGGCTGGCCTGCCGGCTGGGACACGGGCGTGGCCTGGGGCGCGGTCGCCGGCTTCTGGCCCGCTCCGGGCACCACCTGCCCCTTGGGCACGGGCATGTCGGCCTGCTTCTGGGGCAGCATCAGATAGCTGATGACCTGCTTGACGCCTTCCACCTGCCGTGCGGCGCGGATGGCCAGCTTGCGTTCGGCCTCATCCTTGACCACGCCCAGCAGGACCACGCGGCCGGCATTGACTTCGGTATCGATGCGCGTGGAGCTCAGGCCCGAGGTGCCGATGAGTTCCGTGCGCAGCTTGGTGGCCAGTACGAAGTCGCCGGTCTCGCTCTTGGCGGGCGTGAACCAGTGCGAGGTGACGGAGCGCACGCCCTTGTGCTTGCGGGCGATGCGAATGGCCTTGGAGCGCATCGTTTCGGGCACCTCGCCCACCAGGAAGACATGGCCGTAATAGCAGTAGACATTGATGCCCCAGCCCTGGGACAAATGGGCGTCCATGAGGTCGGACTTGATCTGCAGGGAGATCTCCTTGTCGTCGGCGATGGTGCCGCCCAGACGCTGGTCGTCGTACACGCCGTAGAGTGCGCCGCAGCCGCTGCAGCACAGCAGGCAGGAAAGAAGCAGCAGGGGGACGATGAAGCGCATGAAGCCTCCTTGCGCCGGAGCGCTATTCCTTTTCACGCCGGATGCGGGCGCCCACGGCGTTGAGCTTGTTCTCGATACGTTCGTAACCTCTGTCCAGATGGTAGATGCGCTGGACGTGGGTCGTGCCCCGGGCGGCCAGACCGGCCAGGACAAGGGAGGCGCTGGCGCGCAGGTCCGAGGCCATGACGGGTGCGCCGGTCAGGCGGCTGACGCCGCGCACCATGGCCGTATGTCCGGAGATCTTGATGTCCGCGCCCATGCGCACCAGCTCCAGCACATGCATGAAGCGGTTTTCAAAGATGCTTTCCTCCACCATGCTGGAGCCCTCGGCCAGGCACATCAGGGCCATGATCTGGGCCTGCATGTCGGTGGGGAAGCCGGGATAGGGCCGGGTCTTCACGTCCGCGCCGCGCAGCAGGCCCTGATGGCGGGCCAGCACGCCGTCGGGGCGCTGCTCGACGGCGAGGCCCATGCTCTCCAGCTTGGCGATGACGGCTTCCAGCTCGGTGAAGGGGCAATTCCTGAGCAGCAGTTCGCCGCCGGTGATGCCCGCCGCCACCAAAAAGGTCCCGGCTTCGATGCGGTCGGCCATGATGGCGTATTCCGTGCCGCGCAGGCTGGAGACGCCCTCGATGCGGATGGTGCTGCTGCCGTGGCCCTCGATGCGGGCGCCGCAGGAGATGAGAAAATTGGCCAGGTCCACCACTTCGGGCTCGCGGGCGGCATTCTCCAGGATGGTCTCGCCCTCGGCCAGCACGGCCGCCATGAGCAGGTTTTCCGTACCGCCCACCGTGGGCATGTCGAAGGTGATGTGCGCCCCGCGCAGCTTGTCGCAGCGGCCCATGATGTAGCCTTCTTCCAGTTCGAAGACGGCCCCCATGAGTTCCAGGCCCTTCAGGTGCTGGTCCACGGGACGGGCGCCGATGGCGCAGCCGCCGGGCAGGGCCACGCGGGCCTGGCCGATGCGCGCCAGCAGGGGCCCCAGACAGAGCACCGAGGCGCGCATGGTGCGCACCAGATCGTACGGGGCTTCGGGCAGCAGGCTGCCGGGAGCCAGGCTCACGCGGTGATCGTCGTAACTGCAGGGGCAGCCCAGCACGTTCAGGAGCTTGATGGTGGTGTGGATGTCGCGCAGGTCGGGCACATTGGTGTAGACCATGGGGGCATCCAGCAGGATACCGGCAAACAGAATGGGCAGGGCGGCATTCTTGGAGCCGCTGATCTCTATGGTCCCCTTGAGCGGCGAACCGCCTTCGATGATAAGCTTGTCCATCAGGTCCTCGTGCGGCCTGCGGCCGGCGGGCCGCGGCGCAGGCTGCGGTTTGCGGCGTCCGGCCGTCCGTGGGAACGGCGGAATGCCTGTGGTTTCCGGCGCCGGCACGCTGGCTGGCGCTGGTATCGGATGCTAGTGTGTTTTCTAAAAAAAATCCAGAAAGGGAAGTGCAAATTTTTGCTTGCATATTTTCCGCGATGTGCGTATATCCATCTTCGCTACGGCGGAAGTAGCTCAGTTGGTAGAGCACCTGGTTGTGGCCCAGGTGGCCGTGGGTTCAAGTCCCATCTTTCGCCCCATACGGAAATCGCCCCGCTTTCGAGCGGGGTTTTCTTTTTTCAGCGCAGGCGTGCGGCAGCCCTGCCGCCGGGCGCAACGGCCACGGCGGGCCCCGCCGCCAACGGGCCGTGCCTGTTGCTGGCCGCACGGCGGGAGCCTTGCGCGGGCCAGTCTCCCCGGCCGTCCTTTTTGAACGCCTGGAGGAACTTGCCTGTGAGGCCGCCCCGGCCTGCCCCGTGGCGCCGGCTTGCCTCTCTCCGGTCAGCGGGCTGCCCCCCTGTCAGCGGGCTGCCAGCGGCGGGCGCTTTGCCTGTGAGGGGCGGGGCCCCGCGCCAGGCCCGGACTGCAGGCCCCGACCCTGCCGGTACGGGGCACAGCAGCGCCTTGCGCGCCACGCCGGCATGTCCGGGAGCTGCCGCCCCGTGACCTGCGGGCCGTGGTCGCCATATCTCTTGCCGGGGGCCGCCCTTGCCAAAGCAGGGCCTTTTGCGTACAAAACAATCCGTCGCGGAGCGTGGCGCAGCATGGTAGCGCACCTGCTTTGGGAGCAGGGGGTCGCTGGTTCGAATCCAGTCGCTCCGACCACAAGGGAATCAAAAGGTTATCCTGAATGTTCAGGGTAACCTTTTTTTGTAGCGGCAGACGGGGCATATCGCGCGGACTGCCGACAGCGGCAGCCTCCCCTTGCCGGCAGACGCGCACCTCGTCTGCAGCGTGGAGATTTTGGGGCCTCTTCCTTGACAGGATGTTCCAGGGAAGATAAAAGATATATACAACTAGATGAATATTTGAGTGACCTATGGACGAGAACCAGCTGAAAGAACAGATTGTCCTGCACCGGCGGGCCATTCCCAACGTGGAAGATCTCCCGGCCTATAAGATCCTGCAGCGCATCATCCAGGCATGCATCGCCGACGGTGTCTGGAAGCCAGGGCAGATCATCCCGCCTGAACGGCTCTTCGCCAAATATACGGGCCTGAGCATCGGCACCGTCAAGAAAGCCATGGCCAACCTTGTCAACGAAGGCGTCCTCTACAGGCGGCAGGGGAGCGGGACCTTTGTTGCAGCGCCGTCGTTCGCGCGTCAGTTGCGGCGTTATTATCTGTTCCTGGAGCACTTTGAAGGACAGGAGCGAGCGAATTCCATCCATCTGTACGGGATCAGGGAGGTGCCCCCCATCCCGGAGGTCAATCATCTGCTCAAACTTCCCGACAATGCCGGACTGATTCGCATCGATCGCATCTTCAAGGAAAAAGAAAAGGCAGTCGTATTCAGCAAGTCATATTTCAGCATCAACGAATTTAAAAATCTTGAGGCTGTTACCGTACAGAGATTCGAGCATGTCCCCCTCTTTGTCATCATTGAGGAAGATTACCATATCAAGGCATCTTACAGCGATGAATTGTATGGCATTTATTCTGTGGATCAAGAAGAGGCGAACATCTTTGACGGCACTGTCGGAGATGCCATGCTTCTGATCAAAACCTTGAACTATACAAAGGAGAACATGCCCTTCGAATACAGGGAAAGTATCTGCAATATGGAGAGCCAGTTTTTGTACAGGCGAATATCGTATTGATGCATTCCGCGACTGCCGGTCCCGTACCGGCTAACCTGATGCAAGTAAAGGAGCTTCGATGAAACGAGAATACCCGGTCTTCGATACCGATATCCTCATCGTAGGCGGCGGTAGTGCAGGGACCATGGCAGCTATTCGGGCCAAGACCGTCCATCCCGAGCTGGATGTCCTGATCCTGGAAAAAGGGGATGTGAAGTACTCGGGCTGCATCGCCCGGGGCATGGATGCGCTGAACATCGTCGCCATCCCCGGCATCAGCTCCCCGGAAGAATATGTGGAGGGCAACGGGATGGCCTGTGACGGGATCATGGATGAGCCCGTCAACTATCGCATGGCTGAACGTAGCTATGATGTCATGCAGCGCCTTATCGATTGGGGGGTCTGTTTCCCCAAGTTCGACGGCGAGTATGAGGTGCTGCAGGTCCACCCCAAAGGGCGCTTTTGCGTGACCATGAAGGAACCCGAGCTCAAGAAGATCCTGGCGGAAAAGGCCCTGCAGATGGGCGTACGGGTCATGAACCGTACCATGGCCGTGGAGCTGCTCAAAAACGGTGAGAGCGTCTGCGGGGCCGTGGCCCTCAATATCCGTACGGGAGAGCCTTCGGTCATCAGAGCCAAGAGCGTCATCCTTTCCGCGGGCGGCACCGCCCGCTTTGGCCTGCCGGACAATGGCCATCTGTACGGGATCTACGATTTCCCGGGCAATACCGGGGACGGCTATATGCTCGCTTACAGGGCGGGGGCCGAGCTGAGCGGTTTTGAATATACCTTGGTCTACTACATCACCAAGGACATCAACGCGCCGCTGCTGTACATCACCCTGACGCGTGGCGCCCACCTGCTGAATGCATTCAATGAGCGCAGGGACAAGGACCACCCCTCCATCAAATCCATGTTTGCGGAACATCTGGAGAATCAGGGCCCCCTGCGCATCAGGCTCAGCCATCTGCCCGAGGAGAAGATCAAGGAGATTGAGGATATCCTGTTCTCCACCGAACGTCCTGCCTGTCAGCGCTTCCATGAAGGGCGCGACAACAATTTCAGGACCGGGGAGATCGAGCTGTGGCCCACGGAGGTCTTCCTCTGCGGCGGTCACGGCCTGACGGGGGTGCGCATCAATGAAAACGGGGAGACCAACGTCCCCGGTCTCTATGCCGCCGGTGACACGTCCCTCTGTGCTCGCGGGCATCTTTCCGGCGCTTTCGTCTATGGCGAGATCTGCGCCGAGAATGCCGGCGTCTATGCGAAGTCCATGCCGCTGGCACCCGTTGACGAGGCCGCCGTGGCCGCCGTCCTCGACCATCTCGACAAACGGCGTGCCCAGGGGGACAACGAGATCAGCGTGGACGAGTTCGAATACAAGGTGCGCCGCATCATCGGCGATTATCTGAAGCCTCCTAAAAATGAGTACAAGCTGAACCGGGCCCTGTGGTGGATGAAGCGTTTTCGCAAGGAACTGGATACGGTCGTCCGCATTGAGAGCGTGCACGACCTGTTCAAGGCGCTTGAGGTCGAGAACATCATCCAGTGCGGCTACCTGAGCGCCGTCGCCTCCAAGGAGCGCAAGGAGACGCGCTGGTATCCCTGGCATTACAGGACGGATTATCCTGAACGCAATGACCTGGAATGGAAGAAGCATGTGGTGCTGACCCGTGGCGACGGTCCGGAAGATGTGCATGTCACCTACAGGGATGTGATCAAGATGGCAAAGGGAGGGGAGAACTGATGGCCGGTTATCTGGAAGCTCTCTCGGACAATATCCGTGTAGACAAGGACAAGTGCATTTTTTGCGGCAAATGCGTGGATACCTGTATCCTCGACAATCTGCGTCTGAAGCTGGCCCCCTGCCGTCAGGCCTGCCCCATGGGCGTCAACGTGCAGGGCTATGTGCAGCTCGTGCTGCGGGGTGAGGAGGACAGGGCGCGCAGCCTCATCCGCGAGGCGCTGCCCTTCCCCGAGATGATGTGCCTGGTGTGTCACCGGCCCTGTGAAGCCGCCTGCGAGCGGGGCAGGAGCGGGGAGCTGCCGGTCAATATCCGCGGCCTCAAGCGTTACCTGTTCGCGGAAGGTACGCCGCCCCCGCTGCCGGAAAAGGCGGCTGCCAGCGGCAAGCGTGTCGCGATCGTCGGTTCGGGGCCGGCGGGGCTGGTGGCAGCCTATGACCTGGCCTGTCGCGGGCACGATGTCGTGGTGCTTGAAAAAGCGGCCGCGCCCGGTGGTCAGCTGCGTACGGGGATCCCCACCTTCCGGCTCCCTGAGGAGCTGCTGGACAGGGAACTGGCCGTCCTGCCCCGGCTCGGCGTGCGGATTGCCTGCGATACCGCCGTCGGCGGGGAACAGACGCTGGACAGCCTGCTGGATGAGTTCGATGCGGTGATTCTGGCCACCGGCTTCAGTCTCGGCCGTACGCTGGGGCTGCCCGGGGAAGACCTGGAAGGCGTCCTCAGCGGCATGGCCTTCCTGGAGGCCGTGCATCAGGGCCGGGCCGGGGAGTTTTCCGGCTCCACCGTCGTCATCGGCGGTGGCAATGCCGCGGTGGATGCCGCCCTCTGCGCCCTGCGCCAGGGCGCGGAACGGGTCACCATGGTCAGTTTGGAGCGGGAAGGCCAGCTCCCCGCCTTCGGGCACGAGCTGGAGCAGGCCGGGAAGGACGGCGTCACCTTCCTGCATGGATGGGGCGTGGCGCGTCTGGAAGGCTTTGGGGGCAGGGTGAGCAAGGTCGTGCTCAAGCGCTGCCTGCAGGTCTTCTCGCCCGAGGGCGTTTTTGCGCCCGAATTCGATGAGGAGCGGATCCTGGAGTTCCCGGCTTCCCATGTGATCGTCGCCATCGGCCAGGGCAGGGACACGTCCGTCTTCCGGGGGAGCTCCTTCCTGCCGGACGATCTGGACCGCGTCGATCGTCTGACCTGCCGCCTTGCCGACAGCCGCCTGTTCCTGGCTGGCGATTTCGGGGACGGCGCGGGCTCTGTCGTGGGGGCCATGGCTTCCGGGCGCCGTGCCGCCGAATCGGTGCATCGCCTGCTGGCAGGCGAGCCCCTGGATTTCGGACGTGCCTATGCCGGTCCTTTCGAGACGGACTTTGCCGTCTCGCATGAGCGTGGCAGCGATGTGCCCCGTCAGGCCGCGCCGGAACATGACCTTGCAGGCAAGGGCGACTATACGCTGGTGGAAGGTGTGCTGACGCGGGAACAGGCGCAGGCGGAGGCCTCCCGCTGTTTCTCGTGCGGCGGACCTTTTGGCAAGCATCGCAGCTGCTGGTTCTGCCTCCCGTGCGAGGTGGCCTGCCCCGAACAGGCCCTGCATGTGGAGATCCCCTATCTGCTGCGCTAGGCAAAACGGAGGAATGCCCTTTTCAGACAACCATGGACCGGGATCCCTGTGAGAACGGTCATCTCCCGTATGGGAAGGAGGACACTATGCGTCACGCCATTCTGCGCGTTGTACTGATGGTTCTCGCGTGCTGTTGCCTGTGTTCGCCTGCGGCAGCCGGCGCGGACTATCCCAGAAAGCCTGTTACCGTGTATATCCCGCTGGGTGTAGGGGATACGGCCGATGTCTTTGTCAGAGTGATCACGCCCTATATGGAAAAGTTCCTGGGGCAGCCCATGATCCTCGTCAACAAGCCCGGTTCCGGTGGCGCAGTGGCCCTGGCTGCCTTGGCCAACGCACCGGCGGACGGATACACCATGTCGTGGGCCAACCTGCCGACCCTTTCCATCCAGCCGCAGATGCGCAAGCTCACCTATGATCCGCGCAAGCTCGTCTACATCGCGACGCCGATGCAGTATGAATACATCCTGTATGTCAGCGCCAAGTCGCCCTACAAGACGCTGAAGGATCTGGTGGAGGCGGCACGCAAGGCCCCCGGCAAGGTCCGCTACGGTACCCCTGGCCTGGGCACCACCAATCATCTGGGCGTGGCCTGGCTGGCCAACAAGGAAAACGTGCGCATGACGGCGGTCCCGTTCGACGGGAACCCCAAGGCCATCTCCGCTGTGGTGGGCGGGCACTGTGAAGCCGTGAACACGTCCGTGACGGCCTCCATCTCTCCCTATCAGGCCGGGCTGGTACGCCCGCTGGCCGTTTTCAGCGACTTCCGCATCGCCCTGCTCCCCGATGTGCCTACCCTCAAGGAGCTGGGCTATGATTTCAGCCAGTATTCCTGTCTTGGCGCCGTCTTTCCTCCCGGCACGCCGGATGCTGTCCGGCAGCGGATGGAAGACGCCATCAAGTATGCCATCGAGCAGCCTGACGTGCAGCAGCGTTGCGCCGAGACCCTGTTCGCCAAGATCGTCTTCCGCAATGGTGCCGAATACCGGGCCCTGTGCGAAGACTACTGGACGATCTGGGGCGACGTGCTCTCTCTGGTCGGCTTGAAGAAGTAATGTCTGGTCCGGCCCCCTGGACAGGGGGCCGGACTTTTTTAGGGAGGCTCCATGCATATCAAAAGAGATATTGCCGGCCTTGTCCTGCTTTGCATCCTGGCAGCGGTGAACCAGTTCTATTTCATCCCGGTACAGGTGGTGGAGGAAGGCTCCGACCCTGTGTACCCGCTGCTGCTGAACGGCGTTCTGGCTGTCCTGCTGGTATTCTATGCCCTGGAACTGTTGCGCTCCTGCCTCAGGCGGGGCATCCCCCTGGCCGTGTGGCGGGTGTATCCCCGCCGGGCCGGCAAGGTGATCCTGCTCCTGGCACTTGTTTGGGGCTGGGCGGCGGCGCTCAACCATGCCGGATTCATCGGGCCCACCATGTGCTTTCTGGGGATCGCCGTCTGGCTGTACGGTGAACGCTCCCTGTCCAGGATCGTCCTGGTCATGCTGGTGAGCCCTGCGGCGCTCTATCTCGTATTCACCCTGTTCGGCTCCTTTTTGCCGCAGGGGCCGCTGGAACAGTTCCTGGGCCGTTTCCTGGTCCAATGAGGAGGGGATATGCTGGATATCATCGCCAATCTCTGGGCAGGGGCGCAATATGCCATCACTCTCCCCAACATCCTGGGCGCGCTGCTGGGCTACGGCATCGGCGTCGTCTGCGGGGCCATACCGGGTCTGATGGGGGTCACGGGGATGGCCATCATCCTGCCGTTCACCTTCACCATGTCGCCGCTTTTTGCCATCGCCGCCATGATGGGCTGCTACAAAGGAGGCTGCTACGCCGGCTCCATCACCGCGGCCCTGTTCAATATCCCCGGGACGCCCGAAGCGGCGGCGACGGTTCTGGATGCCTATCCCATGACCCTGAAGGGACAGCAAAAGCGTGCTCTGGAGCTTGCCCTTTGGGCATCGGTCATCGGCGGCACCATCAGCAACCTGCTGCTCATCTTCACGGCACCGCCCCTGGCCCGTGTGGCCCTGAGCATCGGTCCGGCGGAAACGGCGGCACTCGTGCTGTTTTCACTGACAGCCGTCATCGGCCTGCTGGGAACGTCCCGTCTGGCCATCTGGAAGGGCTTCATTTCCGTGATCCTGGGGCTGATGCTGGCTTCCGTGGGCCTCGATCCCATCCTGTCCACCCGGCGTTATGTCTTCAACCTCACGGATCTTGACAGCGGGATACCTTTTGTCGTCGCCGTCATCGCCATGCTGGCCTTTACCGAGATACTGGAACAGGTCAACCGGGAGAAGCTCGATGTGGACCGTCAGGAGACGGGTACGGAACACAGGCCATCCCTCCAGCCCTACGGCTGGCGGGATCGTCTGCGGGATCTGCGCTTTTGCTGGAAGGACCTGTTGCGCTCGTCGCTGCTGGGCTCGTTTTTTGGCGCCCTGCCGGGCATCGGCGCCGCGCCGGCGGCTTTCGTCTGTTATGGTGAAGCGCGCCGCGCGGCAAAGAACAAGGAAGATTTCGGGCATGGGGACCCACGCGGGATCGTGGCCCCCGAATCCGGCAACAATGCCGTCGCCGCGGCCTCGCTCATCCCGCTGGTCACTCTGGGCATCCCCGGGAGCGTTGCCGCAGCTGTACTTGGCGGGGCGTTCATGGTGCAGGGGATGATCCCGGGGCCCATGCTCATGCACGATCACCCGCAGGTGATCTATGGTCTTTTCGTCCTTTTTGTCATGACGGATATCCTGGGGGCATTCGTCGTCGCGTTGCCGTTCGTGGCCCTGGTGCGCAAGCTGTTCTCCTGCATGAATTATAACATCCTGTTCCCCCTGGTCATCGTCTTTTGCGGCATCGGCGTCTATATCGAACACTACAACATCTTTTCCATCTATCTCCTTGTGCTGCTGGGCGGGATGGCTTTTATCCTTGAAAAGCTGGGCTTCAATGTCTCCGCCATGGTCCTGGCCTTCATCCTTGGCCCCATCTTTGAAAGAGAAACGCGGACGGCGCTCGTCATGAGCGGCGGAGATTTCTCCATCTTCCTGACAAGCCCTGTGGCCTGCCTCCTGCTGATCCTTTCCGTCCTGCTTTTCTGCTGGTCGCTCTGGCAGAAGATCAAGGCGGAGCGGGGAGAGAGTTCGAGTAGTCTGCAGGAGCCTGAAAACTGATCCGCACCGTGTTTTTCAGCCTTCCAGACCACGCAGCTTCCCGTGCAGCAGGGCGGCCCGGGCGGCCCCGATGCCGGGCAGGCGGCGTAGGTCGTCCACGCTGGCGGCGCGCATGGCCTCCAGACTGCCGAAGGTCTCCCAGAGCAGGCGGGCCGTGGCCGGTCCGATGCCCGGCAGGCGCATGAGCTCGCCGGAAAGCGCGGCCTGGCCGCGGGCCTTGCGGTGGCGGCCGATGGCGAAACGGTGGGTGGCGTCGCGCACGTTCTGCAAAAAGAGCAGCTCCGCGCAGCCTTCGCGCAGGGGCAGGGGATTGCTGCGTCCGGGCAGGAAGATGCGGTCCGCCACATTGCCCGCGCGCCGGTCGGCATGTCCCTCCTCGTCCCGGGCCTTGGCGATGGCCGCCAGCGGGAAGAACTCCGGCTTGCCCGCGTCGCGCAGGGCGCGTTCCACCACGGCCAGCTGGCCGCGGCCGCCGTCGATGAGCAGGAGGTCCGGCCAGGGCGGGCCGCTTTCCAGCCGCCGGGATATCCAGGCATAAAGGGTGCCGTAATCGTCGCCGCCGTCGGGCATGGCATAGGCCCGGTACTGGTCCGGGCTGGGGCGGCCGTCCTCATAGACCACCATGCCCACGCGGGTCTGGCGGCCCCCGGTATGGGACACGTCCACGCATTCGATGCGCCGGGGCGCGGCAGGCAGGTGCAGGGCGCGCCCCAGACGTTCCTGCAGGGGCGTTTCCGCCAGCTTTTCGCGGCGTCGGGCCTCTTCGCGGGCATTGGACTGGGCCACGTCCACCAGCCGGTTGTCCGCAGGGTTCTGCGGGGCCACCAGCCGCACCGGACCGCCGCGCCGCTCGGACAGGGCCTGTTCCAGCAGGCCGCGTTCATCGGGCCGTTCCGTGTCCGCGCCGTTCCCCGCCGTTTCGCCGGTGCCTTCCTCGTCTTCTTCCGTGCCCTGCGGCAGCCAGGGCAGCAGGATGCGCGGTGGCGGGGTGAGCTGCTCATAATACTGGCCCACGAAGGAAAAGAGCAGCTCCGGCGCGTCCTCGAAGCTCAGGCCCGGCCAGTAGAAGGCCCGTCCGTCGGTCATGGCGCCGCCGCGCACGAAGACCAGCCCTAGGGCCAGCCCTCCCCCGGCCTGGAACAGGCCCAGCACGTCCATATCGCCGCCGCCGGGCAGTACGGCGGCCTGCCGTTCCACGGTCTGCTCCACGGCGCGGATCTGGTCGCGCAGCACGGCGGCTTTCTCGAATTCCAGAGCTTCCGCGGCGGCTTCCATGCGGTCGCGCAACTCCCGCAGCAGCGGGGCGGCCTTGCCCTGCAACAGATCGCAGACACGGCGCACGCCCTCGGCATACTCCTGCGCCGTCACAAGGCCCATGCAGGGAGCCGGGCACTGGCCCATATGGTGATACAGGCAGGGCCGCACGCGGTTCTTCATGGCCCGGTCCGAGCAGCGCCGCAGGGGGAAGGCCCGGTGCAGCAGTTTCCAGGTCTCGCGGGCGGCCAGCGCGGAGGTGAAGGGGCCGAAGTAGCGCGCCCCGTCGCGCCGGGCCCGGCGCACCACCTCCAGCCGGGGGAAGGGATGTTTGATGTTCACCCGGAAGAGCACATACTGCTTGTCGTCGCGCAGCACGATATTGTAATGCGGCCGGTATCTCTTGATCAGGCTGGCTTCCAGCAGCAGGGCTTCCTTTTCCGTGGTGGTGGTCAGGAACTCGATGCCGTGCGCGTGGGCCAGCATGGCCTTGGTCTTGGCGGGCAGACCTTCGGGGCGGAAATAGGAGAGTACGCGGCGGCGCAGGATGCGTGCCTTGCCCACATAGATGACCTGGCCCCGGGCGTCCTTGTACAGATAGACCCCGGGCGAGAGCGGGATGGAGGAGGGATCGGGCTTCTGCATGGCCCCATGCTACAGACGGGAGGGGAGCAGGGCAAGCGCGGGATGCGGCGCCCGTGGCCGGAGGAGGCCGCAGGGCCTGCCGCTACGGTGCGGGAGAGGCGGCAGCGGCGGCAAGCGGGAGCGGAAGACGGCGGGAGCGGCGCCCGCTGTGGCGCAGGCAAGGTGCCGCTCCTGTTGTACGGGGATGCCGGGAAGCGCAGGGCAGGCCCCGCCGTGACGTCAGCTGCCCGGCATGGCGGGCCATCGCCTGCGCGGCCTGCGGGCGACATGCGCCACACGGTCCGGGCAGCGGCAGCTCTGCCCGCCAGTCCCTACGGGCAGCTGATGACGCCCTCGGACCAGAGGCAGCCGCCGCAGGTGGGGGCATCGTTGCCGAAGCAATCGGTGAGGCCCTGTTCCCAGTTCTCGCACAGGCTGCAGCGATAGCAGGGCGAGAACTCGAAGTTGCGCACACGGCGGCGGAAGTCGGCGTAGTCCGGCCGCGCCCAGATCTCCTCCAGCCCCTGTTCCGCCAGATCGCCGAAAAAGTGGCTGCGCGTCTCGCGCTGTTTTTGGCGCCAGTAGAGCGTGGCGTTGCGCAGCAGGGACATGCAGGGGCTGACGTGGCCGTCGAATTTGACGAAGGCCATGCCTTCGTCGATGAAGCGGCAGTGCCGGGCGGCCCGGCTGACGCGCTGCCCCGAAAGGTAGACGCTGCACATGGAGGTGGAGAGCAGGCTGCGCAGCCCTTCCTGCGCGGCCGGCTCCTGCCAGTCCATGAGCGGCAGGTGGATGCGCGGCGAGCTGGCCATGGGCGCGGGATCGCCCAGGCCCCAGTCCACCACATTATTGTAGAGCACCTCCGCGGCCGTATGCTCGTCGGTGGGGATGACGTTGGAGATGTTGACCTCGTTGATCTTGTAATAGGTGGAAAAATAGGGCAGCAGGGCCAGCTCGTGGGCATTGCTCTTCATGACCACGAAGGCCACGCCCAGACGGACAGGGCGCTCCAGCCGGGCGCGCTGGCGGTTGAACTCCACGATATGTTCCTTGACCAGGGCCAGATGGCTGTTCCGGCGGATCTGCGCATAGCGCCCGTCGTCCAGGGCGTCGATGGACAGCCAGAGCATGTCCAGACCGGCGTCCAGCAGCTCGGCCGTACGCCGTGCGTCCAGCAGCGTGCCGTTGCTCAGCAGTTCCACGCGCCTGCCCAGGGAAGACGCCGTGCGCACCATGTCCACGATGTCCGGGTGGACCAGCGGCTCGCCCATGCCGCCGAAGAAGACGGTCTCCACACTGTCCGGCAGGGTGGCCATGGCCCGGTGGAAGGTCTCGGGCCGCATGTCGCCGATGATTTCATCTTTCCAGCTGTTGCGGAAGCACATGGTGCAGCGCAGATTGCAGCGTGCTGTGGGTTCTATGTAGAGTTTTTTCAGACAGTCCTCGGGAGCCATGGAGCTTCTCCTGCTGTGCGCGGGCCGGGACGGCGGGCGCCGGTTGTGCGACGGTCTTCCCGGCATAGCACGGTCCGGGCAAAAGGTCGATGCGGCGGGGCAGGAGACGCCGGGGCTGCCCGTCCTGCATGGCGGCGGGGCATTGGGCCTGCGAGGCGACATTGCCGGGACCGTCCTCCTGCGTGGCGGTGTGGTGGACGGCCGCCGTCACGGTCCCGCGCAGCGTCGCCCTGTGCCGTGCCGCCGCCCCATGACCTGCGGCGGGCCGGTAGGGACAGCGCGCCGGTGAGGCTGGACGCTGCGCCCTTGCCGTCAGCGGTAAAGCCCTGTAAGAGGCATGGCTTCAGGAGAAGCCGTGAGATCGAGGGAGGATGTCCATGCCTGATGCCATCGATATCTTTGTGTTCGGCTGCTGGTTCGCCGGCGGTTTCGTGTCCGGCGTCAGCGGCATCGGCGGCACCATGTTCGCCTTTCCCTTCCTGGCTCTGGCCATCCCCATGCATGCCCTGATCCCCCTGAGCTGTCTGGTCTGCTTTTTCAAGGATGCCTGCATGATCGCCATGCATGTGCGCTACTGCCGTTTCGACGCCATGCCCTGGCTTCTGCTGGGCGCGGTGCCCGGTTCCTTCGCCGGGGTCTATCTGCTGCAGCTCTGCTCCGGGGCCGTGTTGCAGGGCATCGTGGGCCTGCTGTTGCTGTTCTTCGTCTACTGGCAGCTCTTCGTGCGCACGGCGCGCGGCGGCAGGGCCCGCCTGCAGCCCGCCGGCGTGGCCTGCGGTTTCGGCGCCGGGCTGCTGGGCACGGGCATCGCCCTTGACGGGCCGCCCATGGCCGCCTTCGGGCTGGCGGTGGGCTGGGAACCGCGCGTCTTTCTGGGCACGGTGAGCGTCTTCTTCATGCTGCGCGGCATCATCACCCTGGTGCTGCAATGGTGGCACGGCTTCTTCACCCCCGATGTGCTGGGCATGGCCGTTTACGGGACGCCCGGCGTGATGCTGGGTAGTCTGGCGGCCTTTCCCGTGGTGAAGCGCATCAACGTGCTGCTGTTCCGGCGGGTGCTGCTGGGCATCATCGCCATCTGCGGCGTGGTCTGCCTGGTGCGTTCCCTCTGGTAGGCCAGCCGGCGCTGGCGGTCCGCTTTGGCCAGGCTCAGGGCTACGTTTTGTTGTGAGGGGGAAGGAAGCCCTTTGCGTTGCTGTCGATGCCCGTAGCTTCCTCCGTCGCAACGGGCACGGCCTGCGGCCGCCATTCGGTCGCGCGTTGCTGTCGATGCCCGTAGCTTCCTTCGTCGCAACGGGCACGGCCTGCGGCCGCCATTCGGTCGCGCGTTGCTGTCGATGCCCGTAGCTTCCTTCGTCGCAACGGGCACGGCCTGCGGGCTCCCCCTTGGGTCACTGCCCGCACGAGAGGTTTTTCCCTTCCCCCCACCTCCTTTTCCCGGCACACTTTTTTCAGATGAGCCGGGAGCATGCGGCCAGCAGCCTTCATCGGGCATACCTGGCTGATGTCTTTATCTATATTGAAGTAAAATGTAAAATTGGGGCTGATACGCCCCGGTCCGGCATGGGAGTGTCTGCCTGGAGGCTCGGCTGCGGACGACCGTCTGAGAGGCAGGAGGAGCGGGCAGGCAAAAAAAATGACGGGATTTGAAAATTTTGCTTGACCTCGGACCGCCTTTCGCCTATCTAAAACAAATCCAACGCGTCCCTATCGTCTAGCCGGCCCAGGACAACGGCCTTTCACGCCGTCGACGGGGGTTCAAATCCCCCTGGGGACGCCAACAAGGAAGCAAGGCATCTGCAGCAATGCAGGTGCCTTTTTTCGTTACGGGCGTCAGCCCCGGCGCGTGTCCGAACGGCACGAGACGGGGCTGCATCTCTCATGCGGGAATATTGCCGGCTGGCAGGCCGGCACGGCTGCGCCGCATCGTCCTTCATGCGGGCTGTGAGCTGTCACGCAACTTGAGAATTTCCGTCACGCAACTTGAGAACGGTGCTCGGCGTTTTTTCGTACCTGGCACGGTAATTGCTTAATCTAAAGAGGCGTGGGAGTACCGCTTTTACACGGCCCCCACGCCTTCCTCATATTGGACGCGGCTCTCGTCGTTCTATGTTTTTTCTGCAAGGCTTGCTGTCAACCGGTTACGGCTGATCGCGTAATATTCCCGTGACAACTCCATCCCCACATAGCTGCGGCCTGTTTTGATGCATGCCTCGCCCACACTGCCGCCGCCCATGAAAGGATCAAGTACGCTG
>NZ_CASDOY010000022.1 GCF_949282365.1 uncultured Desulfovibrio sp.
GTATCCCCCGCTCCCGACACGACGCTTGACGATCTTATCGATCGCGTCGATTCGATCGACTCTTCCATCGACACGACGCTTGACGATCTTGCAGATCTTGCTGATCGCATCGACTCGCTCGAATCTCCCGCCGATACGGCGGACGGCGGCTCCGTTGCCATCATCCTTTCGGCTGTTGCGCTCGGGCTGGTGGTCGTTGCATGCGTTGCCGGTGTCGTTGTAGTCGTGAACATGCGCAAGCGTTCGTAAAGAACACATCGTAGGAACAGACGGCGGGCAGGGGCGCTCCCGCACAGGCCCTGAACGGCGGCAGCGGGGCCCGGCCTGACGGCCACCGCCCGCACGGGCCCCAGGCCGGAGGATGTTTTGACAGCGGGGCGCTTTCCCCGGCAACGCGGCCTTGCGGCGGACCGGGCACAGGCGGTCTTCACATCTCCCTGACTCTCGTGCAAGTCACAGGGCAGGGAGGATAGATGATGGGAAATGTCTACGGATACATGCGCGTCTCAAGCATCGACCAGAACGAGACACGGCAGCGCGTCGCCCTGGAAAAACAGCGGATCCCCGGGGAGCGCATCTTCATGGACAAGATCTCGGGCAAGGACTTCCGGCGCCCGCAATACACGCGTCTGCTCCGGCGCCTGCGCCCAGGCGACCAGCTCTGCATCACCAGCATCGACAGGCTCGGCAGGAATTATGAGGAGATACAGCAGCAATGGCGGCACATCACCCGGGAGATGGGCGTGGACATCCTCGTCCTGGACATGCCCCTGCTGGATACCCGCCGCGACCGGGACCTGCTGGGGACCTTCATCGCGGACATCGTGTTGCAGATCCTGTCCTTCGTGGCCCAGAACGAACGCGAGAACATCCGCCGCCGACAGGCCGAGGGCATCGCGGCGGCCCGGCGCAACGGCGTGCGCTTCGGCAAAAGGCCCAGACCGCTGCCGCCGGATTTCCACGAGACCTACGGCCTGTGGTCCCGGGGCGAGATATCGACCTCGGAAGCGGCCCGGCGCAGCGGCATGGCCCGTTCCACATTCCGCAGTCGCGCGGCGGCCTATCGTAAGTGCCCGTAACAATACGGCGGAAAAGTGTACTTTTCCGCCAGCACAAAAAATATGTTTTTCCTTGTTAAATAATTCTATAATGCTTGCTTGTCAATATATATTCTCAATATGACATCCTGCCCGTGGGCATCGGCGATAAAGTACACTTTTCCGCCAGCACGGTAACATATCAGATTATTTTTCTGATGGTCAAAGGCAGTGCAGTCCTGGACACGGTCCATGCCTGATCGAATGCATGTCCGACAGGCAGTCCCGCAGGACGGCAACAGAAAAATGTCCGGCATATGCCAGACGCAGCGTACCGCGGCCTGTGCTGCCAGCTGAAAGAGCAATGCCCTTCCGGCTCCCAGGGCAAGGAGAAATCGTGCCGTTTTCCACTTATTCCTCCCCCAGCTTCCTGTGGCATGTCACAACGGACAGGCTCATCTTCTGCGTCTCCGCTCTGGCCTCTCTGGGCCTGGCGGAGGGGAACGCCCCGGCGACCATGGATGCCCTGCTGGAGCATCTGCCCGCCAGACAGCGGCTGCTCCTGCAGCAGCAGCGCACCTCCCTGCTGGCCGACAGCAAGGCATCCGGCCGGACCGGCGCCTATACCTACAACGGCAAGGACGTCAATGAATACCTGCACGTCATCCGGCGCGATGCCGAGGGCCGTCCCCTGACCGTCCTCATCTGCCTGGAACTGCTGGAAGGCGTCTCCCCGCTGCCCGAAGACTCCGGCGGGGGCTACTGGACCTATACGCGCGAGCGGAAGCAATTTTGCCTGGACATACGCTGCGCCGCGTTGCTGGGCCTGGGAGGCAGGCCGGGGCCGCTGGACGGGAACGGCTGGCGCCGCTTGCGCCGCAACTACCGCACCTCCGGCCTGATCTCCCGCATGCGCCACTGGCTGAACAGCGTCGACGGCCCGGAACGCCTGCGCCTGCTGCTGATGCCCTGCCGGCCGCAGGGGACGCAGCTCCTGCTGACGGCCGCCGTGCTGACGCGCGATGCCCAGGGACGGGCCGCCATGGTGGCGGGCGGCCTGACGCCCGCTCAGGAACACAAGACCGCCTCGGCACCGGTACGGGACGCCTGCTCCTGGGCCATGGAAAACTGCTGCGACGGCCTGTGGGACTGGGATGCCACCACCAACAAGGTCTATTACAGCCAGAGCTATCTGGCCATGCTGGGGCACACGCCGGCCAGCTTCCCCGCGGAGCTGGACTCCTGGGCGTACGCCGTGCACCCCGATGATTTCGAAAAGACCGTGGCCCTGCAGATGCGTATCGCCGCTTCGCCGGACGAAGGGGATTCCTTTGCCTGCACCTACCGCATACGCCGGGCCGACGGCTCCTGGCTATGGATCCTGGGGCGCGGCTGTGTGACCAGCCGGGACGCCGCGGGCCGGGCCCTGCGCATCGTGAGCATCCATACGGACATCACCTCCCTGCAGCAGGAACGCGATGTGCTGGAAGGCCTGGTGCTGACGGATCAGCTGACGGGCGCCTCCAACCGCTACCATCTGGAACGCTTCCTGCGGCAGCCACGCAGGATCGGCAGCCCCCTGTGCGTCGTCATGGCCGATGTGGACGGCCTGAAGCTGATCAACGACCATCTCGGACACGGCGCCGGGGACAACCTGCTCCGCTCCGTGGCGGGCCTGCTGCAAAGCCATGTCCGCTCCGAAGACTGCGTGGCCCGCACCGGCGGGGACGAATTCGCCCTGATCTTCTCCTGTTCCCAGGCCGTGGTGCGCCAGCGCCTGGAGGATATCCGGCGGGTGCTGGCCGACCGGCAGGACGGGAGCCTGCCCATCGAGATCTCGTTCGGCATGGCCGGTTCGGACGACGGCTCCATCCCGGCGGAAACATTGCTGCATCAGGCCGATGCCAGGATGCTCCGGGAAAAGAAGCGCCGCCGCACCGCTTCGCACGCCCGCATCCGCGCCTGGCTGGAACAGCATACGGGACAGGCCGTGACGGGCGACGATTGCCGGCTCTGAGGCCGGCCCGGGACGAAGGGAGCGCAGCGCCCAGCCGGACACACGGCTGGACACACGGCCGGACAGCGGTTCTCCCTGGAGGCCGCAGCGGGGCGCCCCGCCAACACCCATCGCCGGCAGCGGGGAAACGATGCCCCGGTCCGGGCGGTCTGCCGGACGGGGCCCTGGGCCCGGACCCGCCTTCATGGCAGGCCCCAGGTACAGGATGCGCGGCATCCGGCGGGGCTGACCGGCGGGGGCCGGCAGTACGCCCTCCGGCCACGGGGAGCGTGCCGCGCAACCGGCGGGACGCGAAGACGGGCTGGTGGATAGCGGCCAAGGAGAGCGGGCCTTCACCGGCCATGCGCTGCCCACGGATATGACGGAGCCCCGTCCACAGGCGGATCGTTCCTGGACGGACAAACTGATCCCGGCAAACAATAAGATTGTCCGGCAACGAAAGCTGTGCTAGCATCGTTGCCAAAGAGGGACCCGGACATCGCGGTCTTTCCGCCTCCATCGGGAGCGGGACACGGCAAAAAAAGACCACAAGAAGAAAGGCTCGGGACAACTCCCTGTATCCATTATGACTATCAACAGACGATCGCAGGGCGTCACATCAACGCAAGGAGGGGAATCTATGCTCACACTGAGAAAACTGAAAAACGCCGCCGTCCTGGCGGCCTGTCTGCTGGTCTGGGGCGTCGGGGCATCCCAGGCCGCCGATACGCCCCGGCCGGGCAATGCCAAGACGCGGATCACGGTCAACGATACCGTGCACGGCGTGCTGACCAGTCACCGCAGCCTGATGAGCATCAAGGAAAACCGTTCCGCCCTGGAGCATGAGGTCCGCAAGGCGCAGGCGGGTTTCGGCCCGGGCGGGTTTCGGCCCGCGGGTGGATGTGGGCGGCTCCATCGGGGTGGGGGTGCTGAGCGACACCACCTCCCGCGGCATGGACGTTGACGACCAGTGGCTGAGCGTGGGCAGCGTGTCCGCCAAGCTGGTCCAGCCCATCTGGGACGGCTTCGCCACCCGCAGCCGCGTGCGCGCGGCCCAGGCCACCCTGGATTCGGTCAAGGCCCGGGTCTTCGACACGGCCACCTCCCTGTCCCTGGACGGCATCATCGCCCACATCGACCTCCTGCGGCGCATCAAGCTGGTGGAACTGGCGCGCACCAATGTGGCCCGCCACGAGGCCATCCTGGGCCAGGCCCACGAGCGCGCCGGCATGGGCGCCGATACCCGGGCCGACGTGACCCAGGCCGAGTCCCGCCTGCAGCGGGCCCGTTCCTCCCTGGCCGAGGCCGAGGACGCGCTGCGCGTGGCCTACAGCACCTATTCCCGCCTGACGGGCATCTATACGGTGGGCAGCCTGGACGCCGTGCCCATGCCGCCGAACATGCCCGACACGGCCGCGGCCTTCATCGAGATGGGCGAAAAGCACAATCCCAAGCTGGCCGCCTACCTGCAGGACATCCGCGCCGCCAAGGGCCAGAAGGAACTGGCCCAGTCCAACATGTACCCCACCTTCCAGCTGGAAGCCGGGCCCGAATACAGTGACCGCGGCGGCGACCGCGACCGCTGGGTCTACAGCTTCGACGTGCTGGCCACCGTGCGCTGGAACGTCTTCAACAGCGGCGCCGACGTGGCCGGCATCCGCGCCGCCTCGGCCCGTGAACGCGAGGCCCGCCAGAACCTGTACGACTACATGGACACGCTGCGCCTGGACATGGAATCCACCTGGAGCAACTATCTGGCGGCCAAGGAACAGTACCTGCACTACAGCGAAGCCGTGAAGAACAATACCTATACGCGGCAGGCCTATCAGGAGCAGTTCCTGCTGGGTACCCGCAGCCTGCTGGACGTGCTGGACTCCGAGAACGAACTCTACAACTCCGCCAGCCAGGCCGAGACCGCGCGCGGCAACATCCTGGTGGGCGCCTACCGCATGTGCGCCCTGGCCGGGGACCTGCTGCCGCGCATGAACGTGCCGCAGGAACTCGTCACCGAGAAGCCCATCGAAGCCAAGCATGTGCAGGGCGAGGACTTTGAACTGGGCTGGTTCAAGTAAGCGGCGAAGGATACCGGCGGGCTGCCGAACGCCCGCGCAGAATGACGGTATGGACCGGGAAGGACGTTTCCCGGCCCGGGATCGATAGGGGCCCCCTTTCGGCGGGCCCCGTGGATCTTTCCCCTCCCACGGGGATCCCCTTGAGACACAGGCGGCTCACAGCCGCCTGTGTTTTTTTCTGCATGGAGCCCGGTCCGCCCCTTTGCGCAGGCCGGGCACAAACGTCGCACCTGGAGGCAGACGGGGCAGGGACAGTCCTGGCGGCAGGCCGGCGCGCAACGGAGAGAGCTCTCTGGCAGGACATGTGCCGCAGGCCCCAGCCTTCGGAGGCCGCAGGGGCAGGCCAGCTGGCGGCCCTGCGGCGTGCAGCCGCCCCAGCGGGCTTTCATGCGTACCAGACGCAGGGGCGAGGGTGGAGGGACGGGCGAGTTGTCCCCCCTCCTTTCGGACAGACAGGACGGAGGCACGCACAACAATGCCTTCTCGCAGGGGTGGCGGCACTTCCTTGCCGACCTGGACCCGAGAACAAGGGAAGCGACCGGATCCCCTCCTCTCCAGCGCGATCCATGCGTCCTGCTGCCAGCCGAAGTTCGCGGACATGGCCGCAGCTCTGGGGGATACACATCTTCCGCTTGCGGGCATATGCTGGTCCGCGAGGCTGCCGGGGAGGACGTACGCCCCTCCCCTTGCGCAGTCGTCCCTGCCGGACGTCCCGCCACGCGCCGCGATGCGCACGACCTGTCATGCCGGAGGCTGACCATGACCCCCATGCATCCCTTGCCCCTACGGGCGTTCCTTTTCTGTCTTGCGTGCCTCGTGCTGTCCCTGTCCGGCTGCACGGCGCGGCAGGTCCAGGAGCGGGCCAGCGCGCCACACGGACTGGAGCTCGTCATCCTGCATGTGAACGATACCCACGCCCATGTGGCGGGCATCGACCCCTACGGCAATGCCGCCTTTTCCGAGACCGGCAGCCGGGGCGGCTATGGCCGGATCGCGGCGGCCATCCGTCAGGCCCGGGCCGCCGGGGACAATGTGCTGGCCCTGGACGCCGGCGACCAGTTTCAGGGCACGCTCTATTACAGCGTGAACAAGTGGCCCCTGCTGGCGGACATGGACCGCCACCTTCCCTATGACGCCATGACGCTGGGCAATCACGAATTCGACGAAGGCTGTCTGGAGCTTTCCCGTTTTCTGGAGACGGTCCCCTTCCCCGTGCTGGCGGCCAACCTTGCGCCGGAAAAGGGCTGTCCGCTGCTGCAGAACAGGATCGTGCCCTTTGTCGTCCGCGAGATCCGGGGCCATCGCGTGGGCATCGTCGGACTGGCCAATGATGCAAGCTCGCTGGCGGCGGCCTGCCCGCAGACCCGCTTTCTGGACACGGTCACCGCCCTGCGCGGCGCCGTGAAGGAGCTGGAACAGCAGGGCGTACGGCACATCGTGGCCCTGACCCATCTGGGCTTGCCCGCGGACCGCCGGCTGGCCCGGTCCGTGGACGGGGTGGACGTGATCGTGGGCGGCCATACGCACAGCTATCTGGGGCCGGGCTCCGCAGAAGGCCCGTATCCCGTTGTGGAGCGCTCGCCTTCCGGCCAGCCCGTGCTGGTGGTGACGGCCAAGCGGGCCACGCAGTATCTGGGCCGCCTGGACGTCGTTTTTGACAGGGAGGGGATCCCCCTTGCCTGGGACGGCGGCCCGCGGGAGCTGATGCCCGACGACGCGGGGACAGCGGCCATCAGCGCGCTGGTCGGGAGCTATACGGCCACGCTGGAAGCCTTGCGCAAGGACGTGGTGGGCAGCCGGCACATGGACGGCGTGCCCGACGGCATGGACGCCTGCCGGGAAGGGGAATGCCTGGGCGGCATGGTGACGACGGACGCCATGCTGGCCTATGCCAGACCCTACGGCGCCGTCATCGCCCTGTGCAACGGGGGGGCCATCCGGGCCGCCTTGCCCAGGGGCCCCATCACGCGCGGCGATCTGCTGACCATGCATCCCTTCGGCAATACGATGGTGCTGCGCGCATACAGCGGTGAGCAGATCCGGCAGGCCCTGGAACACGGCGTGGCCGGAGAAGGCGGCAAGGGGCCGCGCCTGCTGCAGGTGGCAGGGCTGCGCTACGCCGTGGACGCCCGGCGTCCGGCGGGGAAGCGCGTCGTGCGCGTCCGGGTGGTGGACGGGCGCGGCAAGGCCGTCCCGCTGTCGCCGCAGGCACGTTACGGCGTCATCCTGCCTGCTTACCTGGCCGGGGGCGGCGACGGCCATGCAGCCCTGAAGGATGGCAAGGTGCTGCCTTCGCCTGATGCCATCGATGTGGACCTGGTGGAACGCTATCTGCGGACGCACGATCCGCTCCCCCTGCCCACGACGGGACGGATCTCGCGCGTGGAGCAGGAAGGCTGAAAGATCATGTGACGCGCAGGCCGGGAGGGACGCCGGCACTGCCCCGGCGCAGGGACCTGCCGACGATATCGTCGCGCCTGGACTGGCGGCGCGGGGAGAGGGGGAGGCGCGGGGCAGGATGTGTGCCTGGCTCCATTCATCGCGCCGCAAGACCACGGAAAAGCCCACGATCCGACACGATGACACTGACCTGGTTCGAGCTTGCCCCGTCCACGGGATCCACTGGCGGCCCTGGCCAGGCACTGCGGGCAAAAGAGGCAGTTTTGCCCAGGCCTGTCCCTGCCCTCGGGACAGCCGTTCCGCCCCGCTATCCCGTACGAGCATCCAGATCGGCCTGCCCGCCACGGCATGCCGTCAGAAGCTAAAAAAGCGGCAGCCACCTGATCCGCTCTGGTCATTCCAGGATCTGGAACTCATGCCGGTTACGAAAACCTCAGCGGCAGGGGCAACGCCCGGTACCGGCCGGGGACGAAAGGCGTGCCGGAAGTAGTCTTGTCTGCAGGACTGCCACCGCAATAACTATGGATGGCAAGACGACTGGTTTGCATGTAGCATGACATGGCAACGACCTGCATCATGTACTGTTGCCGTAAATCTTTTCTTCACATCATCAAAATAATATATACATGGCATATCCATACTGTCTTGCAGAACTGCGCTTTTTCACATCAATCCTTGCTGCTGTATAGCTTTTCTGATATACATCAGAAAAGCATCCACCTCCTGACCAAACATCCTGTAAGGAGATATGCATGTTGTATGCCCATACGCTGGCTGGTCATCCCAAAACAGACTGGCAGACCCTGCAGGAGCATTTGGAAAATGTCGGCGCTCTGGCCGCGGGCTTCGCCGCCGTCTTCGGGGCCTCCAGGACTGGCGCGGCCCTGGGCCTGACCCACGATACCGGCAAAAGCAGCGCCTCCTTCCAGCACAGGCTTGAGGGCGGGCCGCGTGTCGATCATGCCACAGCGGGGGCCGTCCTCCTCGGACAACGCTGGGAAAAGGCTTCGTCCCCCCAGGCAGCGGCTCTGGGGATCATGCTCTCCCGTTTTCTGGCCTATCCCATCCTGGGGCATCACGGCGGCATGCCGGACACGGGCTCCGATCATACGGACGGGCTTGAGCGTCGGCTTTCCCCCGCCTATGTCCGGGACCTGCCGCCCTGGGACGATGCGGCCGTCCCCCCTGTCGCATCCCCCATGGAAATCTACGGGGAGCTGCTCCCGCTCATCTGCCGTAACGGTCGCCATGCCGATCCCTTCCGCATCAGCTTTGCCTTGCGCATGCTGTTTTCCTGTCTTGTGGATGCCGACTACCTCGATACGGAAAACTTCTGCGCGCCCGACACGCATCAGCTCCGCCCCCCGGTCCCGGCCATTCCCCCCCTGGCCGCCCGCCTGGAGGCTTACCTGCGCGACAGGGGCTTCCTCCATGAGCACCGCGTCACTCTGGAACAGCTCGAGGCCTGTGCCGCCTCGATCTGCGGCAGCCAGGAACGCAGGGCCGCCATCTCCCTGGCCCGGAGCTTCATCCGCGAGCAGTGCGAACAGTCCGCTGCCGCCGCCCCGGGACTGTTCTCGCTCACGGTCCCCACCGGAGGCGGCAAGACCCTGTCCTCTCTGTCCTTTGCGGTGGCGCATGCCGTGCGGCACGGTTTGCGCCGCATCATCTTCGTCGTGCCCTATACCAGCATCATCGAGCAGAATGCCCAGATCTTCCGCGATGCTCTGGGCGAGGATATGGTCCTGGAGCACCACAGCAATTTCGTCCACCCCGACGAAAGCGACGCAGAAAACCCGGCCGTCCTGCAATACCGGCTGAGTACGGAGAACTGGGAGGCGGCCGTCATCGTCACCACCTCGGTGCAGTTCTTTGAATCCCTGTTTTCCTGCAAGCCCTCCCGCTGCCGCAAGCTGCACAACATCGCCCGCAGCGTTGTCATCCTCGATGAAGTGCAGATGATCCCCGTGCCCTTCGTCACGCCCTGCGTGGAAGCCTTGCGCACCCTGGCCGGACACTACGGCACCAGCATCGTCCTCTGCACCGCCACCCAGCCCGCCCTGCTGCGCTCCGACGGCCTGCCCAACGGCTTCGAAGCGGCACAGGTCCGCAGCCTCGTCCCCGAGGCGGCCCTGCCGACCCTGTTCAGGATCTTTGAACGGGTGCGCACGACCTTTGAACCCCTGCTCACCGATGCGGAGCTTGCCACGCGCCTGCTGGAGGAACGGCAGGTGCTCTGCATCCTGAACTCGCGCCGGCATGCCCGCACACTGTTCGGGCGCTGCGGCAAAGACGAGGCCCTGTTCCATCTCAGCGCCTGCATGACGCCCTGGCACCGCAGCCGCACGCTGCAGACCATCCGGCAACGGCTGGAGCAGGACCTGCCTTGCCGCGTCATCAGCACCTCGCTCATCGAATGCGGCGTGGACATCAGCTTCCCCGTGGTCTACCGCGAACGCAACGGCCTTGACGTCATCGCCCAGTCCGCGGGCCGCTGCAACAGGGATGGCGAGCGGACCTGCGGTGAGGTCCATGTTTTCGACGGCGAACAGCCACCCTCTCCCCGGGCTGCGGACCTGAACCGCAGGCGCGAGGCCTGCGCCCGCGTGCAGGATGTTCCCGATCTGTTCGGGCCCGAAAACATCCGGCACTATTTCCAGGCCTTGTATGGCCAGCCGGAACTGCTTGACGAACACGGCATCCTGAAAAAAATGGAACTCATCACCTCCGCCAATGCCGGACTGGACCCGCGCTTCCACCGCATCCCCAAGCTGAACGTGGATTTTGCCGGCATCGACAAGGCCTTCCAGTTCATCGACAGCCAGACGGAAAGCGTGGTCATCGAATCGCAGCTGCCGGAAGATGTCCGCGTCCTCCTGCGCGGCCGGGAACGGCTCCCTTCCCGGCTGTTCCGCAGGCTGCAGCAGTACAGCGTGCAGGTCTACCGCTGGGAACTGGATGCCATGGCGCGGGCCGGGCGCATCGAATGCCTCCACGGCTGTGTGCAGCTGCTCAGCGGCGGCACGGGCTACAGCGAGGACACCGGCCTGGATGCAGTCATGGCGGAAGGGATCTCCTCGGCGGAGCTGGTTTTTTGATCCGCCGCCCCGCCGGGGCAGGCTCCCGGCAAGGATAGTCAACCAAAGGAGGCTCCCATGATCGGAGTCAGATTGCGGGTCAGAGGTGAATATGCCCTGTTCACCCGCCCGGAAAACAAGGGGGAACGCTGCAGTTACGACGTCCCCACGCCTTCGGCGATGCGCGGCATCCTTGAGGCCATACACTGGAAGCCGGCCATCCGCTGGATCGTGGACAGGATCCATGTCCTGAACCCCATCGTTTTCGACAGCATCCGGCGCAACGAGGTCTCGGAGAAAGGCCCCAGCGTGAAAAGCGTCAAAAATGCGGCAAAGAACGGTACGCCCCTGTATCTGTTCGCCGACGAATGCCGCCAGCAACGGGCCACCCTGCTGCTGCGCCATGTGGACTATGTCATCGAAGCCCACTTCGAGATGACGGACAAAGCCGGCCCGTCGGACAACGAAGGCAAACATATCGACATCTTCCGGCGGCGCGCACGGAATGGAGAGTGCTTCCAGCAGCCTTGTCTGGGCTGCCGCGAATTCCCCGCCTATTTTGCGCTTCTGGAAGAAGGCGACGACATGCCTGTCTCCAGCCTGGCCAACGATGCGTCGCGCGATCTCGGCTACATGCTGTACGACATCGACTATGCCCACGGCATGAAGCCCCTGTTCTATCGCCCGCGGCTGGAACAGGGCGTCATCGATGTGGCCCGCTGGAAAAGGGAAACGCTATGTATCTGACCGAACTGTACCGCTTCTACGAACGCATGACGCGGGATCCCGAATCCGGCATGCCGCCCGAAGGCATGAGCGCCGAAGCCATCCACTTTGCGCTGGTCATTGCCGACGACGGCAGACTGAAAGCCGTGCGCGACCTGCGCGACAGCAAGGGCAAGCCCCTGAGGCGCTTCGTGCCGGCAGCGGTGAAGCGCACCTCGACCAAGGCGGCTCCCAATTTTCTCTGGGACAACACCAGCTATGTACTCGGCGTGGACAGCAAGGACAATCCAGCGTTCACTGCCAAGAAATACGCATCGTTCCGCACAGTCCACCGCGCCCTGTGCGCGGATTGCCCGGACGGGCACGCTCGCGCCCTGCTGTCCTTCCTCGACCGCTGGACACCGGACATGTTCGCGGCACTCGATGAACGGGATGCCCTGCTGGATGCCAATGTGGTCTTCCAGCTTGAGGGGGAAGAGGGCTTCCTGCACGAGCACAGGCCATTGCAGGACATCTGGCTGGATTCGCTTGGCCTGCAGGAGGGCCCCCGGGGACAATGCCTGATCACGGGTGACGAGGGGACCATCCTGAAAGTCCATCCGGCCATACGCAACGTCACCGGTGCCAAGGCCGAGTCGGCCCTCATCTCCTTCAATTGCCACTCGTTTGAGTCCTTCGGCAAGGAACAGAGCGAGAACGCCCCTGTCAGCCCGCGCGCGGCTCGCGGTTATGCCACGGCCCTGAACTATTTGCTCCAGAAAGAGCACCGGCAGATGGTTCGCCTTGGCGAAGACAGCATCGTTTTCTGGACAGAGAAGGCCTGCGCGGAAGAGTCTCTGCTCGGAGCCCTGTTCGACGGCCTCGATGCCGGGGAGCAGACGCAGGACAGCGCGCTGCTGCGCAAGCTCCGCGGCCTGCTGACCGCCATGGCCTGCGGGCAGCCCGTCAGCGAAGAAGCGGGCATAGACAGCAGCGTGCGCTTCTTCGTGCTCGGCCTTGCTCCCAATGCGGCCCGGCTGGGCATCCGGTTCTGGGTCACTGATACCTTTGGCAACCTGCTCCGGCGTTTCGGCCGCTGGTACCATGATCTGAGCATCGAACGCCGCCAGGACGGCGACCCGGAACACCCTGCCCTGTGGCAGCTGCTGCGGGATCTCGCCCCTCTGCAAAAATCTGAAAACATCCCGCCCGTGCTCGGCGGACAGCTGCTGCGCAGCATCCTGCTGGGACGCGCCTGGCCGCAAAGCATGTACACCGCGGCCCTGCAGCGCATCCACGCAGACAAGCACGTCACCTATTACCGGGCCGCGCTCATCAAGGCCCATCTTTGCGATACCACAGAAAAAGGAGCGACCATGTCACTGGACAGGGATGAACAGAACCAGGGCTACAGGCTCGGACGCCTGTTCGCGGTATTGGAAAAAGCCCAGAACGACGCGCTGGGCAAGGTGAACGCCCCGCTCCGGGAACGCTACATCGGCGCGGCCTCGGCGCGCCCCGGCCTGGTGTTCCCGCAGCTGTTGAAGACGGCCCAGTTCCACGTCTCCAAAAGTGCCAAGCAGCGCGCCGGCTATGACGTCCTTTTTTCCCGGCTGGTGGGCGAGATCATGGACGGCATGACGGTCTTCCCGCCCATCCTCTCGCTGGAGGACCAGGGCCGCTTCATGCTGGGCTACTATCATCAGAACAACGCACTCTATCAAAAAAAGACGGCTGACGACGCCGAAGAATAAGGAGAACTGCCATGCCCGCCATCACGCATCGTTATGATTTTGTACTTTTCTTCGACGTGGAGAACGGCAACCCCAACGGCGATCCCGACGCCGGCAACATGCCCCGCATCGATCCCGAGACCGGCCTTGGACTGGTGACGGACGTCTGCCTCAAGCGCAAGGTGCGCAACTATGTGGAACTGGCCAAGGAAGGGGACACCGGTTACCGCATCTATGTGCAGGAAAAAGCCGTGCTCAACCAGAAGAACCAGGAAGCCTACACGGCCCTGTCGCTGAAGGCGGAACCCAAAAGGCTGCCCAAAAAGCCTGACGACGCCCGCGCCGTCACGGCCTGGATGTGTGAAAACTTTTTCGACATCCGTACCTTCGGCGCTGTCATGAGCACGGAAGTGAACTGCGGTCAGGTACGCGGCCCGGTGCAGCTGACCTTTGCCCGCAGCGTGGAGCCCGTCGTCCCTGCCGAGGTGAGCATCACGCGCATGGCCGTGACCAATGAGAAAGACCTGGAAAAAGAACGTACCATGGGCCGCAAGTTCATCGTACCTTACGGCCTGTACCGGGCGGAAGGCTTTGTTTCCGTCCCGCTGGCGGAAAAGACCGGCTTTTCCGACACAGACCTCAACCTGTTGTGGGAAGCACTCATCAACATGTTCGAACATGACCATTCAGCGGCGCGCGGCAAGATGGGCTCGCGCAAGCTGTTCGTCTTCAGGCATGACAAGCGCATGGGCAACGCGCCCGCGCAAAAGCTGTTCGACATGGTGCGCTGCCGCCGCGTGACCGAAGGCCCGGCCCGCGGCTTTGCTGATTATGCCGTCACGCTGGAAGGCGCCTGCCCCGACGGCGTCAGCGTGGAAGAACGGCTGTAGCCATGGATGACATCCTGCTGTCCGCCCTGCAGCATTACGCTGTCTGTCCCCGCCAGTGCGCCCTCATCCATATGGAGCAGGTCTGGGCAGAAAACGAACTCACCGCTGCGGGGCGCCTGTTGCACGAATCCGTCCACAGCGGTGAGACGCGGACGCGGGATGGCGTACGGATCGTCACCGCCCTTGAACTCCGTTCCGCGCGGCTGGGGCTCCGCGGCAGATCAGATGCCGTGGAGCTCCACCGTGACGGCCGGCAGTGGCGGCCCTATCCGGTGGAATACAAAAAAGGCTCCCCGCACGGGGACTGCCCGGCGGACAGCATACAGCTCTGCGGGCAGGCCCTGTGCCTGGAAGAGATGTTCCATACGAACATCCCCGAAGGGGCCCTGTACTATGGCACGCCCCACCGCCGCACAGTGGTGCGGTTCACTTCCGGGCTCCGGGAAAAGACGGAACAGACCGTCGCGGCCGTGCGGGAGATGCTGGCAGGCGGCCTGCTGCCGCCCGCGCAAAAAGGCGCTGTCTGCGCTTCCTGCTCGCTCGCCGGGCACTGCATGCCCGGCTCCCCGCCGACAGTTGCCGCCTATCTGGACACGCTTTGCGAGGAGGAAGAATGAAGCGCCATCTGAACACCTTGTTCGTCACCACGCCGGACACCTGGCTTTCCAAACAGGGGGAATGCGTCGAACTGCATCGGGATGGCGAGCGCCTGGGGACCATCCCCCTGCACACGCTCCAGTCCATAGCCTGCTTCGGTCGTGTGAGCTGCAGCCCGTACCTGCTGGAGCATTGCGCGGCGCTGGGCGTCACGGTCTCCTGGTTTTCAGAGAGTGGCCGTTTCATGGCCTCCGTCCAGGGCCCGACACGCGGCAACGTCCTGCTGCGCAGGGCCCAGTACCGCGCCGCGGACGATCCCCGGCAAAGCGCGGCTCTTGCCCGTTCCTTTCTGATCGGGAAGGTCGCCAACAGCAGGACCATCCTCATGCGCCAGGCGCGTAGCACTCCCGCGCCCGCACTCTCCTCGTCCGTCGCGGCCCTGGGCCGCAGCCTTGGGCAGCTCCGCCATGAGGACGATGCGGATGTCCTGCGGGGTCTGGAAGGCGATGCCGCCCGAACATACTTTGAGACCTTGGACCACCTCATCCGGCCGCAATGCCGTGCCGCGGGCATGAGCTTTGAAAAAAGGAGCCGCCGGCCGCCCCTAAACGAGGTGAACTGCCTGCTTTCCTTCCTCTACACCCTGCTGGCTCACGATATCCGCAGCGCTCTCGAAAGCGTCGGCCTGGACCCGGCCGTGGGCTTCCTCCACCGCGAACGCCCCGGGCGGGCGAGCCTGGCGCTGGACATGATGGAGGAGTTCCGCCCCTATCTCGCCGACAGACTGGCCCTGTCGCTCATCAACCGCCAGCAACTGACGGTAAAGGATTTCCTGCGCGAGGACGGCGGCGCGGTGACCATGAAGGAAAAAAGCCGCAAAAAAGTCATCATCGCCTGGCAGGACAGGAAAAAAGAGGAGATCGTGCATCCCTTCCTCAATGAGCGCATGGCCGCAGGCCTTGTTTTTTTCATCCAGGCCCGGCTCCTGGCCAGAGTGCTCCGCCATGATCTGGATGCTTATCCCCCGTTCGTCGTGAGGTAAACATGCTGGTGCTCATAAGCTATGACGTGAATACGGAAGATGGTGCGGGCAAACGCAGACTGCGCCGTATAGCCAAACTCTGTGCGGACTGGGGACAGCGAGTACAATTCTCCGTTTTTGAATGCCTGCTCGATAATGCCCAGTGGCAGCGCCTGCGGGCGCGCCTCTTGGACGAGATGGACCCGCAACGCGATAGCCTTCGTTTTTATTTCTTGGGCAAACAGTGGCATACCAAAATCGAGCATATCGGGATCAAGGCCGCCTACGACCCTGAAGGGCCATTGATCTTCTGAGCGAGGACCTCCATGGGGCGGAATTTCAAGGCAGGTCCTCGATGATGGCAATAGACTAAAATCATGTATTTTTTTGACAACAAGCACTCCTATGCCACCACTGCGGGATCCGTGGGCGCACGTTTTCGAAAATACACTGACAACAACTCGGAGTTATTGGATAATCATCTCTAACAGTCGCACCCCTCGCGGGTGCGTGGATTGAAACTATTATGTCGCTGCGTCCTGCTATCGGTGTACCTGTCGCACCCCTCGCGGGTGCGTGGATTGAAACTTGTCTCAAGCAGGTCAAGGTATTGGACGTGCTGGTCGCACCCCTCGCGGGTGCGTGGATTGAAACCGACCACGTTCGTCAAGGGATGCAGCCATATATTGTCGCACCCCTCGCGGGTGCGTGGATTGAAACTTGCCGATAATCCCGACATCAAGCGCCAGCTTAGGTCGCACCCCTCGCGGGTGCGTGGATTGAAACATTACTGGCGGTCCGGATGGTATGGACGCTTCTGGTCGCACCCCTCGCGGGTGCGTGGATTGAAACAAGCTTTATTCTCGGAGGCCTATTGAATGAAAAAGGTCGCACCCCTCGCGGGTGCGTGGATTGAAACCTGAATATCTCGGCGGTGGTCGTCAGACTATCCAAGTCGCACCCCTCGCGGGTGCGTGGATTGAAACGTTATTGGAGGGTCTATCGCGAACAAGATTGATGTCGCACCCCTCGCGGGTGCGTGGATTGAAACAGAACTACGGAGAGAAAGGGCTCCGCGACTGCTGTCGCACCCCTCGCGGGTGCGTGGATTGAAACCATCCTTGCGTGGCTTGGGTCTAACGGTGTTGAGACGTCGCACCCCTCGCGGGTGCATGGATTGAAACGGCATCCAGACGACGAGGGTGGTCTTCTGATGGCGTCGCACCCCTCGCGGGTGCGTGGATTGAAACCCATGTTGTAAAACATAGGCAGACGCGCGATCTCGTCGCACCCCTCGCGGGTGCGTGGATTGAAACCTCCTTCCACGAGCGCGAGGCGCTCGTCCTCATCCTGGAGGTCGCACCCCTCGCGGGTGCGTGGATTGAAACCTCCTATGCCGTCTTTGGCCCCGGATGGGTCCTTGTCGCACCCCTCGCGGGTGCGTGGATTGAAACCAGCCGGGCCAGTCCGGCCAGTAGCGGCGGGCGGTCGCACCCCTCGCGGGTGCGTGGATTGAAACTGCGGATGATCCATCTGGATAAAGATGTCCCTAAGTCGCACCCCTCGCGGGTGCGTGGATTGAAACAAGAGTCGGGAGTTGACGATCTTCGATCGGGTGAGGTCGCACCCCTCGCGGGTGCGTGGATTGAAACCTGTTAATTATGGCTCTGGTAGTGGTCCCTCTATGTCGCACCCCTCACGGGTGCGTGGATTGAAACACACCAGTCTGGAGTGATCCAGGCTGGAAATGAGGTCGCACCCCTCGCGGGTGCGTGGATTGAAACGCGTCCCTCTCCATACTCGTGAGCTGACGGTTTTTGGTCGCACCCCTCGCGGGTGCGTGGATTGAAACATGCGAGTAACCTACTTTTGTCCGTAATATCTTGGTCGCACCCCTCGCGGGTGCGTGGATTGAAACATCCTCTATCAACATCATCGTTTTGACGGCTCCAGGTCGCACCCCTCGCGGGTGCGTGGATTGAAACAGGATCACGCACCAGCATGATGTGCCCGGCGTGGCTGGTCGCACCCCTCGCGGGTGCGTGGATTGAAACATCAAATATTCCTTCATAATGAGAATTCTCCATCGTCGCACCCCTCGCGGGTGCGTGGATTGAAACCTTTTGATGCTCATAATTTGCCTGATTGATAGCGGGTCGCACCCCTCGCGGGTGCGTAGATTGAAACCCGTATGGCGGCATCCTCTGGATCGAGGCCTCGGAGTCGCACCCCTCGCGGGTGCGTGGATTGAAACAGACTTGCGTCGTAAATATATTGAGTGCGCTGCGGTCGCACCCCTCGCGGGTGCGTGGATTGAAACATTGAAGAACATGGGTACATCTTGACCCTTGCAAGTCGCACCCCTCGCGGGTGCGTGGATTGAAACCTCTCGACCTGCTGGCCCTGTTCGCCGTCATGGTGTCGCACCCCTCGCGGGTGCGTGGATTGAAACCCGCCCTGTGGGGCGGTGTGGCTGTGGTGATTGCGTCGCACCCCTCGCGGGTGCGTGGATTGAAACCTCAACGGGGCCCCGCAGCGCTACGTCATGGTGGGTCGCACCCCTCGCGGGTGCGTGGATTGAAACATCGCCTCCGGCAGCCTGCGCAGGCTGGTGCCGGTGTCGCACCCCTCGCGGGTGCGTGGATTGAAACAAACAACGCCGTCACACTCCGCCAGCAGACAAGGGGTCGCACCCCTCGCGGGTGCGTGGGTTGAAACGATGCTGTTTGAAAGATGGGCTACCAGCAGCCCGTCGCACCGGTTGGAACTCCGTTAGGCAGAACAGCTCCTCCGTCATTTGTCCGTCTTTTTTCTCCGTGACATGCTTTCGCGTCCGGCAGCCAGGAACGACGGCTGTCCGCAGGTTTTGTTTGCCATGCATTCACTTCGATGCCACGGCGGCTGTCTGTCGCCCTTTTCCATCAGTAGCCAGAATCGACCGGGAGAATCACATCTCAAAAGCAGACCACCTGTCTTCTGCAAAGCAGCCTATCCGTGAGGCACGACGTTGCGATCTTATAAGAAAGTTTCTTATTTTTAAGAAAGCAAGCACATATAGCTAAAAAAATATTTCATATAGAACAAGAGTACAGAGAGAAACCCTATTTATTTCTTGAAATACATGCCTTCCTCGGCTATCGTTTCTTCGGCATATGACAAAAGGAGGGTAATCATGGCTCTGGAAGACAAGGATATCTTCAACGCGATTTTTCAAAAGCACAGTGACCAGCCCATCGAGTTCATCATGGAGCAATACGAAAAGGCCAAGCTTCTGAATATGGCCATTGAACGTCGCCTGAACCAGCAGCCCGCACAGGCGAGTACAGAGGCTGACAGCGCAGCGGACGTCGCGTCGCCCGCAGCGGAGGCGCAGACCGTGGTGGAAGAAAAGCAGCCGGCCCCGGTCAAGAAAAAGGTCTTCAGCAAGCAGGATCTGGTCTGCGATCCCGCCGGGGCCATCACCGACAACACCATCACCTGCTGCCTGTGCGGCAAGGCGGCCTGCTCCCTGACCTCGCGCCACCTGGCCAGTCACGGCATCAATGTGGAAGAATACAAATATCTCTGCGGCTACCCGTCCGAGCAGAAACTGATGTCCAAAAATTTCGAAGCCAAGATGCGGCGCAACGTCCAGCGGGCCCAGCAGGCCCGCAGGGAAAAGCGCCTGGCGGGCGACAACGCCTAGCCTGACGGCGGCACGGCCGCACTCCCACACTGGCGGCCACGCGCGCCGCGGATGCTGCCCAGGCAGACACGGGAAAGGGGATGTCCTGACGGACATCCCCTTGTTCGTATGGTGGCACGGCCTTTGCGGACGCAGGGGCCGCTGGGCGGCAGTGCCGGACATCCCCTTGGCCGTATGGTCATACGGCCCGTGCGGGCCCCCTGCCCGCGTACATGGCCGCGCACGGCAAACGCCCGTCCTCCCGGCATGCGCCTGCGGAACGGCCGCTGCGGGCGCCGGGGGCACCTGCCGCGGGCGCTGCCGCCCAGGGAAGCACCGCCGCGATACAAGGAAGATGGCGGCCCGGCCGGAGGATGCGTCGGACAAAAGCATCGAATCAGCCTGGTTTTTCGTTTCGCGCCTGTCAGGCGCTCAACAGGCTGAAGCCCATAATAACAATGCCGGCATGGCGACAGGACATGCCCGTCTGCCATGCCGGCGGTCCGCATCGGGAGCGATGCGCGTTATTTGTCGTTCATCATGTGGATCTCGTCGCCGCGGCCCCAGTAGACCACGCTGCCGTCAGCGGAAAGCTCCTCGATGAGCTTGGCTTCCGAAGCGGCATCAGGAGCGCGGAAACGCAGGGTCACGTCGCGCATGCCGTCGTCCGTGACGTTGGACAGCACGGTGATGATGCGGGCGCCGTATTCCTTGAGCTTGTCCAGCTTGGCGCGCAGGGTGCCGGGCTTGTGCTCCAGCACGAAGCTCATCTGGATGCCCTGTTCGCGGGTGCCCGTGATGTTGATGAACATCTTGAAGACGTCCCAGTCCGTGATGATGCCCGCCAGTTTTTCATCATCATCCACCACAGGCAGGCAGCCCACGGAATACTCCTCCATCAGCAGGGCGGCGTTTTCCACCGTGTTGTTGATGTTGATGGTCTTGGGCTTGACCACCATGATCTGCTTGGCGGGCGTCTCGGCGAGCATGTCGAGCAGCTCCAGGACTTCAAGCCCGGTGGTGTTCTGGGGCGAGAATTCCTTGATGTCCGTATTGGAGATGATGCCCACCACATAGTTGTCCGTGTCCACCACAGGGAGACGACTGACGCCATACTCGCGGAACAGGCTCTTGCATTTGAGCAGCGAGGTGTCCGGCGAGATGGAAACGACTTTGGACTGCATGCAATGCTTGATAAGCATGGTCGAACCTCCTGAAAAAACGTGCGGGAAGGGCCCGGCAGTTACATGAGGACGCTGCGCCGGGGCCCGTGCAGCTGGCGGCCCCGGCCGCTCTCCCTATTTGGCATGATGCCCGCCGCAGCCGCAAGCGTTCACCAGCTTCTTGCGCAACTTTTCGGGCAGCCAGCCGCGCACGGATTCCACGCTCACCATGCGCCGCATGATCCCCAGCTGGTCCTGCAGGGGGATCTTCTTGGGACAGATGTCTTCGCACGCCAGCAGGCCCATGCAGCCGAAGACCCCGTTGTCGTCGCCGATGAGGTCATAGAAGTCCTGGGCGGTGCGCTCGTCGCGCGGGTCCAGATAGAAACGGGCCAGCCGGTTGATGGACGTGGCGCCGATGAAGTCCTTGCGCATCAGGGCCGTGCCGCAGGCGGCCACGCAGCAGCCGCATTCGATGCAGCGGTCCAGCTCGAAGATCTGGGTGGCCAGATCGTTTTCCATGCGCTCTTCCTGGGCGTTGGGATCGAAGGTCTTGCTGGTGTGGATCCAGGACTCGATCTTTTTGCCCACGGAGCGGAACCAGGTGCCGGTATCGACGGAAAGGTCGCCCAGCAGCTTGAACACCGGCAGGGGGTGGAGCGTGATGAAGTCCGGCAGGTCGCTGGTCTGGGTATGGCAGGCAAGACCGGGACGGCCGTTGATGACCATGCCGCAGGAACCGCAGATGCCCGCGCGGCAGCAGAAGTCGAACTGCAGGGTGGGATCCTGGGTCTCGCGGATCTGGTTCAGTGCGATGAAGAGCGTCATGCTGGGGTGTTCTTCCAGCGCGTAACGCTGCATGTGGGGGGTGGAGAGGGGATCACTCGGGTTGTAGCGAAAGATCTCCAAAGTCAGTGTACGTCCCATAACAGTCTCCCTTACGCCTTGTCCTGAAAGGAAATAACTTCATCCTCTGCCACCTCGGAAGGGATGATCTTGCCGCCGCCGTATCCGCGGTCACCAGGAGGCAGGATGTAGAACGGCGTCGCCTTTTCATATTCGAGGGTCGGCAGGTCGGCGCCTTCCTTCCAGTAGGCAAGGGTGCGCACCAGCCAGTCGCGGTCGTTGCGTTCGGGGTAATCCTCGCGGGCATGGGCGCCGCGGCTCTCGGTGCGCATGAGCGCGCCGTAGGCGGTGCACAGGGCCAGCTTGAGCATGCCGGGCACGCGCAGCGCCATGGACATCTCGGCATGGGGGCCGGCGAACTTGCCGCCCTTGAGGCGCATCTTCTTGGCGCGTTCCATCAGTTCCTGCAGCTTGACCACGCCGGCTTCCAGATCCTTGCCGTTGCGGAAGATGCCCACATGCTCCATCATCACGTCCTGCATCTCGTTGCGCAGGGTGTAGCAGTCGTCGCCCGTGCCCTTGTAGAGGGCGTCGATGCGGCTCTGGACCGCCAGACCGCAGTCGCGCACGGCGGCGGTGGAGAAGGTGGTCTCGTAGCCCTGCAGGAATTCCACCAGCTTCTGGCCCACGATGCGGCCGGCCACCACGGTCTCGGCCAGGGAGTTGCCGCCCAGACGGTTGAAGCCGTGCAGGTCCCAGCAGGCGGCCTCGCCGGCGGAGAACAGGCCCTTGAGGCCGTAGGCCGCGCCGTCCTTGTTGGTGCGCACGCCGCCCATGCTGTAGTGATGGGTGGGACGCACGGGGATGAGCTGGTGGATGGGGTTCACGCCCAGGAAGTTGGTGGAGATGTCGTAGACTTCACGCAGGTTGGTGGTGATGTGCTTTTCGCCCAGGTGGCGGATGTCCAGCCACAGGTGCTCGCCGTAGGGGCTGGGCACGCCGAAGCCCTTGCGCATGTGTTCGGTCATGCGGCGCGACACCACGTCGCGCGAGGCCAGCTCGGCCTTTTCCGGCTCGTAGTCGGGCATGAAGCGGTATTCGTTGACGTCCAGCAGGGTGCCGCCGTCGCCGCGGCAGCCTTCGGTCACCAGGATGTCCGTGGGCACCGTGCCGGTGGGATGGAACTGTACGGCCTCCATGTTGCCCAGGGGCACCACGCCGGTGTCCAGAGCGGTGATCTGGCCGCCGCCGTCGCAGATCACGGCATTGGTGGTGGCGCGGTAGATGCGGCCGTAACCGCCGGTGGCGATGAGGGTCGCCTTGGCCAGATAGGCCACCAGCTCGCCGGTGCGCAGGTCGCGCGCGATGCAGCCCATGCAGGTCTGGCCGTCATGGATGAGGGCTTCGGCCTGGGTCCTGTCATGCACGGTGACGCCCAGCTGCAGCAGACGGTTGTCCAAGGTGAAGAGCACCGCATGGCCGGTGCCGTCCGAGGTGTAGCAGGTACGCCACTTGGCCGTGCCGCCGAAGGCGCGGGAGTGGATCAGGCCGCGGTTCTCGGCTTTTTCCGTGGCCTTGAAGGGCTTGCCGCCCTTGTAGTAGGTGTGCTCGCCGGGCACCACGCGGCTCCAGGGCACACCGAAGAAGGCCATCTCGCGCATGGCGATGGGCGCGGTCTCGGCAAAGAGGCGGGCCACTTCCTGGTCGCAGCCCCAGTCGGAGCCCTTGACGGTATCGTTGAAATGGATCTCCGGGCAGTCCCCGTCGCCCATGATGGAGTTGCCCAGGGCCGCCTGCATGCCGCCCATGGCCGCGGACGAATGCGAACGTCTGGGGGGAACAACACTGAGGCAGATCACGCTGAAACCGGCCTGGGCCGCTTCAACAGCCACACGTTCGCCGGCCAGGCCGGCGCCCATGCACAAAACATCAGTCTGATAAACGCGCATATTCCCTCCTACCTAGGCAAGAAACCACACCCGGACCAGCGCCAGGAAACCCATCACCGCGTAGGCGGCCATCCCGATCATGATGCGCTTGCGCCACAGGGCGCGATTGGCGCGCGTGCAGAAACCGTACTTGACGGCCAGGCGGTAGATGCCGATGCCCGTGTGCAGGATGACGCTGGGCAGGAAGAACACATAGAACAGCAGCCAGCCCTGATGCAGACGCGCGGCGCTGCGGGCCGCGGAGATGGGCAGGTCGGTCATGACGGTGTAGACATGATAGAACGCGCCCATCAGGATGATGATGGCCGTCAGCACCTGTACCAGCCACAACCAGGTGTCCTGCTCGCGCAGGGCGCGGCTGTGACGCACGAAAAGCTGCAGTTCACCGGCGCGGAAGGGCATTTTGCGGGCGGCGATGTAAAAATGGACCGCCACCAGCAGCAGAAGGATGGGGGCCGAAATCTGCGCCACCCACAGGGCTTCCAGCAGCCAGGCGATGCCATTGGTCAGGGAGGGGGTCAGGATGACGGTGCCCTCCAGCACCAGATGGATACAGACGAACAGTGCCAGGATGGCACCGGATGCGGCTTGCCAGAAATCCAGGCGGTTGCGTCCGGGATCCGGATAATCTCTCTCTGCCATGTTGCCTCCTAAGCAATGGCTCCTCTCAGAAGCCAGATTGGGGACTACAGCTTCCTGTACGGAGCCTGTCCGGTTTCGTAATAGTTGTCGCCGGTACTGTCGATGACCACGATGGCCGGGAAGTCTTCCACTTCCAGCGCGGCCACGGCTTCAGGCCCCAGTTCCTCATAGGCCAGCACCGTGTACTTGCGGACGCTGCGCGAGATCAGCGCCCCGGCACCGCCCACGGCCGCCAGATAGGGCACGCCGTGCTTCTTCATGGCTTCCACCACTTCGGGCTTGCGGTAGCCCTTGCCGATCATGCCCCGCAGGCCCTGATCCAGCAGAGTGGGGGTATAGGCATCCATACGGCCGGAGGTGGTGGGCCCGGCCGCGCCGATGGCCTGCCCGGGCTTGGCCGGGCTGGGTCCCACATAATAAACGACGGCGCCGTTGAGGTCCACAGGCAGCTGCTCGCCCCGTGCCAGGGTCTCCACCAGACGCTTGTGGGCCGCGTCACGGGCGGCGATGATGGTGCCCGTGATGAGGACCCTGTCCCCGGCACGCAGGGAACGGGCCGTAGCCTCGTCGAAGGGGGCGCGGATGCGCTTCATACTGTCGGACATGGCAGGCTCCTACAGACGCACTTCGGCGTGGCGCGCCGCGTGACAGTTGATGTTGACCGCCACCGGCAGGGAGGCGATGTGGGTGGGGGCCCACTCCACATGCACCTTGAGGGCCGTGGTCTCGCCGCCCAGCCCCTGGGGACCGATGCCCGTACGGTTGATGAGCTCCAGCAGCTCGTCCTCAAAGGCCGCGTAACGGGGATCGGGGTTGCGGCTTTCCAGATCGCGGGCCGCGGCGCGCTTGGCGCAGAGGGCGGCCACTTCCATGGTGCCGCCCAGGCCCACGCCCACCACCATGGGCGGACAGGAATTGGGACCGGCCGCCAGCACGGCGTCCAGCACCACCTTGCGCACGCCTTCGATGCCGTCGGCGGGCACCAGCATCCTGACCACGCTCTTGTTTTCGGAGCCGGCGCCCTTGGGCGCCAGGCGCAGGGTCAGGCCGTCACCGGGCACGATGCGGGTATGGATGACGGCGGGGGTGTTGTCGCCGGTATTGCGGCGGTCGAACAGGGGCTCGGCCACGCAGGACTTGCGCAGGTAGCCGTCCACATAGCCCCGGCGCACGCCTTCGTGGATGGCGGCCTCAAAATCGCCGCCCGTGATGTGCACGTCCTGGCCCACATCGGCGAAGACCACGGCCAGGCCGGTGTCCTGACAGATGGGGATGTCGCCCTGGGCGGCGATGTCCGCGTTTTCCAGCAACTGTTCCAGGATATTGCGCCCCACAGGCGAAGGTTCGCTCTCCAGCCGTTGCCGGAAGGCCTCCCGGACATCGGCCGGCAGATGGCAGCAGGCCTTTACGGCCAGGGCCGCCACAGCCGCGCTGATGGCCTCAACGGAAACTTCTCGCATGATGTTTCACCTCGTCATAGTGATGTGATGGGACGGCCTAGGGATAGAAGGGCCAGATCAGCGGGATCAGCAGCCAGCACATGATGAGGGTGATGAGCTGCAGCGGCCAGCCGGCCTTCACATAATCGAGGAAGCTGTACTTGCCGGGGCCCAGCACGATGGTGTTGGGCGGGGTGGCGATGGGGGTCAGGAAGCAGGCGGAGGCGGACATGGCGATGCCCATGACGATGGGCAGGGGCGACACGCCGGACGCCGTGGCGATGGGCAGGGCCAGGGGCGCCATGAGGGCGGCGGTGGCCGTGTTGGACATGAAGTTGGTCACGATGGCGGTGAGGGCGCAGCAGACCAGCATCAGCATCCAGGGTTCGGAGACCTGGGAGACCACGGCATGGGCCACGATGGCGGCCGCGCCGGACTTGGACATGGCGGCCGACATGGAGAGCATGCCGGCGAACAGGAAGATGGTGGTCCAGTCCACGCTGCGGAAGGCTTCGCGCATGGTCATGCAGCGGGTGATGACCATCAGGCAGGCGCCAAGCACAGCGGCTGTGGTCAGGGGGATGTATTCACTGGCCATCATGATGACCACGAAGGCGAAGATGCCCACGGAGGTCCACATCTTTTCCGTACGGCGGGGCCTCTGTTCGGTTATGAGGTCGTCGCTCATCTGGCGGCCTTCAGGCAGGAAGCGATAGCCCAGGAAGGCATAGTAGGCCAGACCCACCACCAGCAGCGGGACACCGATGAGACCGAATTCGAAGAAGCCGAAGGGCTGGACGTTCATCTGCTCCAGCATGGAGTTGATGATGCCGTTGGGAGGCGTGCCCACCAGGGTCACGGTACCGCCCAGGGAGGAGGCGAAGGCCACGGGCATCAGGACCTTGCCGGGAGCCAGCTTGGCGGAAAGGCACATGCCGAGGATCATGGGCACGGCCACGGCCGTGGTACCAGTGTTGGACAGGACCGTGGAGAGCAGGCCCACGGCCAGCATGGCGAAGAAGAGCAGCTTGACCGGGCTGCCCTTGGACAGGGCCACGGCCATCTGCCCCACTTTGTCGGCAAAACCGGTGACGAACGTACCTTCGCCCACGATGAACATGGCCATGAAGAGCACCACGGTGGGGTCGCCGAAGTAACTGAAGGCCACCTTGGAGGTGATGACGCCCGTCAGCGAAAGACCAATGGGAACGAGCAGGGCCGTGATGGGCAGGGGCACGATCTCCGTGAAGAACATGACGGCCGCCACACCAAGGATACCCAGGGTGATGTAGGCCTTGGTGGGGTCTTCGGGCAGCTTGATGCTCGACGGAGCGGCGGCCAGAAGATCCTGAGGAAGACAACACGACACCGCTACCAAGATCACCAGCAGGAGAAAGAGTCGTTTCATATGGGGTCCTCGTGAGTAAATGACACCGGCAGATGCCGGAGGGGCTGTTTATCTCTGGTGCAGCTGCTGCACATAGCTGCGCACGCGCGCCTGGGTGGCGTCCATGCGGGCGCGCAGACCGGCCGCGTAGGCTTCCAGATCGGCGATGGGGCGCGTGGCCACGCCGCTTTCCATGGCGGCCCTGGCCACGGCGGGAGTGACGGTGGTCAGGATGCGCGGATCCAGAGGCTTGGGGATGATGTAGCCGGGGCTGAACGACAAATGGTCCACCCCGTAGGCATCCAGGACGGACTGCGGGACTTCCTCGCGGGCCAGGTCGGCCAGCGCCCGGGCGGCAGCCAGCTTCATGGCCTCGTTGATGTCGGTGGCGCCCACGTCGAGCGCGCCGCGGAAGATGTAGGGGAAGCCCGAGACGTTGTTGATCTGGTTGGGATAGTCGGAACGGCCCGTGCCCATGATGGCCTCGGGAACGGCGGCCTTGGCGTCTTCGTAGCTGATCTCGGGATCGGGGTTGGCCATGGCGAAGATGATGGGCCGCGGGTTCATGGAGCGCACCATGTCCTGGCTCACGAGGTCCTTGGTGGACAGGCCCAGGAAGACGTCGGCCCCCTTCATACAGGCGGCCAGATCGCCGGCGTCCTCCGCCTGGGCGAATTCTTCCTTGTAGGCATTGAGCCCCGCCCTGCCCTTGTGGATGAGGCCGCGCGAGTCGAACATGAAGATGTTTTCCCTGCGCACGCCCATGAGTACATAGAAGCGCGCGCAGGCGATGCCGGCGGCGCCGGCGCCCACGATGATGACCTTGCAGTCCCCGATCTTGCGGCCGGTGAGCTGGCAGGCATTGTACAGGGCCGCGCCGGAGATGATGGCCGTGCCGTGCTGGTCGTCATGGAAGACGGGGATACCCATCTCGGCCTTGAGGCGTTCTTCGATGTAGAAGCATTCGGGAGCCTTGATATCTTCCAGGTTGATGCCGCCGAAGGTGGGCTCCAGACATTTGACCACGTTGATGAGTTCGTCGCTGTCGGTGGTGGCAAGGTCGATGTCATAGACATCGACGTCGGCGAAGGTCTTGAAGAGCACGCCCTTGCCTTCCATGACAGGCTTGCCGGCCAGCGGACCGATGTTCCCCAGGCCCAGCACGGCGGTGCCGTTGCTGACCACGGCGACCAGGTTGGCGCGGCCGGTGTACCGGGCCACCAGCCGGGGATCGTCCTTGATGGCCAGGCAGGCGGCGGCGACTCCGGGCGAATAGGCCAGGGAGAGGTCTTTCTGATTGTTGCAGGGTTTGACCGGAATGACCTCCAGTTTCCCCGGGCGGGGCAACTGGTGATATTCCAGCGCCTCCTCACGCGTGAAAAGTGCCATGGCCTCCTCGCTTCATTGAAGATTACTGCATAAGGTTCACTGAGGGACTGCTAACACTATGAACAGGATTACAGAAGTTTGGATATTTACTCAATTAAAAAAGGACTATGTGAAATTTTTTTCATAAAATTTTTTATGTGATTTTTTTGTAACACAAGAAATTTCTTGGAAAAAATTTTTTTGAAACATTTTTTAACAAAAAATCGCGGATAAAATTTGTTTTAATTATGATTAAACAAATCAGAATAAAAATCATAAATTCTCACAGTGTGTTACTTTTATTATAAATTCACTATGAAATAAAATGCGCCTCTTTTTTCGCCCCTGGCACAGGAGAAAAAGAAAAATGCGTCACATGCGGTGGCCGCATGGAGGAGGAAGGAGAACGGCGCGAGCCTGATGCTCCGGCAGCGCATGGTCAGCGCCGGGCACAGCCCCGGTGCCTGCCGGACGGCGGGAGAGCGGACGAAGATCGGACGGAAGACAGGCGAAGAGTGTCGGGAACGGGACGGAGAGCGCAGGCTGCGTGGAAAGCGCCTGCCAGGCGCGTCCAAGATGCATCGCGGGCCTGCACCTGGTGTGCGCTGTGCCATGCGCGGCATGGTGGCGAATGCCTGTCATGGTTCGCCTGTCATGAGCCGGCTGCCGTGGAGACTGGCCAAGCCGGCTGCCGTGGCGGGCCTGCATGGCCTGTGGCATGCGGACCGGCCCAAGACGGCCTTGCGGCGGGAAGCGTGCGAAGCGTCCTTTGTCCTGCCGGGACGCCCTCCCCATCAGCCGTCAGGCGCTCCGCGGGCACCTCCTCCCTCCGGCAGAGCGGCGAGAAGCCGCGCGGGACGGTCGGCAGCGTCGTCAGGCTGCCCCTGCCGGCGACACGCAGCCGTCCCTCAGGAAAGACCGCCGCGGACCTGGCTGTTGTGCTGCTCCAGTATCTCCTCATATTTCAGGATGTCGTTGAGGCTCATGGATTCCAGGACGGAATCCAGGCTGCCCTGCAGGCTGAGCCAAGCCTTGTGTACCTCGCAGTCATCCAGCTGGGCGCAGGATTCGGCTTTCCTGTCGCGGGAGCAGCCGAGCTCGATGCCGCCTTCCATGAGGCGCATGATGCAGCCGAACGTCAGCTTGTCGGGCGGCTGCAGCAGCACATGCCCGCCCCGTGCGCCCCTGATGCTGCCCGTGATACCGGCCAGGCGCAGCTGGCGCATGATCTGTTCCACAAATTGCGAACTGATTCCCGTCTGCGTCGATATGATGTTGGAAGACACAGGTCCACTCGGTTTATTCTTTACAAGATAGTAAAGGATCCTGGTCGCGTAACGTGTCTTGGCTGACAGTCTCATGGCATTCCCCCGCAGCGCCCGCCCCGCTGTCCGCTCCGCCGGCAGGTGAAGGCGCTCATAAGCTCTGGTCGTCCATTTTGGCAGCAGTGTACTCCAGCCCGGAGATTTTTTGTAGGATTTTTTGTGATCTTCTGTTGCGCCATATTTCACAAAACCGGCGGGGCCGCACCTCCCCTTCCGTCCGGTACTGCACACGGCGGACACGGCGCGGATGACTGGAGGCCGCCCCACCATCCCGGGCCGGCGCACACGATGGCACCGTCTATCATCCGCTCCGCCCGGCCGCAGTCCATCCCCTCCGCCGCAACCGTTCGTCCGCTCTGCCCGGCCGCAGCCTGTTCGTCCGGCACAACCGCGCACAACACTCGGCGCGAAAAAGACCGGGCGCGAAAAAGCCCCCATGACGACAGGACGGAGATGTCACTGCTACGCCACGCGGGGCCGTTGGAGCAAAAAAGACGGGCATGCGGAAAGGACGATGATCCGCATGCCCGTCGGGCTTACCGTGTTCCCACGGTCTTGCGCTAGGCGTTATGCTTGATGTGAGGCGGGATCTCCAGCATCTCGATGAGCAGCGGCTTGAGGAAGGACCACTTGATGTTGTGTTCTTCGTAAACTTCCATCATGTCGCGGATGGCGTCCCAGCAGTTGTGGCAGGGGCTCACCACCAGCTGGGCGCCCGTGGCCCTGATCTGCTCGAGCTTGTTCTTCAGGCCGATGTTGCGCTGTTCGCGGTACAGGCCGATACCGTTGAGACCGCCACCGCCACCGCAGCAGAAGTTGTGCTCGTTGTTGGGGGCCATTTCGCGGAAGTCTTCCGCGATGTAGCCCATGATCTCGCGGGTGTAGCGGCCGAGGCCGTCGTTGCGCACATAGTTGCAGGCATCCTGGAGCGTACAGGGCACCTTGATCTTCTTGGTGGGGTCGATCTTCAGCTTGCCGTTGCGCAGGGCATAGGCCACCCATTCCACATAGTGGACGAAGGGCACCGGCGGATCGCCGTTTTCCTGACCGCCCCAGTAGGGGCCTTCCACCACGGTGGCGCGGTGGGCGTGACCGCATTCGGTACCCACCACCATCTTGGGACGCAGGCGCTTGACGGCGCCGTAGATGCGCTGGACGTTCTGCTTGCAGCCTTCCCAGTCACCGGCGAACATGGTCAGGGAGGTGTTTTCCCAGCCTTCGCTGGGCACCGTCCAGTTTTCACCGGCCACATGGAAGAGGACGGCGGCTTCGGCGATGTCGTTGGGGTAGTGCTTCACTTCGCGGGCATTGAGGATGTACATGATGTCCGCGTCTTCCTTGTCGATGGGGATCTCCAGATCGGGCCATTCTTCCTGGGCTTCTTCCGCCATCCATTCGCAGGTATCCACCCAGTCCTCCTGGGTGACGTCCATCTGGGCGCCGTAGACGCGGTGCATGCCGGAACCGATCTTCATTTCCCACGGGATGAAGCCCTGCTTGAACAGGACGCCGCGCAGGTAGCTGAACATGACGCCCGTGTCGATACCGTGCGGGCAGTACATGCCGCAGCGGTTGCAGCAGGTGCACTGGCCCCAGGCCACGTCCATGCAGTGCATCATGAACTCGGCGTCGACCTTGCCCTTGCGTTTGAGCAGCTCGCCCAGGGTGGACTGGATCTTGTACGAGGGGATCTGCATGGGGTCGTTGTTGTTGGCCTTGTAGAAGAAACAGCTGTCGGCGCACATGCCGCAGTGGGCGCACATCTCGAGCCAGGTGCGGGTGCGGGACTTGCAGGTTTCCTCAAGGTCGCGGGCCAGGGCTTCCTGGTCCACGCGCATTTCTTTCATCTGGCTATAGTATTGCCTCCCCCCCTTGTCAGCCAGCAAGGCACGGATACCTTCGGCGGTCGTGACAGGCGTAGGAGTGCAGAGCATTTCTTCCATTATGATTCTCCTTTCAGATTCGCAAACGTCGTCAGATCATCCTACCAAGGGAATACGCCACCGCGGCTGCGTCCACCGCGCTTGATCGCGTAGTCCATGCCCAGCTGGGCACGGGACATGAAGAAGAGGACGATATGGGAGAGCTTGGTGAAAGGAGCCAGGATGAGGAACAGTTCACCGCTCAGGACATGCAGGATGATCCAGGTGGAGTAGGAGGATTCCGAAGCGAAACGGGCGATGACGCCGGTGAGGAAGGGCAGGATGGTCAGCACCAGCACCAGCCAGTCCGCAGAGGTCGTCAGGTGACGCACGGCGGGCACGCGCAGGCGGCGCAGCACCAGCAGAGCCAGACCGATGAGGCTCATGATGGCGAGCAGGTCAGCCAGGGCGCCGGGCAGGCTGGGCAGGGAGATGCCCAGGGCGTCCTCAAGCAGGACGGTGTGCCCCAGCAGGAAGAGCGGCAGCAGCACCGCCCCGAAGTGGAGCAGGAAAAAGGCCACAGTGGCCATGGGTTGCGTACGCCAGCCCTGCGTCCCGCCGGGGACCAGCCATTTGAAAATGGAGGCCAGGATACCGGGGATGGAGCGTTCGGGGTGGGCGGAGTAAGCTACGCGTTCCAGCTTCGCGTCAAGGCCGCGGACGTAAAGCACGGCTTTGAAAAGCAGGCCGGCAACGAAAACCAGCAAGGAAAAGATGAACAGGGGACCTGAAATGAAATCAATCATTTGAAACTGCCTCCTATGATGGCTCGAAGATCGGAAATACGGCTACTTGGCAGCAGCCGGTTGGGAGGCGGCATTGGACGCGCTGTGGCAGAGACGGCATTCCACCAGGCGAGGGCCCCGCTTCATCAGGACATGGCACTCGGTACAGGACGCATGCATATAGGCGACCTGGTCACCAGCAGCGACTTTTTCCACATTGAGGAAACGCTCCGACATGCCCTCATCGTTTTCCACATGGCAGGCGGAGCAGTCCTTGCCGGCTTCGCCGAGGACTTCCACATGGCGGTCATGCGAGAAGAAGACCTGCGGCATGGAGTATTTTTCCACTACAGGGACGGTGATGGGGATCCTTTCCTCTCCGAAGGCAGCGGTCTGCGTGAACGGAAGGGAAAGCGCAAGAAAGGACAGGATGACAAGTCCTGCTGCCGGGCGTGTTGCTTTGTGGTTCATAACATTCCTTTCGTTGTACCTGAAAAAGTGCGTTGATGTGCAGCCTGCACGTTGCAGTGCGCCCCTTGTCCGGTGCGCACGCTTTCCAGCATCCCTCTGACCCGTGCGGGAAGCCCGTCGGCCCCGCGCGGTCCGCAAGCGGGAGAAAGGAGGGAGCCCCTTGCCCCACCGGCAGGACCGGAGGAGAGCGGGAAGCTGAAAGGCAGGGCGGCAGGAGGGAAGCCCCCCTGTCTGGTGCAAAGCTGTGCCCCTTCAACCCTAGAACGCACGAGAGCCGCTGCCCGGTCAGGCCGCGCCTCTCGCCCGTGCGATCTTCTTGTCCTGCAGAAGTGCCTCCGCCGCGCCGCGCATGAAGATGGCACATTTGTAGGAATTGTTGTTCATGCAGCGAAGCGCGTAAGCCGCAGCCACCAACAGGAACACACGGGACTCATAGTCCAGTTCCCTGGTCATGAGCCAGTGGTCCGCCGTGCTTTCCTCCTGGGCCGGGACGCACGCGCGCATCATGTCTTCCTCATGTTCCCCACCGGTGAGCGTGCTGTACAGTTCATACAGCATTTCCGGAAGATAGGAACGATTCAGACCTTCTTCCATAGCCATTTGCTCCGCTGCGCGCAGATTATTCAGACAAAAAAGGTCTACTTAATCTATATGCGGTTTGTACAGTATAAAACAGTCCGTGTCAACACGAATTTTGAAAAGGGGAACGTCATACGATCATAAAATATTTAGCAATAACAATAAATTATATCAAAGATACAGGTCTGCGACGGCCGCCACGACGCGCCCTGAAGCCTATCGGCAAAATAGGATTCGCACCCTTTCACGTCCGGTCAAATACAATATATTTCTCTGCCATTACAGATATGGTAAAGAATCCCCGTTGCAATGCGGACTGCAGCAACAGCGCAACGGGATGGAGAGCGACTGTTGCAGCCACAGGACGGCCCGCCGGCAACGGCAAAATACAGAGCTGGCTGGCCCGGCAGCGGCCGGGAGGACGGCCACCCCGCTCCTGCCGGGCCCCCTCGCTCCGGCATGCCCTTCGGCTGACCGTACAGGCGCGCCCGGCTTCCGGCTCCCGGATATCGACCGGGAAGCGGAAACCGCTGAAGGGAAAAAGCAGACAGTCCGACAGGCGGCATGCGGACCGGAAACGACGCAATGGCAGGGCTCGGCCGCGGGAGGCCCGGACGGCAGGCACGGGCAAGCCAAAACGGCCCGTATAGGGGGTCACGATAGATGAGAATGGGGAATAGAGCGGGGGAAGCCTGACGAATGGTTGACTTCCCCTTGACTGACGGGGGCTTGACGCTTGACCAG
>NZ_CASDOY010000023.1 GCF_949282365.1 uncultured Desulfovibrio sp.
GCCTCAGGCCCCGCCTCCGGGCCCGCCCCGGGCACCATCCCCGCGGGCGTCGCCACGGCCGCCGGCAGCGACGGGGACGCCGACGCGGCCCTACCGGAAACGCCCCGCTGGCAGCGCCTGGAAGACGGTCTCTGCTATGCGGAATTCACCCTGCCCGCCGAGACCGGCCCGCAAGCCCTGCTGACCGCCCTGCGCATCGATCCCGAAAGATTCGACTTCCGCCTCTATGCCAGCGCAGCCCACCAGCACCCGCCCCTGACCCTGGCCCAGTGGGCCGATACCCACGATCTGGTGGCCGCCATCAACGCCAGCATGTACCTGCCCGACGGCGTGACCAGCACCGGCTACATGCGCCAGGACGACTACATCAACAACAAGCGGCTGGTGCGCCGCTTCGGCGCCTTCTTCGTGGCCGGGCCGCGCCGGGACGGCCTGCCCCGGGCCGACATCCTGGACCGCGAGACCCCCCGCTGGCAGGAACTGCTGGACGAATACCGCCTGGTCATCCAGAATTACCGCATGATCAGCGGCGAACGCCGCATCCTCTGGTCCCCCGGCGGGCCCCTCTATGCCATCTCGGCCGTGGCCGAGGACGGCGACGGGCAGATCCTGTTCCTGCATTGCCGCGACCCCCTCGAAGCCTACAGCTTCGCCCACGCCCTGCTCCACCTGCCCCTGGACGTGCGCACCGTCATGTATGTGGAAGGCGGCATGCAGGCCGGTCTGGTGATCCGCTCCCCCGGACTGCATCAGGAACTGCGGGGCCGCCATCTGGCCGATTTCTGGGTCACGGGCAACGTGCGCGCCCAGCTGCCCAACGTGCTGGGCATCCGCCGCCGCCCCGCCGCCCCCGCTCCGCCCGCCGCGCCTGTCCCCGCAGCTGCCCGCAGCGCGTCCGCCGGGACGATGGCCCCGCCATCCGGGAACGCTCAAAAAATCCCTCCTGTGCCGCCCCAGCCTGCACAGGCAGAGGGGAAAACAGCCAATCAGGCGGAATAGCACAGCTTTTTCCGCTGCCAGCCTGTTTTGCGCTGCCGGGGGGCTCTGTGAAAAACATCTTTATTGAGAAAATAACTATTGGTATCAAAAATCCCTTTACAGCGGGCGCGTCTTGGTTCAAAGTAAGCCCGTCGGAAGGGTTCCGACAGTAGAGAAAGACATCACATCCCCAACTGTCCGCACGCGGACAAAGGTAGAAAATATCATGCCCAACCAGCTTGAAGTGTACAAGTGCACCCATTGCGGCAACATCGTCGAAGTCCTCCACGGCGGCGGCGCCAGCCTGGTCTGCTGTGGCGAGGACATGAAGTTCATGAAGGAAGGCTCCACCGACGGCGCCAAGGAAAAGCATGTGCCCGTGATCGAAAAGATCGAGGGCGGCTACAAGGTGACCGTGGGCAGCGTGGCCCATCCCATGGCCGAGGACCACTATGTGCAGTGGATCGAACTGCTGGCCGGCAACCAGAGCCTGACCTGTTTCCTGAAGCCCGGCGACAAGCCCGAAGCCGTCTTCAAGACCGACGCCGAAAAGGTCGTCGCCCGCGAATACTGTAATCTTCACGGCCACTGGAAGGCCGAAAACTAGGCTCCAAAGGAGAAATACCATGAAATACGTCTGCAGCGTGTGCGGCTATGAATACGATCCCGCCGAAAACGACAACGTGCCCTTCGACCAGCTGCCCGATGACTGGACCTGTCCCGTCTGCGGCGTGAGCAAGGACCAGTTCGAACAGGCCTAGGTCCTGCCACCCTTGCCTTTTTCGCCTGCCCTGCCGCCCCGCGGCAGGGCAGGCTCGTTTGTGCCCATTTTTCGGCATCTGACCGCAAACTCATCCCCCCACTGGAGAATCCTCATGCAGCCTGTTGAAATCAAAAAAGATATTTTCTGGGTCGGTTGCGTGGACTACGATCACCGTGACTTCCACGGCTATTCCCGCTCCCCCGAAGGCTCCACCTACAACGCCTACCTGATCCGCGACGAGAAGAACGTCCTCATGGATACCGTGTACCCCGGCTGGGCCGGCAGCATGCTCTGCCGCATCGCCAAGGTCATGGATCCCGAAAAGATCGACTACATCATCTGCAACCACATGGAACCCGACCACGCCGGCAGCCTGGCCGAAGTGGTGGCCCGCGTGAAGCCGGAAAAGATCTTCGTCTCCACCCTGGGCTACAAGTCCATGCAGGGCTATTTCGACTGCAAGGACTGGCCCGTGGAAGTGGTCAAGAGCGGCGACAAGCTGAACATCGGCAAGCGCAACATCATCTTCCAGGAGACCCGCATGCTGCACTGGCCCGACAGCATGGTCTCCTACATCCCCGAAGACAAGCTGCTGGTCAGCAACGACGCCTTCGGCCAGAACATCGCCACCAGCTACCGCTATGCCGACGAGCACGATCAGGGCGATTTCGTGCGCGCCATCAAGGAATACTACTACAACATCGTGCTGCCCTACTCGCCCCAGGTGCTGAAGACCCTGCCCGTCGTGGAAAGCCTGGACATCGACATGATCGCCCCTGACCACGGCCTGATCCATCGCGGCGAAAAGTCCGTGAAGTTCATCGTGGACATGTACCGCCAGCTGGCCGAACAGAAGCCCCAGCAGCGCGCCATGGTCATCTATGACACCATGTGGCATTCCACCGAAAAGATGGCCTATGCCGTGTGCAGCGGTCTGGAAGAAGCGGGCGTGCCCACCCGCCTGATGTCCGTGAAGAACAACCACCACAGCGAGATCATGACCGAACTGGCCAACTGCGGCGCCGTGGTGGCGGGCTGCCCCACCCACAACAACACCATCATGCCCCTGATGGCCTCCACCCTGACCTATATGAAGGGCCTGCGTCCCCAGAACCGCGTGGGCGGCGCTTTCGGCTCCTACGGCTGGTCCGGCGAATCGGCCAAGGTCCTGCACGAGATGCTGGCTTCCATGGGCATGGACATGCCCGCCGATTTCGTGAAGTGCAACTGGACCCCGCGCCATGAAGCCCTGCGCGCCTGCGTGGAACTGGGCAAGACCGTGGGCGAGGCCCTGAAGAAGAAGTGCCGGGGCGAATAAGGCCCGCGCTCTTTGATGACGACATGACGGCGTCCCCGCAGGGGGGGCGCCGTTTTTTCTGCCCGGCGGCAGGCCGGGAACGGCTGCCGCATCCATGACGCGACAGCGCGAAGGCAGCAACGCTCCGCTGCCGGGAGCCTTTGCCCGCAGGTCCGGCCAGCGCGCTCCGCGAAAGGGGGCTGCGTCTGCGCCGGGCATACGCCTCCCTTGCTCCCCCTCTGTACGGAGCAAACTCTAGCCTGCCTCCACGCGGGCATGCGCCTCCCGCGCGTATGCTCCCGCAGCAGGCGCCTGCCTCCCCCGGGCCGCAAGGGCCCGAGCCCTCAGTCCGCCGCCGTGGCATAGCCCTGCGCCGCCAGCAGGCGGAAGGCATCGGCCACGGAAAAGCCCTGCCACGGCCCCCGCGCCTCCCGCCCGTCCCGGGGGATGGCCCCGGTCTCGACCACCAGCACATTGGCCCCCCAGGCCAGGGCCTGCGGCACGGGCGGATGCACGCAGATGTCCGGCGTCTGCGGCCCGCAGCAGACGCGCGTCACGGCCGCCAGCTGCGCCAGCCGCGCTTCGCCCACAGGCGGCAGGGCCCACAGGGGGCTCCCCGAGACCGGCACCCGCGCCATGACGCCGCAGACCCGCGCCCCGGCCTCCAGGGCGGCCAGCAGCACGTCCGCGATCTCGGCGTCCGTATGCTCGCCGCCCAGCGGCTCCACCAGATGGGCCGGGCCCAGTCCCGCCGCATGGATGCGCCGCAGGCTGCGCCGCCGCTCCCCGGGATCGAAGGGCGTGTCCCGCCCTTCGCCGAGGCGCAGGGCATGGTACAGCAGGCCGACACCGGCCCGGCGCAGGGCGGCGGTCCCGGCCCCGTCGAGCTGCCGGGTATTGGCCACCAGACAGCAGGAGGGCGGCAGCACGGCGCGCACCCGGGCCGCCAGACGGCAGAGGGCCTCCTGCCCGAAGCGTTCCGTGGTCCGCAGGACCACCCAGGACGCCCCCGCGGCCGCAAAGGCGACGGCCGTACGCAGCACGTCCGCCGCATCCCGCTGCCGCGCCCGGCGCACGATGCCACGGCTCTGCCCGAAGGCGCAAAAGGCGCAATCCATGGGACAGGGCGCGCAGTCCACGCCGATGGCCGCCCAGACCCTGCCCCTGTCACGGGCCAGCGTGCGCGCCATCTGGCGGGCGGTGCGCCCCAGCAGGGCCGTCTGCGGCGAATCCGCCGCCCAGGCCAGCATGGTCAGGATGTCGTCCCTGTCCGCCGTCTTGCCCTCCAGCGTGCGGCAGCGTATTTTTTCCAGCAGCAGGGCGGCCTCCCGGCATCCGGCAGGATCGTCCCCGCATCGTTTGGGCGTCATGGCACCACCTCCCGGGGGACGGCTTGACAGCGCGCGTCCCCCTGACTATGTTCAACCAATAGTAGAGTAACTCTAATATCATGCTGGCGCAAGAAGCTTTCCCCTTTGACGGCTGCCCCTGCAGCGGCTGCAACCTGCCGCGCTTCGTCCTGCCCCTGCTGCTGGGCATGCTGGACGACGGCCCGCAGCACGGCTATCAGCTTTTGCAGCGGCTCGGGGCTTTCCCCACCTTGCAAACCAGTCCGCCGGACAAGGCAGGCATGTACCGCCTGCTGAAACAGATGGAAGACAGCGGCCTCGTGCGCGGCGAACAGGGCCCCGGACGTACCGTGGGCAAGCGCAGCTTCCGCCTGACGGAACGCGGCCGGGCCTGCCTGGATACCTGGGCCGCCACTCTGGCCCGCTATCAGGAAGACATCGCCTGCATCGTGCGCTTCCTGCACCGGGAGGAGGATGCGTAGCGCCCCGGACGCACGCCCCGCCGCAGAGCCGCCTGCCTCCCGTCTGTCCCGCTCCGGCCAGCGACGCCCGGGAGGCATCATGGATCATCAAACCATCGCGCAGCGCTTTGCCGCCTGCATCGTCTGCAGCCAGCAGATCTGCCTGCATTTCGCGCCCCGGCTGGGCATCAGCCAAAGCCTGGCCCTGCGCATGGCGGCCGCTTTCGGCAGCGGCATGGGCCATGCCGGGACCTGCGGCTGCTTCACCGGCGCCCTGCTGGTCCTGGGCCTGCGCTTCGGGCCGCAGAACAGCGCCGAGGCCCCCGGCTGCGCGGCGCTGCTGGCGGAGGAGATCCGCCGTTTCCGGCAGGACTTCCTGCACGAATACGGCCACCTGCACTGCCGGGACCTCCTCGGTATGGATATTTCCACGCCGGAAGGCCTGGCCCGGGCCGGCGCTCAGGGGCTCTTCAGCGAGGTCTGCGCGCCACTGGTGGCCCGGACCTGCGCCATGCTGGAGACCCGGCTGGACGCGCTGCGCCAGTGAGGCCCCGGGCCCCGGCCGTACCGTGGGCAGGCGCAGCTTCCGCCTGACGGACGCGAGGCATGCAAAAAGGCCGGCATCCTTTCGGATACCGGCCTCTGCCTGTTCGTTGTCGTTGCTTCCTAGCGTCCGCTTTCGCGCTCTTCCTGACAGGCGCGGCACAGGCCGACACCGGGCAGAGCCTCCAGGCGCTTCTGGGGGATGGGCTCGCCGCATTCACGGCAGCAGGCCACGCCGTCGATCCAGTCAGGACCGCCCTGGTCCATGGCAGCGCGGGCACGGGAGAGGGCAGCTTCACGGTCCAGACGTTCAAGTTCCGTGGCCTGGTCAAAAACATCCATGCTTCTGTCTCCTTAAAGCAAGCGGCAATCCCGCATCAGCCGGGATTGCCGTAGTGGATTTTGGTGCGGGCCTGTGTAGCACAGCGGCCCCCTCCTGTAAAGAGGCGGCCGCGGACCAAGGCAAAAAAGCCCGCAGTCACGGTGCGGGCGCCCGGCGGGACTGCACCGGACGGCAGCTCCGCCCCTCACGGCAGACGGAGACGTCCGGCAGAAGCGCCCGCTTTTTGCCGTCCCGCCGCCAGGTCTGCCCGGCTTCCGCACAGGGCGTCCACGACGACATGACCGACAGGCGACAGCGCCGCAGGGGGCGATCCGCCGGCATGCGCCACCGCCCAATGACAGGCGTACGGGCAACAACGCCGGGCCGCGCGCCTGCATGGTTTGCCGGGCGGCACGGCCAGGCATGGCAGGCCCGGAGGCGCGCCCCGCTCCCCCGATGCGTGCACCACGCCATAAAAAACGCTCCTGCGGCCTGGACCGCAGGAGACAGGGCAGAAAAAGGCTCCCGCAGCCGGAACCACGGGAGCCTTGCGATCGGGGAAACGCTATTTCGCCGTGCGCAGGATGTCTTCCAGCGCGGCGAGGAAGGCGTCGAGGTCGGCCTTGTCGATGTTCAGGGCCGGCAGCAGGCGCAGGGTCACGCCGTGGCTCAGGTTGCAGATGAAGCCGCGGGCGATGAGCTCGCGCCAGACGGCGGCGGCGTCCACGGACAGCTCGATGCCGATCATCAGGCCCAGACCGCGCACTTCGCGGATGGTGCCGGGCAGCCTGTCCTGGATGGCGCGGGCGCTGTCCATCACATGGGCGCCCAGTTCGGCGGCACGGTCGGCCAGTTTGTCGCGCAGCATGATCTCCACGCACTTGGCCGCCACGCCGGAAGCCAGCGCACCGCCGCCGAAGGTGGTGGCATGGCTGCCGGCCTCGAAGCCCCTGGCCATCTCGTCCGTGGCCAGCATGGCGCCCATGGGCAGGCCGTTGGCCAGGGACTTGGCCATGCTGATGGCGTCCGGGGTCAGGCCGTGCTGCTGGAAAGCCCAAAAGGTGCCGGTGCGGCACATGCCGGCCTGCACTTCGTCGCAGATGAAAAGGATGTCGTGCTTGCGGCAGAGGGCCTCCACGCCGCGCAGGTAGTCGCCGGGCAGGGGCACGATGCCGCCTTCGCCCTGCACCACTTCCAGCATCACGGCGGCCGTGGCGGGCGTGATGGCGGCTTCCAGGGCGGCCAGGTCATTGGCGGGCACCTGCTTGAAGCCGCCGGGCAGGGGCGTGAAGCCGTCGCTCAGGCTCTCGCGGCCCGTGGCGGCCAGAGCGCCGAAGGTACGGCCGTGGAAGCAGCCTTCCAGGGTGATGATCTCATAGGCGTCGCGCTGTTTGACCTTGCGCATGTAGCGGCGGGCCAGCTTGATGCAGGCCTCGTTGGCTTCGGCCCCGGAATTGCAGAAGAAGGCCTTGCCGTGGTGGCTGGTGCCCAGCAGCAGCTGCGCCAGTTCCAGCTGTTCCTCCTGATAGAAGAGGTTGCTGACGTGCCAGAGCTTGCGGGCCTGGGCTTCCAGGGCGGCACAGACTTCGTCGTTGCAGTGTCCCAGGGCGGTCACCGCGATACCGGCCAGCAGGTCCACATATTCCTTGCCGTCCACGTCCCACAACCGCGAGCCCTTGCCTCGGGCCACGGCCACGGGATAGCGGCTGTAGGAACGGCAAAGCAGAGCTTCTTCCCGGGCTTTGACGGCGGAAAATCTGTCGGACATGGTCAAAACTCCTTCTGATGGCGGGACAGGTTCGCACTGTCCCACGGGGCGCGCGCCCCGGCAAGCGTGAAACGGAAAAATGGCTCCGGCAGGTCTAGCGTCCCGTATGGCCGAAGCCGCCCGCGCCGCGGTCCGTGGCGGAGAGGCTTTCCACCTCCTGCCAGACAGGACGGACAAAGGGCTGGAAAACAAGCTGGGCCATGCGCTCGCCGCGCCGGAGGACGCGCTCCTCGCCGGAGGTGTTGAGCAGCATGACGAGGATCTCGCCCGTATAGTCGGGATCGATGACACCCACGCCCTGGGCCACGGTCAGGCCGTCGCGCGCGCCGAGGCCGCTGCGGGAATAGAGGAAACCCGCATGACCGGGCGCGCAGGGCTGCACGCTGAGGCCCGTGGGCACGCAAAAGCGGCCCCCGGCGGGGATGCGCACACTGTCCTCGTCCAGACAGGCGCGCAGGTCGATACCGGCCGACAGGGCCGTGGCCGGTTCCAGATGGCCGGCGTACAGGGGACGGGCCTCCGCGCGCACGAAGGCCACGCGCACGGGGCAGGTGGGGACGGAAAAATCGCTCATGGCGTGAGATGTAGCGCACAAGCGGGCAGCGGGCAAGGGGCAGCGGGCGCCCGGGAGGGCGGGACGCGGCCGGGAGCCCATGCTTTCGTGGCAACAATCACAGACAGATGCCTGCGGGACGGACAGACGGCCTTTCCCGCTGCCTGCACCGATACCCTGCCGGCGGCGTCCTGCGCCACCTGCCGGGATTTTCAGGAATGGCTGGCAACAGTTCCCGCTCCTTTGCCGCCAGAAAAAATTTTTCCTTCCCGGCGCGGCCCCCCTCAGCGGATCCCCCACATCTCCCCCGGGACAAGGGGGGCGTCAAAGCCCTCCGGCGGCCCTTGCCGCCTGGCACGCAACAGATCCCGCTGGGATAGCGTCGCCCCCGGCGGCCCGCCGGACAGACCGGGATGCAGCAGGCACTGGTCACTCCTCCCCGGAGGGGCCCGGGACGCCCCCAGACGCCCAAGGCCAGACGCCCCCCAGACGCTCAAGGCCGGACGCTCAAGGCCAGCCGCGCTCTCCCCGGCTCCCGGCGGCAGGCGTCCTCAGCCCCGTGCGTCCAAGCCCCGGTGCGGGACGCCTGCTCAGACGCCACCACAGTGCCGCTCCGGGCATGCCAGCCAACGAACCCGAGAAAAGCAGCCGCTCTCCCCCGCGCGGCACCGGGTATGAAAACGGGGCCTCTGGTACTGCTTACGTCCGACCTGTCCCTCCCCGCACTGCACCGGGGCCGGCGCGCTCCCCAACGCCCGGTTCCGCCACATCGTGCGACCTCCCTTGTTGCCGGGGGACCGGCGCGCCCCGGACGCCCGATGCCCGCACACGCCCTGTCAGGGACCAGGACAAAAATTTTCGCGGGGATGGGGGTGCGGGGGCAGGGGGGCCTTTTTCAAAAGGCCTCCCTTCTCCCGCAAAACATGCCTTCCCCGCATACGCTCCCCGGCGCGCCTGGCGTCGTCCCCTTCCGCCGCGGCACTCTCACGCCCCCACGCCTTCCCGCTCCCCGCCCCTTGCCTTCGCGGCCCGGATTGGGCAAAGTTGCGGCCAACAAAAGGAGATGGCGTGACTGAACACAGCTATGCGGTTATCGGCGGCGGTCTGGCCGGTTGCGAGTGCGCCCTGCGTCTGGCGCGGGCCGGTCTGCAGGTGACCCTGTTCGAGCAGAAGCCGGAGCACCGTTCCCCGGCCCATGTCAATGACGGGCTGGCGGAGCTGGTCTGTTCCAATTCCCTGCGCTCGGACGAACTGACGTCCGGCATCGGTCTGCTCAAGGCCGAGATGCGCGAGCTGGGCAGCGATTTCATGGAGCTGGCCGACGCCCACCGCGTGCCCGCGGGCAAGGCCCTGGCCGTGGACCGCGAGGCCTTTTCGGCGGCCATGACGGCGCGCATCCTGGGCACGCCCGGCATCCGTCTGGTGCACCGGCAGATCGTCTCGCTGGACGATCCCGCGCTGGAAGGCTTCGATATCGTGGTGCTGGCGGCCGGGCCGCTGGCTTCGGAGAACCTCTCCGCCTCGCTGGCCGGGGTGGTGGGCGGCGACCACTGTTATTTTTATGATGCCATCGCGCCCATCGTCTGGACGCACTCCCTGGATATGGACATCGTGTTCCGGGCCTCGCGCTACGGGCAGGAAAAGGGCGAGACGGGCGGCGACTATCTCAACTGCCCCATGGACCGGGAAGAATACGAAGCCTTCTACGCTGCCCTGCTGGAAGCGCAGAAGGTGGGGGCCCGCGAGTTCGAGAAGGAAAAGCATTTCGAGGGCTGCATGCCGGTGGAGGCCCTGGCGGAGCGTGGCCCGCGCACCCTGACCTTCGGCCCGCTCAAGCCCGTGGGCTTCGTGGACCCGCGCACCGGCCGCCGCCCTTGGGCCGTCCTGCAGCTGCGGGCCGAGACGGTCAACGGCGAGACCTGCAATCTGGTGGGCTGCCAGACCAAGCTGACCTACGGCGAGCAGGCGCGCGTGTTCCGCCTGGTGCCCGGTCTGGAAAAGGCGGAGTTCGCGCGCTTCGGCAGCATGCACCGCAATACCTATGTCAACGCGCCCGAGGCCCTGAACGCCGACCTGTCGCTCAAGGCGCGGCCCCGCGTCTTTCTGGCCGGGCAGATCACCGGTGTGGAAGGCTATCTGGAATCCGCGGCCTGCGGCATGTGGCTGGGCATGCTGCTGGCGGCCCGCGCCGGGGGGCGGGAGCTGGCCCTGCCGCCGCTGGAATGCGCGCTGGGGGCCCTGCTCAACCACCTGCGCACGCCGGCCAAACATTTCCAGCCCTCCAACGCCCATTTCGGCCTGATGCCGGAACTGGGCGAAAAGGCGCGCAAGAAGGACCGCAAGGCCCTGTACTCGGCCCGGGCGCGCGAGAGCTTCGCGGCCTGGCGGCAGGCCCAGGGCCTGTAAGGGAGGGGGAGCGGCGCCTGGCGGGCGTGACGGACGCCGCGACGCGCAGCGGGGACAGGAACCGTTGCCGGAGGAAGCGGCGTCGCGACAGCCCGTCGTGACAGCCCGCCCGTGCCGCGCGTATGGGCACGCTTCCCGCGCGGCAGGCGGCCGGAAGGTGTATCTTCTGGCCGGGGGCGGAAAGGTCGCACGCTCCCCGCGCGGCAGGCGGCCGGGAGCGCCGAACGCGCAGCCCCGGGCCTGTGGACGGGCGGGAGGCAGGGCAGGCCGGCACGACGGGAAGCGCCCAGCCACGGGGAGGCGCAGGCCCCTTTCGCGGGGACTGTGCCCGGACACCGGGCCGGCGCGGATGCGGCAGGCCGCGGGCAGCCTCGTCACGAGGGCCGCAACACCCTGAAAAGAAAACATAAAAAAAAATGCGAAAAAATCTGTTGACGCGCAGGGTCGTTTTCGCTAGATAAGACTTCGCCTCTTGGAGTAGGAGCGTAGCTCAGGTGGCTAGAGCACTTCCTTGACACGGAAGGGGTCAGCAGTTCAAGTCTGCTCGTTCCTACCAAATAAAATAATAACGGGCATGAGCCCATGGCGACAGGGGCGGTGCCCGCCAGATAGCTGCTCGAAAGCAGCACGTTTTTTGAAGATGGGGAGGTTTTTCAGCCTCCCCATTCCTTTTTTTGTACCATACGCCCGCCAGGGCGCCTGAAGGAGTATGAGCATGGATGTCCGCGTGGAAGGACAGGTGGTGGACGCCCCCGAACAGGGCGATGTGGCCGCTGTTCTGCAAAAAGCGCTGAGCGGCAAAAAATTCAAATCCGTGGTGGCTGCGCGTGTGACCGCGCAGGGCACGGAGACCTTGTGCGACCTTTCCGCCGCCGTGCCCGCCCAGTGTACCGACATCACTCCCGTGTATGCGGATTCTCCCGAAGGCCTGAGCATGATCCGCCACTCCACGGCCCATGTCATGGCCGCCGCGGTGAAGAAGCTCTACCCCGCGGCCAGGGTGACCATCGGTCCCGCGGTGGAAAACGGCTTCTACTACGACTTCGACGTGGAAAAGCCCTTCTCCAGCGAAGACTTCCCGGCCATCGAGGCCGAGATGCAGCGCATCGTCAGTGAACGCCTGCCCTTCGTGCGCACCACCATGAGCAAGGCCGAGGCCATCGAGAAGTTCAGCAAGATGGGCGAGAACTTCAAGGTGGAGATCATCGAGGGCATCGAGGGCGATACGGTCTCCCTGTACACCTGCGGCGACTTCACCGACCTCTGCCGCGGCCCCCATGTGCCGCACACGGGCTTTTCCAGGGCCAGCAAGATCCTTTCCGCCGCCGGGGCCTACTGGCGCGGCGACGAAAAGAACCCCATGCTCTCGCGCCTGTACGGCACGGCCTTCGCCGACGAGAAGGCCCTCAACGCCTACCTCAGGCAGCTCGAGGAGGCCAAGCGCCGCGACCACCGCAAGCTGGGCCGCGAGCTGGGCTTCTTCACCTTCCATGAGGACGTGGCCCCGGGCATGGTCTTCTGGCTGCCCAAGGGCATGCTGATGCGCACCATCCTCGAGGACTTCTGGCGGCGCGAACACATCAAGCGCGGCTATGACCTGGTGCAGGGCCCGCAGCTGCTGCGCGTGGAGACCTGGCAGCGTTCCGGCCACTACGACCACTACCGCCAGAACATGTATTTCACCGAGATCGAGGACGATCAGTACGGCATCAAGCCCATGAACTGCATCTCGCACATGCTGATCTACCGCAACGACCTGCGCAGCTACCGCGACCTGCCCCAGCGCTATTTCGAGCTGGGCGTGGTGCACCGCCACGAAAAGAGCGGCACCCTGCACGGCCTGCTGCGCGTGCGCCAGTTCACCCAGGACGATGCCCACATCCTGTGCACGCCCGAACAGCTGGAAGGCGAGATCCTGGGCGTCATCCACCTGATCCGCGACCTGATGCATCTGTTCGGTTTCGACTACAAGGTGGGCATCTCCACCCGTCCCAAGGACAGCATCGGCACCGACGAAGCCTGGGAACTGGCGACCAACGCCCTGATCGAAGCCGTGAAGAAGGCCGACATGCCCTACGAGATCAACGAGGGCGACGGCGCCTTCTACGGGCCCAAGATCGACGTGCGCCTGCTGGACTGCATCGGCCGCGAATGGCAGTGCTCCACCATCCAGGTGGACTTCACCCTGCCCGAGCGCTTCGATCTGACCTATGTGGGCCAGGACGGTGAACGCCATCGTCCGGTCATGGTGCACCGGGCCATCATGGGTTCGCTGGAACGCTTTATCGGCGTGCTCATCGAGCAGTACGCCGGCGCCATGCCCACTTGGCTGGCGCCCGAACAGGCCCGCATCCTGACGGTGACGGATGCCGCCAACGACGCTGCGCTCACGTCCTGCGAGGAGCTGAAAGCTCTGGGGATCCGCGTGACGGCCGATACGCGCAACGAGAAGCTGGGCTTCAAGGTGCGCGAGGCGCAGCTGGCCAAGGTGCCGTATATTCTGGTGGTTGGAGAAAAGGAAGCGCAGGCGGGCGGCGTCAATGTGCGTCTGCGCAATGGGGACAACCTGGGGCTCAAGTCCGTGGCGGAAGTCGCTGCCCTGATCCGCACGGACTGCGAAGAGCCTTTCAAGAATGGAGGGATGCGCTATAGCTTCTCCTAACATGAGACCCCGGCGCGACATGCCGCAGGACGGCGTGCGCCGCAACGAAACGATCCGCGCCCGTGAAGTGCGCGTCATCGGCGCTGACGGGGAACAACTGGGTATTTTGCAGCGCAACGAGGCTATTGCCCTTGCCAAGGAAGCCGGCATGGACTTGGTGGAAGTCGCTTCCACCTCCGAGCCGCCTGTCTGTCGTATCATGGACTACGGCAAGTTCAAGTACGAACAGCAGAAAAAGAAGCAGGAAGCCAAAAAGCGCCAGAGCGTGGTGCAGATCAAGGAGATCAAGGTCCGTCCCAAGACCGACGACCATGACTACGAGACCAAGCTGCGCCACATCCGCCGCTTCCTGGAAGACGGCGACCGCTGCAAGGTGACGGTGTTCTTCCGCGGCCGCGAGATCGTCCACAAGGACCGCGGCATCAGCATCCTTGAGCGCGTCGTGCAGGATCTGGCCGACGTGGCCAAGGTGGATCAGGAGCCCCGTGCCGAAGGGCGCACCCTGCAGATGCTGCTGGTGCCCAAGAAGTAGCTTTCCGCCAGGACCCTTTCTGCCTGACGCCGCAGGTGGCCTGCGCCGTCGGGCCTGCCCGCGCGCCCCTGCATTTTTGCACTTGCGCCGCAGGGCTTTTTCAGGCAATATGCCGTTCCTGCCCGTAGTGTACGGGCAGGCCATTCGCTAAGGAGTATATCATGCCCAAGATCAAAACCCGGCGTTCCGCGGCCAAGCGTTTCGAGCTCACCGGCAGCGGCAAGTTCAAGCGTCGTCGTCAGAATCTGCGCCACATCCTCACCAAGAAGGCCCCCGGCCGCAAGATGCGCCTGGGCCAGGCCACTCTCGTGGACAGCACCAACGAGAAGGCCGTGCGCCGGATGCTGCCCAACGGCTAGCCATCCCGGACCTTCGGCGGCTCCGCCTGTGCGGAGCGGCTGCCTGAGCGCGCCAGCGTGAAGGCGTACATTCTGATCCGGTACGGATTGAGCGCCCGCATGCGGGAGGCGGCATGACCGCCGCAACACCGCCGCGCGGCGCAGCCCCCAGAGGGCGACGGCCAGCGCAAAGCCGTTCTTTTCAAGCAATTTGCGCCCCGACAGGGATCAATTTTTTCCCCCGGCAGGCACATACCTCCGCCTTGGCCGGGCGAAAGGAGGGTACCCCCCATGCGTGTGAAGAGAGGTCTCGCCGCCCATCGCCGGCACAAAAAGTACCTGAGCGCGGCCAAGGGTTTCCGTGGTGGCCGCAGCCGTCTGTATCGTACCGCCCGTGAGGCTGTGGAGCGTTCGCTCCAGTATTCCTTCATCGGCCGCAAGCACCGCAAACGCGACTTCCGCACCCTGTGGATCCTGCGCATCAACGCCGGTGCGCGCCTGAACGGTCTGTCCTACAGCCGTCTCATGCACGGGCTGAACAAGGCCGGCATCGCCCTGAACCGCAAGGTGCTCGCCGACCTCGCCGTCTACCACAAGGACGATTTCGCCAAGGTGGTGGAAATGGCCAAGGCTGCCCTGTAACCGGCAAGCCACAGCTTTTTTGCGTGCGCGGCATGTCTTGGCGTGAGGTTCGGCCTCGTGCGGGATATGCCGCGCTCTTTTTTTCCGCCGGAGATTCCGGTAAGCTGGCCCCAGCCACGGATGACCGCGCCCCCGGCGCGACCTCCGTTCGTGTGCGCCTGCTGTTTTGTGGCGGCGGAGCATGGTGTTCCCCCGCCTTTTTCGCGCGGCCGTCCGGCCGTCCCTTTGACCGTAACGCCGCCTGCGGCGGCTCCGGGAATTCGCATGGATTTGATGACTGTACTGGAAAGCCTGGTTACAGACCTGGAAGCGGGTCTTGACCGGGCTTCTTCGTTGGATGAACTGGAAGAACTGCGGGTGGACTTTCTGGGCCGCAAGGGCAAACTGGCCCAGGCCATGAGCTCCATGGCCAAGCTGCCCCCCGCGGAGCGCCCCGCCGTGGGCCAGAAGGCCAACAGCGTCAAGGAGCGCCTCACCGCCCTGTTCGACGCCCGCAAGACCGCCCTCGAAGCGGCCCGCGAAGCCGAGGCCCTCAAGCGCTTCGACCCCTCCGTGCCCGGTCGCGCCCCCTGGCGCGGCTCCCTGCACCCCACCACCCTGGTGATGGAAGAGATCTGCGCCATCTTCAGCAAGCTGGGCTTCGACATCGCTTCCGGCCCGGAAGTGGAAAACGACTTCTACAATTTCGAATCCCTCAACATGCCGCCGGAACACCCCGCCCGCGACATGCAGGACACCCTCTACATCACCGAGCGCGTGCTCATGCGCACCCACACCTCGCCCGTGCAGGTGCGCACCATGCTGGGCCGCAAGCCCCCCCTGGCCATCGTGGCCCCCGGCAAGGTCTACCGCCGCGACTCCGACCTGACCCACACGCCCATGTTCCATCAGGTGGAAGGCCTGGTGGTGGGCCAGGACATCAGCATGGCCCATCTGCGCGGCACCCTGACCGCCTTCGTGCGCTCCGTCTTCGGCGGCCATACCGAAGTGCGCTTCCGCCCCAGCTTCTTCCCCTTCACGGAACCTTCCGCCGAAGTGGACATCAGCTGCTGCATGTGCGGCGGCAAGGGCCACATCGACGGCGAGCCCTGCCGCGTGTGCAAGACCACCGGCTGGGTGGAGATCCTGGGCTGCGGCATGGTGGACCCCGCCGTCTACGCCGCCGTGGGCTATCCCGCCGACGTGAGCGGCTTCGCCTTCGGCCTGGGCGTGGAACGTGTGGCCATGCTCAAGTACGGCATCGGCGACCTGCGCATGTTCTTCGAGAACGACGTGCGCTTCCTCGGCCAGTTCGGCCTGCACGCCTAGGGTGGCCGCCGTGCGCCTGTCCGCTGCCCGCCGCCTCGTCCTGCCGCTCCTGCTGGCCCTGCTCTGCGCCGCCGCCAGCGCCTCGCTGGACGCCGCGGACGCCCGCGCCGCCTCTGCCCTGAGCCCCCGGCACAGCGGCCTGGAGCCGCCCGGCGGGCCCAAGCCCATCGAGGGCCTGCCCGCCATGGGCAACGCCGGCAACACCACCGAGCGCGGCATGGGCTATACCGATGCCTACGGCCGCCCGCTCAAGGATCTCGGCCCCGAGGAAGTGAAACCGCGCGTGCGTCCCCGCGGCGGCGCCTACGGCACCTACGGGCGCAAACAGAGCCGCCCCCTGCCGGACCCCGACGCCGGCCAGCCCGGCACCCCGGCCTGGGATTTCAACTGAATCAACTGCTAACCGGCCCTGCGGGGCCAGTGAGATGACATATGCTGCTTTCTCTTTCGTGGCTGCGCGAATTCGTCCCGTATGAAGGCACGGCACAGGAGCTGGGCGACCGGCTGACCATGCTGGGCCTGGAACTGGAAGAACTCGTGCGCCCCTATGACGCCATCGCCCCCATCGTGGTGGGTCATGTGGTGGAATGCGTCGATCATCCCGAATCCGACCACCTGCACATCTGCAAGGTGGACGCCGGACAGGGCGAACTCCTGGACATCGTCTGCGGCGCGCCCAACGTGGCCGCCGGACAGAAAGTGCCCGTGGCCCTGGTGGGCACCACCATGCCCGGCGGTCTGGTCATCAAGAAGGCCAAACTGCGCGGCGCGCCCTCCTGCGGCATGATCTGTTCCGAACGCGAACTGGGCCTCACCGACGACCACAGCGGCATCATGGTGCTGCCCGACAGCGCCGTGCCCGGCGCCCGTCTGGTGGATACCCTGGACCTGGACCTGGACGTGCTGGACATCTCCATCACGCCCAACCGCGCGGACTGCCTCTCCGTGCTGGGCCTGGCCCGCGAGACCGCCCTGGCCTTCGACCTGCCCCTGACCATCCCCGAGCTGCCCCTGAGCGAAGACGGCCCGGCCCGCGACCTGCCCCCGGTGGAGATCAGCGATCCCGAGCTGTGCAACCTCTACGCCGGGCGCGTCATCACGGGCATCAAGATCGCGCCCTCGCCCATGCGCATCCGTCACCGTCTGCATGCCGTTGGCGTGCGTCCCATCTCCAACATCGTGGACGTGACCAACTACATCCTCTTCGAATGCGGCCAGCCCCTGCACTCCTTCGACCTCGACAAGCTCAAGGGCGGACGCATCATCGTCAGCCCCGCCGCCCAGGGCGAGAAGTTCGTCACCCTGGACGGCCAGGAGCGCACCCTGGACGCCCGCGACCTCTGCATCCGCGACGCCGAGCGCGCCGTGGGCCTGGCCGGCGTCATGGGCGGCCTGAACACCGAGATCGACGAGAACAGCAGCAACGTCTTCCTGGAAAGCGCTGTCTTCCGTCCCGGCACCATCCGCAAGACCTCGCGCCGTCTGGGCCTCTCGTCCGAAGCCTCCTACCGCTTCGAACGCGGCATCGACCACAAGCGTTCCATCTGGTCCCTGGACCGCGCCTGCGCCATGATGGTGGCCGCTGCCGGCGGCAAGGTCTGCCCCGGCTACAGCCTGGCCGAGCCCAAGCCCTTCGTGCCCGTGCAGATCGAGTTCCGTCCCGCCCGCGCCAATGCCCTGCTGGGCGTGGAACTGGACCGCGACTTCGACGAAAAGGTGCTCTCCGGCATGGGCTGCGCCATCGAGAAGACCAGCGACGACAGCTGGCAGGTCACCCAGCCCAGCTGGCGCCCCGACCTGACCCGCGAAGCCGACCTCATCGAGGAAGTGGGCCGCGTCCACGGCCTGGACACCATCGCCCCCGAGCTGCCCGCCTTCCTGCAGGATCTGGGCCGCGCCGGCGAACCCATGTCCACCTTCCAGTTCTGGTCCCGCCTGCGCCACTGGGGCGCCGGCCTGGGCCTCAACGAAGCCGTCAACTACAGCTTCGTGGGCCACAAGGATCTGGATCTGCTGGGCCTGCCCGCCGAAGGCCGCATCTCCATCATGAACCCGCTCTCCGCCGAGCAGGACGCCCTGCGCACCGTGCTGGCCCCCGGCCTGCTGCATGACCTGCGCAACAACCTGGCCCAGGGCGCCGCGGGCGTGCGCCTGTTCGAACTGGCCAATACCTTCACCGCCGCGCCCAGCGACGACCCCCACGCCACCGGCGCCACCGAGACCGGCATGCTGGGCGTGCTGCTCTACGGCCAGCGCTACGACAGCGCCTGGCCCCATGCCGAAGCCGACATGGACTACAGCGACCTCAAGGGCGTGGTGGAACATCTGCTGCACTTCCTCGACCTGCCCGCCCCGGCCTGCGCGCTGGACGGGGCCCATCCCTACCTGCTGCCCTGCGTGCGCCTGAGCGTGGACGGCACGGACGTGGGCGTCATGGGCCGCGTGCGTCCCGAGATGGCCGACAGCTTCCACGCCCGCAAGGACGTCTGGCTGGCCGAGCTCGACCTCGACGTGCTGCGCCGCCTGCATGACGCCGTGCAGGTGCGCTTCCAGAGCCTGCCCGTCTACCCGCCGGTGCGCCGCGACATCACCGTGGCCGCGCCCGTGGGCGTGACCGTGGACCACATCCTGGGCCAGATCATGGCCCAGAAGCAGCCCCTGCTGGAAGACGCCGTGCTGGTGGACAGCTTCAGCCCCCAGGGCAGCGACGAACGCAACCTGACTTTCCGCCTGACCTTCCGCCATGCCGAGCGTACCCTCAAGGACGCGGAAGTGGACAAAGTGCGGGAAAAGGTGGCACAATCCCTGGTGCAGACGCTGGGTGTGCGCATCTAGCGGCCTGCCCCTTCCGCCCCCGGGCGAGCCCTGCCGCTCCTGCCTGCGGCGGAAGCGCTGCTGATACGGTTTTCCACGGGCTGCGGTCCCGGATCTTCCGGGGCCGCGGCCCGTGGCGCGGCGTACGGGGCCTCCGCCCCGTGCGGCCTACCCGCAGGAGAGGGAGCATGACGGAAAAACTCTACAAGATCGGACAAGCCGCCGCACTGCTCAATCTCAACACGTCCGTGCTGCGTTTCTGGGAAACGGTCTTTCCCCAGCTGGCCCCCCGGCGCACGGAATCGGGCCAGCGTTTCTATACCGAAGAGGACATGGCCCTGCTGCGCCGCATCCAGCAGCTGCTGCACCAGAAGGGCATGACCATCGAAGGCGCGCGCCGCGTCCTGGACGGCGCCGCCGCTCCAGACGAGGCCCTGCCGGAACGCGCTGTCAGCGGGCGCGACCCGGCCCTGATGCTGAAGCTGAAAAACGAGCTGACCGAGCTGCGCCGCGTGCTGGCCGGCCGGTGATCCCCGTCCTGCCGCTCCGGCAGTACGCCGCGGCGGTCCTGCATGACGGGCAGCGTTCCACAGGATGCCGCATGATCCTTTCGCCTTCCCTGCTTTCCGCCGATTTCTCCCGCCTGGCCGAAGAACTCGCCGCCCTCGAGGCCGCGGGCATCTCCTGGCTGCATCTGGATGTCATGGACGGGGCCTTCGTGCCCAACATCACCTTCGGCCAGCCCGTCATCAAGAGCCTGCGCCGCTGCAGCGAAAAACTGTTCTTCGACGTCCACCTCATGATCGAGGACCCCGCCCGCTATCTGGCCTCCTTCCGCGACGCCGGGGCCGACATGCTGGTCATCCACGCCGAGACCGACCGCCATCCCCAGCGCACCCTCAGCGAGATCCGCCGCCTGGGCATGAAGGCCGGCCTGGCCTTCAATCCCGGCACCGATCCGGCCCCCCTGCGCTGGCTGGCCCCCGACCTGGACATGGTGCTGGTCATGAGCGTCAACCCCGGCTTCTCCGGCCAGAGATTCATCCCCCAGAGCGTCGCCAAGATCAGCGCCGCCCGCGCCCTGCTCGACGAGGCCGGGGCCGGGCATGTGCTCATCCAGGTGGACGGCGGCGCCTGTCCCGAGAACACCGCGCAGCTGGTGGCCGCCGGGGCCGACGTGCTGGTCTCCGGCTCGGCCTTCTTCAACCATCCGCCCTACGCTGCCTGCCATCAGAGATTTCTGTCAGCCGCCCGGACAGCGGCGGACAGTGCCCACCTTGCCCGTTGCACTGCGGCCGCCCAGTGGCAGCCCGGCCGCGCCCTGAAAAAATAACTCAACAAAGGACCGCATCATGCCTACCCGCAGACAGTGTGCCAACGCCATCCGCGCCCTTGCCATCGACGCCATCGAGAAGTCCCGTTCCGGCCATCCCGGCGCGCCCCTGGGCATGGCCGACATGGCCGAAGCCCTCTGGCGTCACGGTTTCAAGCACAATCCCGCTGATCCCGGCTGGATGGATCGTGACCGCTTCGTGCTGTCCAACGGCCATGCCTCCATGCTGCTCTATGCCGTGCTGCACCTCACCGGCTATGACCTGAGCATGGACGACATCCGCAATTTCCGCCAGCTGGGCTCCCGCACTCCCGGCCATCCCGAATGCGACGTGACCCCCGGCGTGGAAATGACCACCGGTCCTCTGGGGCAGGGCATCTCGTCCGCCGTGGGCATGGCCCTGGCCGAAAAGATGCTGGCCGCCCGCTTCAATACGCCCGAACATACGGTCATCGACCACCACACCTACGTCTTCCTGGGCGACGGCTGCCTGATGGAAGGCGTGTCCCACGAGGCCTGCTCCCTGGCCGGCGTCTGGGGCCTGGGCAAGCTCATCGCCCTCTATGACTCCAACGGCATCTCCATCGACGGCAAGATCGACGGCTGGTTCAGCGAAGACGTGGCCGCCCGCTACAAGGCCTACGGCTGGCAGGTCATCGGCCCCGTGGACGGTCACGACGCCGACGCCCTGGACGCCGCCCTGGCCGAGGCCCGCGCCGATACGGCCCGCCCCAGCCTCATCATCTGCAAGACCCACATCGGCTTCGGCTCCTCCAAGGCCGATTCCGCCGCCTGTCACGGCTCGCCCCTGGGCGTGGACGTGGCCGCCGCCACCTGCGACGCCCTGGACTGGCACCAGCCCCCCTTCACCGTGCCCGACGACATCGCCGCCGCCTGGGACGCCCGCGAAGCCGGCAAACAGGCCGAAGCCGCATGGCAGGCCCGCTTCGACGCCTACCGCGCCGCCTGTCCCGAACTGGCCGCCGAGCTGGAACGCCGCATGAAGGGCGAGCTGCCCGCCGACTGGGCCGGCATCGCCGCCGCCATGATCAAAAAGGCCGCGGACGCCGGCGAGAGCATCGCCACCCGCGTGGCCTCCAAAAAGGCCCTGGAAGAGCTGGTGGGCAGGCTGCCCGAGATGCTGGGCGGCTCCGCCGACCTGACCGGCTCCGTGGGCACCAAGACCAGCCATTCCGTGGACTTCGATCCCGCCACCTGCAGCGGCAACTATCTGGCCTACGGCGTGCGCGAATTCGGCATGAGCGCCATCATGAACGGCCTGGCCCTGCACGGCGGCTTCATCCCCTACGCCGGGACCTTCATGGTCTTCTCGGACTACGCCAAGAACGCCCTGCGTCTGGCGGCCCTGATGGGCACCCGCGCGGTCTGGGTCTTCACCCACGATTCCATCGGCGTGGGCGAGGACGGCCCCACCCACCAGCCCATCGAACAGGTGCCCGGCCTGCGCCTCATGCCCGGCCTGGACGTCTGGCGGCCCTGCGACACCGTGGAGACCGCCGTGGCCTGGCAGTGCGCCCTGGAGAACGCCCACCGGCCCACCTGCCTCTCGCTCTCGCGCCAGAACCTGCCCTTCGTCAGCCGCGACGAGGCCCAGGTGCAGGCCATCGCCCGCGGCGGCTATGTGCTGCGCGACTGCGACGGTACCCCCGAGCTCATCCTCCTGGCCACCGGCTCCGAAGTGGGCATCACCCTTGAGGCAGCCGCGACCCTGAGTGCCGAAGGCCGCAAGGTGCGCGTGGTCTCCATGCCCTGCTGCGAACGCTTCGACGCCCAGGATGCCGCCTACCGCGAAAGCGTGCTGCCCGCCGCCGTGCGCGCCCGCGTGGCCGTGGAAGCCGCTGCCGCCGACTACTGGCGCAAATATGTGGGCCTCGACGGTGCCGTGCTCGGCATGACCGGCTTCGGCGCTTCCGCTCCGGGCAAGGCCCTGGCCGAGCACTTCGGCTTCACGGCCGCCCATCTGGCCGACATGGCCCGCCGGCTGCTGGGGTAGGCTCAGGACGCATTACGTTTTGTTTTGAGGGGAAGAAAGCCCTTCGCCGTCGATGCCTGCAAGGCCTTACGGCCTGACAGGCACGGCCCGGCGGGCCGTCCTTTGGGTCGCTGCTTGCGGCAAAAAGGGGCCCCCTCAAACGCCCTCCCTTAAAACCCGCGCATGAAAATATGGCCCGGGACCGCAGGATGCCACATCCCCAGGTCCCGGGCCTTTTGCGTCCTGTCCTGAGAAGATGGATACGACGGCGGGGCGCGCGGATGGGACCGGGCCGCCGCGGACATTCCGGCCAGCCAATGGCAGGCCGAACATGGCTCCTCTTGCCGGGGCCCGTCACACAGGGCGAACAGACGCCCCCTGCGTGACATCGCAGCGATACCGTCCTTCCCGTCCAGAGGCGGGACAGCGGCTGCCGGAGCCGCTCCCGCCAGAAGATACCGGGCAGCCGGCGATGATCTTGCCCGGAAGGGTATACTCCTGACCTTGAGGGCCGGCCTCTGGCCGTCTTGTAGATCACGGCCATGCGCACGGCATCCCCCTGACCTCCGGGGCCGGGCTGGACTTTCCCGCCCGGGGAACATATCTTTTTGACAAACCGGACGCCGTATCCCGGCCCTTCCCGGTGATCCCTTCCCTGACAAAAAGGAGGCAGACATGCCCATCAAACTGTTGCAGGACATGGAGTGCAGCGGCAAGACCGTTGTCATCCGCCAGGATCTCAATGTGCCCATGAAGGATGGCCGCATCACCAACGACAAGCGCATCCGCGCGGCCCTGCCCGGCATCACCATGGCGCTGGACAAGGGCGCGGGCGTCATCCTGCTTTCCCACCTGGGCCGCCCCACCGAGGGCGTGGTGGAGGAAAAATTCTCCCTGGCCCCGGTGGCCGCCCATCTCTCCGGCCTGCTGGGCCGCCCCGTGAAGCTGGCCGCCGACCTCGCTGACGCCAAGGCCGCTCCCGGCGAAGTGGTGCTGCTGGAAAACATCCGCTTCTTCAAGGGCGAAAAAAAGAACGATCCCGAACTGGCCGCCAAACTGGCCGCCCTGGGCGACATCTACGTCATGGATGCCTTCGGGGCCGCCCATCGCGCCCATGCCTCCACGGAAGGCGCCGTGCGCGCCGCCAAGGTGGGCTGCGCCGGCCCTCTCATGCACGCCGAGCTGGAAGCCTTCGCCAAGGTGCTGGACGCTCCCGCCCGCCCGCTGATGGCCATCATCGGCGGTTCCAAGGTCTCCACCAAGCTGGGCCTGCTGGACAACCTGCTGGGCAAGGTGGACACCCTCATCGTGGGCGGCGGCATCGCCAATACCTTCCTGGCCGCTGCCGGCTACGGCGTGGGCACCTCCCTTTATGAACCCGAACTGGTGGAAGACGCCAAAAAGGTCATGGCCAAGGCCCGGGAACTGGGCAAGACCCTGCCCCTGCCCGTGGATGTGGTCACGGCCAGGGAACTGGCCCCGGGCCAGACCGCCACGGTCTGCGACGTGGACAAGGTGCCTGCCGACCAGATGATCCTGGACGTGGGCCCCAGGACCGTGGAACTTTACGCCGGTCTGCTGCAGAAGGCCGCCACCGTGGTCTGGAACGGCCCCGTGGGCGCTTTCGAGACCGAGCCCTTCGGCGCGGGCACCAAGGCCCTGGCCGAAGCCCTGGCCGCTTCCCCGGCCTTCGTGGTGGTGGGCGGCGGCGACTCCGTGGCCGCTGTGGAAGGCTACGGCCTGGCCGACAAGATGGGCTACATCTCCACCGGCGGCGGCGCCTCCCTGGAACTGCTGGAAGGCAAGCTCCTGCCCTCCGTGGCGGCCCTGCAGGATCGCGGCGCGTAAGCCAAAACCGGCCGGACCATGCCCGTGCGGCGCCCCTTTGCGGCCGGGCAGGTCCCGGACTGCGGACAATACAAAGGCCATCCCCGGCGGATGGCCTTTTTCCGTCCGCCCGCGCCCGCGCCGGGAACGCCCTTCCGGGCATGGCTCCGGGCTGCTCGCGCATGGCCCGTGCGGAACAGGCCGGGAAAGATCAGCCTGCAAAGGGCACTGGGCTCGCCGTGCCGCCCCGCTCCTGCGCGCGGGCTGGCCGGGCGGGCTGGCGCATCCGCAAGGCAATGCCGCGAATCGCCTCTCCGGCCCGGCGTCTGCCATCCTTCCCTGCCCGCCCGGCGGCACGGCATCGGTCCCCTGTCCGACCGGCCGCGGCCGGGTCTCGCCCCTTCTGCTCCGCCAACAGCTCCGGCACGTTGCGCGTACGGCCCGGCTGGGCTATAATCAGCATGCGTCGGGGAAGGCACCCCTTCCGCACGGCGTCCGCGGGCTTGTCCCGCCCCCTCTTTCGTCTTTTTATGGAGGAAAATGTGCGACGTTTTTATCAGGAAAGCTGGCAGGGAATCCCTTTTACGGCATTCTCGCACATTTCTTTTTTCCATCTGGCGGAACCCAAGTTCTACGCCACCTTCTATGAGGAGCTGTTCCGGCGTTTCAAGAGCTGGGACGACCTGCCCGCCGTCTGGCGGCAGAACAAGCGCAAGGATGCCCAGTGGCTGGCCGCCCGCCTGCGTGAGCAGGCCGCCCTGCGGCCCGAAGGTTCCGGTCCGCTGCGGGTGCTCTCCATCGGCAGCGGCGTGGGCTTCATGGAACATTGTCTTGTGGAGGAGATGTCGGAAGACGAGCTGGAGCTGCACGTCAACGAGCCCAGCACCGTCAGCATGCGCTGGCTGCGCCAGCATGTGCCCAACGAGCGCATGTATATCGGCATTCCTCCGGCCTGCCTGCCGCCGGACGTCTTTTATGATGTCATCTATCTTTCGGCCGTGGACTACAGCATCCCCACCCGCGAGCTGCAGCACCTGCTGGGAGAACTGCGGGCCCAGCTCGTGCCCGGCGGCCAGCTGATCTGCCTTTCGGCTTCCCTGCTGCAGGAGGACAGCATCATCGGCAGCTTCGTCAATGCCATCAAGATCCTCATCCGTGGCGTGCTGCACTTCATGGGCATCCGCCGCCAGCAGTTCTGGGGCTGGCGCCGCACCCGCGACGAATACCGCGAACTCCTCCGCAAGGCGGATTTCCGTCATCTGGAAGACGGCTGGCTGGAAGACGGTTTCGAGACCTACTGGATCCGCGGCTGCTGATCCGGCCCCTTTCCCGCGCGCCCTACGTCCCGGAAGCGCCCGCCGCCTCCGGGACCTTTTGTTCCCGTCCCCCGTCTCCCCGCACGTCGGTCAACTGCCGGACCAGGCCCTCCGGCAGGCAGAGGCAGAGGTTGCCGGAACGTCCTTCCAGCCCGGCCCGGAACGCCAGTTGCCAGACGGGCTCGTCGTCGGGCGTCAGCAGGGCCAGCCGCGGCAGGGACAGGCTGCGCCCGCGGCGCAGGGGCCGCGCGCCGGGCCGGACGGCCCGCCCGAAGGCCGCCAGGAAACGCCCGGCGAATTTGCCCGCCAGCATGGTCTCCAGCGCCGTCAGCGGACGGCCCGCCGGACGCTCGAAACGCCCGGCACCGGCCAGGAAGACCTCCAGCAGGCTGAAGACCAGGGCCCTGTCCAGCGCCAGCAGACCGGCCCCGCCCGCGCACGCCGGGCCATCAGGCCCAGCAAGACCATCCGGCTGATCCGTGCCCGCCGTACCATCAAGGCTCACGGCGCAGCAGCAGGCCGCCTCCCGGATGCGCTCCGCCGCCTGTCCGAAGGCGCAGAGGCGGACCGGCAGGGGCTCCAGCTCCAGCAGGCGCCCCCGGTCTTCCTCCATGCTGGCGGCGCACAGGCGGGCGCAGCGCCCGGCCAGGCCGTCCAGCAGGGCCGCCGTCCCGGCGTCCCCGGCCGTCATGGCGGCCGCGACAGGGGCCGCGACGGGAGCCCTCCCTTCCTTGACCGGCAGGCCGTGCAGGAGGGCGCTGATCTCATCCTGTGAAAGTATGCTGCTCATGGGTGTCGGTTTCCTCTGCTTTGCCTCTGCGGGATGCAAGAACAAGACCAGTGCCGCAGCGGGCCGAGGCTTGCCTTGCCCGGCCGCTTGAGGCAGTGTGGCGGCATGGAACTCCTTGTCTATCCCCTTTCCCCGGCCGGGGACGCCGCGCATCCCGCCCCCGCCGCGCCGCCGCGCTGCGGGCAGGCCGCAGCGGGCGACGATCTGGCCCGTGCCGTCTGGCTGCACGGCCTGGCCGAGCCCGTGCCCCTCTGCTCCGGCCTGGGCCGTTGCGGCCGCTGCCGCGTGCGCTTCCTCGATCAGGATAGCGTGCCCCCGCCCCTGCCGGAAGAGGAAGACATCCTGGGTCCCGGCCTGCTGGCCCAGGGCTGGCGGCTGGCCTGCCGCCGTCAGATAACTGACGGCATGGGGCCGGAACTGCGCCTCGGGGTGCCCGTGCCGGAAAAAATGACGCAGACCGATGCGCGCCCGCCTGTGGCGGGGCAGCGGCCGCGGCGTCTGGCCCTGGCGGTGGATCTGGGCACCACCTCCCTTTACTGGCGCCTGCTGGCCGTGCCCGATGGGGACGGGGACGGAGGGACGGACGGGGCGCAGGATGCCGACAGCTTTGCCCGCCTCCGCCGTCCGGCGGCGCCCGCCCCTGTCCTGGCGGCAGGACACGGACTCAACCCGCAGGCCGGCGCGGGCGCGGACGTCATGTCCCGTCTGGCCGTGGCCCGGGACCCCGGGGGACGCTCCCGTCTTTCCCGTCTGGTGCGCGACCATCTGGAGGCCCTGTTGCGACGGCAGACCGCCGCCCTGCCCGGCGTGCCTGTGGCGCGTCTGGTGCTGGCCGCCAATACGGCCATGACGGACATTTTTCTGGACCGGGACGTCAGCGGCCTGTGCGCCGCGCCCTACCGGCGCAGCCATGCGGGCGGCGCCTGCCTGCGGGAGGACGGCCTGCCGCCCCTGCTGGTCCCGCCCCTGCCCGCGCCCTTCGTGGGCGGCGACATCAGCGCCGGGCTGCTCCATCTGCTGGCCCAAGGCCTGCCGCGCCCGCTGGTGCTGGCCGACCTGGGCACCAACGGCGAACTGGCCCTGGTGGACAGGCAGGGCCGCCTCTGGCTCACCAGCGTGCCCCTGGGCCCGGCCCTGGAAGGCATCGGCCCGGAATGCGGCCGCATGGCCGGGCCGGGCAGCATCACCCGTTTCGGGCTCACGCCCCTGGGGCTGGCCTGCCACGGCACGGACGGCCCGCTGGACGACGGGGCGGACGTGCGCGGCATCAGCGCCACGGGCTATCTTTCCCTGCTGGCCCTGCTGCTGCGTCTGGGCTGTCTGGATGCGGACGGGCATTTTTGCGTCCCTTCCTCGCCGCTGGCCCGGCGCGTGGCCCCGGCCCCGCAGCAGGCGCGCACCGGCCCGCGCCTGCCCCTGCCCCACGGCCAGTGGCTGGCCGCCGCCGACGTGGAAGAACTGCTCAAGGTCAAGGCCGCCTTTTCCCTGGCTCTGGAGGTCCTGCTGCGGGCCGCGGACCTCTCGCCCGCCGACGTGGCCTGTCTGGCCCTGGCCGGGGCCCTGGGCCAGCATTGCCCGCCCGCCTGTCTGGAAGAACTGGGCTTTTTGCCCTCCGGCATGGGCAGCCGGGTGCGGGCCGTGGGCAATAGCTCGCTGGAGGGCGCCTGCCTGCTGGCCGCCGACCCCGGACGCCTGGCCGCCCTGGCGGACTGGTGCGCCGCGGCCCGGCTCGTCCCTGTGGCGGAAGATCCCGGTTTCCATGCCGCTTACCTGCGCCATATGCGCTTTGGAGTCTGAATGTCCCCCATCAAACAGAAAAAAGACAGCGGCACGGCGTCCGCGCGCCGTCCGCAGCCCGCTCCCCGCGAACAGGAACGCCGCAGCTTCCATGACAGCTCCCGCGAAGGCGGCGGGGACAGGCCGGCGCGCCGTGAAAGCCCGGCCCGGCACCGGCAGTATTCCACCTTTGCCGCTGGACAGGGACCGCAACAACGGCCGCGCCGGGAAGAGTTCTCCGGCTGGAGCCAGTCCGGGCCCCGACCGCCCCGCGACCAGCGTGAGGGCCGTCCCTCGCCCTGGCGCATGACCGGCGAGCTCCTGCCCGCCCTGCCGGACGTCGTCCGGCGGGAGCTGGATGCCCTCGGCCAGGCCCTGCGTTCCGTGCGCCCCCTGCGCAGCGCCCACTACCGCGACCTGCCTGCGGACATCGAGGCCCTCTCCCGCCTGCTGACCTGCGAACGCTCCGGCCTCTACCGGCCCTACTGGAGCTCCCCGGCCAGCACCAGCGCCTATCTGTATTATTTCCTGCCCTGGAACGTGCTGCGTCTGGCGCGCCTGTTCCGGGCCCTGCCCCTGCCCGATCCCCGGCTCTGGCTGGAACAGGGGCAGACGCCCCTGCTGCTGGACGGCGGCTCCGGCCCCCTGAGCGTGCCCCTGGCCCTGTGGCTGGCGCGTCCCGAATGGCGGGCCCTGCCTCTGCAGGTGCTGGCCGTGGACAATGCCGTCCAGCCCATGGAACTGGGCCGGGACATCCTGACCGCCTGGGGCGACATCCTGGACCAGCCGGTGTGGCAGGTCCGGGTGGAGCGCGGTTCACTGGAGCATATGCCGCGTCTGGAACGCGCGCTGGCGGACGCGCTGTCCCGGCAGGGACGTCATCTGCGGCCCTGGCTGCTGACGGCGGCCAACGTGCTCAATGAACTGAGCGCCGAGAGCCGCCGCATGAACCGCGAGGACGACGAAGACGACGAGGGCAGCGGCGGCGTGCGCCGTCTGGAGGCCCTGCTGGACCAGCTGGAGCCCCTGTGCTGGCCCGCGCCCCTGCATGATGACGACACCGCCAGCGCCGACGCGGCCCTGCTGCCCGCGGCCCTCTTCGTGGAACCCGGTACCCGGCTGGGCGGCAAGACCATCAGCCGCCTGCGGGACGCGGCCCTGGAGCGCGACCTGCTGCCGCTGGCGCCCTGCTCCCACCGCAGGCCCTGTCCGCTGGCCCATGCCCCGGCCGATCGCGGCTGGTGCCATTTCACCTTTGATTGCGAAGGCGCGCCGCAATGGCTGCAGGCGCTTTCCTCCGCCGCCGGGCTGGCCAAGAGCGCCCTGAGCCTGGCGCCCCTGCTGCTGCGGGCCGACCCTGCCGCCGGAGCGGGCCTGACGGAAGAGCTGGACGAGCGGGACGACGAAGCCCCGGATGCGGACAGCGCCCGCCGCGAAGCCGCCGCCATGCTGCGACATGCGCGGCCCGTGCGCGTGTTTTCCTCGCCCTTCGTGGTGCCGGGCCTGCGCGGCCAGGCCCGCTACGGCTGTTGCGCCGCCGGTCTGGCCGTGGTTCCCGACGCCGCGGCCCTGCCGTCCGGCGCGGCCGTCACGGCCCGCGCCCAG
>NZ_CASDOY010000024.1 GCF_949282365.1 uncultured Desulfovibrio sp.
TCATCGACGAGCTGCCGCCCGGCCGTCAGCCGGGCGCACGACGGATGACGCCCGCAGGCCCGGAGAGCGGCCAGCCGCGACCGTCGTCCGCAGGCGCGGAGCCGGCGCGGCCCTTCCCGATGGAGGGCCCCCGCGGCCGCCCGTATTTTCAACAGCCAAGCCTACATGCCGGGAGACCCGGTTTTCAGGAGTATGTCATGATGCAGCCCGAAGAGCTGTCCGCCTACAAGGAAAGCGTCCTGCAGGATATCGCCCAGGCCCAGCGCGTGGGCGCGGACGAGAATGCCCTCACAGCCCTCATCGCCCAGTATCCGCTGGACCGGGAACGGGCCGCCCGCCTGTCCCGCTGTTACGGTCCCGCCGGTCTCAGGGACTTCAATCTGGAAGGCATCGACGTGACCGCCCTGCCCTCCCGGCAGGAGCACGTCGGAGAGCCTGACCAGAGCCTGCTGCAGCAGGTCTGGGAAGAACATGTGGCCGCGGTCATGGATCAGGTCTGCCGCATGTCGCCCGAATACCTCGATCTGGAGCAGGAGACCCGGCTCGACATCCTGCTGCTGGAACAGGCCCGTGCCGAGAACAACCTGCAGGTCATGCTGGGTCTGGAGATCCTGCATGTGGCCGAGGACCTGAACCTGGCCGAGCAGGAAGCCGAGGCCGCCGAAGCCGGCCATGCCGCCGGCGAACCCGGCGCCTGCAAGATGGCCGCCTTTGCCCGCAAGATCATCCACAGTCTGGAACGCCAGCGCGAAAGCCTGGAACAGGCCGCCGAGCTGCTGCCCCTGGTCTGCGACGCCCAGGCCTACGCCGCCGCAGCCCAGACCTACGCCAAGGACCGGAAGGACAGGGACGGCCTGCCCGAGGACGGCTTCCGCCAGACCATGCAGGCCCAGCGCCAGTCGCTGGCCGCCGCCGCGCAGGATTGCACCACGCCCTGCCTGGGCGACCTGTTCACCGCCCGCCACCGCAATCTGGAAACGGCGGAGACGCTCTACATCCGCATGCAGCGCCAGGCCCTGAGCGGCCTTTCGTCCGTGACCCAGGCCGCGGCCCTGGCCGACAGCCTCTTCCCCTGGCTGGCCGGGACCCTGGAAGACATCGCCGGCAACCAGCTCCACGCCGGTCTCAGGGACACGGCGGCCGCCCGTCTGGACAGCGTCCGCCAGCTGCTGGCCGACATGGAGGCCGAGGAGCAGGCATAAGCTCCTCCGTCGCCCTGCCGGAAATGTTCCTTCAGATCACCGGCGGGGCATGACGGCATGGCGGCCGCTTCCGTCCCCGGAACGGGACAAGAGGGACAGGAGCGGCACGGAGACGGGCGCGACCTTTGGGACCGCAGGCGGGAGGCCCCTGCCGCCCCGTCGGCGGGCTCCCGGTGATGGACCGCCGTCTCCCCTTCTCCAGCTTTCCAGCTGACGGCAGGCACCGCAGCTGCGCGGCGTCATGGAGGCTTCCGCCTTCCCTCCCGTTCCTGGGCGTTGGGCGGCAGACCTCCTGCGGCAGCAGCTCCGGCCGCCCATGCACCGCCCGCAAAAGGTCAGGGCCTGTCCCCCGCTGAAGGGAGACAGGCCCTGACCTTTTCGCCGGACCGGCATCAGGCCGGGAGGGCGCGTTCCACTGCCGGCCGCGAAAAGGCGAAAGGCGCGGCCTGCCGGGATGCCGACGGCCGCATGACCGCTCAAGCAGCCACATCCGGCAGCCGGGATGCCGGCGGCCCGAAGGATGCGTCCCGGATCATGTCCGGGACGGTTGCCGCAGACCGTGCCGTGGAGACTACGGCCTGGGATACTGGCGGATATGGGCAAAGACGCTGCCGTCGCGCTCCAGTCCCTGCCGGGCGGCCCTGGCATACCAGAGGGCCGACTGCGCGGGATCCTGCGCCGTGCCGAAACCGATCTCATAGCAGGCGCCCAAAAAGCGCTGGGCCTGGGCATTGCCCTGCCCGGCGGCGCGTCTGGCCCAGTCGAAGCTCTGTTCCGGATCCTTGGGCACCAGCTCGCCGTCGGCGCAGATCAGGGCCATATCGAACTGGGCTTCGGCATAGCCGTTCCGGGCTGCACGCTGCATCCACTGCAGGGCCGCGGCGGTATCGCGCGGCACGCCCGCGCCGGAACGCAGCATGTAGGCCACCAGGGTCTGGGCCTCGGCGTCGTCCTGCTCGGCCGCCAGCAGATACCATTTGAAGGCCGTGGGCAGATCCTGCGCCACGCCCAGACCGTTCTCGTAACAGCGGCCCAGCAGCATCTGCGAACGGGCGTCGCCCTCGCTGGCCAGGGGCCGCAACAGGCGCAGCGTCTTGCTGTACTGGCCGATATTGTACGCCGTCCAGGCTTCCTGCCAGGTCTTCTCCGCAGCGCTGTCCGCAGCCGCGGCCGGCAGGCCGCCCGTCAGGACGGGAGACATCAGGGCGAGGCCCATCAGGCCCGCCGCCATCCATTTTTTCATGACTGCTCCTTGCGCGTGCTTCCCTGTCCCGCGAGGCTTCGCGGCCGGCAAACGCGCGTCCGCCACCATACGCCGCCCCCTGCCGGCCCGCAAGCGTCCCGGTCGCGGTCGTTCGCGCCCGGCTCCGGGACCGCCCGGCCCGCCTGCGTCCTTTGTCCGACCCTGCACCGGCCCTTGACGACCGGGCCTGCAAGATGCATTTTTGTCATGATGCAAAAAGGATTCTGTCCCATCATCGCCATCCGGGGCGCCGGTGATCTGGGTACCGGCGTGGCCCTGGAACTATGGCGGGCCGGTCTGCGCCGCCTCGTCCTGCTGGAATGCGCCCGGCCGCGGGCCATCCGCCGTCTGGTGGCCTTTTCCGAAGCCGTCTTCGACGGCACGGCCCGGGTGGAAGGCTGCGAGGCCCGCCTCTGCGCCGATACGGCCGCCTGCCGGACCCTGTGGCCGCTGACGGAGAGCGCCCGGCCGCCGCTGCCCGTCCTGCCCCTGCTGGTGGACGAACAGGGCAGCGCCCTGGCCAGCCTGGCCCCGCAGATCCTTGTGGACGCCACCATGCGCAAGAAAGGCGGCCTGTCCCGCGATCTGGCGGAACTGGTCATCGCCCTCGGCCCCGGTCACGAGGCCGGGCAGGACGTACACTGCGTCATCGAAAGTTTCGGCCCGGCCATGGGCAGCTGCATCTGGCAGGGCGCGGCCATGCCCAGTACCGGCATCCCCTGCGAACACGGCCGCCATGAACAGCGCGTGGCCCATGCGCCCTGCGCCGGGGAGTTTTGCAGCGCCCTTGCCCTGGGCCAGCGGGTGCGGCAGGGGCAGGAGGTGGGCCGGGTGGACGGCACGCCCGTGCAGGCCCCGCTCGCCGGCCGCCTGCGCGGCCTGCTGCGTTCGGGCCTGACGGTCCGCGCCGGGACCAAGGTCTGCGATATCGAACCCCTGGATCATGTCCCTCTGGACAGGGTGGCGGAACGGGCCCGCTGTCTGGGCAGGGGCGTGCTGCGGGCCATCGCCGCCCGCTACAACCATTTTTTCTGATACAGGAGCATCATGTCCCCTTTCCATCCCGATCCTGACAACAACTATCCCTCCCGGCGGGACGGTCGCGAGCGATCTTCCGGCCAGGACAGGGAGCGCGTCATCGAGGCCGAGATCATCCACGACAGCAGCGACGACCAGCACCGGGGGGCCTACGGCCGGTCCGGCGGCGGGCACGGCTGGGGCGCCTTCCGCGACAGCCGCAGCCCCTGGAACGGCGGCCTGCGCTTCCAGACCGTCTGGACCTCCGGCGGCAGCCGCCAGGCCGGTCTGGCCCCCGGCATCACCCTGGCCCTGATCGTCATCGCGGGCATCCAGTTCGGCCTGCTGGCCAGCATCGGCTTCATGGTCTTCCACGCCATCGGCTCGGTACTCAATTCCATGCGCGAGATGCGGTCCATGCTGGCGGGCGATCCCCCCAATCCCTGGCCCGGCCGCATCCTCAGCTGGACCATCAGTTTCCTGCTGGTAGGCTGGCTGTCCGGTGGCCTCCGGTGACGCCGTCTGGCATGTCTACCTGCTGCGCTGCGCCGACGGCAGCCTGTACTGCGGCGTGACCACCGATCTGCGGCGGCGCCTGGCCCAGCATAACGGCCGGCTGGCCGGCGGCGCCCGCTACACGCGCGCCCGCAGGCCCGTGGAGCTGGTGCTGGAGCGGCCCTGCCGTTCGCGGCAGGAGGCCCTGCGCCTGGAAAACCATATCAAACATCTGCCCCGTTCCCTCAAGGAAACGGCCCTCGAAGAGTTCCCCTCATGCTGCCCCTGGATACTGTCCTGACCTTCTTCGCCACCGCCGTCATGCTGGCCCTCGCCCCGGGGCCGGACATCATCTTCGTCCTGACCCAGTCCGCCCTCTACGGCATGCGGGCCGGGGTGGCCACCACCCTGGGGCTGGTCTCCGGCCTCTGCTTCCATACCGCCATCGTGGCCGTGGGCGTGGCCGGCCTGCTCATGGCCTCGCCCCTGGCCTTCGGCCTGCTGACCGTGGCGGGCGCGGCCTACCTGCTCTATCTGGCCTGGCTCTCCTTCCGGGCCGGGGCCAGCGTGGCCCATCTGCAGGAGAGCCGCTTCCTGGGCTACGGCGCCCTGTACCGGCGCGGCATCATCATGAACGTCACCAATCCCAAGGTGACGCTGTTCTTCCTGGCCTTCCTGCCGCAGTTCTGCGCGCCGGAGCGCGGCGGCGTGGCCCTGCAGGTCATGGAGCTGGGCCTGCTCTTCATGCTGGCGGCCCTGCTGGTCTTCGTGGCCGTCTCGGCCCTGGGCGGCCGCCTGGCGCTCTGGTTCAACAGCTCGCCGCGCGGCCAGATGCTCATGCACCGCATCGCCGGTCTGGTCTTCGTGGGCCTGGCCGTGATGCTGGTCGTCTCCTGGCTGGCCTGAGCCCGTGGGCCGGCGCTTTCCGGCCGTTTTTCCCGGGCTTGACACGGGCTTGAGCCCCGAGTAAGAAGGCCGCATTGAGGTGACCATGCAGAACTATCGTATCCCGCTCAGTGAGATCGCCCCCTCCGGCAGGGAGGTGACGCTGGACGATCCCGCCATCTGGCAGGGACCGCTGGACGAATTCCAGATGGAATGCCGCGTCGTTTCCCCCCTGAAGGCCGAACTCGGCATCATGCCCCTGGAAGGCGGCTACCTGGTGCGCGGGGGCATCACCGGTACCGTGGTGCTGCCCTGCAACCGTTGCGCCGAGGACGTGACCGTGACGGTGGACGCCCGTTTCGAGAATTTTGAGGAGACCGCCGCGCCCCCCGAGAACGAAGAAGCCGCGAGCGGCGCCGAAGACCTGCTGGAAAGCCGCGTCGTGGTGGAAAACGGCGTGCCCTGCCTCGACCTGGGCGCCATCTGCTGGGAGGAATTCGTCCTGGCCCTGCCGGTGAACCCGCTCTGCCGGGCCGACTGCAAGGGCCTGTGCCCCGGCTGCGGCGCCAATCTCAACGACGGCCCCTGCCGCTGCGCGCATGAAGAAGGCGACCCGCGCATGGCTGTCCTGCGCGGGCTGAAATTGCGCAAAAACTAGACATCAAGATTTTTTTCTGCTAGGCTATTGCCTCTTGAGCTTGGCCCACAGGGTCACTCACGCCCAAAAAGCATATTATTTCCGATCTCTCGGAGAAGGAGAACATCATGGCTGTCCAGCAAAACAAAAAGTCCCGTTCCCGCAAGGGCATGCGTCGTTCCCACGACCGCGTGGCCACCCCCACCGTCATCTACTGCTCCTGCGGCGAACCCACCGTGCCCCACAGCGTGTGCCCCAACTGCGGCGCGTACAAGGGCCGTCAGGTGGTCGCCAAGACCGAAGCTGAGTAATGAACACGCGCCCCATCATAGCTGTTGACGCCATGGGAGGGGACTTCGGCCCCTCCGTGGTCGTTCCTGGCGCCATCGACGCCGCCAGGATCCATGACTTGCACGTCCTCCTTGTGGGGGATACCCCCAAGGTCGAAGCGGAACTTGCCGGGCTTGACCTTGCCAACGTGCATTTCGACATCGTCCAGGCTGATGATGTGGTGCACATGAACGAAAAGCCTTCGGACATCCTGCGCCGCAAGAAGAACGCCTCCATCCAGGTGGCCTGCCGCCTCGTCAAGGACGGCAAGGCCGATGCCGTGGTCAGCGCCGGCCATTCCGGCGCCACGGTGGCGTGCGGCATGTTCATCATGGGTCGGCTGCCGGGCGTCGAACGCCCGGCGCTGGCTGCCCTGCTGCCCACGGAAAAGAACCCCGTGGTCGTGCTGGACGCCGGCGCCAATGTGGACTGCCGGCCCTATCATCTTTTCCAGTTCGGCCTCATGGGCGATGCCTTCGCCCGCGACCTGCTGGGCTATGCGGCCCCGCGCGTCAGCCTGCTGAGCATCGGCGAGGAGGAAGGCAAGGGCAACAGCCAGGTCAAGGAAGCCTACGAACTGCTCAAACTGGCCCAGAACCTCAACTTCGTGGGCAATGCCGAAGGCCGCGACATCTTCACGGGCGATATCGATGTCGTGGTCTGCGACGGTTTCGTGGGCAATGTCGTGGTCAAGATGAGCGAAGGTCTGGCCTCGGCCCTGGTGCGCATGCTCAAGCGCCTGTTCACCTCCGGCTTCCTGCCCGCCCTGGGCGCCATGCTGGCCAAGGGCGCCTTCAAGAAATTTGCCCATACCATCGACTACGCCGAATACGGCGGCGCGCCTCTTTTGGGCCTGCAGGGCCTGGCCATCGTCTGTCACGGCCGTTCCAGCGCGCGGGCCATGCAGAACGCCATCAAGATGGCGGGCACCTTTGTCCGCAAGGGCACCAATGACCGCCTTGCCGAAACCATCCTGGCCAACGAAGAGCTCACCCGCTTCTCCCGCGCCATCTAAGTCACGGATCTGTCTATGAAGCCCAACTGTTATCTGCACGCCCTCAGCAGCTACGTTCCCGCCGATGTCCTGACCAACGACGACCTGAGCAAAATGGTGGAGACCAACGACGAATGGATCACCACCCGCACCGGCATCAAGCGCCGCCACCGCCTCGCCCAGGACGAGAACGCTTCCGACCTCGGCACCCACGCCGCCCGCGCGGCCCTGACCGAAGCGGGCATGGAGGCCGCGCAGCTGACCCACATCCTGGCGGCCACCTGCACGCCGGATCACCTGACCCCTTCGCTGGCCTGCATCATCGGCGGCAACATCGGCGCGGGCCCGGCCATGTCCTTCGATTTCGGTTCCGCCTGCTCCGGTTTCCTCTACGGCCTGCACCTGGCCGACGCCCTGCTCTGCCAAGACCCGGCCTCCCAGATCCTCTTCGTCTGCACCGAAGCCCTCACCCGCCGCGTCAACTGGAACGACCGCAGCACCTGCGTGCTCTTCGGCGACGGCGCCGGCGCCTGCATCCTCAATGCCGACGCGAACAACGCCCTGGCCCGGGTGGAAGACAGCATCTGCAAGAGCGACGGCAGCCTGCACGATCTGATCATCGTGGGCGGCGGTACCACCTGCCGATACAAGCCCGGCGATGCCGTGGGCGAAGACTTTTTCATCACCATGCAGGGCCGTGAAGTCTACAAGCACGCCGTGCGCCAGATGTCCGGCGTCTGCCACGAGCTGCTGGAACGCAACGGCCTGGGCGCCGCCGATGTCGACCTTTTCGTGCCCCACCAGGCCAATATGCGCATCATCGAAGCCGTGGGCAGCCGCCTGAAGATCGATCTGGACCGCGTGTTCATCAATGTGGCCGAATACGGCAACACCTCTTCCGCCTCCGTGCCCCTGGCCCTGGTGGAAGCCCGCGCCCAGGGCCGCATCAAGGCGGGCGACCGCGTACTGGTGACCGCCTTCGGCAGCGGCCTGACCTGGGGTGCGGCCCTGCTGCAGTTCTAGCCCGGCCGGACATTGAACTCGGCCCGTTTCTGCTATATCATAAAATCCGTTGAGGCAGTACCATGAGCACCCTTGATACCACCACTCCCACCGCGCTGGTTACCGGCGGTTCCCGCGGCATCGGCCGCGCCGTTGCCCTGACCCTGGCCCGTGACGGCTATCAGGTCGTCCTGACCTATGTGAGCCGCCCCGAAGAAGCCGACAGGACCGTGGCGGAGATCGAGGCCGCCGGCGGGCGCGCCCTGGCCCTGCCCCTCAACGTGGGCGACGGCGAAGCCGTGGCCGCCTTTTTTGCCGAGCACATCAAGGGCAAGGTCAATCTGGCCGTGCTGGTCAACAATGCCGGCATCACCAAGGACGGTTTCCTGGTCCGCATGAAGGACGAGGACTTTGACCGCGTCATCACCATCAATCTGCGCGGGGCCTTCATCTGCACCCGCGAAGCCGCCAAGATCATGACTAAGGCCCGTCACGGCCGCATCGTGAACATCTCGTCCGTGGTGGGCCAGATGGGCAATGCCGGCCAGGCCAACTATAGCGCCGCCAAGGCCGGCCTGCTGGGCCTGACCAAATCCTGCGCCAAGGAACTGGCCGCGCGCCAGATCACGGTCAACGCCGTGGCGCCCGGCTTTATCGAAACCGACATGACCGCCGCCCTGGGCGACGATGTGCGCGCCTCCTACGAGGCGGCCATCCCGCTGAAGCGCATGGGCACCGCCCAGGAGATCGCCGACGCCGTGGCCTTCCTGGCTTCGGACAAGGCGGCCTACATCACCGGCCAGGTACTGGCCGTCAACGGCGGCATGTACTGCTAATACCGCGGCCGCACCTGCTGCCGCTCCCGCTACCGGAAAACACAAAGCGAGTTGGAGGATAACCATGTCTGAAGTTGCAGCCAAAGTGACCAAAATCATCGTGGACCAGCTGGGTGTGAGCGCCGAAGAAGTGAAGCCCGAAGCTTCCTTCGTGGAAGACCTGGGCGCTGACTCCCTGGACCTGACCGAACTGATCATGGCCATGGAAGAAGAATTCGACATCGAGATCGCCGATGACGACGCCCAGAAGATCCTGAAGGTGCAGGACGCCATCAGCTACATCGAAAGCAAGCAGGGCTAGCTGCCCTGTCCTGCCGGAAGATTTGGAACGCACCGGGCTCGCCCGGTGCGTTTTCCCCTTCCGGCGATCACCACGAGCATTTTTTCCAGGCAGCAGACCCCGCCTGTGCAAGGAGTATCCATGAGTCGTCCGCGCGTTGTCATCACGGGCCTTTCCGCCATCACGCCCCTGGCCAATGATCTTGAAAACACCTGGAAACGCCTGCTCGCCGGCGAATCCGGCATTGGCCCCATCACTCTTTTCGATGCCACTGACTACGACTCGCGCGTCGCCGGCGAAGTGAAAGGCTTCGTTGCCGAAGACTTCATCCCGGCCAAACAGGCCCGCCGCATGGACCGCTTCACTCAGTTCGCCGTGGTCGCCGCCAAGCAGCTGCTGGAGGATTCCGGCCTGGTCATCAATGACGACAACGCCTATGATGTGGGCGTCATCCTGGGCATCGGCCTGGGCGGTCTCAAGACCATCGAGACCTACCACGCCAAGCTGCTGCAGGGCGGCCCGGGCAAGGTCTCGCCCTTCCTGATCCCCATGCTCATCTCCAACATGGGCCCCGGCCAGATCGCCATCCTCACCGGCGCCAAGGGCCCCAACATCGTGACCACCACGGCCTGTGCCTCGGCCATCCACGGCATCGGCACCGCCTACAGCGAGATCCTGCTGGGCCGCATCTCCACGGCCATCACCGGCGGCGTGGAAGCCACCGTGACGCCTCTGGGCGTGGCCGGCTTCACGGCCCTCAAGGCTCTGTCCACCCACTACAACGACGATCCCGCCAGGGCCTGCCGACCCTTCGACGCGGACCGCGACGGCTTCATCATCGGTGAAGGTGCCGGCCTGCTGCAACTGGAGGAGCTGGAACACGCCAGGGCCCGCGGCGCCAAGATCTACGCCGAGGTGGTGGGCTACGGCGCCTCCGACGACGCTTTCCACATGACCGCTCCCGCCGATTCCGGCGAAGGCATGGCCCGCGCCATGCTGCACGCCCTGCGCGACGCCGGTCTGCCCCCTGAGGCCATCGGGCACATCAACGCCCACGCCACCTCCACCCAGCTCAACGACAAGGCCGAGACCAAGGGCATCAAGCTGGCCTTCGGCGACCACGCCTCCAAAATCAAGATCTCTGCCACCAAGTCCATGACCGGTCACCTGCTGGGTGCCGCGGGCGGTGTGGAGACCGTGTTCACCGCCATGGCCCTGCACACCGGTTGGCTGCCCGGCACCATCAATCTGGAAACTCCCGATCCCAACTGCGATCTGGACTACATGGCCGGCGGTTCCGCCCATATCCCCTGTGAATACGCCATGTGCAACTCCTTCGGTTTTGGCGGCACCAATGCCAGCCTGATTCTGAAGAAGTGGAACGACTAGCCCCCAAAGGAAGAGCCGTAGAATGGACGAAATCTTGCTTCAGGACCCGGAACTGGCCCATGCCATCATCCTGGAATCCCAGCGCCAGGTCAGCAAACTGGAACTGATCGCCTCGGAAAACTTCGTTTCCCCGGCCGTGCGCGAAGCCCAGGGCAGCGTGCTGACCCACAAGTATGCCGAAGGCTATCCGGGCAAGCGCTATTACGGCGGTTGCGAATATGTGGACATCGCCGAGAACCTAGCCATCGAGCGCGCCAAAAAGCTCTTTGGCTGCGGCTATGCCAACGTGCAGCCCCACTCCGGTTCCCAGGCCAACATGGGTGCCTATTTCTCCTTCCTCAAGCCCGGCGACACCATCCTGGGCATGGATCTGAGCCATGGCGGCCATCTGACCCACGGCAGCCCGGTCAACTTCTCGGGCAAGCTGTTCAACAACCTCTTTTACGGGGTCGACCGCGAGACAGGCTGCATCGACTATGACGAAGTGGCCCGTATAGCCCGCGAGCACAAGCCCGCCGCCATCGTGGCCGGCGCCAGCGCCTACCCCCGCAAGATCGACTTCGCCCGCTTCCGCGCCATCGCCGATGAAGTGGGCGCCGTGCTCATGGTGGACATGGCCCACATCGCCGGGCTGGTGGCCGCGGGCCTGCACGAGAGCCCCATCCCGCACGCCCACATCACCACCACGACCACGCACAAGACCCTGCGCGGGCCGCGCGGCGGCATGATCCTTTCCGACGAGAGCCGCGGCAAGAGCCTCAACAGCCAGATCTTCCCCGGCATCCAGGGCGGCCCCCTGATGCATGTCATCGCCGCCAAGGCCGTGGCCTTCGGCGAGGCCCTGCGCCCCGCGTTCAGGCAGTATGCCGGCCAGGTGGTCAAAAACGCCGCCGTGCTGGCGGAATGCCTGACCGCCGCCGATTTCCGCCTGGTGTCCGGCGGTACGGACAACCACCTCATGCTGGTGGACCTGACCAACAAGGACGTGACCGGCAAGGACGCCGAGCATGCCCTCGATGCCGCGGGCATCACGGTCAACAAGAACACCATCCCCTTCGAGACCCGCTCGCCCTTCGTGACCTCCGGCGTGCGCCTGGGCACCGCCGCCCTGACCACCCGCGGCATGAAGGAAGATGAGATGCGCCAGGTGGCGGCCTTCATGGTGGAAGCCATCGAAAAGCGCAACGAACCCGACTCCCTGGCCGCCATCCGCAGCCGGGTGGAGGACTTCGCCCGCGCCTATCCCCTGTTCACCTGGTAGGGGACGACCCGGGAACACAGGCGGCCGCCGTTCTGCACGGCGGCCGCTTTTTCGTCTGTTGCCCCGGCGCGCCCGTCCCGCAGGCCCGCCGTGCCGGCCCTTGCCCGACAGGCCGCCTCCGGCGGCCTTTTCCGTCCGCGGCCTCCGTTGCCGGCGGGCTTGGCTTTTGCTCCGGCTGCGTGTAAGGTAGTCCAACTTTTTATTGCGAGTACTGTCATGCAACGAATGCCCTGGCCCGAATATTTCATGAGCATCACCTATCTGGTGCGCGAACGCTCCACCTGCCTGCGCCGCAAGGTGGGCGCCATCGCCGTCAAGGACAGGCATATCCTGGCCACGGGCTACAACGGTGCGCCCTCCGGCGTGCGCCACTGTCTGGAGACCGGCTGCCTGCGCGAGCAGATGGGCATCCCCTCCGGGCAGCGCCACGAGATCTGCCGGGGGCTGCACGCGGAGCAGAACGTCATCATCCAGGCCGCCGTCCACGGAGTGAGCATCGCCGGTGCCGAGCTCTACTGCACCACCTTCCCCTGCGCCATGTGCAGCAAGATGCTCATCAACTGCGGCATCCGGCACATCTGGTACGGCGAACACTATCCCGACGAACTGGGCCTTGCCATGCTCAGCGAAGCGGGCGTGACCTTTGAACAGCTCCCCTTCTCGCCTGACATGCTCAAAGGATCGCAGCATGCCTGACAGTATTTTTGCCCCCTTCATGCACGAGGCCCTGGCCCTGGCCGAGAACGGCCGCTGGACGGCCTGTCCCAATCCCACGGTGGGCGCGGTGCTGGTGCGCGACGGCAAGGTGGTGGCACGCGGCTGGCATCATGCCGCCGGCCAGCCCCATGCCGAGGTGGAATGTCTGCGCGACGCGCAGCGCCAGGGCATCGACCCCGCCCAGTGCACCCTGGTGGTCACGCTGGAGCCCTGCAACCACTACGGCAAGACCCCGCCCTGCAGCGAGGCCGTGCTGGCCGCGGGCATCAGGCGGGTGGTCATCGGCCTTTATGACCCCACCCCCAAGGCGGCGGGCGGCGCGCAGCGTCTGCGCGAGGCCGGCGTGGAGGTCATCGGCCCGGTCTGCGAGCAGGAATGCCGCGACCAGGTGGCGGATTTCCTGGCCTGGCAGCAGGGCCGCCCCTATGTGATCCTCAAGATGGCCGCCACCGTGGACGGCCGCATCGCCACCCGTACCGGGCATTCCCGCTGGGTCAGCAGCGAAGGCTCCCGCGCGCAGGTGCACCGTCTGCGCGCCGGTATCGGCCGCGCCGGCGGGGCCGTGCTGGTAGGGGGCGGCACTTTCCGGGCCGACAATCCCAGCCTCACGGCCCGCATTCCCGGCGAGGAGATCGCGCACCAGCCTCTGGCCTGCGTGCTGACCTCGCGCCTGCCCAGCCCCGCGGCGGACATCCATCTGCTCAAGGAGCGCCCCGGCCAGGCCGTCTTCCTCTGCTCGCCAGCGGCCGCGGCCTCCACGGCCGCCCACGCCCTGCGCCAGATGGGCGTGCGCGTGCTGGCCCTGGGCCCCGGACAGCGCGGTTGTCCCGATTTCCAGGCCATGTTCCACATGCTCCATGAAGAACTGCACTGCCCCTATGTGCTTTGCGAGGGCGGCGGCCATCTGGCCCTTTCCCTGCTGGAAGCGGGCTTTGCCGACGAATTCCTGCTGCACCTGGCCCCGCGCATCCTGGGCGACAACGAGGCCGCACCCCTGTTCGACGGCCGCAGCCCCCTCACCATGGCCGAGGCCCTGGAGCTGCGCGTTTGCCGCACCTCCCTCTGTGACGGCGACGTGCACCTGCAGCTGCGCCCGGCCATTCCTCAGGAGTAGACCATGTTCACCGGCATCATCCAGGGACAGGGCGAGATCGTGGGTCTGCGCCGCAGCGGCCAGGAATGCCGCATGGAAGTGCGCCCCCTCTTTCCCCTGGAAAACATCGTGGACGGCGAGTCCATCGCCCATAACGGGGCCTGCCTGTCCGTGGAGCGCCACACCGGCGCCACCTTCACCGTCTATGCCTCGGGCGAGAGTCTGTCCCGCACCACCCTGGGCGACCTGCGCAAGGGCGATCTGGTCAATCTGGAACGGGCCCTGGCCCTGGGCGACCGCCTGGGCGGGCATCTGGTCAGCGGCCATGTGGACTGCGTGGCCACGGTGCGTTCCGTGGAGCAGGCCGGGTCCTCCCTGCGCTGCACCCTGACCTTCCCGCCCGCGCTGGCCGCGGAGGTCATCGAAAAGGGCTCCGTCACCCTGGACGGCATCAGCCTGACCATCAATGCCTGCGGCAAGGATTTCCTGACCGTCAACATCATTCCGGACACCCAGAAGCGGACCACCATGCTGCACTGGCGTCCGGGCAGCCGCGTGAACATGGAAACGGACCTGATCGGCAAGTATGTGCGCCGCATCATGCAGTGCCAGGCCGGCGAGCCCGCCGCGCCGCAAAAGAGCAGCGGCATCAACAAGGAATTTTTACTGCAAAACGGTTTCCTTTAGGAGCAGACCATGAGCAATCCCACTACCATTTCCGGCATGCTTGATGCCAAAGGCCTCAAGATCGCCATCGTGGCCACCCGTTTCAACGATTTCATCGTGGACCGCCTGACCGGCGGCGCCCTGGACTATCTGGAACGCCACGGCCTGGATCCCAAAAACATCACCATCGTGCGCATCCCCGGCGCTTTCGAGATGCCCCTGGTCTGCCAGAAGCTGGCCGACGGCGGCAAGTATGACGGCATCGTGGCCCTGGGCGCCGTGATCCGCGGCGCCACCCCGCACTTCGACTATGTGTGCAACGAAGCCAGCAAGGGCATCGCCCAGGTGATGCTGCAGTACAAGACCCCCATCGGTTTCGGCCTGCTGACCTGCGACAGCATCGAGCAGGCCATCGAGCGCGCCGGCTCCAAGGGCGGCAACAAGGGCGTGGAAGCTGCCGCCGCCATGCTGGAAACCATCCGCGTGCTGGAGCAGCTGTAGTCCATGAGCAAGGGTAAATCCGCCAGCCGCCGGGGCGAACGCGCCCAGGCTTTTCAGGTCCTGTACGGTCTGTCCTTCGCCGACGCCACCTCGCTGGAAGACGTGCGCCGCGCCTTCGTGCAGTCGCCCGACCATCAGGAGAGCGACGGTGGCGAGGATCCCTCGGGCTTCGCCTGGGATCTGGTCCAGGGCGTATGGGCCAAACGTGACGAGCTGGATGCGACCATCAGCCGCTTTTCGCGCAACTGGCGCGTGGACCGCATGGGGCGTGTGGAACTGACCCTGCTGCGTCTGGCCATGTACGAGCTGCTGTACCGCCAGGACGTGCCCGGCAAGGTCGCCATCAACGAGGCCCTGGAGCTGACCCGCCAGTTCGGCGAGGACAACGCCACCAGTTTTGTCAACGGTATTCTGGACGCCGCCGCCAAGGCTCTGGAAAAAGGCTCCCTCTCCGCCGGAGAGGACGCCGCCACCAATTAAAAGCGGACAAGGTCATGACGCAAGATCGTTATTCCCCGCAGGACATCGAACAGAAATGGCAGGAACGCTGGCAGCAGCAGGATGCCTTCGCCTGCGATCACCACAGCGACAAGCCCAAGTATTATGTGCTGGAAATGTTCCCCTACCCCTCGGGCAACATCCACATGGGCCATGTGCGCAACTATTCCATCGGCGACGTGGTGGCCCGCTGCAAGCGCATGCAGGGCTTCAACGTGCTGCATCCCATGGGCTGGGACGCCTTCGGCCTGCCTGCGGAAAATGCCGCCATCAAGCACAATACCCATCCGGCCAAATGGACCTATGCCAACATAGACAACATGCGCGCCCAGCTGCGCCGTCTGGGCTATTCCTATGACTGGTCCCGCGAAGTGGCCACCTGCCGCCCCGAATACTACCGCTGGGAGCAGAGCTTCTTCCTGCGCCTCATGGAAAAGGGCCTGGTCTACCGCAAGAAGGCCCCCCAGAACTGGTGCCCCTCCTGCCATACCGTGCTGGCCAACGAACAGGTCATCGACGGCCTGTGCTGGCGCTGCGACAGCCATGTGGAACAGAAGGACCTGACCCAGTGGTTCCTGCGCATCACCGCCTATGGTGACGAGCTGTTGCAGGACCTGCAGAAGCTGGAAGGCGGCTGGCCCGACCGCGTGCTCTCCATGCAGCGCAACTGGATCGGCAAATCCACCGGTGCGGCCATCCGCTTCGGCCTGCCCGAGCCCCTGGACGGCACGGATCATGTGGAAGTCTTCACCACCCGCCCCGATACCGTCTTCGGCGTGACCTTCCTGACCCTGGCCCCCGAGCATCCGCTGGTGGAAAAGCTCATCGCAGGCTACGACAAGGCCGACGAGGTGCGCGCCTTCGTGACCCGCATCCGCAACATGGACCGTCTGGAACGCCAGTCCGACAATCTGGAGAAGGAAGGCATCTTCACCGGCGCCCATGTGATCCATCCCCTCACCGGCCGGCAGGTGCCGGTCTGGCTGGGCAACTTCGTCCTGGCCGACTACGGCACCGGCGCCGTCATGGGCGTGCCCGCCCACGACCAGCGCGACTTCGAGTTCGCCCGCAAGTACGGCCTGCCCATCAAGGTGGTCATCAGCCCCGAAAGCGAGACCCTGGACCCCGCCGGCATGGAAGCGGCCTTCACCGCCGAGGGCGTGATGGTCAACTCCGGCCGCTTCGACGGCATGGCCAATACCGACGGCAAGAAGGCCGTGGCCGAACATCTGGAACAGGAAGGCAAGGGCAAGGCCACCACCCAGTTCCGCCTGCGCGACTGGAACATCTCGCGCCAGCGCTACTGGGGCGCGCCCATCCCGGTCATCTACTGCGACAAGTGCGGCGTGGTGCCCGCAAAGGAAGAGAACCTGCCCGTGCTCCTGCCCCTGGACGCCAAGGTGCGCGAGGACGGCCGCTCGCCCCTGCCCGAGACGGACTCCTTCGTGCGCTGCACCTGCCCCGTCTGCGGCGGCGAGGCCCGGCGCGAGACCGATACCCTGGACACCTTCGTGGAGTCCTCCTGGTACTTCGCCCGCTATACCGGCGCCCGCAATACCGAAAGCGCCTTCGACATGGACGCCCTCAAATACTGGCTGCCCGTGGACCAGTACATCGGCGGCGTGGAACACGCCATCCTGCATCTGCTCTACGCCCGCTTCTTCACCAAGGTCCTGCGCGACCTGGGCTTCTATCCCGAAGGTCTGGACGAGCCCTTCACCAACCTGCTCACCCAGGGCATGGTGCTCAAGGACGGCAGCAAGATGTCCAAGTCCAAGGGCAATGTGGTGGATCCCACGGCCATGATCGACAAATACGGCGCAGACACCGTGCGCCTGTTCTGTCTTTTCGCCGCGCCGCCGGAACGCGACTTCGACTGGTCCGACAGCGGCATCGAAGGTTCCTCGCGCTTCCTGCACCGCGTCTGGCGCCTGTTCATGGACGAATCCGCGCGCCTGTCCGCGGTCAAAGCCTGCGGCGCTGCCGCCGAAGACGTGACCACGCCCGAAGCCCGCGACCTGCGCCGCCGCGAACACCTGACGGTCAAGAAGGTCACCGAGGACATGGGCAACCGCTTCCAGTTCAACACCGCCATCTCCGCGGTCATGGAACTGGTCAACGCCATGTACCTGTCCCGCGAGAAGCTGGGCAAAAACGACGCCGAGAACCGCGTCTTCTCCTCGGCCATGGCCACGGTGCTGACCCTGCTCTCGCCCATCACCCCGCATCTGTGCGAGGAACTGTGGCAGCGCATGGGCCACGGATCTTCCCTGCAGGAAGAAGCCTGGCCCGTGTATGAGGAAAGCGCCCTGGTGCAGGATACCGTCACCATCGCCCTGCAGGTCAACGGCAAGCTGCGCGGCACCATCGAAGTGCCCGCCGGCGCCGACAAGGCCCGGATGGAAGAAGTGGCCCTGGCCGATGCCGCCGTGCAGCGCCATACCAGCGGCCTGACCGTGCGCAAGGTGGTGGTCGTGCCCGGCAAGCTGGTCAACGTGGTGGCCAACTAGGACGCCCCGGCGGGCCGCGCCGCGCGCTCCCGCCGAGGATCATGCATCGACGACCGCGGGGAAAGGAGACCTTCGGGCCGTACGGCCTGTCTTCTTTCCCCGCGTTTTTGCCTTCTTTCCCTGCCCGCCGAGGAGCCGTATGCCCAGACCCGGTTTCACCTTCCTCATCTGTCCTGACAGCCGCCTGCTGCAGGCCCGTCTGGAAGCCCTGGTGAACGCCCAGGGCGACAGCGCCCGCTGGGAGCGCCATGTCTGCTGGGGCGACGAAGAGCCCGGCCCGCGCTTCTGGGAGCAGCTCACCCTGCAGGGCCTGTTCGGTAGGCCGCGCCTGCTGGTGGTGCGCCAGGCCCAGCTCTGGCCCGCTGCGGTCTGGAAAAAGGTCTCCGCGGCCCTGGCCCGTCCCTCGGAGCAGTGCTGGCCTTTCTTCTGTCTGGAAGTGGCCTGGGAAAAAGGCCAGCCCAGGATCCCGGCCCACATCGCCAAACTGCGCTGTCTGGGCTTCGCCGACCAGCAGGGCTGGATCTGGCGCAGCGAGGGCCTGAACGAGCGCAGCATCAAAAAATATGTGCGCGAGCGCGCCCAGGCCCTGGGCATCCCCTTCGAGGCCGACGCCTTCGAGCAATTCTGCGCGTCCGTGCCGCCTGATGCCCAGGCCGTGGAGAACGAGCTGGAAAAGCTCCTGCTGCTGCGCCCCGCCGCGGCTGACGGGCAGGGACCGCCCTGGTCCGTAGGCACGGACATGCTGGCCACCAGCTCCTGGGTCCCCGACTGCAACATCTTCGCCTGCATCCGCCACATGGAAGCCGGGAACCTGGCCGCTGCCTGGAAGGAACTGGCCCGGGGCCGCAAGGACGTGGAAGGGCTGCTCTTCCCCCTGCTGGCCCTGCTGGCCCGCCAGTTCCGCCAGCTCTGGCAGATCTGCGCGGGCGAGAAGGTCCGTCTCCATCCCAGCGAGGCCGCCGCCCGGCAGCAGCTGGCCCGCCGTCTGGGCCCCGCCGGTCTGGCTCGCTGCCTGGGCCTGGTCATGGATGCCGAGCTGGCCGTCAAGAGCGGCCGCCATACGCCCGAACAGAGCCTGGACAAGCTGGCCACCGACCTCACGGCCCTCTTCGCCGCCGCCCGGCGCTAGGGATTTTGGAGGGAAGGGCCCCCTTCCTCCCCCAACCGCGCTTTATGCGACAGCCTTTTTTGAACGACGGCCATGCCTGCGGGGCAGGACAGAAGGCCGTACCTGCCAGAAAGACATGCGGCATGGCGACAAACGAACGCCAGGACGCCGCCTGTGAGGAGCGTCCCGTCGTCCAGCAAATAAAGCGCCGGGGAGGAGGCACCTGAGGGGGCCATCGCGTGCCGGCAACGGCCGTAGGGCGCCCGCAGGTCGCGCCCGCTGCTGCGCGTTTTCCTGTCCCCCCTGGCTGTGCGGATACCAGCCGGCAGGATCCGGGACGCCGGGAGCGGGGCCGGCGGCTCCCCGCGAAGGCAGCGGAGCAAAGGGCCGCGCGGGAGCTTGCGGGCCTTGCCGGGCAGGCAGGAGCCCCGCCCCTCGGGAAAGGCGCTCCCGGCAGCCCGGGCTGTGTGCAGGCTTTTCTTGCCCGCCCCCTTGCGCTTGCCAAAATGCATCTTACCTTATGACCGCAATGCCTGTATCCTCTGCCTCTCCCCATAGCGGCCACCGCAGCCGCCTGCGCCAGCGACTGGCACGCGAGCCTCTGGCTGTGGCCGATTATGAGGTCCTGGAGCTGCTGCTGGGCTACGGGCAGCCCCGCAAGGATACCAAACCGCTGGCCCGCGAACTGCTGCTGCGTTTCCACAATATCCGCGGCGTGCTGGACGCCCCGCCGGAACAGCTGCTGGCCGTGCCGGGCTTCGGCCCCGGCCTGCTTTCCCTCTGGCAGGTGCTGCGGGAGGTGCTGGCCCGTCATGCGGCCGCGCCGCTGCTGCAGGGCGAAGAAATGGCCACGCCCCAGGCGGTGGCCGAAATGGCCCGGGCACGTCTGGCCGGCAGCCAGCAGGAAGAATGCTGGCTGGCCCTGGTCAACGCGGGCAACCGCCTCATGGCCTGGGAGCGCCTGCGCCAGGGCCATACGGACAGCGTGCCCCTGCTGCCCCGCGACGTCCTGGAGCCCGCCCTGCGCTACAGGGCCAGCGGCATCATCCTGGTACACAACCATCCGGGCGGCCAGGCGGAGCCTTCCCGGCCCGATCTGCTGTTCACCAGCACGCTGCGGGAACTGGCCATCAACATGGGGCTGCGCTTTTTGGATCATGTGATCGTCACCGACAATGGCTGCTACAGCATCTGCCACTGCAGGCATCTGTAGGCAGCCCGGGAGTATATATGTCTGATCAGAAAAAAAACGACCGTCCGCTGGAGGACATGCTGTCCGAACTGCACGACGCCCTGAGCCAGGCGGTGGAAACCGCCGGCCGGGACGACGGGGCAGGCAGCGACGAGCAGGCGGCCTCACCCGGCGAACAGCAGATCTCCGACCTGCTGCCGGTGTTGCCCGTCCGGGATGTGGTTGTGTTCAACTACATGATCCTGCCGCTCTTCATCGGTCGGGAAAAATCCGTCAAAGCGGTGGAGGCCGCCCTCAAGAAGGGCCGCCACCTGCTGGTCTGCACCCAGAAGGACGAATCCACCGAAGACCCCGCGCCCAATGACCTCTATACCGCCGGCACGGTGGTGCAGGTCATGCGCATGCTCAAGATGCCCGACGGACGCATCAAGATCCTGGTGCAGGGCGCCAGCCGGGCCCGGGTGGAAGGCTACCACCGCGTGGAGCCCTATCTGGAAGCGCGCATCACGGTGCTGCAGGAAGAGACGCCGCCCCGGGACGCCAAGATCGAGGCCCTGCTGCGCACCGCCCGCGAGCAGAGCGAAAAGGTCCTCCAGCTGCGCGGCGTGGCCTCCCCCGATATCCTGGCCGTGCTCCAGGGCGTGGAAGAGCCCGGCCGCCTGGCCGACCTCATCGCCGCCAACATGCGCATGAAGACCGCTGATGCCCAGCGCATCCTCGAAGCCGTGAATCCGGTGGAACGTCTGATGCTGGTCAACATCCAGCTGGAACGCGAGGTGGAAGTGGCCACCATGCAGGCCCACATCCAGAGCACGGCCCGCGAAGGCATGGACAAGGCCCAGAAGGAATACTTCCTGCGCGAGCAGATCAAGGCCATCCGCCACGAGCTGGGCGATGCCGCCTCCGAAGGCGAGGAGGAACTGGACGAGCTGCGCCAGGCCCTGGACAAGGCCGGTCTGCCCAAGGACGTGCGCAAGGAGGCCGACAAGCAGCTGCGCCGCCTTTCCGGCATGCATGCCGATTCTTCCGAGGCCAATGTGGTGCGCACCTATCTGGACTGGCTGGTGGAACTGCCGTGGAAGAAGCTCTCGCGCGACCGCCTGGACATCGCCCATGCCAAGGCCATCCTGGACGAAGACCATTACGGCCTGGACAAAATCAAGGACCGCATCCTGGAATTCCTCAGCGTGCGCAAGCTCAATCCCCAGTCCAAGGGCCCCATCCTCTGCTTCGCCGGGCCTCCAGGCGTGGGCAAGACCTCCCTGGGCCGCTCCATCGCCCGCGCGCTGGGCCGCCGCTTCCAGCGGCTGTCCCTGGGCGGCATGCATGACGAGGCCGAGATTCGCGGCCACCGCCGCACCTATATCGGCGCCATGCCCGGCCGCATCGTCCAGGCCATCAAGCAGGCCGGTACACGCAATCCGGTCATCGTGCTGGACGAGGTGGACAAGCTGGGCTCCGATTTTCGCGGCGACCCCTCGTCCGCCCTGCTGGAAGTACTGGACCCCGAACAGAACCACACCTTCAGCGACCATTATCTGAACGTGCCCTTCGACCTGTCCAAGGTCATGTTCCTGTGCACGGCCAACCATCTGGAGACCGTGCCCGCTCCCCTGCGCGACCGCATGGAGATCATCACCCTGCCCGGCTATACCATGCAGGAAAAGGTGGAGATCGCCAAACGCCACCTGCTGCCCAAGAAGGTGACGGAAAACGGCCTGCATGACGGCGACGTGCGCATGGACGATACCGCCATCAGCGCCGTCATCCGCGGCTATACCCGCGAGGCCGGGCTGCGCAACCTGGAACGCGAACTGGGCTCCATCTGCCGCAAGCTGGCCCGCCAGCGGGCCGAAGGCAAGAAGGGCGGCTTCACCGTGGACACCGCCCTGGTGGAAAAACTGCTGGGCGCGCCGCGCTTCATCGAAGACGAAAAGGACAAGCGCCTCATGCCCGGCATGGCCCTGGGCCTGGCCTGGACCCCTGCCGGGGGCGAAGTGCTGACCATCGAATGCGCCTGCATGAAGGGCAAGGGCAACCTGCAGCTCACCGGCCAGCTGGGCGACGTGATGAAGGAGAGCGCCCGCATCGCCATGAGCTACATCCGCAGCCGGGCCGACAGCCTGGGCATCGACGCCGACTTCAGCGAAACGCAGGACATCCATGTGCATGTGCCTGCCGGGGCCGTGCCCAAGGACGGCCCTTCCGCCGGTGTCACCCTGACCTCGGCCCTGATCTCGGCCCTGAGCGGCCGCATCGTGCGGGCCGATACCTGCATGACCGGCGAGATCACCCTGCAGGGCCGGGTGCTGCCCGTGGGCGGCATCAAGGAAAAGATCCTGGCCGGTGTGGCGCGCGGGCTCAAGCACGTCATCATCCCCGACCAGAACGTCAAGGATCTGGAAGAGGTGCCCAAAGAACTGCTGAAGAAGATCAAGGTCCATGCCGCGCACACCTACGACGATGTGCTGGCCCTGGCCTTCGAACCTGTCAGAAAGACGGCCGCGCGCGGCAAAAAAGCCGCCCCGGCCCCGGAAAAAGCATAACGGCGGCGCCCGCCTCCCCGGAGGAGAGGGCGCGGACGGCCCGGGCGGTGTACTGTGCCCGGGCCGTTTTTTTCATGGAACGGCACACAGGGGGGACCCATGACGCTTCAGGAACTGCTGACCCGACTGACCCGCGAGCTGCAGGCCGCGGGCACGGACGCCCCCGCGCTGGAGGCCCGCCTGCTGGCGGCCCATGTGCTGCGCCTGGACCGCATCGGCCTGATGCTGGTCATGCCCGCCCCTGTGGACGAGGCAGCGGCCCGTGCCATCCGGGCCCTGACGGCCCGGCGCTGCGCCGGGGAACCGCTGGCCCACATCACGGGGCGGCGGGAATTTTTCGGCCGGGATTTCGCGGTCAGCCCGCAGACCCTCATCCCCCGGCCGGAGACCGAGCTGCTGCTGGAGATCGTGCTGCGCGAAACCGGGGGACGCGAGGGCCTGCGCTTCGCCGATCTGGGCGCCGGTACGGGCTGCATCGGCATCACCCTGGCCCTGGAACTGCCGCGCAGCCGGGGCCTGCTGCTGGAGTACAGCGCGGCGGCCCTGCCCGTGACGGCCCGCAATATCCGTGACCTGGGCGCGGAAGGACGGCTGGCCCTGGTGCGGGGCGACATGTTCGTGCCGCCGCTGCCGCCGCGCTGTCTGGACCTGCTGGTCAGCAATCCGCCCTATATCGCGGTCGCGGAAGAAGGCGAGGTCATGACGGAAGTGCTGCGCCATGAGCCGCACGGCGCCCTGTTCTCCGGGGACGGCGGCCTGCGCCACCTGCGCGCCGTGGCCGCTGCCGGACGACAGGCCCTGAGGTCCGGTGGCCTGCTGGCCGTGGAGCATGGCTACCGCCAGGGCGCGGCCGTACGCGGCCTGCTGGCCGACGCCGGCTTTCCCTCCGCCCGTACCGAACAGGACCTGGCCGGTCTGGACCGCTGCACCTGGGCGCGCCTGGCCTGAGCCTCCCCTCCTCCCTCCCGCAACGCGCACAGTGGACGCGGCCTGCGTCCGCTCCTGCCCCCCCGCCCGCATCCCGACCGCTATGCGACGAGCGCCCCGGCCGACGTCAGGGTCGCCGTGCCTGCGGGGCAGGGAGCTTTCTCCCGGCGCCCGTCGCACGACGAACACGCCACCCGGCGCTTCCGCATGCACACCGCCCTGTACCTCCCTGCCTGTGCCGTGGCCGTTGCCGGACGACAGGCCCCGAGGTCCGGTGGCCTGCCGGCCGTGGAGCATGGCTGCCGTCAGGGCGCGGCCGTGCGTGGCCATAACCGCGAGAGAGGGAGATTTCGCCCTGACGGACTCCCAACGGCAAGCACCGCCGGCCGCACGCAGCAGGATACCCCTCCTTGCCAGTACCTACTGCCCACCGGTGCCCGGCCTGTCCAGGGCCGGACCAGCCTTTTCCCGCGCTGCGCCGCGGCCACGAGCTGCGGCGGGCCTCCTCCGCGCCCGCCAGGGCGTGTTGATGCAACTTTTACGATTTATTCCCAATACAGAGAGAATATCTGCAACAAAAACATGCTTGCCGCATGCTCCGTCCACAGGCTGGAGGAGACGACAGGGCGACACATCCCCAGTGTAAGGATGCTTGCCGCATGCTCCCGTGCTCACCTGAAAAAACGCGCCGGGGAAAGGATGGAGGGCCTGGGGGGGAAGGGAAAAAACTCTCGCGCGGACGGTGGCCGTCACGGCCTCCGGCGGAAAAATCAGCCCTCTTCCGGCTAGGCCCGGGGGCCGCTCTCTGCTATAAGCAAGGCAAAGGGGTTCGTCATGGGAAGATACGCAGACCCTACGGAAAAAGCCATCCGCTGCCCGCTGAAGGAGCATCAGCGCCCCCTGCTGGCCTGTCTGGCCTGCCGGCGTTTCCCCTGCCGCGCCATGACGGAAGAACGGCTGGCCCTGCTGCGCGGCTCGCCCTTTGTCAGACTGGATACGGAGAACTCAAAACTGCTGCCACGGAGGCACGTTATGTATATTTTCAGGATGACGTCAGGAGAACTGCGGGACGCCCCCGAAGACTTCAGTCCCGATGCCCCGGATTTCGACCAGCTGGCGGACGTGGAGGAAGTGCTGGTCATCGGCAAGGTCCTGGTCAAGCAGCTGCGCCTGGTGGCCAAACCGCGTGAGGAACGCGACCGCATCCGGGAACAGCTCTCCACGCCCGAAGCGCCGGAGGCCCTGCCGGACGAAGCGGAGGAGGAAAAGCCCCGGCGCAGACGGCGCAACAGCCACGACGAAGGATGATCCTGCGGGGGCGGCGGGCAGACGCTGTCCCCTTCTTTTGTCCACACCCGGCTGCGCTCCGTCATTGGGGAACGCGGACGGAGCCTGCGGCGCATCCCGCGCAGAGCCCGTCCGGTGTTCGTCGGGAGGCAAAACGGCCTCCCCGGGCGCACGCCGTGCCAAGGGCCGTCTTTCACGCCGGTCGCCGCACTGCTGCGCCTCCCTGTGCCGGTCCTGCTCCGGCCTGCCCTGTCACGGCCCGTGTCTTCCTGCGTCCTGCCTTGCTGCCTCTCCGGCGCTGGACTGCACGCCGGCAATTCCCCCGCGCCGCCTGTCGCTGCGCCTGCCCTTGCCCCGCACCGTGTGTCCTCTGGCTCCTTTCCCTGCCGTTGGGCCCGCGCCGCAGCGTCAGCCCCCGCATGGACGGCCGGCCTGTGTCGTCATGCTCCGGCCGCAGCATGGGAAATGTCTCCCGATCAACTCCGGCATGGACATTTTCTGTGATACGGTTTACTGTCATAAACGCACAGATAAATTAAAGACAACTGTTACGGGAAGATGCGGCACACATTGCCCGCACGGAAAAACGGCTTTCCTCCCCGCCCCGGCAGAGAGGCTGCCCGGTGACGGGTCCGGCAGGAGACGGACGGGACAGGCTGTTTTTTTGACGTCATGGATGCAGATGTTTCATCCGTGCGTGAATCCCGTGACGGTTGCCGGACCCGACACCATCACACCATATTCGACATGCGTTGCCAGACGACGGACGGACAGAGGGTTCCTCTTGCCGGATGACATGCAGGCCGGATAGCCTGAGGGGGAAACCATGGAAGAATTGACGAAACTTGTCTCCAGCATCAACAGCTTCATCTGGGGCATGTACTGCCTGATCCCGCTGCTGTGTGGTGTGGGCATATACTTCACCCTCCGTCTGAAGTTCATCCAGATCCGCAAATTCGGCCAGGCCGTGCGCATGCTCTTCGGTGACCTTTCGCTGAAGGGCAAGCGCGCCGACAAGCACGGCATGAGCTCCTTCCAGTCCGTGGCCACCGCCATCGCCGCCCAGGTGGGCACCGGCAACCTGGCCGGCGCCGCCACCGCCATCGCCATGGGTGGTCCCGGCGCCATCTTCTGGATGTGGCTCGCCGCCTTCTTCGGCATGGCCACCATCTTCGCCGAAGCCGTGCTGGCCCAAGTCTACCGTACCCGCGACGACGCCGGGCACATCACCGGCGGCCCCGCCTACTACATCTCCAAAGGTCTCGGCAGCCACAAGCTGGCCGTCTTCTTCTCCGTTTCCATCATCATCGCCCTGGGCTGCATCGGCAACATGGTGCAGTCCAACTCCATCGCCGAAGCCTTCAAGACCGCCTTTGAAGTGCCGCCCCTGGTCATGGGCCTGATCATCGCCGCCTGCGGCGCCTTCGTCTTCTTCGGCGGTATCGGCCGCATCGCCGCCGTGACCGAAAAGATGGTGCCCCTCATGGCCCTGCTCTATGTGGTCGGCGGCCTGTTCGTGGTCCTGAGCAATGCTGACCAGATCATCCCGGCCTTCAAGATGATCTTTGTGGGCGCCTTCGATCCCGCGGCGGCCACCGGCGGCATCATCGGCGCCGGCGTCAAGGAAGCCATCCGCTACGGCGTGGCCCGCGGCCTGTTCTCCAACGAAGCCGGTATGGGTTCCACCCCGCATGCCCACGCCGTGGCCAAGGTGCAGTACCCCGCCCAGCAGGGCCTGATGGGCATCGTCAGCGTCTTCATCGATACCTTCATCGTCCTCAACATGACCGCCCTGGTCATCTTCGTGACCGGCGCCCTGGACGGCACCACCACGGGCATCGCCCTGACCCAGAAGGCCTTTTCCACCGGTCTGGGCGCCTTCGGCATCAAGTTCGTGGCCATCTGCCTGCTCTTCTTCGCCTTCTCCACCATCGTGGGCTGGTATTTCTTCGGCGAGCAGAACGTCAAGTACCTCTTCGGTACACGCGGCGTGACCCCCTACCGCCTGGTGGTGATGTGCTTCATCGTCATGGGTTCCCTGCTGCAGGTGAACCTGGTGTGGGAACTGGCCGACATGTTCAACGGCCTGATGGCCTTCCCCAACCTGATCGCCCTCATCGGCCTGGCCAAGGTCGTGAGCAAGGCACTTGAAGACTTCGAACAGGCTGACGTCAGTACCAGGTAGACGTCCCTGCCATATGCAAGCAACGTCCCCTGCCCGGCTCCCGGACAGGGGGCGTTGCCGTTTGGGCAGGCCGGCAGGCCCCGGTCTCCCCGCTTGATTTCACAGTATAATAATTATATGCATACCGGACACTTTTGCTTCTGACCGGCCCAGCAGGCCGGAACGTACATTTTCTTCCACCCAAGCTTCCCGGAGGTATCGAAAATGGAGCTTATCTACACTGGTAAGACGAAGAACGTCTACGCCCTGGAAAACGGCAACTATCTGCTGAAATTCAAGGATGACTGCACCGGCAAGGACGGCGTCTTCGATCCCGGCGAAAACTCCGTGGGCCTGACCATCGACGGCGTCGGCGACGTGAACCTGCGCATGTCCATCTACTTCTTTGAAAAGATCAATGCCGCCGGCATCAAGACCCACTATGTGAGCGCCAACCTGGCCGATACCACCATGGAGGTCCTGCCCGCCAAGCCCTTCGGCAAGGGCCTGGAAGTCATCTGCCGCCACAAGGCCGTGGGCAGCTTCATCCGCCGTTACGGCGACTACATCGAATCCGGTGCCGACCTGCCCGCCTATGTGGAGACCACCTTCAAGAACGACGCCCTGGGCGACCCCCTGGTCACCAAGGATGCGCTGGTGGCCCTGGGCGTGATGACCGACAAGCAGTACGACGATATCAAGGACATGACCCAGAAGATCACCCAGATCGTGGCTGACGATCTGAAGGAAAAGGGTCTGGTGCTGTACGACATCAAGTTCGAATACGGCTACGACGCCGACGGCAACGTCATCCTCATCGACGAGATCGCTTCCGGCAACATGCGCGTCTACAAGGACGGCCAGTACATCGATCCCATGACCCTGTCCAAGATGTTCTTCGCCTAAACCGCGACGATCTGCCGCCGCGGCACGCATCGCTGACGGCACATGCCTGGAAGGCAAGCCCTGCAGGGAAGCCCTTGTGGTCCCTGCCGGGCTTTTTTTGTCATCTGTGACGTTTGGGGAACGGAATGACGCGACCGGCAGAGCATGGTCGCACCCTGCGGCCCTTCGCGCAGAGGGATATGCCATGCACCCGCTGCCTGCTGCGCCAGGAACCCCGGTATCCCCACGGGCATGGGGGACACGCCGTTCTTTTTCTTATGCCCATGCTTCGCACACCGGTATCCTCACGGGCATGGGGAACACGCAAAAGCCTTCCCTTCGCTCAGACGGGATGCCAGCCCTTCCCTACGGGCGTAAGGAACACCGTATGGCAGCAGGAAGGCGCCGCCTTGTGCAAGGCTTTGACTGCCGGGACGCGCGTTTGCCGGCAGCTGAACAGCATCCCCGCGCACACGAAAGGCTGCGGGATCGCATGCAGTGCACTCATCCATGTGGAAACAGAACAGCCCACTGCAAAGGGAGGCCGTCTGGAAGGAGGCCTGTCTCCACCCGCATGGCGGGTGGTTGTTTGTTTCGCGCCTGTCAGGCGTCCAGCAGGCTGAAGCCCATGAAAAAGGAACCCACCGGCAAAGCCGGTGGTTCTTCATATGCGCCTGTAAGGCTTTTTTACCAGCCGCGCCCTAGCAGGCGCATAGCGGTCTGACATCTGCA
>NZ_CASDOY010000025.1 GCF_949282365.1 uncultured Desulfovibrio sp.
CTATCCTGCCGCCCGCATCCTCCGCATGAGCTACCCGAAGCACAAGGAACAAACTTACGCCCCTCAGGTGGAAAAGGTGGTGCAGGGCTTCCGGCTCTACGACTAGATTGAGACTGGCACCTTCTCTGTGAAGAACGAGGGGCAGGGCAGGAGACTTTCACTGCGTCCACTTTTCTGCACATGTTATTCCATCATGAGGAGTTAGCTTGACATGGCCTAATTTTTGTCGGGCAGCGACGTTGCCGCTGCCCGACACTTTTTATGTGCTTTAGCCTGTTGAGCGCCTGACAGGCGCGAAACAAAAAACCACCTGTTATGCGGGGGAGACAATATGTTATACGCACAAAAACACCTTTCCGCTACGATGAAGTTGTTCAAGCCCATCGCAACATTAACGGAAAGGTGTTTTTGTTATGGGAACCAAGGCGCATAGCCTAGCGCATACGAAATGGTTATGCAAGTATCATATCGTCTTTACTCCAAAATAGAGAAGGAAAATAATCTTCGCACAGCTCCGTGAAAGTATAAAAGAAATTTTGCAATGCCTCTGCAAATATAAAGGGGTTGAGATTCTGGAAGGGCATCTGATGCCGGATCATGTCCACATGCTGGTGTCCATTCCTCCTAAAATCAGTGTGGCAAATTTCATGGACTACCTGAAAGGGAAAAGTTCGTTGATAATATTCGATAAGCACGCAAACCTTAAATATAAGTTTGGCAACAGAAAATTTTGGGCCGAAGGATATTATGTCAGTACGGTGGGGCTTAATGAGGCAACGATCAAAAAATATATCCAGGATCAGGAACGTCACGACATTATGAGAGACAAGCTGACATCACGCGAATATCAAGACCCCTTTAAGGGGTAGCCAAGGCGGCAAGGGCACTGGGCTTGAACAGCGTGAAAGCCAGCGTCTTTAGGCGCAGCCGGTAACAGGCCCTTACAGGGCCAGAGCAAACCACCCACTTTGCGGATGGTTCTGAGTGAAGTCTTTGACTCCCAAAAAATTCTTTTTCTATAAAAAATGGCCACTGCCCAAGACTTCCAGAGTGTGATATGCAAGCGATATTCTTTACCGTTTTTCAAAATTCCTGGAGGTCAAGATGGAGACAGTACGTTTGAGTAGACAGCACCAACAAATTTTAAAAATGCTCCGTGATGGCAAGTCGCTCAAAAAAAATAAGTAGCCGCCTTGGCATAAAAATCGGTACGCTTTATCAGCATCTGGCAGAGATTCGTAAAAGGATGTCTCATAACTCCTCCGTGAAAGCCCTGTCTTCGTGTACGAATACGGTTTGTCAACAGACTGTACTTTCGGATATGGGGTTTACTCAAAGGGGAAAAGAAGTTTTTCTGCTAATTCTTGATGGATTCAGTAACAGAGAAATCGCTGTGCAGCTTTCCATTTCTCCAAGCGGTGTAAAACGGCATAGAGAAAAAATGCTTTTACAAAACGGATGTACATCAATGATGGAGCTTGTCGCAAAATATATCCGCCTTTGCGAGCTTCATAATGGATCGAATCATGAGACGCTATTCCCCCGATGACTTCCTGACCCTGAAACAGCTTGCCAGAATACTGAAACTTGACCCTCGCACAGTGAAGAGGGTAGCCTCTCAGCTCGGCGGCAGGCGCATGGGACAGTGCTGGCATTTCAACTGGGGAGCAGTGTTGGAGTATTTCCATGCCGACATTGAGACCAGACAAGGGAGGCCGCTGGCTGGCCCGCGTAGTGCTGGGTGGGAAACAGATTGCTTGCAAAATGTTCCCTCCCGGAAAAAAATTCGGACCACAATGGCGGGCCGCAAAAAAATGGGAAGAAGAACAGCTCGTAAAGGCTCTTCAAGAAGAGAAGACCCGCACGGACTTGGAACTGCTTATGACTTGGGGGAATGATTATCTCTCCTATGCCCAGCAAACGATGAGCCGTCAGACCTATGTGGAAAAACAGCTTGTCATGCGGGAGTTTCTCGATTTCTGCGGTAAGGCCGGAATTACTGCCCTGGATGAAATTAGCTCCTCGCGGGCATATCGTTTCTTGGCCCGGATTTATGCTGCGAGAGGGGGGAATGTCGCCAACAAATATCGCAAGAATCTGTTGGCAGCATGGACGTGGGGCCTTGACTTCGTAGAGGATTTCCCGCAAATAACCGCTCCGTTCAGGAAGATCCCTCCATTTGCTGTTTCGCGTAGGGAACGCTATGTTCCTCCAGAAGAAGACATCATCAAGGTATTGCATCAGGCCAGAGGGCAGGATTTGATCATGCTGCTGACCTTGTTCTATACCGGAGCGCGTCGCGGAGAAGTCTTTCGTCTGACATGGCAGGACGTGAACCTGACAGAAGGGAAAATCCGTCTTCTGGATCACAAGGCCGGAAGTGGCAAGGAAAGAGTTCGCTGGCTGAAGCTCCACCCAGAGCTGATTACGGCCCTGTCGTGGTGGTATGATACCCGGCCTTGCAAGGTCGAAAATGTCTTCATGCAGTTGCAGTGCGACTCTCACCTTGGACAACCCTTTCGACAGCGCAGGCATTTTATGCGTGAATTGTGCGAAAGGGCGGGCGTCAGACCGTTCGGCTTTCATGCTATCCGACACAAGAGCGCGGCCATTGCCTTTATGGAGCTGGGCCTGAATGCGGCCCAGATACTGATGGGACATTACCGGGCATCAACGACTGACCGGTATACAAAAAGCGCCGGGCTGTACACGGATCAGGAAGAGATCGTGACAGCGCTTGGCGACAGTGGGATTGGCCAGGTTGTGGGTGACCTTCTGAAAAAGGAAATCCCTCAAGAAGGGCGAGTTCTTGAGGGATTGTAACCCTGGGCTTGTAACCCTGAAAGCTCAGATATAAAAACAGGCTGTAACCTGTTGAAATCTTTGGCGTCCCCAAGGGGATTTGAACCCCTGTCGACGGCGTGAAAGGCCGTTGTCCTGGGCCGGCTAGACGATGGGGACGCGCTATGAAGTTGTGATGGCTGGGCTGCAAGGACTCGAACCTTGATTAGCGGAGCCAGAATCCGCCGTCCTGCCAATTGAACGACAGCCCATCGCGAAGATGGAACTTACGCAAGGCAGCGGGAAGGCAGCCTGGATGGCAGGTCTGCGCCCGCTTCTTCGGTGCTGGCTGTCCGCGTCAGGGATGGTGGGGGGACGGCCGGCGGAGGCGGGGAAATCTGCGGCCTTGCGGGAGCCTGCCAGCTGTCGCCGACGGTTCGCGGGGCCGCGTGCAGGCAAAAGGCCGCCCCAGGGGGCGGCCTTCAGCGGGCAGGGGAGGCTGGCGGGCCCTACTTCCAGTAGAGCTTCACCAGATTGGTGCCACGCGGGGTGGCCGAGGAACCCTTGAGCTGGCCGGCCGTGATGACGGCGCATTCGTTGGGCTTGAAGTCCGGGCTGTGGTGGATGAAGTTCTCGGCGCGGCTCAGGTGGCTGGGGTCGCTGGCCGGGTCGGCGACGAAGACCGGATGCACACCCCAGACGAAGTTCAGGGCCTTGATGGTCGTGGGGTCGGGCGTCAGGGCGTAGATGTCCTGGGGAGGACGGCAGCTGGAGACCTGACGGGCCGAAGCGCCGCTGAGGCTGTGCGAGACGATGGCCTTGGCATGGGCCTTTTCGGCCAGCAGGCAGGCGGAGTAGGCCAGGAATTCGGGGATGCCCTTGTTGGCGGAAGGTTCCTCCAGTTTGCGGTCGTTGACCAGCAGGCGTTCGGCCTCGTCGGTGATCTTGCGCATATACTGCACGGTCTCCACCGGGAAGTTGCCCATGGCCGTCTCCTCGGAGAGCATCACGCAGTCGGCGCCGTCCAGCACGGCATTGGCCACGTCCGTGGTCTCGGCGCGGGTGGGCGCGGGGCTGTTGACCATGGAGAGCAGCATCTGCGTGGCCACGATGACCGGCTTGGAAATGGCGTTGCAGGCACGGATGATGCGCTTCTGCAGGGCGGGCAGCAGGGGTAGGGGGCATTCCACGCCCAGGTCGCCGCGCGCCACCATGATGACGTCGGTCTCCTTCAGGATCTCGCCCAGGTTGTCCACGGCGCTCTGGCGTTCCAGCTTGACCACCACCGGCACGCGACGGCCCGAGGCGGCGATCAGTTCCTTGGCTTCACGCACATCGTCTGCCGTCTGCACATAGGAGATGGCCACGGCATCCACGCCCAGGGCCAGGCCGTCGCGCAGGTCTTTTTTGTCCTTGTCTGTCAGGGCGCGGACCTTGGTGGCCTTGCCGGGCAGGGCCAGGCCCTTGCGCGAGGTCACAAGGCCGCTGTTGTTGGCTTCCAGCAGGACAAGACCGTCGGGGCGGCTTTGCTGCACGGTGAACTGCAGGCCGCCGTCGGCCAGCACCATACGGTCGCCGGGTTCCAGGCTCTCCAGGATCTCGGGATGGTCGAAGGGCAGGAAGGGCAGCTCGTCCGTGCGCTGGCTGGAAAGCCCCAGCAAAAGCTGCATGCCCTTGGTGACCTGGATGGTCTTTTCCTGCACCACGCCCAGACGGATCTTGGGACCGGAAAGGTCCTGCATGATGGTGATGGGCTTGGCCAGTTCCTTTTCCACTTCGCGGATGTCATTGATGATGCGGATGAAATCGTCCGCCGAACCGTGGGAGAAGTTCAGGCGGAAGACGCTGACGCCCGCCTCGGCGAGCTGGCGCAGCTTTTCCCTGGAATTGGACGCAGGGCCGATGGTCGCGACGATCTTTGTTCTCATATGTGTGTCCTTGGATGATGCCCGCGGGGGAGCGCGGGCTTTCTTTTTTATGATGTTGACCGGGGGAACTATCCGGGCTTTCCAGCGGGTTGTCAAGCGCTAGGACAGCCTGCCGCCCCGGCGGCGGTGGCCGGGATGACGCCGGCGCCGCACCGGGGGACGCGCGCGGAACGGCATCAGATGGTCACGGCCCCGCCGCATTCCCTTGACACAGGGGGAAAGGGTGGGGCATAAGTGGGAAAACGTGGTAAATCGTGGGCGACAGGTGGAAGGGCATGGCAAACCTGTTTATCCAGAGCGCATATCGCAATCTTGACACCAAGGGCCGTCTGCTGCTGCCGCCGGAGTACCGAGAAGCTCTGCAGGCCGCGGGAGACGGGTCTTTCTGGCTGACCATCGGGCTGTACGGGGGCCTCAAGGCCTATATGCCCACGGACTGGGAAGCCATCGTCGCCAAGCTGAACAGCGTCCCCCTCCCTTCCATGAAGCTTTCCCACGTCAAAACGAAACTGCTGGGCCTTGCGCAGAAGATGATCCCCGACGCGCAGGGCCGCATACGCATCCCTCAGCCCCTGATGCGGGCCGCAGGCCTGGAAAAGGATGTGGTCCTGGTGGGGATGTCGGACAAATTCGAGATCTGGGATCAGGCCCGCTTCGACGCCCTGCTGGTGGAAGACGTCAGCGATGAAGTGGCGGCCTGCCAGCTGGATATAGCGCTTTAGAGGTACCCATGACCATGCAGCAGCAGGGACAGGAACGAGATGCGGCGGCCCTGCATATCCCTGTCCTGATGAAAGAGACCCTCGCGGCCCTGCAGCCTGTGCTGGACGCCAGAAGGGACCGTCCCGTGCGTATCCTGGACGGCACCCTGGGCATGGCCGGACACAGCTCGGCCATATTGCAGGCGGCCCCGCAGGCCGAGCTCTGCGCCCTGGATCGGGACGAGGAGGCCCTGGAGTTGGCCCGGCGCCGTCTGGAGCCCTTCGGGGAGCGTGTCCACACGTTCCATTGCCGCTACAGCCAGTTCGGGGAAGCCCTGGACTCCCTGGGCTGGGACAGGGTGGATGCCGCGCTGCTGGACATCGGCGTCTCTTCCCTGCAGCTGGACGAGGCCGGGCGCGGCTTCAGTTTTTACGGGGACGGGCCCTTGGACATGCGCATGGACCAGCATTCCGGTGCCCCCTCGGCCTGGCACTGGGTCAACCGCGAGAATTTCGACCGCCTCAAGGAATGCATCGCCACCCTGGGCGAAGAACCGCAGGCCGGACGCATCGCCCGGGCCATCGTGGATGCCCGCCAGAAAAGCCCCATCGATACCACCGCCCAGCTGGCGGCCCTGGTGGAAAAGGCCTATCCGCCCGCGTGGCGCGCCAAGGCCCGCCGCCATCCCGCCACGCGCACCTTCCAGGCCCTGCGCATGGCCGTCAATGACGAGCTGGGCGAACTGCGCCGCTTCCTGGATGCCATCCTCGGGCGGCTTTCCCTGGGCGGTCGTCTGGCCGTGATCTCCTTCCATTCCCTGGAAGACCGCATGGTCAAGCAGGCCATGCGCTACTGGGCGGAGGGCTGCCGCTGCCCGCGCCATGTGCCGGTCTGCGTCTGCCACCATGTGCCGGAGGTCAGGATCCTCTGCAAAAAGCCCGTACAGGCCGAGGAGGACGAACTGGCGCTCAATCCCCGGGCCAGCAGCGCCAAACTGCGCGCTGTGGAAAAGATAGCCGAGGCGGTTTCATGAAGAAGCTGTCTGTGGGGCTGCCGTTCCGCGGCCAGGGCAGGGTGCAGACCAGGAGCTGGCTGCTCCTGCTGGCTGTGGGCCTGCTGACCTGCATGACCATGTGCCTGATCCTGGTCTGGAGCAATATCGAGCGCATCGATACCACCTATTTCATCAATATTGCCCAGAACAAGCTGCAGGAACGCAAGGCCTTGCGCGCCAAACTGGAAGTGGAGCGGGAGCGCCTTCTCTCCCCGTACGAGCTGCGCCGCAAGGCGGAGGAGCTCGGCATGAAAGAGCCCAGGCCGGGGCAGGTCCGGCGTATGGAAGATCAGTAGCCGGCAGGCATCACAAGCGGGGGACGCATGTTCAAATTCTCATCCGATACCGGGGACCGCAAAGGCCGTCCGGCCCGTGGCGCGGCGCGTAGCGTCCGCAGCGGGGCACGGCGCGTTTCGGTCGCGCCCAAGAACAGGGGGCTGACCTGGAAGGACCGGGTGGACTGGGGCAAAGCCCGCATCGGTCTGGTCGTGGTCATCTTCTGCGGCCTGTGGCTGGGCCTGTGGGGACGCGCCTGGTACCTGCAGATGATCGAAGGCCCCCGTCTGGCCGACAAGGCCCGCCGCCAGCACATGGCCACGGAACTGGTCACCGGCAAGCGCGGCATGATCACGGACCGCAACGGACAGGTGCTGGCCCGCAGCGTGGAGGCCCGCTCCGTGTACGCGCGTCCGCAGGAGGTCCAGGATTTCCTGACCATGGCCAACACTCTGGGGCCCATCCTCGGCATCGAGCCCCAGAAGCTCTATGACGAGCTCTCCAAGACCAAACGCCGTTTCGTCTGGCTGCGCCGCAAGGTGGACGACTATACCGCCGAGGCGGTGCGCAAGGCCGCTTTGCCCGGCATCGGCCTTTCCAAGGAATATGACCGCGTCTATCCCTTCAAGCATCTGGCCGGGCAGCTGCTCGGCTTCGTGGGTATGGACGACAAGGGCCTGGAGGGTCTGGAGCGCTCGCTGGACGAACGTCTGGCCGGGACGCCCACGCGCATGGTGGTGCAGCGTGACGCCATGGGCCGCCGCTTCTACCTGCATGAGGAAGGCAAGGACGAACTCAAGGGCGAGGACCTGACGCTGACCCTGGACGTGCAGCTGCAGTTCATCGCCGAAGAGGCCGTGGCCCGCGTGGCCCGCGATTTCGACGCCCGCTGGAGCGGTGCCCTGGTGGTGGACGTGCCCAGCGGCGACATCCTGGCCTGGGCGCAGTATCCCTTCTTCAATCCCAACACCTATCGCCAGTCCAGCCCCATGATCTACCGCAACAGGCTGGCCTCCGACGCCCTGGAGCCGGGCTCCACCTTCAAGCCCTTCGTCATGGCTACGGCCCTGCAGGAGCGCAAGGTCAACCGCAATACGGCCATCGACTGCGAGAACGGCAAGTGGGAGATCAAGCGCGTGACCATCCGCGACACCTCGCGCCAGGGGGTCCTGCCCGCCCACAAGGTGCTGCGCTATTCGTCCAATATCGGCATGGCCAAGATCGGTCTGGAGCTGGGCGCACCCACGCTCTACAAGTACCTGCACGGCCTGGGCTTCGGCGAGAGCACCAGCGTGCCCGTGGCCGACAGCCGCGGCATCCTGCGCCAGCCCCGCTCCTGGAGCGAGGCCGACCTCATGTCCACGGCCTTTGGACAGAGCGTCTCCGTCACGGCCGTACAGATGGCCCAGGGCTACCTGACCCTGCTCAACAACGGCGTCTACAAGCCGCTGCGCCTGCTGAACGAGCCGGTCAACGTGGAACAGCGTTACGAACGCATCTTTTCCGAGCGCGTCTGCCGCGAGGTCATGGGCATGATGCGCGACGTGGTGGAAGAAAAGGACGGCACCGGCAAACGCGCCCGCATCGAGGGCGTGGAGGTGGCCGGCAAAACAGGGACGGCCCAGAAGGCCGACCACAAGGCCGGTTCCTACGGCGCCAAGCGCCTGGCCTCTTTCGTGGGCTTTTTGCCCGCCGACGATCCCCGTTACCTGATCGTGGTCTTGGTGGACGAACCCACCAAGAACCAGTACGGGGGCGTGGTGGCCGCGCCCGTCTTCCGCGAGATTGCCTCGCGCGCCATCACCTACAGCGGGGCCATCGTGCCCGATGCGGCGGCGCTGGCGCAAAAGGAGGAGGCGAAACAGGAGAAAAGCAAGGGACATCAGCGCGGTCTCAAGCTTTCGCGGCTGGATGTGCCCTTCCTGGCCAGGGAAGAGGTCCAGACCGGCCGGCCGCCGTCCATGCATCAGCCCGGCCATCTGGCGCGGGCATCCAGCCGTGTGCCGGACGTCAAGGGCAAGACCGTGCGCAATGCCGTGGAACTCTTTGCCCGGGCAGGTATCGTTCCGGAGCTCAAGGGGAGCGGCACGCGTGTGGTCAGGCAGAGCCCGCCGCCGGGCACGGCCTGGCCCAAGGAAGGGGAAAACGTCACCTATGTTCTGTGGCTCTCGGAGAGGTAACCGTGAATCGCGAATTTGATCAGTTGCTCGATACAGTGCGCCGTGAGGGGGGGGAGATACGCTCCGACTCGCGCGAAGTCGGCAAAGGGGACATCTTTGTGGCCGTCCCCGGCGTCAATGCCGACGGCGCCCGTTTCATCCCGCCGGCCGTGGAGGCCGGAGCTTCCACCATCATCTGCCTGCCCGGCGGGGCCGAAGCCGAGGCCGCCCGCAGCGCGGGCCGCACGGTGATCTTCCATGACGACCCGCGCGAGGCCCTGTGGCGTCTTGCCGAGGCCCGCTGGCATACCGACAGCCTGCCCCTGCGCGTGCTGGGCGTCACCGGCACCAACGGCAAGACCACCAGCGCCTACCTGCTGGAACATCTGTTCACGGCCACCGGCCACAAGGTGGGCGTCATGGGCACGGTCAGCTACCGCTGGCCCGGCCATTGCGAGGCCGCGCCCCTGACCACGCCCGATCCGCTGCGCGTGCACGCCATGCTGGCGGCCATGGCGCAGGCCGGGGTGGACATCGCCGTCATGGAGGTCTCCTCCCACGCCCTGGAGCAGCAGCGCGTCTGCGGGGTGCCCTTTGCCGGAGCCTCCTTCAGCAATCTGACCCAGGACCATCTGGATTTCCACCAGGACATGGAAAGCTATTTCCGGGCCAAGTCGCGCCTGTTCCTGGAGCTGCCCCGCGCCGACAAGGTCATGGCCATCAATGCCGATGACGCCTGGGGCCGCCGCCTGCTGGAGCTGTGCCCGCGCGCCCTGTCCTTCGGCCTGCACAAGGCCCTGCCGCAGCAGCGCCACCTCTGGGGCGAACTGCTGGCCGCCGGTACCGACGGCTGCCATCTGCGCATGCATCTGGACGGCCAGCAGTGGGAGCTGCACTCACCGCTGGTGGGGGCCTTCAATGCATCCAACCTGCTTTCCGTGCAGGCACTGGCGCTGGAGCTGGGCCTGTCGCCGGACGATCTGCGCCATCTGGAGGGCTTCCACGGTGTCTGCGGCCGGCTGGAGCGGGTGCCCAATGCCCGCAAGTTGCATGTTTTCGTGGATTACGCGCATACGCCGGACGCGCTGGTCAATGTCCTGCAGGCCCTGCGCGGCGCGGGATTCAAGCGCATCGTCACGGTCTTCGGCTGCGGCGGCAACCGCGACCGCACCAAACGCCCGCTCATGGGCGAGGCCGTGGCCCGCCATGCGGACGTGGCCGTGCTGACATCGGACAACCCCCGTTTCGAGGATCCGGAAGCCATCTTGAAAGACGTGCTGCCCGGCCTGCGCGAAGCCAGGGAGGTCGTGGTGGAGGTGGACCGGCGCAAGGCCACGGCCAGGGCCGTGGAAATGCTCGGCCCTGACGACGCCCTGCTGATCGCCGGCAAGGGCCATGAGGACTATCAGATCATTCAGGGCACCAAACATCACTACAGTGATCAGGAAGTGGTGCGGGAGCTGTTGGGGTGCGCCTAGATCTTGCTGAAATCGTTGGTTGCCTGGGCTGCGCCCGGGACGTGGCCGTTGCTGCAGGCAGCGTGGCGGTCACGTCGGTGGTCACGGACAGCCGTGAGGCCGGGCCGGGCAGTCTGTTCGTCTGTATCGCCGGCGAGCGCGTGGACGGCCACGACTATGCCGTCCGGGCCGTGGAGCAGGGCGCGGTGGCCGTGCTGGCCGCGCGTCCGCTGCCGGAGCTTTCCGTCCCGGTGCTGGTGGTGCCGGACACGGTGCGCGCCCTGGGCGCGGTGGCCGCGCTCTGGCGGGGCAAGTCCCCGGCGCGGGTGGTGGGCATCACCGGTTCCGCGGGCAAGACCACGGTCAAGGAACTGCTGGCCCATATCCTGTCGCGGCACGGCAAGACGGCCTGCAATGCCCTCAATCTCAACAATCAGGTGGGCATGCCGCTGTGCATGCTCAAGGCCGACGGCGACGAGGACTTCTGGGTCTTCGAGGCCGGCATCAGCCGCGAGGGCGACATGGACGAGCTGGGCGCCATCCTGCGGCCCGACCTGGCCCTGATCCTCAATGTGGGCGCCGCCCATACCGAAGGCCTGGGCGAGCGTGGCGTGGCCTGGCACAAATCCCGTCTGCTGGCCCATCTGGCGCCGGAAGGCCAGGCCCTGGTGAGCGCCGACTACGACGATCTGGTGCGCGAGGCGCGGGCCGTGTTCGGAGACGTGCTGTTCTTCACGGCCAGCGGGCGCCCGCTGTCCTACCGCGCCGCCTATGCGGGCTGCAGCGACGGCGTGCACGGGCAGTACCGCCTGTGGCTCGACGGCAAGCCCTGCGACGTGGTGGCGCCGTTCCGCGGGGACTACGGCACGGAGAACTGCATCGCCGTGGCTGCTGCGGCCCACATGCTGGGCCTCTCGGCCGGGGAGATAGCCGCCGGTTTCGCCGACGCGCAGCTGCCGCCGCAGCGCTTCGCCCGCAGCCGCTGGGGCAGCTGGGACATCGTGGACGACACCTACAACGCCAATCCTCTTTCCATGGCCCGCATGCTCGACGCCGCGGCGGAGAGCGCCCAGAAGCGTCCCTTCGTGGCGGTGCTGGGCGAGATGCGCGAGCTGGGCAGCGTGGCGGATCGCGAACACGAGCGCCTGGGCAGGCATCTGGCCCGGCTGCGTCCCTTCATGGTCTTCTGGCGCGGCGGTCATGCCGAGGCCGTGCGTGACGGTCTGGAACACGGCCTGTATCCGGGCAGGTTCCAGCCGGTGGATTCCGGGGAGGCCTTCGTGCAGGCCTTGCGCCGATGCGTCCCCGCCGATGCCGGAGAGCAGGGCGGGCTCATGCTTTTCAAGGGCTCGCGCGGCAACCATCTGGAAGAACTGCTCGATGCCCTGAAACAGAGCGACTGGCTGCCCGGCAGCCGCACGGAGGGCCCGCATGCTGTATAACCTGCTGGTACCGCTGTCTTCCGAGTGGACGGCCTTCAACGTTTTCCGCTACATCACCTTCCGTTCCGTGGCCGCGCTGGTCACGGCCCTGGTGCTGTCCATCCTGCTGGGGCCCCGCTTCATCGCCTGGCTGCGCCGCCTAAAATGCGGGCAGCACATCCTGCAGGAAGTGACCACGCACGCCTGCAAGGAAGGCACGCCCACCATGGGCGGCCTGCTGATGCTCTTCAGCCTGACCGTCAGCCTGCTGCTCTGGGGTGATCTGGGCAATTTCTACATCTGGCAGACCCTGCTGGTGTTCTGGGGCTTCGCGGCCGTGGGCTTCTGGGACGACATGACCAAACTGCGCCATGCCGAGAACCGCGGCATCAGCGGCCGGGCCAAGCTGGCGGGCCAGGTGGCCGTGGCGGCGGTGGCCATGCTCTTTCTGGTCATGGATCCCGGCTATTCCAGCCAGTTGAGCATCCCCTTCGTCAAAGACTGGGCGCCCGACCTGGGCCCCCTGTACCTGCCGTTCGGCGTTTTCGTGATGGTGGCTTCGTCCAATGCCGTCAACCTGACCGACGGCCTGGACGGTCTTGCCATCGGCCCCTGCATCGTGGCCGGCATCGTCTTCGCCATCTTCATCTATGTGACGGGCCATGCTCGTTTCGCCAGTTACCTGCTGCTGCCCTATACGCCCGGCGTGGGCGAGGTCACGGTCTTTTGCGCGGCCCTGGTGGGGGCCGGTCTGGGCTTCTTGTGGTTTAACGCCTACCCGGCCCAGGTCTTCATGGGCGATGTGGGTTCGCTGGGCCTGGGCGGCGTGCTGGGCTATCTGGCCCTGCTCTGCAAGCAGGAACTGATCCTGGCCGTGGTGGGCGGCCTGTTCGTGGCCGAGACGCTGTCCGTCATCATGCAGGTGAGCTATTTCCGCTGGACAGGCGGCAAACGCCTGTTCCGTATGGCCCCCCTGCATCACCATTTCGAACTCAAGGGCATCCCGGAATCGAAGATCATCATCCGTTTCTGGATCACCTCAGCATTGCTGGGCCTGGTGGCCCTGTCGGTGCTGAAACTGCGTTAGCATGGCGGGCTGCCGGCCGTCCGGCCCAAGTCCGCGCGCCATGCGCCGGAGGCCCGACCGGCCTGCCCGGCAGCGCATGGCGATATCTTATTTGCGAGGGAATGACATGGCTCAGAATGAAGATCGTGGCTGGTGCATCAAGGCCGGTGAGCTGGCAGTGGTTGTGGGCGCCGGACGTTCCGGCAAGGCCGCGGCCCGTCTTCTGGTGCGGCAGGGCGCGCGGGTGCGTCTGCTGGAGAGCGATCCCCAGGCCCTGGACCATGCGTCGGCCGAGGCCCTGCGCGCGGAAGGCATTGAGCTGGTGCTGGGGAAACAGGGGCCGGAGCTCTTTGCCGGTGCGAGGCTCGTGGTGCCCAGCCCCGGGCTGCCTCTGGTGCGCCTGCGCGAGCTGATGGGCCCCCATGCCGATGCGGAAGGCACGGAGATCCTGGCCGAGATGGAACTGGCCTGGCGTGCCCTTGATGGTGAGCCCGTGCTGGCGGTGACCGGCACCAGCGGCAAGACCACCACGGTCAGCCTGGCGGCGGCCATGCTGCGGGAGCAGGGGCTGCGGGTCTTCCTTGGCGGCAATATCGGCACGCCCCTTTCGGAATATCTGCTGTCCGGGGAAAAGGCCGATGTGCTGGTGCTGGAGGTCTCCAGCTTCCAGCTGCAGGGCTGCATCACCTTCCATCCCCGCGCGGCCGTCATCCTGAACATTTCGCCCAATCATCTGGATTACCACAAGGATATGGACGAATACATCGAGGCCAAATTCCGCATCTTCCGCTGTCAGGACGGGGACGACCTGGCCGTGCTGGCGCCGGATCTGGAGGATTTGGCCGCGCGCCACGGCCTTCGGGCCCGCAAGGTCTGGATCCGGCCCGAAAACCGATTCCCGGACTGCCCCCTGTTCGGGCGGCACAACCAGTACAACGCCGAGGCGGCTTGGCAGGCCTGCCGCCTGTTCGGAGTGACGCAGGAGAACGCCGCGCGCGCCGTGGCCGCTTTCCGGCCTCTGCCCAACCGTCTGGAATCGGTGGCTCGTGTGCGGGACGTGCTCTATGTGAACGACTCCAAGTGCACCACGGTGGCGGCACTGCGGGTGGCGCTGGACGCCATGGACAGGTCCGTGCATCTGCTCTGCGGCGGTAAGTTCAAGGGCGGCGATCTGGAAGGCATGAAGGAGCTGCTGCGCCGCAAGGCCAGGAGCGTGAACCTGTACGGCGCCAGCCGCGAGGTCTTTGAACAGGCCTGGCAGGGGGTGGTGCCCCTGTGCTGGCACGAGACCATGGAACAGGCCGTCCTGGCCCTGCAGCCTCGGCTGGCGGCAGGGGACGTGGTGCTGCTGGCGCCGGCCACGTCCAGCTTCGACCAGTACCGCAACTATGTGGAGCGCGGCAACGACTTCAAGCGCATCGTGGGAAGCCTGGCATGAAAAATCTGTTCCTCGGGAAAAGCAGGAAGGTGGAAGACGCCGTTCCCCAGGCCAGGGGCCTAGCCCAGGCCCTGGGCAAGGTGAGCTTCGAGGGCTTCGACTGGTGGCTGTTCACCCTGATGCTCATCATCCTGGCCATCGGCCTGATCATGGTGCTGTCGGCCAGCGGCATCGTGGCCGAGCAGGTCAATGGTGACAAATACTATTTCTTCAAGCGGCAGCTGCTGTTCGCCATCGTGGGGGGCGGTGTGCTCTGGGGCGCGGCCCTCCTGCCCCGCAACTGGCTCTACAAATTGCAGTATCCGGCCATTTTCCTGTCCCTGTTTCTGCTGCTGGTGACCCTTTCGCCCCTGACGCCGTCCATCAACGGCGCCAAGCGCTGGATCCCCCTTGGGCCCGTGAGCCTGCAGCCCATGGAGTTCGTCAAGATCTCCCTGGCCCTGTATCTGGCCTATTTCATGAGTTCCAAGCAGGCTCTGGTCAAGACCTTCAGCCGCGGCGTCATCCCGCCCTTCGCGGTGACGGGCCTGTTCTGCGGCCTGCTCCTGCTGCAGCCGGACTTCGGCAGCGCCGTGGTGGTGGCCAGCATCTTGTTTTTCATGTGCCTGGCCGGGGGCACGCGCTTCATCTATCTTTTCTTCGCCATGATCCTGGCCTGCGCCGGGGCCATGGCCCTGGCCATCCTCGAACCCTACCGTCTGCGCCGCCTGCTGGCCTTCCTGGATCCCTTCGCCGATCCCACCGATACGGGCTACCATCTGGTGCAGTCCCTGCTGGCCATCGGCTCCGGCGGCTTTTTCGGCGTGGGGGTGGGGGCCAGCCGCCAGAAGATGTTTTACCTGCCCGAAGCCCATAACGACTTCATCATGGCCGTGCTGGCCGAGGAACTGGGCTTTGTGGGCGTGACCGTGGTCATGCTGCTGTTCGGCCTGCTGTTCTGGCGCTGTTACCGCATCATCATGCATCAGACCGAGCTGCGGGACCGCCTGACCGCCTTCGGCCTGACCGTCATCCTGGCCATGGGCGCGGTCATGAACCTGGCCGTGGTCATGGGGGTGGCGCCGCCCAAGGGCGTGCCCATGCCTCTGATGAGCTATGGCGGCAGCAACCTGCTGGCCACCATGCTCTGCGTGGGCCTGCTCATGAATTTTTCCCGCACGGCCACGGGCAAGGAGGGGAGTATATGGAAAGAATCCTCTTGACCACCGGCGGCACCGGCGGGCACATCTTCCCGGCACTGGCCGTGGCGGAAGCCCTGCGGGCGCGGCACCCTGCTGTGGAGCTGCTCTTCGTGGGTTCGCAGTACGGCCCTGAGCAGCGGCTGGTCCGGGCCGCAGGCATCGACTTCATCGGCCTGCCGGTGCGCGGTTTCCTGGGCAGGGGCCTGCGGGCCTTTGCCGCTGCGGGGCGCATGGCCTGCGCCGTCTGCCGGGCCCGGGGCATCATCCGGCGTTTCCGTCCGCAGGTGGTGGCCGGTTTCGGCGGCTATGCGGCCTTTGCGCCCATGCTGGCGGCCCGTCTTGCCGGCCTGCCCACCGTTCTGCACGAACAGAACGCCATCGCCGGAGTGAGCAACCGCATCCTGGGTCGCCTTGCCCGGCGCGTCTGCCTGTCCCTGCCGGGCACTGAAGGCTTCGACGCCCGCAAGACCGTGATCACGGGCAATCCCGTGCGTGCCGCCGTGGTGGCTCTGGCCGGCCGGACGCATGATTTTTCCGGCAGGCGCCTGCTGGTCATGGGCGGCTCCCTGGGGGCCCACGCCCTCAACGTCCATGTGTGCGCGCACCTTGCGGGGCTGCGGGCCGCGGGCATCGCCCTGCGCCACCAGACCGGCGTGCATGACGAGGCCGCCACCCGGGAGGCCTATGCGGCGGCCGGGTATGATCCGTCCCGCGTGAGCGCCTTCATCGACGACATGGCCTCCGCCTACGCCTGGGCGGATCTGGTGCTCTGCCGCGCCGGCGCCACCAGCGTGGCCGAGCTCTGCGCTGCGGGCCTGCCATCGGTGCTGGTGCCCTTCCCCCATGCCATCCACGATCACCAAACCCGCAATGCCCAGGCCCTGGTGGCGGAAGGGGCGGCCCTGATGCTGCCCGAGTCCCGGATGGAGAGCGACGGCCTCATGGTGCAGGTCACGGACCTGCTGCAGGCCCCGGACAGGCTGCGGGCCATGTCCGCGGCGGCCTCCGGCTGCGCCCGTATCCGGGCGGCGGAGCTTGTGGCGGACGAACTGGAAGCCGTGTGCGCACGGTAAGATCACGAACGACCTTCTTGGACAGAGAGAGACATATGGACAGCAAGATCCGGCAGATCCACATGGTGGGCATCGGCGGCGCGGGCATGAGCGGCATCGCCGAGGTGCTGCTCAACCTGGGCTATGACATTTCTGGATCGGACATGAGCGATTCCGCTGTGGTCAAGCATCTGCGCAGCCTTGGGGCCCGCATCGCCGTGGGCCATGACGCCGGGAACGTGGGCAACGTGCAGGTGCTGGTCAAATCCACGGCCATCGCCGAGGACAATCCCGAAGTGGTGGAAGCGCGCCGCCGCAACATCGCCATCATCCCCCGTGCCGAGATGCTGGCCGAGCTGATGCGCCTGCGTCAGGGCGTGGCCATCGCCGGCACGCACGGCAAGACCACCACTACGTCCCTGACGGCTTCCATCTTCGATACGGCCGGTCTGGACCCCACGGTCATTATCGGCGGCCGCCTCAACGTCTACGGCACCAATGCCCATCTGGGCCACGGCCACTACCTCATCGCCGAGGCAGACGAATCCGACGGCTCCTTCCTCTGCCTGTTCCCCATCATCAACGTGGTCACCAACGTGGACGAGGACCATCTGGACCATTACGGCACCCGGCAGGCCATCGACGAGGCCTTCGTGCAGTTCATGAACAAGGTCCCCTTCTACGGCCTCAACGTGGTCTGCGGCGATGATGCCGGCGTGCGCGCCCTGCTGCCGCGCGTCAAACGCCCGGTGCTGACCTACGGTTTTGCCGCCGACAACCAGCTGCGCGCCGTCCTGCTGGAATCGGGCATGGTCAGCCGCTTCGAGGTCTGGCGCGGCGATGAGGATCTGGGCGAGGTCAGGCTGCCCCACCCCGGGCGCCACAACATCCTCAATGCCCTGGCGGCCATCGGGGCGGCCATGGCGGCCGACATCCCCTTTGCCCGCTGCGTGGAGGGGCTGTCCACCTTCCGGGGCGTGGGACGCCGCTTCGAATTCAAGGGCGAGCGCGGCGGTGTGACCGTGGTGGACGATTACGGACACCATCCGGCCGAGATCGCGGCCACCCTGGCCACGGCCCGTCAGGTCTTCCCGGGCCGCCGTCTGGTGGTGGCCTTCCAGCCGCATCGCTTCAGCCGTACCCAGGCCCACTTCGGCGAATTCTGCAAGGTCTTCGATGTGGCGGACCAGTTGGTGCTGACTGAGATCTACGCCGCGTCCGAAAAGCCCATCCCCGGCGTTTCCGGCGAGAGCCTGGCCCAGGGCATGCGGCAGGTCTCCGAGACGCCGGTCACCTATTTCCAGACCATCGACGCCATGATCAAGGGGCTGGACGGCATCCTGCAGCCCGGTGACGTGCTGCTGACCCTGGGGGCCGGTACCATCACTCGTGTGGGGCCCGCCTGGCTGGAGGGCGGCAGGGATGCGTGAGATCCTTTCCCCCTCGCTGGCGGAGCGCACGTCACTGCATCTCGGCGGCCGGGCCCTGGCGGAACTGGTCCTGGAGCATGCCGGGGACTATCCGCTGCTGGAGGAACGGTTGCGGCAGCTGGGAGGCAGTCCGTTCATCATTGGCGCGGGCACGAATCTGCTTGCCCGTGACGGTGAATTACCAGTCGTGCTGATCCGTTCTGCAATCGGGACAGGTCCCGAGATCGTGAGCGAGTCCGCCACACGGGCCCGGGTGCGCGCCGGTGCCGCTATCCCCCTGCCGCGCCTGCTCGGATTCTGCTCCCGGCACGGCCTCGGCGGGCTGGAAGGCCTGGTGGGCATCCCCGGCAGCGTCGGGGGAGCGGTGGCCATGAACGCGGGCTCCTACGGCTGCGAGACGTGCAGGCATCTTGTTGAGATCACAGCCATTGTTGACGGCCGCGTGCAGACCTTCCCGGCGGGGAAACTGCAATACGGTTATAGAAGCCTGCTGGTGGACGGCAAAAAAAGCGGATTTCTTGTGCTTGAAGCCATATTTGACTTGACCAAGACTGACAGGAATGGCATTTCTAAACTCATGCATCGCAACATTTGCGAGAAAAAGTCTAAACAACCTGTGACTGCATGGAGCGCGGGCTGCGTGTTCAAAAACCCGGCCCCGGACAAGCCCGCCGGCATCCTCTTGGACAAGGCCGGCTTTCGCGGCAGGCGGCTCGGCGGGATGGCTTTTTCTGCCATGCATGCCAATTTTTTGATAAATGAAGGAAATGGCAGCGCCACGGCCGCTTTTGAGCTGATGGAAAAAGCGCGGCAGGGCGTGCTGGAGCAGTTCGGCATCGCACTGGAAACGGAAGTCAGGATCGTGCCGTGTCCTTCTCGCTGAAAAAAAATCGTCGCAATACACGCTCTTACAGCGGCAGTACGACGGCTGCTCCCAGCCGCGGCACTACCGCCCGTGCCAATACCAGGAACCGCAGCAAACCGTCCCGGGAAAAAAAGCCCTTCGGCCTCTGGAGCAAGCTGCAGGGCGGGCATGTGCAGCGATTTTTCGGCATCCTGCTGCTGCTGGCGGTGCTGGCCGGCGTGGTGGCGGGCGTGTGCGCCGGGTCCATCTGGCTGTACGGCAAGGCCACGACCAGTGACTTTTTTGCCACGCGCCACATCGATGTGGCTGGCAACGTGCGGCTGTCGCGGGACATGGTGCTGCAATACGGCGGCCTGAAGGAAGGGGAAAATTCCCTGGCGGTCAGCATCGCGGAAGTGGAGCGCCGCCTGCGGGCCACCCCCTGGGTGGAGGAGGTCTCCGTCAAACGTCTGCTGCCGGACCGCTTCGTCATCAAGATCACGGAGCGCATGCCCACGTTCTGGGTCCACAAGGGCGGCGTGCTCTATTATGCCAATGACCGCGGCGAGGCCATCGCGCCGGTGGAGAGCCGGAACTTCCTCTCCCTGCCGACCCTGACGGTGGAAACGGGGGCCGAGGACGATGTGGCCTATCTGCCCCGCTTCATGAAGGACCTGCATGCGGGCAGCCTGCCGGTGGAAGCGGGAGCCATCGCTTCGATCACGGTGAGCCCCGCCCGGGGCATTGAGATTTATCTGGAAGACCGCGAGATGCGGCTTTCCATCGCGACAGATGACTGGGCCGGTAATCTTGCCCGGATTGGTCTGACGCTGGGGGATCTGGCACGCAGGCACGAGCTGAAGAACGTGCGCGAGGTGCGTTCGGTCAATGGCAGTGTCTGGGTGACGCTCAGCCAGTCCATGCGTGGATGATGCTTGGTGAGGAGTAACTATGGCGGATCTCATTGTTGGCCTTGATATCGGCACCACCAAGGTGTGCGCGGTAGTGGGCGAGATGGCGGAAAACGGCCTGGTGGACGTCGTCGGCATCGGCACCCGTCCTTCCCACGGCATGCGCAAGGGCGTGGTGGTGAACATCGAACAGACCGTACAGTCCATTCGCGGCGCTATCGAGGATGCCGAACTCATGGCCGGCTGCGAGATCAACTCGGTCTATGTGGGGATCGCCGGCGGGCATATCGCCGGTATCAACAGCCACGGTGTCATCGCCGTCAAAGGGGGCGAGGTGGGGCAGCGCGATGTGGAACGCGCGCTTGACGCCGCCCGTGCCGTGGCCATCCCGGCCGACCGCGAAGTCATCCATATCCTGCCGCAGGAATACATCGTCGATAACCAGCGCGGGATCGCGGACCCCTTGGGCATGGCGGGCGTGCGCCTTGAAGTGCGGGTGCATATCGTGACCGGTGCCGTGACTTCGGCCCAGAACATCGTGCGCTCCTGTCACCGCAGCCAGCTGGAGGTCTCGGACATCGCCCTGGAATCCCTGGCCTCGGCCAAGGCCGTGCTGACGAGCGAAGAACGCGAGCTGGGCGTCGCCCTGGTGGACATCGGCGGCGGCACCACGGATATCGCCATTTTCGTCAATGACTCCATCAAGCATACTCATGTGCTGGCGCTGGGCGGCCAGAACCTGACCAACGACATCGCCTTTGGCCTGCGTACGCCCATCGCGGCGGCCGAACGCATCAAGCTCAAATACGGCTGCGCCCTCACCGACATGGTGCGGCATGACGAGTTCATCGAAGTCCCCACTGTGGGCGGACGCGATCCCAGCCGCATCTCCCGCCAGATCCTGGCGGAGATCTGCGAGCCCCGCATGGAAGAGATCCTGTGCCTTGTGAACCGTACCCTGGAAGATTCCGGTTACAAGGCCTATCTGGGGGCGGGCGTGGTGCTGACCGGCGGCACGGCCCTGATCGAAGGCTGCCAGGAGCTGGGCAGCCAGATCTTCAATCTGCCCACGCGCATCGGCTATCCCCGCAATGTGGGCGGCCTGAAGGATGTGGTGAACAGTCCCAAGTTCTCCACGGCGGTGGGTCTGCTGCGCTACGGCGCGGAAAAGGAAGTTTCCGGCCAGAAGAAATTTACCCCCACACACAGCGAGAGCGGCATCTTTGAGGGGCTGCTGGCGCGCATGAAAAAGTGGTTTTCCGATATTTCCTAAAAAACGAAGCGGGCAGCTTTAGTACATAGAGGAGAGGGAACTATGTCACAGTCCATTGTTGACGATATCGATATCACGCTGGGCAACAATGCCAAACTCAAGGTCATCGGCGTTGGTGGCGGCGGCGGCAATGCCGTGCAGAACATGATCGCTTCCGGCCTGCAGGGCGTGCAGTTCATCTGCGCCAATACCGATATGCAGGCCCTGAGCAAGAACAATGCTCCGGTCAAGATCCAGCTGGGCGAAAAGCTCACCAAGGGCCTTGGTGCCGGCGCCAATCCCGCCATCGGCCGCGAGGCGGCCCTGGAAAGCGTCAACGCCATCCGCGAGGCCATCGGCGATGCCGACATGGTCTTCGTGACCGCCGGCATGGGCGGTGGCACGGGCACGGGCGCCGCGCCCGTGGTGGCCCAGACCGCCAAGGAGATGGGCGCCCTGACCGTGGGCGTGGTGACCAAACCCTTTTCCTTTGAAGGCAGCCGCCGCAAACGCTTTGCCGAAGAAGGGCTGGAAGAGTTCAAGCAGCATGTGGACTGCCTGATCACCATCCCCAACGACCGCCTGCTGGCCTTCGCGCCCAAGAAAACGCCGTTCTCCGCCATGCTGCAGAAAGCCAATGACGTGCTGTTCTACGCCGTCAAGGGCATTTCCGACGTGATCCTGGCCGACGGCATGATCAACCTCGACTTTGCCGACGTGCGCACCACCATGTCCGAGGCCGGCATGGCCCTGATGGGTACCGGCGTGGCCGCCGGCGAAAACCGCGCCCGCGAGGCCGCCCAGCGCGCCATCAACAGCCCCCTGCTGGAAGACGTCTCGCTGGAAAGCGCCAAGGCCGTGCTCTACAACATCACGGCGTCCATGGACATCTCCACCGACGAGATCGCCGAGATCGGCGACATCATCGCCGACGCCACGCCCGAAGATACCAACATCATCTTTGGCGTGGTCTATGACGACACCATCGGCGACGAACTGCGCCTGACCGTCATCGCCACGGGCATCGACCCCAGCGCCACGGTGGTGCAGCCCGTGTCCGAACCGGTGAAGAACAATGTGACCAAATTCCCCGGCGCGCAGGCTGCTTCGGCCGCCCGCACCATGGAAGCGCCGCAGGCTCCGGCCTACGAACAGCCCCGTCCACGTCCCGTGCGCCAGCGCGGCGACTGGATTCCGCCGAACTCCTATCCCCAGGGCGGTTACGGTCCCTATGTCCAGGACCAGTTCGAAAAACCGACCTACCTGCGTACGGGAGCCCAGCTGGGGCAGCAGTCCATGACCCGCCGGCCGCACAACCCCGGTCATGAGGACTTCACCTACAGCGAGGAAGATTTCGAGATTCCCACGTTCATCCGCACCCAGGCCGACTAGGCCGTGCGGGAGCGGCCGTGGCCGCGAACGCCACCAGATTTCAGGGCTCTCCTCTTCGGCCCTGAAATGCCCGCCGGGAGGCCCATGTGGGCCTCCCTTGTGCCGTTGACAAAACGCCCGCAAGCCGGTCTTGCGGGCGTTTTCGCGATCGGGAGACGGTGCGCTTCCTAGGGGATCGTTCCAGGGCGGAGCCAAGGCACGACGTAGGCCCGTTGCCGCAGGACACTGGCAGACTGGGCCGGGCGCATCGCCTGTTGCCCGGGGTGCCCGCCCGGCTTGCGTCCGCGTCCCCACGCGGGCACGGCAGGGCAGCCGTCGCCGTATCCCTCTGCCCGATGACCGGGACTGCCGGGCAGCGGCGGGATTTCGCAGCCTGTCCCGAAAGACCGCCGGTGGCAGGGCAGTCAGGCCGAGGACCGCGCCGTCCGTGTCAGCCTGTACCGTCGGCCGACACTGCGGTCGCGCGGGCGTAGGCTCCCCGGCTTGTGCCGCAGTTCGTCCCGGGCGGCGGGCAGGGCGCTTACAGGCCTGCACCGCTGTCCAGATCGGGCGAATGGGGCTTGATGTCCAGCAGGGGCGTGCCGTCCAGCATGTCCACATGATCCACATACAGGAAGTTCCCTTCACGGCGCAGCAGCGGCACGAGGCTCATGCCGATACCATTGGGGCGGCAGGGGGCGCGGGTGGTGAAGACGCCGCGCTCGTGGTCCTGTCCGTGCGGGATGACTTTCAGCCGCACCTCTTTTGTCTGATGAAAGACGAACAGGAGCCATATGCGGCTGTAATTTTCCAGTTCTTCAAGGCCTTCCACGAATGGGGGAAAGATCTCCACCCGACCGGTGCAGCCCACGGCATGGATGGGCTGGCGGGGCGTGCGCGCCGGATCGGTATGTGGTGTGCGGATGATGCCGATGGGCCGGAAGCTGAAAACGGATGACGGCATGGGGCCTCCCTGGGAACCTCTGTCCGGGTGAGAGCTGCGGCCGGAGCATGGGCAGCCGTTGCCGCCCGCGATGCGCCGTGTGTGCCATCCGCACCTCCGGGATGGCACGATGGTGATGTCGCACGCAGCGCGTGTGTCTGTCCTGCTGCATCCCGCGCGGAGAAAAACGTCGAGCCGGATCGGGAAAGGCGTCCGCCCAGGGGGTGTCCACCCGACTGCAGTTTGTTTGGGGAAAGGGAAAGCCCTCATCGCTGCTGCGATGCCCGTAACTTCCTCCGTCGCAACGGGTACGGCCTGAAGCCGCCATCCGGGCGCTGCCCGCGCGAGAGGGGTTTTCTTTCTCCCCAAGCCCTCATCCTTTCCCCCTGCACGCTTTTTCTGAGGGGCGCGGGAGCGTGCGGCAAGCATGCTCCACCGGCTATGTGTTTCAATATTTTCTATTTATTTCATCATGTTATTAGAATGTTCCACAGAAATGTGACCTCGCTAACGTGTCGTACGTCTAGGAGAGCGACAGTCCAGCGTCCGTCTGCGGGATCAGTTCCGGCGCATGGATGGCCAGCCAGACGCAAGGCTTGCTGGTCTCCAGCACCCGGTGGCGCACATGCCGGGGCAGCAGCAGGCACTGGCCGCGTTGCAGCGCCACTTCGCGGCCGTCGGCAAAACCCAGCCGGGCACTGCCTTCCAGCAGCAGGACCCATTCGTCTTTTTCCTGATCGTACCACTGGCCTTCGGGCGTCACATGTCCCCAGGAGACGATGCGTTCCACCAGCAGCCCGTCAGGCGAGGCGAGCAGGGGAGTGAAATCTTCCGGGGCCTCGGGCTGTCTGACCTGTTCCGGTATCATGAGCAAGGAATCCATAGTGATCTCCTGAGCGGCCCTGGAACGGGAGCGGCGGCACTGTCCGGCCCGCAGACCGTCGGGTGGGGGCAAGACCGTCTTCTTCCGGCTCGCGGTGGACCGGAGGGCCGGGAGCGCGTGGAGAAGCGTCGTGAACATGGGAAGGGACATGCCTTCAGCGTCTGCCATCCACGGGCGGGAAGAGCGGAAGCCGGATCAGGCTTCGTCCTGTCCAAGACGGGTTGCCCGCGTCGGGGCAGAGCGGATAGCCATGCTCTCCTTGAAGGGACGTCCTCCGCCTGTTGCAGTGTGTGTGCGAGAGCGGTCCGTCGTAGCGGTTCGCTGCGACGGGAGCCGCACGGCTCCGCCGGCCTACGTTCGCGGGGGCCGTTACGCCGGGGGCGCCCGCTGCAGGCTTAGTCCAGCCCCATCGACTTCATGCCGGAATTGAACAGGGATTCCACACTATTGCCGAAATCCGACAGGCCGCGTTCGATATTTTCCATGGTACCGGGCTGGCGGGGAGGCTTTTTGTCCAGCGAGGGATCGAACTGTTCCAGGTCGTGGATGCGCCGGCGCAGCTGCTCGATCTCGAACCAGCCCAGGCGGTCCACGACGCGCTTGCTGTCAGGATGGTTCTCCGCCAGAGGGCGCATGCTGGCGGTGTAGGCCAGCCAGCTGTACTGGCTTTCTTCCAGCGCTGCCAGACAGGCCGCGCTGCGTTTTTCCGCCTCCGGGCCGGAGAACTTTTTGCAGAGGCCCTGCGCGGCCTGATAGCGGGTATCCAGCTTCTTTTGCCAGTAGGCACGCTCCAGATCCAGACACGGCTTCTGATCGCCACTGTTCCGGTGTTTTTTCATGCAAGCTTCAAATCCCGGGGCATGCTCCGCCGCCACAGCGGGGACGGCCAGCAGCAGGGCGGCCAGCAGCGCCAGGGAGAGGGATCGTGGGGACATGGGCACTCCTTGCGATAAGTAGGACCAGCATACGTCAGGCGGGGCTTTCTGTCAGCACTCTTACCAGCCTGTGCGCCGGCGGCTGCGGAGCAGCAGGCCGATGCCCAGCAGCAGGGTCAGGGCTTCTGCCAGCGGGATGGCCAGAAAAAGGTGTTCGGCTTCCAGACAGGCGGCGAACAGGGCCAGGAAAAGAGCGGGGAAGGCCAGACTGCGGCTCAGGGCTATGACCACGGCCTGGATGGAGCGATTGAGGCCGGTCATATAGCAGGCGATGCCCATATTCAGGCCGCTGAAAAAGAAACTCCAGCGGAAATCGGCGATGAAGCCGCAGGCCAGTGCGCCCACCGTGGCATTGCCGGGCAGGAAAAGCCGGACAAGCTGCTGCGGGTAGAGGCTGAAGACCAGGAACATGGCGGCGCCCAGCGCCAGCAGGCTCGCCATGGCCACATGCAGGAAGCGGTGGGTCCGCCGACGCAGTCCTGCGGCGTGGTTGGCGCTGACCAGGGGCGAGAGGGTATCGCTCAGACCGTAGGCCAGGGTCAGGCCGAACCAGGAACCATAGCTGACCACGGTGAAAGCCGCCACGCCCGCAGAGCCGAAACGGGCCATCATGAGGTGATTGATGAGCAGGATGATGCTGCCCACGGAGATTTCGTTGATGCTTTCCGCGCTGCCGTTGAGGCTGGCCCGCAGGATCTCTTTCCAGCCGCAGCCGCAGAGGGCGGGGCGCAGCAGGGCCCTGCGGGAGAAAAAATGTCCCAGGAACAGCAGCAGGGTGCAGCTGAAGCCCAGTCCCGTGGCCAGCGCCGCGCCCTGGACGCCCCAGTCGAAACAGGCGATGAAAAGATAGTCCAGCACGATGTTGACGGCGGCGCTCAGGATCAGGCCCAGCGAGGCCAGGGTGGGATGCTGGTCCACGCGCGCGAACTGCGACAGGGCATAGGCTACAGGCAGCACGGGGCTGAACCAGAGCAGGGTGGTCAGGTACTGGTGCGCGGGTCGCAGCACATCGCCCTGTGCGCCCAGCAGAGACAGCAGCAGCGGCCGGAAGGCCAGGGCAGGCAGGGCCAGCGCCAGACCGGCCAGCAGGATGAGCAGCATGGTGCGGCCGAAGACTGCCGAGGCGGCCTGCAGATCGCCTCGCCCCACATGATGCGCGCTGCGCACTGTACCGCCCACGGAAAGCATGACCCCGATACCGAAAAAGATGCTGAACATCGGACTGACGATATTGATGGCTGCCAGCGCCTGGGCCCCCACATAGCGGCCGATGAAGATGGTATCCACCAGACCGGCGGAAGAAAGCAGCAGGAAGGCGGCGGACCAGGGCAGGCCGTAGCGGAAGAACGTCTGCGCCACAGGGCGGTCGAGCATGCTGGCGGCGGTATGGGACATGAAAAGACCTCGCAAGCTCTGCGCAGGGCAGGCCCGAGCCTTGTAGCACGGGGCCTGGAAAGGCGTCAACGCGCGCCGTCCCGGCGCGACAAACGAAAAAATCATGTGGAGGCTTGACATGGCCGGAACAAGGATTATGCTCAATTGTGCAAAACAAAGGAGAGTCCGCCATCACTTTCGGTAGCGACGCCTGTTTTGCCCATTGGAGAAATCATGCCGCGTCCCAGACAGTGCCGCTATGTGGCCACCACGCCCAGTGTTACCTATTTCAAACCGCGGGGCATCCCCATGACCGCGCTGGAAGAGGTCTGCCTGGGGGTGGAGGAGCTGGAGGCCTTGCGCCTGGCGGATCTGGAAGGCCTGAACGGTTCGGAGGCAGCCTGCCGCATGCGCGTGTCCCGGCATACGTTCGGGCGCACTCTGGCTTCGGCCCGGCGTACGGTGGCCCTGGCCCTGGTCACGGGGCGGGCCCTGCGCATCGAGGGCGGCAACTATGCCCTGGCGGGACCCGATCCCCATACGGCGGACGCAAAGGAGAGTATCATGCAGAAGATTGCCATTTCCAGTGAAGGCCCCACCCTTGACGATCTCGTCGATCCGCGTTTCGGTCGCGCGGGCGGTTTCGTGGTGGTCGATCTGCCGGATATGAGCGTGAGCTATATCGACAACGGGGCCTCCCAGACTATGAGCATGGGGGCCGGTATCGAGACCGCCGAGCGCGTGGCCAACGCGGGCGTGCAGGTGGTGCTGAGCGGTTATGTGGGGCCCAAGGCCTTCGAGGCCCTGCAGGCGGCGGGCATCAAAGTCTGCCAGGATGTGAGCGGTACTGTCCGGGAAGTGGTGGAACGCTTCCAGAAGGGCGAGTATCCCTTCGCCGACGCGCCCAACAAGTAAGGAAGATTTATGCGTATCGCCATTGCCAGCGGCAAGGGCGGGGCGGGCAAGACCAGTGTGGCCGCCTCCCTGGCCAGTGTCTGGGACAGCCCCCTGGTCGCCGTGGATACGGACGTGGAAGCGCCTAACCTGCACCTCTTCCTGCCGCCGCAGGTGGAGGGGAGCGGCAAAGCCTGGCTGCAAGTGCCTTCCCTCGATCCCGCAGCCTGCAGCAAGTGCGGCAAGTGCCGCGAGATCTGCAGCTTCAAGGCCATCGCCTCCTTTGCCGGCAATATCAGCATCTTTCCCGATATGTGTCATGGCTGCGGCGGCTGTTTCGCCGTCTGCGCGGACAAGGCCCTGAGACCCATGGGCCGGGAGCTGGGCGAACTGGAGCACGGCACCGTGCTGGAGGGCAAGGTCCGTTTTCTCATGGGCCGTACCCGGATCGGAGAATCCATGACGCCGCCTTTGCTGCGCCAGTTGCGGGCCCGTCTGGACGCCATGCTGGATGAGGTCCCGGCCGACGCCATCCTGGACGCCCCTCCCGGCGTCAGCTGCCCGGCCGTCACGGTCACGCGCGACGCGGACCTGATCCTGCTGGTGGCCGATCCCACGCCCTTCGGTTTCCATGATTTCCGCCTGGCGCACCAGGCATTTTTGCCCCTGAACAAGATCATGGCCGTGGTCATCAACCGCGCCGGAGCGGAGGGCAATGCCGCGGGCGATGCCGCTGTCCGCGATTACTGCCGGGAGCACCACCTGCCTCTGCTGGTGGAGCTGCCCTTCGAACGGGCCGCCGCGGAGCAGTATGCCATCGGCGGTCTGCTGGCCGGTCTGTCCCCGGAATGGCAACAGCGTTTCCAACATCTGCGTGATGCCCTGCGCCGTCTGGGCGGGGAGGTGCGCCATGCGTGAGATTGTCGTCATCAGCGGCAAGGGCGGCACGGGCAAGACCACGGTGTGCGCCTCCTTCGCCCATCTGGCTGCCAGCAAGGTCATCTGCGATCTGGACGTGGATGCGCCCGACCTGCACATCCTGCTGCAGCCGCAGATCAGGGAGTACACGCCCTTCATCTCCGGGCATGGCGCGCAGATACGGCAGGACGACTGCATCCGCTGCGGCCAGTGCGCGGAGCTGTGCCGCTTCGAGGCCGTGCGTCCCCGGGAGGACGGCTTCATCATCGATGACCATTGCGAAGGCTGCGGGGTCTGCGTGAAGCTCTGTCCGCAGCAGGCCATAGACTTTCCCGAAAAGCACTGTGGCGACTGGTATGTGAGCGATACCCGCTTCGGCCTGATGGTCCATGCCCAGCTTTTCCCGGGGCAGGAGAATTCCGGCCGCCTGGTGAGCCTGCTCAAGGTCCAGGCCCGGGAGCGCGCCAGGGCCCTCGGCCTGGACACCATCCTCTGCGACGGTTCGCCGGGGGTAGGCTGTCCTGTCATCAGTTCCCTGTCGGGAGCCAGCCTGGCCGTGGGCGTCGTGGAGCCCACACCTTCGGGTCGCCACGATTTCAGCCGCGTGGCAGACCTGTGCCGGCACTTCCGCATCCCGCTGGCCATCATCATCAACAAGGCTGACCTCAATACCCGTGAGGCCGGTGTCATCGCCGCCGAGTGCGTCGAACACGGCCATACCCTGCTGGGGCGGCTGCCCTTCGATCCGGTGGTGACCCGGGCCATGGTGCAGCGCCACGCCCTGACAGAATTCGACAATCCCCTTGGTAACCGCCTGAAGGACATGTGGTCGGCCCTTCAGGATTTGCGCACCGGCCGCTAGGCCGCACACCTTCGACCAGAAATGGAGCGTTTATCATGAGCTTTCTTCTTGCCGTGCCTTCCTGCATGCCTGGCGGTCTCGATGCCCAGATGGGCATGCACTTCGGCCATTGCGACATCTACACCATCGTGGAGATCGAAGACAATGCCATCAAGGCCGTGGGCACCCTGGAAAACGTGCCTCACCAGCAGGGCGGCTGCATGGCTCCCGTGCAGCATCTGGCCAGCCATGGCGTGAAAGCCCTGCTGGCCGGCGGCATGGGCATGCGTCCGCTGATGGGCTTCCAGCAGGTGGGCGTCAATGTCTTCTTCGCCGGTCAGTATCCCACGGTGGGCGCTGCCGTGCAGGCCTTCCTGGAAGGCAAGCTGCCTCCCTTCACCATGGACTTCACCTGCGGTGGCGGCGGCCATCACTAGGCCGTGGGGTCCGTTATGGATATCCTAATCGTTTCCTCGCGTCCTGAGCGCTGGAGCGCCGCGCTTCCGGTCATGGAAAGCCGTGGTGCGTCGATCCGGCAGGCGGCCTCGCTGGAACAGGGCATGGAGCAGGTGCGCCGCCAGGCCCCGGCTCTGGCCGTGCTCGATCTGGGGCTGGAGCCTGAAGGGCTGCGCAAGGCCGTCATCGACATCCTCATGGCCGATGCCATGATCCATACCGCCGCTGTCAGTGAGATGTCTGCGGAAGAATTCCACGACAAGATGGAAGGTCTGGGCATGCTGATGTCGCTGCCGGTGGACTTTTCCGCCCAGGACGTGGAACAGATGATGGCAGCGCTGGAGCGCCTCGCGGGATAGAGATACCGTGAGCCGATGGCAGGGAAGGGGATCCCTTTTGTCGAGCCGCTGATTCCCGGGGGAGAGCCCCCTTGCGGCAGTGCGAAAAAGGATCCCTTCCCTGCTCATCCTCAAGACTCCTATGAGAAGGCAACCTGTGGCGCTCCTTCGGGCAGCCCCGGCGGCAGCTAGCAGGCTGCAGAGGAAAGACGCAGAGCAGGGCCGGCAGGATCGGCCTTGAAACATTCTTCGCTGTTTGCAGTTATGCGGCCCCGGCCGTCAGGCAATGACGCAGGAAACGCGAAGATAAAGGTCTTTTCCTGCAATCTCGGCGTGTTGATGGGCTAAACGATCACCGCGGAAGGATGTTCAGGCGTTTTCTGCATCAAAAGGCTTGACGCCGCCGCTGAAAAGGCGCATAAGGCCGTTCGCGCCGATGAACTGGCCGGGCCCGGAAGGGCAGGGGAAAGGGAATTTTCCCGGACGGTGAAAAAAGTTCTTGACGCGGATTTGAAAACGGGGCATAAGCCTCCTTCGCGTCAACGTGTCGCCCTGGGCGGCGGCAAGGTTTTTTGCGGAAGCGAAAAAAAGTCGTTGACAGCGAGAAC
>NZ_CASDOY010000026.1 GCF_949282365.1 uncultured Desulfovibrio sp.
GGGGGCCGCGTCCTGCGCCGCGGGCAGGGGCGCGATGACGGGCAGGAGCAGGAAGTCGGCGAAGGCCCGGCAGGCCACCGACTGGCGGGAGAGGGCCGCCAGCAGGCCCGCGGGGGCCGCCGTACGGCTCTCCTCGGGGCCGAAGGGGCGGCCCAGGGCATCCAGGCCCTGGATGCGGACCACCAGATGCTTCTGCCTGTCGGCCGGGGGCAGCAGGGGAGCGAGCTCCGCCTGCCAGGCCGGGGCGTCGGCCGGGGCCTCGGGCAGCTTTTCCAGATAGAGCGCCCGCCAGAACAGGGGGGCGAAGGCGTCGGGCAGCACCACCAGCTGGCGGATGTCCCGGCCCTGGGCGCTCAGGGCGGCCTGCATCTGCTGGCTGTGCCAGGTCTGGCAGCCCAGGGCCAGCGCCGGATAGAGCAGGACGCTCCAGCACAGGGCCAGGCGCACGCCGGTCTTGCCGTCGCTGACGGGCAGGGAGGCCGTGTTCTGGAAGGGGAAGGGGATGACGTCCTGGGCCCGGCGCCGCTGCCGTTCTCGGCGCAGGCCGTGCCAGATGCCCCAGAGCAGGGGCAGGGTCATGCACAGGTCGATGATGTAGACGGCGTTGAGGCGCAGGCGCTCCCCGGAGAAGGGCAGCCAGACCAGGGTGCCGTAGGTGGTGAGGGCATCCAGCCAGATGTGCAGCAGCACCAGGAGCATCATGAAGGCCCAGACACCGCCGAAGCTCCATGCGTCGCGGGTCTCGAAGCGCCAGAGGGGGCGGCCGATCAGGGCCAGCAGCAGGCCCATGAGCGGGGCCGCCGCCAGAGAGTGGCTGATGCCGCGATGCAGCAGCAGGGTCTGGAGCGGGCCGCTGGCGGCCAGGATGTCGAGGTCGGGCGCGGCGGCGGCAAAGGCCGCCAGGGGCAGGGCCCAGCGGGTGGCGGGGCGTCCGGGCATGGCCAGCATGGCCAGCGCGCCGCTGGCGGCGTGGGTGACGGGATCCATGGCGTTCCTCTATTGACGGAAGGGGCTGCGCTGCCGGGGCACGGCCCGGTAGGCGGGGTCTTCGGGCGAGATGTCCCGGCCCATGTGGTGCAGGTACATGTTGTACTGGCTGCGCTGCATGGACTCCATGATGTGCGGCTGGTTGATATAGTACAGCATGGCCTGGGTGCTGTTGCCTCCGGTCAAAGGCTGGCGCATACTGTCGGCACCGCTGACGCCGGACGCAACGGTGTCGGGCTCCGAAGTGCCGGTGCCGATATCCTTGGGGCCGCAGGCCGCCAGCAGGAGCGTCAGGACGCAGATGACGAGCGGGATCAGGGGCGAATGTCTCATGTTCCACCTCAGGGCGACTATACGGACTGGCGGCCCGCCTGGCAACCGGGCCGGGGGCTGGCTTTTGCGGGAAAAAAAGGTATCTTCGATCCTAAGAACAGTATTGGTAATCGATATGCGGCAAGTCCTTCCTCTCCTCATCTGCCTTTGTGCCTGTCTCATGCCGCTGCATGCAGCGGCAGGGGAAGCGCTGCGCGTGGGCCTGAGCGACGATTATCCGCCCCTGTCCTACACGGATGCGCAGGGACGGCGCGCGGGCTTCGAATACGAGCTGGCCCAGGCGCTCTGCCGGCGGCTGGGCCGGTCCTGCAGCTGGACCTTCGCCCCGCAGGAGCAGCTGCTGCGGGGCCTGAAGGACGGCAGGCTGGACATGATCTTCGCCCAGCGCCTGGAGCCGGAACAGGCCGGTCTGCTCTACAGCAGGCCGTATTATCATTCGCGCGCCATGTGCGTCGGCCGTCCCGGAGGGCGGGGACCGGGGGACGCGGGGGCGCGCGTCGGCGTCTACCGGGGCTCCGCGCTGGAGCAGTACGCGGCGGCGGCCTGGCCGGGAGCCGTCATCGTCAGCGGCAGCGTGGGCGAGATGATCGCGAAGCTGCAGCGGGGCGAGATCGACGTGCTGTTCATCAATGATATCGCGGGCTATGCCTTTTTGCTGCGCCCGGAAGGGCAGGAGTTCGACCGTCTGGAGGAGGTCCCCACGTTCACCGTGCAGCGGACCGGCGGGAGCCGCGTGGCGGTCGGCGAGGGGCGCGAAAGACTGCTGAAGGCGGTCGACCGCGAACTGAAGCGGCTGCTCTACAGCGGAGAGCTGCACAACCTCAGCCGCATCTATTTCCACTACATCATCTATTAGCGGGCGCGGCGCCGGACGGCGCTGCCCGTTGCCGGTCCGTGCCCCGGCAGGGGACGTGTCCCGAGAGGTGGCTATGCTTGGTGGTTTTTCACGGACGAATCTGCCTGTCCAGCGCTATCTGGCCCTGCTGGTGCTGCCCTGGGGCGCGATGCTGCTGCTGGCCGTGGCCGTGCTCTGGCCCTATCTGGCCTGGTTCCAGGACACGGTGGAGTCCCTGCAGGACGAGCAGCTGCCCGGCGTCCTGGAGGCCCAGCGCACCCGGACCAACCTGAACGTGCTGCGCAAGCAGCTGGCCATCATCTATCTGGCCGAGGCCCCGGCGGAGCGGCGTCGGGCCCGGCTGCAGGCCCAGGCCCTGCTGGCGGGCATGGGGCACGACCCTTCCCCCGCGGCTTCCGCGGCCGTGGCCATGGAGCCGCGCGTCCGGCAACTGTATGATGCCTGCATGGCCGCGGACAGGGCCCTCTCGCGCCTGCACAGGGGCGAGATGGAGCTGTTGCTGGCCGTGAGCAGGCTGGAGCAGCTCTCGGGGCGGCAGCTGGCCGGGGCGGTGATCTTTTCCCACACCGGCAAGGACGGCATGCGCCACGGCCGCAAGGCCTTTGAGGAGATGCGGCGCCTGCTGGCGCCGGTGGCGGCCCTGTGCGACAGCGCGGCGGACGACGAGAGCGCCGGGGCCTGCGAGGCCTACGGGCAGCGCTGGGGCGCCCTGTCCGTCGCCTGGGAGGCGCGGCTCGCCGCCAACGAGCGGGCGTACGTCCTGTGGCAGGAGCTGGAGAACGAGCTGCTGCGCCTGATCAACGTCATTTCCTCACGCGAGCTGCAGCGATCCCTGGAAGAAGCCGAGAGCCTGTCCGATGCCACGGACTACATCGTCTGGAGCGTCTTCGTCTTCACCCTGGGCCTGCTGGCCTTCCTGCTGGTCCTGGTCCTGCTCTTGCGGCGCGACCTGCTGCGGCCGCTCGTCGGCATCGCCGGCAACCTGTCCCGCCTGCGCGACGGCCAGCAGCCGGAGCCCATCGCGCCCGTGCGCATCGCCGAGTTGCAGGAGGTCGCGGACATCGTGCCCGACCTCGGCGGCTATCTGGGCTCCCTCAAGGAGCACAGCAGCCGCCTGGAAAAAGAAAAGGCCGCCTATTCCCGCATGAGCCTCATGGACAGCCTGACCGCCATCCCCAACCGGCGCGCCTTCGACCTGCGCCTGGCGGACCTGGCGGACAGACGGCGGCCCGTCGGCCTCATCATGCTGGATGTGGACATGTTCAAGGTCTACAACGATACACTGGGCCATCAGGAGGGCGATGCCTGCCTGCGCCGTGTGGCCCAGACCATGCGCGACTGCCTGCGCGGCGGCGAGAAGGAGATCTTCCGTTACGGCGGCGAGGAGTTCGGCGTGGTGCTGGAAGACGTGCCCCGGGAGGCCGCGCTGCAGGTGGCCGAGCGTCTGCGCCGGGCTGTGGAGCGGCTGGCCCTGCCCCATCCCGGCAATCCGCAGACGGGCCTTGTGACCATCAGCCTGGGCGTGGCCGCGGTGACGGAGCTGACGGAGGACAATCTGGCCTGCCTGCTGGACGCGGCCGACCATGCCCTGTACGCGGCCAAAAAGAACGGGCGCAACCGGGTGGCCGACGCCGCGGAGGGCGTCTGCTCCGGCGGGGAAGACGAGCCCGCCCCGGCCGGAGCGGGGACGGAAAAGTCAGCTTGCCTTGCGCACGACGACAGGCTATAGCTCTGTTTTCCATTCCATCAGGAGAAACTGCATGCGCCCTGCTTCCTGCGGCATCACCCCCGAAGGCTGGCCCTGTATCGGCATCACCGCCGTGACGGCCCTCGTGTTCGCCTGCCTCCACTGGCCGGTACCGGCCATCCTGGCCCTGGCCCTGTGCTGGTTCGCCGTCCACTTCTTCCGTGATCCCGAGCGGGTGGTGCCCGGCGCCCCCGGTCTGGCCGTGAGCCCGGCCGACGGCCGCGTCATCCGCATCGAGCGCAAGCCCGACCCCCTGACCGGCGACGAGCGCACCTGCATCAGCATCTTCATGAACGTCTTCAGCGTGCATGTGAACCGTTCGCCCGTGACCGGCGTGGTGGAACGCATCCGCTACTGGCCGGGCAAATTCGTCAACGCCGCCTATGACAAGGCCGCCACCGGCAACGAACGCTGCGGCTACCTGCTGCGCGGGGAGGACGGCGCGGCCTGGACCATGGTGCAGATCGCCGGGCTCATCGCCCGCCGCATCGTCTGCCGCGTGACGGAAGGCGACACCCTGGAGCGCGGTCAGCGTTACGGCATGATCCGCTTCGGCTCGCGTGTTGACCTTTACCTGCCCGAAGGCTATGTTCCCTCTGTCACGATCGGCGAGCAGGTCTTCGCAGGCCAGAGCACGCTTGCCGCCAGAACCGAATCCGACGCCTAGCGTCGCGTGGAGCATGGTTGTGGACACCCAGCCGCAAGAAAAGAAACTGCCCGTACACAAGAGCATCTACCTTCTGCCCAACCTCATCACTTCGTTGAGCATGTTCATGGGCTTTCTGTCCATGGTCTGGGCCGTGCAGTCCCGCTTTGAGGAAGCCGGTCTGGCCATCGTGCTGTCCGCGCTGCTGGACGGCATGGACGGCAAGGTGGCCCGCCTGACCCATACGGCCAGCGAATTCGGTGTCCAGTACGACTCCCTGGCCGACCTCATCGCCTTCGGCCTCGCGCCGGCCTTCCTGCTCTGGCAGTGGCAGCTGGAGAGCCTGGGCCGTTTCGGCGTGGTGGCGGCCTTCCTTTTCGCCGCCTGCGGCGCCTTGCGCCTGGCCCGCTTCAACATCAGCACGGCCGTGACCGGCAAACGCTTCTTCATCGGCCTGCCCATCCCCGCCGCGGGCTGCACGGTGGTGGCCTTCCTGTATTTCGCCGGCATCCTGCCGGATGTCTTCCGCCCCGCGCTGCCGTATTTCAGCGTCATCATCGCGCTGGGCCTGGGCGGGCTCATGGTCAGCCGCGTGCGCTATTTCTCCTTCAAGGAGTATGACTTTTTGCGCGCCCATCCGGTGCGTTACCTGCTGGCCGTGATGGTCATCTTCGGCCTGGTCTACGCCCAGCCGCGCCTGTTCGGCTTCCTGCTCTGCGCCGTTTACATCGGCGGGGGCCTGTACTATTCCTTCGTCATTCTTCCCCGTCGTGACCGTCAGCTACTACGCGCCCTGAACCTGCAGGACGAGGAGAAAGCTGCGTAACGGTTTGTCGCCCCGCGGGGGCGGATCGAGGACCTTCTGATCGCCGCCGGCAGGGCGGCCGTTATGCAGTGGCATAACAAACAAGCACCCTTCGCGGGTGTCCGATCAGAGGAGACAGATCCATGTCCAACCGCGTGTTCTTTTTCGACACCACCCTGCGTGACGGCGAACAGTCGCCGGGCGCGACCATGAACCTTCAGGAAAAACTCCGTATTGCCTACCAGCTGGAAGTGCTGGGCGTGGACATTATGGAAGCCGGTTTCCCCGCCTCCAGCCAGGGGGATTTTGAATCCGTACAGCGCATCGCCCGCCAGGCCAAGACCATCCAGGTGGCCGGCCTGTGCCGCTGCATGGACAGCGACATCGACCGCTGCTGGGAAGCCGTGAAGGACGCCAAGAACCCCCGTATCCACACCTTCCTGTCCACGTCGCCCCTGCACATGAAGTACAAGCTGCGCAAGGAACCCGACGTGGTCCTGCAGATGATCGACGCCGGGGTGCGCCGCTGCGCCTCCTATACCGACAACGTGGAATTCTCCGCCGAGGACGCCTCCCGCTCCGACCGCGACTTCCTCTGCCGCGTGGTGGAGACCGCCATCAAGGCCGGCGCCACCACCATCAACCTGCCTGATACCGTGGGCTACGCCCAGCCGCAGGAATTCGCCGACCTCATCCGCTACGTCATCGAGAACACCCCCGACAGCGACAAGGCCATTTTCAGCGTCCATTGCCACAATGACCTGGGCCTGGCCGTGGCCAACACCCTGGCCGCCCTCAAGGTGGGCGCCCGCCAGGCCGAAGTGACCATCAGCGGCATCGGCGAGCGCGCCGGCAACGCCGCCCTCGAGGAACTGGCCATGGCCCTGCGCGTGCGCAAGGACTACTACGGCCTGGAACACGGCATCATCACCGAGCAGCTCTATCCTTCCTGCCGCCTGCTCTCCATGACCATCGGTCAGCCCATCCCCAACAACAAGGCCATCGTGGGCGCCAACGCCTTCGCCCACGAATCCGGCATCCATCAGGACGGCATGCTCAAGAACCGCGAGACCTACGAGATCATGACCCCGCAGTCCGTGGGCCGCAACGAGAGCAACCTGGTCATCGGCAAGCATTCCGGCCGCAATGCCGTGCGCAACAAGTTCGAGAGCCTGGGCTACAGCCTGGATGACGAACAGCTGCAGATCGTCTTCAATGCCGTCAAGGCCCTGGCCGACCGCAAGAAGACCCTGCATGACGACGACCTCATGGCCCTGGTGCAGGAAGAGGTCTACCGCATGCCCGACCTCTACCGTCTGCGCCATGTGAGCGTGCAGAGCTCCGACGCCGGCGGCGTGCCGCCCACGGCAGCCGTGCTCATGGACGTGGACGGCATGGAAAAGAGCGGCGCGGGCTTCGGCGTGGGCCCGGTGGACGCCATCTTCAATGTCATCAACGACATGCTGGGCCGCGAGCCCCAGCTGGAACAGTATGCGGTCAATGCCGTCACCGGCGGCACCGACGCCCTGGGCGAAGTGACCGTGCGCCTGCGCGAAGGCGAGTTCTCGGCCGTGGGGCGCGGCGCGCATCCCGACATCCTGGTGGCCACGGCGCGCGCCTATGTCAACGCCCTCAACCACCTGGCCAAGAAGGAGAAGGAAGGCGAGCGCCTGCACTGCCAGCACAGCTAGGATCCATCAGGGGGAGGGGGAGCGGCAGGCCTGTTTGGGGGGCCCTTCTCCCGGCCTCCCCGGATGCGCCTTATCAAAAAAGCCTTTTTCCGCTTTCCTGCGTGGGGCCCTGCCCCCAGCAATGCATTCACACGGGAGCGTCCCGCGCATCCCGGACAAGGAGAACCATCATGCCTCAGACGCTTGCGCAAAAGATCCTGCAAGCCCACACCGACGACGTCATCGAGCGCGACGGACAGATCGTCCAGTGCCGCCTGTCCCTGGTGCTGGCCAACGACATCACCGGCCCCCTGGCCATCAAATCCTTCAAGGGCATGGGTGCCAGCCGCGTCTTCGACAAGGACAGGATCGCCCTGGTCATGGACCATTTCACGCCGCAGAAGGACATCGCCTCGGCCAATCAGGTGATGATCAGTCGTGAGTTCGCCCGGGAACAGGGCATCACCCACTACTATGAAGGCGGCGACTGCGGCGTGGAACACACCCTGCTGCCCGAACGCGGCCTGGTGGGCCCCGGCGACGTGGTCATCGGCGCGGACAGCCACACCTGCACCTACGGCGGCATCGGCGCCTTCGCCACGGGCATGGGCTCCACCGACATCGCCGCCGGCATGGCCCTGGGCGAGACCTGGATCAAGGTGCCCCCGACCATCCGCGTCAACATCAACGGCCGGATGCCCAAATGGCTGCGCGGCAAGGACCTGATGCTGCTGCTCATCAAGACCATCGGCGTGGACGGCGCGCTCTACAAGGCCCTGGAATTCGGCGGCTCCGTCATCGACGCCCTGCCCGTGGAAGGCCGCCTGACCATGGCCAACATGGCCATCGAAGCCGGCGGCAAGGTGGGCCTCTTTGCCGTGGACGAACTCACCCGCCAGTATTGCGCCGAACACGGCCGGCCCGGTGTGACCATGAGCCTGGCCGCCGACGAGGGCGCGGTCTACGAGCGCGTGGTGGACATCGACGTCACCGGCCAGGAACCCGTGGTGGCCTGTCCGCACCTGCCCTCCAACGTGAAGAACGTCTCCGAGCTCAAGGACCTGCCCGTGCAGCAGGTGGTGGTGGGCTCTTGCACCAACGGCCGCATCAGCGACATGCGCGACGCCGCCGAGATCCTGCGCGGCCGCAAGGTGGCCAGGGGCGTGCGCTGCATCGTCCTGCCCTCCACCCCCGCCGTGTGGAAGCAGTGCCTCAGGGAAGGCCTGATGGACGTCTTCATGGACGCCGGCTGCATCGTGGGCCCCTGCACCTGCGGTCCCTGCCTGGGCGGCCACATGGGCATCCTGGGCGACGGCGAACGCGCCGTGGCCACCACCAACCGCAACTTCCGCGGCCGCATGGGCAGCCTGGATTCCGAAGTCTACCTCTCCAGCCCCGTGGTGGCGGCCGCCAGCGCCGTGGCGGGCTGCATCGCCGGGCCTGACCAGCTCTAAGCCGATTTTTCAAAAAGGATCACGTCATGAACTACAAAGGTACGGCCCACAAGGTGGGCGAACATATCGATACCGACGCCATCATCCCGGCCCGCTTCCTGGTCACTTCGGACGCCAGGGAGCTGGGCGCCAACTGCATGGCCGGCCTGGAACCCGACTGGGTCAAGCGCGTGAAGCCCGGCGACATCATGGTGGCCGGCCGCAACTTCGGCTGCGGCTCCTCCCGCGAGCACGCCCCCATCGCCATCCTGGGCGCGGGCATGCCCGTGGTCATCGGCCACAGCTTCGCCCGCATCTTCTACCGCAACGCCTTCAATATGGGCCTGCTGCTCATGGAAGTGGGCGACGAGGTGGACAAAATCCATGACGGCGACGAACTGGAAGTGGACGCCGCCACCGGCCTCATCCGCGACCTGACCAACGGCGCCGAGATCCAGTGCCCGCCCCTGCCGGCCTCCATGGCCGCCATCCTGGACAAGGGCGGCCTGGTCAACTATGTGAAGGAACGCCTGGCCGCCAGGGGCTAGAGCCGGGCTGCTTTGTCTTGAGGGGGAGAGGGGCCCCTTTGGGAAAAGGGGCTCCCTCTCTCCCTCAAACTCCCCCTCTCCCCCCGAAAACTTTTATCGGGATCCGTGGCGGGGCAGGACGGGACGACGCTCGTGCCCCGAGTGCCGGTCCCCCGGTAGCACGCCGTACCAGGAGCCGGACGGCGAGGTGGAGCGGCCATCCCTGCGGCCGTTCCCGGCCCGGCTTTTGCCGGATGCGCTGCGGGAGGAGGCCCCCTGCCCGCGGACGCGGCCACGGGAACGGACAGGCCCGGATCGCGGCGGCCCTCTGCGGCCGCCGGGGAGCTGGTCCTTGTCCGGCGCGGCGGCGTGCTGGGGCCCGTCAGGTCAGGGACGACGGCCTTCGGCCTGCGTGGCGGGGGCTCCGCCGTACCTTTGCCGGACAGATGGAGGGCAGGGGACGTTCCCCCGGCCCCGCGCGGGCGGAGCCATCGTTGTGCATACAAATGCGGCGCGCAGGCGTCGCAGCGAGGATATGAAGATGAAAAAGACCATTTGTCTGTTGCCGGGCGACGGTATCGGTCCCGAGATCGTCGCCCAGGGCGTGACTGTGCTGGAAGCCGTCGCCAAAAAGTTCGGCCATGAGTTCGACTTCGTGCCCGCCCTCATCGGCGGCGCGGCCATCGACGCCACCGGCGAGCCCCTGCCCGCCGCCACCGTGGAAGCCTGCCGGAAGGCCGACGCCGTGTATCTGGGCGCCGTGGGCGGTCCCAAGTGGGACGGCATCGAGCCCGCCCGCCGGCCTGAAAAGGGCCTGCTGGGCATCCGCAAGGCCCTGGGTCTGTTCGCCAACCTGCGTCCCGCCCTGCTGCTGCCCGAGCTGGCCGGCGCCTGCCTGCTGCGTGCCGACATCGCGGCCCGCGGCCTGGACCTCATCGTGGTGCGCGAGCTGACCGGCGACATCTACTTCGGCGAGCCCCGCGCCATCGAGGAGCGCGACGGCCTGCGCGTGGGCTACAACACCATGATCTACGACGAGAACGAGATCCGCCGCATCGCCAAAGTGGCCTTCGAGACCGCCCGCCAGCGCCGCAGGAAGGTCTGCTCCGTGGAAAAGAGCAATGTGCTGGAGACCTCCCGTCTCTGGAAGGCCGTGGTGCAGGAAGTGCACGACGCCGACTACGCCGACGTGGAACTGAGCCACATGTATGTGGACAACGCCGCCATGCAGCTGGTGCGCGATCCCTCGCAGTTCGACGTCATCCTCACCGGCAACATCTTCGGCGACATCCTTTCCGATGAAGCCTCGGTCATCACCGGTTCTCTGGGCATGCTGCCTTCCGCCTCCATGGGCGCCCAGGCTCCGGCCCTGTTCGAGCCCATCCACGGCTCCGCGCCCGACATCGCCGGTCAGGACAAGGCCAATCCCCTGGCCACCATCCTGTCCGCGGGCATGATGCTGCGCCTGGCTTTCGGCCTGTCCGCCGAAGCCGACGCCGTGGAGAACGCCGTGCGCCAGACCCTGCGCGACGGCTTCCGTACCGGCGACATCATGGAGGACGGCTGCACCCTGGTGGGCTGCGCCGAAATGGGCCGCCTGGTGGCTGAACGCCTGTAAGCCTGATTTTCATTTTTCGGTATGGAGCGGAGCCGCCCTGCGGGGCGGCTCCGCTTTTGCGTCTGGGGGAATGGACGCTGCGGGCCCATCGTCATGGATGACGACGGACGCCCCTGAAAAGGTCCGCCAACGATGCCCGCAGGCGGTCTTCATGAGGGGTGGCGTGCTGCCGGTATGGGCCGGCCCCGTGGGCGTGGGGCGGCATGGCACCCGGTTCGGCACAGACTTCCTCGTGTACCGCCGGCCCCGTGCCCGAGGACGATACCGAATCGCCGGGGCTGCCGCAGGTCTTGCAAAGGCCGCCGGGGGACGGTCAGCAGGAGGCGGCCTTGTGTACCGCGAGGACCGTGACCGACCCGAAAAAAAGTTTTGGCAGGGAGAGGGGAAGCGCGAGGGGGAGAGAGGGACTTTGCACCGGAAGGGGGGCCCTCTCCCCCCTCGTATCTTTTACCCGTGCTTTCTTTCATGCCGCCGGGCCAGCAGCTGCGGGCCTGTCATGACCAGGATCACGGCGGCGCAGATGACGGCCACACCGCTGAAGACATGGAAGGTGGCGGGTTCGTCGAAGACCAGGATGCCCACGGTGACGGCGGTGAGGGGCTCGCCCACGCCCAGGATGGAGGCCAGGGTGGAGCCGATGCGCTGGATGGCGAGGATCAGGGTCAGGTTGGAGATGGCGGCGGTGATGACGGCCAGCAGGACGACCAGGAGCAGTTCTTCCCATGAGCGCAGCAGGCGGAAGGAGCCGGTGGCCACGGCATTGCCCAGGGCAAGGAGGGTGCCGGAGAGCAGCACCCAGAAGGTGATGGCCAGGCCGGAGATGCAGTGGATGCGGGCCACATGCAGGCCGGAGATGTAGACGGCATTGCACAGGGCGGAGACCAGCAGCAGGAAGATGCCCCAGAGGCTGATGCCGCCGCTGCCGCCGGACGTGCCGCCGCTGAGCAGGAAGACGCCCAGCATGGCCAGGGCCACGGACAGGGCGGTGATGATGGAGAATCTTTCGTGGAAGAAGATGGTCATGATCAGCATGACCATCAGCGGATAGAGGAATTGCAGGGTGGCGGCCACGCCGCTGGGCAGGTGGGCGAAGCCCCGGAACATGAGCAGGGCCGCCAGGCCGTACATGCTGCTCAGGAGGGCCAGGCGGATCAGGTCGCGGGCGGGCGCGGCCAGGCGTTCCTGGCGCAGGACGAGGATCAGGCCCAGGGCCAGGGAGCCGAACAGGAAGCGGTAGAACAGGACGCACTCCGCGGACATGCCGGCGTGGAGCAGGGGCAGGCTGAACAGGGGGATGAGGCCGAAGGCCGCTGAGGAGATGAGGGCGAGCACGAAACCCATGACAGTTCCCGGCAAGAAGGAAGTGAGGCCGTCGAGCGGCGTACGCCTGCCGACAATGCCCCAAAGCGCGCGAGAAGACAAGACCGGCCGCGGGCATAAAAAAAGGGCGCCTTCAAGGCGCCCGGAAAAAGGGAGCGGCGGAGCGCGCTATCTGGCGGCGCTGTCCAGCACGACTTCGGCTTCGGGGTGGCCCTGACGCAGGGCCTCATGCATGGCGGCGGCATCGGCGAAGGCGTAGAAGGGGCCCACCTGGTCGTCCTTGTAGCGCACGAAGTAGGCCTGGCCGTTCTGCAGGGGCGTGCCGCTGGGGTCGCTGACCACTTCCAGGTCCACCTTGCCCACGCCGCGGTCGTTCATGTCGATCTGCTGGGCGGCGGCATAGGAAAGGTCGATGATGCGGCCGCGCACATAGGGGCCGCGGTCGGTCACGCAGACCATGACGCTTTTGCCGTTGCTTCTGTCGGTGACGCGTACCACGGTGCCGATGGGCAGGGTGCGGTGGGCAGCCGTGAAGGTGTACATGTCATAGCCTTCACCGCTGGCGGTCTTCTTGTTGTGGAAATCGGCTCCGTACCAGGAGGCCATGCCGGTCATGAAGGCATCGGCGTTGCTCTGGGCTCGTTTGAGCCAGACATCCCGGCTGGAATGGGCAGTCTTTGCATCGCCGGCATGGGCGGCGGACATGGGGGAAGCCAGCAGCAGACAGGTCACGAGACAGGTCAGCAGCACCGCCGGCATCCCCATGGGAGGATGTGAGGTCATAGAAACTCCTTGGTTGAAGCAGGTGCGCGGCATGGTCGCCCATGCAGCGCAGGTCGCCCGGCGACCCGCCCCGTCAAGGCTGCACAACGGGGCTTGCCTGAAACGCCAAAACGAAAGGGTTGCCGTGATATGCCACAAAAAAAACCTTGTGTCAAACGCGGCAGATTTTGCAAGAGAATGTCTGGAAATTTTCCTGTCCAAGAGCAGTAATTAACAGTTGATATGCAGTTTCACTGAAACTTTATGTCGACTGATATTTTTCAATGGATATAGTTTGTTTTTGTAAAATAACAGTAAATATGCAGTAAAAACTTTCTGCAATTTGTCTGTATATTGTGCAAGCGGACAAGAAGGCCCTGCACGGGCTGTCAGGGGACGGACAATTGCATGTTTTTTCTCAAAAAGCCCCGCCGGCCGCGGCCCGGGAGGTCCGCCGTCCTCCGGCTTGGAGATCGGCCCGGGAGCCTTCCCGGAGCCCGGTCCGGGCCTGCCTTGACCCGGCCGGACATGACCGTCCGCGGGCTGGCGGCGCAGGGTCCCGGGGGCCGGGGCCCGAGGCAGGACAGACGCACGAGCCTGCGGACGGTCACCTCGGTGTGCGCCGCTCCGCCGCGAGGGACGTAGCAGGGCAGGCCGCATCCGGTGGTGTGCGACCTGCCACGGCGTGCATCGGGGACGACCACCGTACGGCGTCCGGCCGTCCGGGCGGGCACGCCACGAAGCCGTGGCGGCACAACAGGGGCGGTGGGACAGAGCGGAGCGGTCTGGAGGCAGGCCGGGGCAGGGCCGGGAACACATCGGACAGGTCGCGAAGGGCACATGCGGGCGCTTTGCGGCGCTGAGGGCGGACGCGGGGATCCATACGGGCCAGGGCAAGCCGGGCGGGGCAGGCCGACGGAGGGAACATGCCGGCCGCACAGCAAGGGAGCAGGCAGGCCGGAACGTACCGGGGCGTGCCCGGGCGGGCGGGAGGCAAGGACGGGCTGGTTTGGGCGATGGGACAAAAAAGGGCGCTCCTTGCGGAGCGCCCTCGTGGTCGTCGGGCAGGCAGGGTTTACCAGTCCAGGGTGCGCTTGAAGGCGGCGGTCAGGTCGTCCACCTTTTCCTGCAGCACGGTGACGCCGCCGCGGGTCATGGTCAGGGTCCTGTCGTCGGTGACGGTACCGATGCGGCGGCAGACCTGCCAGTCGCCCAGCATGTCGAGGATCATGGCCATATCGGGGCGCACGCTGACGATGAGGCGGCTGGCCGATTCGCTGTACAGAAGTTCGGTCAGGCTCATGTCTTCCATGGCGGGCACGGCGTCCAGGTCGATGCTGGCGCCCAGACGGCCGCCGATGCACATCTCGGCCAGGGCCACGGCCAGACCGCCGTCGGAGCAGTCATGGCAGGCGGAGATGGCGCGCTGGCCCATGAGGCCGTGCACGGCGCGGTAGCGCGGCATGGCGGTGGCGGCGTCCACCTGGGGCACGCGGCCGCCGGTGAGGCCCAGTTCGGCGCAGGCTTCGCTGCCGGCCATTTCACGCCAGGTGCCGCCCAGCATGTAGATGTGATGGCCGGCGGCCTTGAAGTCCGAGGTCTGGGTGGCGATGACGCTGTTGATGACGCCGATCACCGAGAACAGCACCGTGGGCGGGATGGAGATCTTTTCGCCGCCGCCGGTGTAGTCGTTCTTCATGGAGTCCTTGCCCGAGATGCAGGGCACGCCGAAGGCCAGGGAGAACTGCTGCAGGGCCTTGCAGGCGCGCACCAGCTGGGCCAGCTTGTAGCGGCCGTCGGGGGTCTTCTCGCTCTGCACCGGGTCGCACCAGCAGAAGTTGTCCACACCGGCCAGGGCGTCGGGATTGCCGCCCACGGCCACGGCGTTGCGGATGGCTTCGTCCATGGCATTGGCCATCATCCAGTAGGTGTCGTAATCGCTGAACTTGGGGCAGATGCCGTGGGAGATGACCAGCCCGGCATCGGATTCCAGCAGCGGGCGGATGACGCCGGCGTCGGAGGGGCCGTCGCTCTTGACGCCGCACAGGGGCTTGATGGCGCTGCCGCCGCGCACTTCGTGGTCGTACTGGCGGATGATGTATTCCTTGGAGCAGATGTTCAGGCGGCCCAGCATGCGGCGCAGGAAGGCGCCCTGTTCGCTGTCGGGCAGGTCCACGCACACGTCGTCCACCCTGGGGGCTTCCCAGACGGCTTCCAGTTCCAGCTGGGGCACGCCGTCATGCATGAAGTCCATGGGCAGGGAGGCCACGGGGCGGTCGTTGTAGCAGACATCGAAAAAGCCGCTGTCGGTGTAATGGCCCAGGGCCGTGGCTTCCACGTCCATGCGCGCGGCCAGTTCCATGAAGGCGTCCAGCTTGGCGGGCGGCACGGCCAGGGTCATGCGTTCCTGGGCCTCGGAGAGCAGGATCTCCCAGGGGCGCAGGCCGTCGTACTTGAGCGGGGCCTTGGCGATGTCCAGCACGCAGCCGCCGGTGTCCTCGGCCATTTCGCCCACCGAGGAGGAAAGGCCGCCCGCGCCGTTGTCGGTGATGGCGTTGTACAGGCCCAGGTCGCGGGCGCGCATGATGAAGTCGTACATCTTGCGCTGGGTGATGGGGTCGCCGATCTGCACGGCCGTGGCCGGGGAGCCTTCGTGCAGTTCCTCGGAGGAGAAGGTGGCACCGTGGATGCCGTCCTTGCCGATGCGGCCGCCGGTCATGACGATGATGTCGCCCACTTCGGCTTTCTTTTCCCAGCCCTTGCGGCCGTTGACGTCGGTGGGCAGCACGCCCACGGTGCCGCAGTAGACCAGGGGCTTGCCCAGGTAGCGTTCATCGAAGACCAGGGAGCCGTTGACCGTGGGGATGCCGGACTTGTTGCCGCCGTGTTCCACGCCTTCGCGCACGCCTTCCAGCACGCGGCGGGGATGGAGCAGGCGGGGGGGCATCTCCTTGTCATAGAAGGGCGAGGCGAAGCAGAAGACGTCGGTATTGCAGACCAGCTCCGCGCCCATGCCCGTGCCCATGGGGTCGCGGTTGACGCCCACGATGCCGGTCAGCGCGCCGCCGTAGGGGTCCAGGGCCGAGGGGCTGTTGTGGGTTTCCACCTTGATGCAGGCGTCATAGCCGTTGATGAAGGCGATGACGCCGGCGTTGTCCTTGAACACGGACTTGCAGTAGTCGTCGTCGCCCAGGCGTTTGCGGATGGTGGCCGTGGCGTCGCGGATGCAGGTCTTGTAGAGGTTGTTGACCTCTTCGCGCAGGCCGGTCTCCCTGTTCTCGTAATGGATGCGCGAGGCGAAGATCTTGTGCTTGCAGTGTTCGGACCAGGTCTGGGCCAGCACTTCCATCTCCACGTCCGTGGGATCGGCGGGCAGGCCGGCGGCCTTGCGGCGGGCCCGTTCGTCAGGGGCGGCGAACTGGTCGCGGATGCAGTGCAGTTCGCGCAGGGTCAGGGCCCAGGTATTGTCGCGGCTGGCTTTCTGCAGGGCGTCGTCGTCCATGCCGGACAGGGGCACCACGTCCACGCTGTCGTTGGCCGCGCCGGTGACCCTGGCGGCCTGGGGCTCGAAGCCGGGCCGGTCCTGCCATTCTTCGGCGCTCTTGACGCGGAAGCGCTGGATCAGGGTGTTGCAGAGCAGGTCGCGCGCCAGGGCTTCCACGTCCTCGCGGCCGAGCATGCGATCGGGCGCGCAGGTGATGCGGTACTGCACCGAAGTGTAGACGCGCAGGCTGTCGCGGGCGATGTCCAGCACCATGGCGGCGGTATCGCGGGCGGTGCGGCCTTCATTGTCGGTCACGCCGGGGCGGTAGCCCACTTCCACGATCCAGTGGGGCGCGGGTTCCACGAAGGGCAGCGGCTCCAGCGAGGCCCGCTGCAGGATGGGGTCGTGCCAGATGCCTTCGTCCACCAGCCGTTCCACCTGGGCGGCATCCAGACCGTCCACGGTGTAGACTTTGATCTGACGGATGGCGGCGACGGGGATCTGCAGCGCCTTGAGCAGATGCAGCGCCGTCTTGCGGCCCTGGGTATCGGTAATGTTGGCATGAAGCCCGGTTTCCACACGATAGAGCATACGGTCCTCGCTTTGGCGGCGGCAGTTCCGCCGGTTCCGGAATAAGGCGAAAAAAGTTTATTTTTTGCGGTCGCGCACGTAGTCGGCCATTTGTTGCAGCAGGTCCTGCTCCGGCCCGGCGGGCAGGCTGGCCAGGGCAGCGCGGGCCCGGTCCAGATAGCTTTCGGCGGCCAGGCGCGTGGCCTGGTCGAAACCGGCCTCGCGGATGGCCCCGGCGATGCGTTCGGCGTCCTCGTCGCTGAAGGCGGCGTCGTTGAAGGCCCGGTCGAAGGCCGCCCGGGCGTCGGCGTCCAGGGAGTCGCGGTACATGCGCAGGGGCGGGGTCAGCTTGCCCTCGCGCACATCGCCGCCCGAGGGCTTGCCCGTGACGCTCTGGGGCGCGAAGTCCAGGGCGTCGTCCACGATCTGGAAGGCCATGCCGATGTTCTCGCCGTAGGCGGCGGCCGCCTCCACCTGGGCGTCGCCGGCGCCGGCGCGCAGGGCGCCCAGCTGGCACGAGGCCCGGATCAGCCAGGCGGTCTTGCCGCGGATGATCTCCCGGTATTCCTCGTCGCTGGTCTCCACCTGATGCTGGGCCGCGATCTCCAGGATCTCGCCGGCGGCGGTGCGGCTGGTGGCCTCGGAGAAGCAGCGGCACAGGCGCGGATCGCCGCAGGCCGCCACCAGGGCATTGGCGTGGGCCAGCAGGGCGTCGCCGGCCAGGATGGTGCTGGCGGCGTTGAAGATGGTATGGGCGGCGGGCTTGCCGCGCCGGGTGTCGGCATTGTCCAGCACGTCGTCATGCAGCAGGGTGGCGGCATGGAGCATCTCCATGGTGACGGCCAGATCGTAGATGTCCTGTTTGTCATAGCCCAGCAGGCGGGCCGTGAGGATGGTCAGCAGGGGGCGCAGCCGTTTGCCGCCCGCTTCGAAGATGTGGCGGGCGATGGGGCGCACGGGACGGGGCAGGCCCTCGGCGGCCCGGGAAAGAGCCTTGTTGATGGCGGGCAGTTCCAGTGCCAGACGGGCTTTCAGAAGCAGCATAGGACGATCTCGGTTCAGGGTGCGGGGCGCCAGACGGCCGCCAGACGGCGCATGGCCCCCGGGAAATCCGTTTCATGCGGTGCGCGCGGTCCCACCCGGTTGGAAACGCTGCGTACCTCCACACAGGCGATGCCCCGGCGCGCGCAGGCCAGCGCCACGGCAAAACCTTCCATATTCTCCAGCAGGGCCCCGGGATGGGCCCGCCTGAGCTGCGCCACGCGCTGCGGGCTGGCGCTGACGCCCGCCACGGTCAGCGACGCGGCCGGGGGCAGGGCGTCCACCCCTGCCAGACAGGCGGGCAAGCGCGGGGGCCGGGGCAGGCGCAGCCGGTCGAAGACCGGCCCCTGCGGCCCTTGCCACTGGGGAAAACCGAACGACGGGCCGTCCACAGCCGTCCCGTCGTGCAGGCCGTATTCCGGCCAGATCTCTTCCTCCACCCGCCAGAGCGAGCAGAGGGGCGCCGTGTGCAGATCCATGCTGCCCGCCACGCCCGCATTGAGCACCAGCGAGATCTCCTGCCCTGCCCGACGGGCCCCGGCCAGGGCCAGCCCCAGGGCCAGGGCGGCATTGACGGGCCCCACGCCGGTGATGCAGGCCGCGGCCGGCACCTCCAGGCGCAGGGGCAGCAGTTCCTGCTCCGGCAGCGTGGTCCGCGCCGTCCCTTCCGGGCCGTGGTCCGCCGCGCCGGCGGGCCCCAGGGCCTGCCGCGGCAGGAGGGCCAGCAGCTCGCGGGCGGTGGCGGCGCAGACCAGCAGCACGGCGCTTACAGTCTCCAGTAGTCGATGCCCGCGGCGCGCATGGCCTGCGGGTCGAAAAAGCCTTTCACGTCCATGAGCACGGCCTTGCCGGCATCCTTGCAGCGGGCCTTGATGTCCTCGGGCGTCATGGCGGCGTAGGCCTTGTGGCTCACGGCCAGCAGCACGGCGTCCAGGTCGCGCAGCTGGTCCAGATCCACCAGTTCCTGCCCGTATTCGCGCAGGGCCTCGGCCGGGTCGGCCTCGGCGTCATGCACCAGCGTCACCACGTTGTATTCCCTGAGCTCGCGGATCACGTCCACCACGCGGGTATTGCGCAGGTCGGGCACGTTCTCCTTAAAGGTGAAGCCCAGGATGCCCACGCGCGCGCCGCTGACCACGCTGCCGTTCCTGATCAGGCGCTTGACCAGGCATTCGGCCACATATTTGCCCATGTTGTCGTTGATGCGGCGGCCGGCCAGGATGACTTCGGGGTGGAAGCCCATCTCCTCGGCCTTGAAGGTCAGGTAATAGGGGTCCACGCCGATGCAGTGGCCGCCCACCAGGCCGGGCCGGAAGGGCAGGAAGTTCCATTTGGTGCCGGCGGCTTCCAGCACTTCGAGGGTGTCGATGCCCAGACGTTCGAAGATGATGGCCAGCTCGTTCATGAGCGCGATGTTCAGGTCGCGCTGGGTGTTCTCGATGACCTTGGCGGCCTCGGCCACCTTGATGCTGGAGGCGCGGTGGATGCCCGCCTTGACCACGGAGCCGTAGACCTGGGCCAGCAGGTCGGCCGTGGCCTGGTCGGAACCGGAGACGATCTTCTTGATGGTCTCCAGGGTGTGGACCTTGTCGCCGGGGTTGATGCGTTCCGGCGAGTAGCCCACGGTGAAGTCCGTGCCGTAGCTGAGGCCCGACTCCTGTTCCAGGATGGGCACGCAGATCTCCTCGGTGAGGCCGGGGTAGACCGTGGACTCGTAGACCACCACGCAGCCCCTGGTCATGTGGCGGCCCACGGTGTGGCTGGCGCCCACCACGGGGGTCAGGTCCGGGGAGCGGTGCTCGTCGATGGGCGTGGGCACGGCCACGATGATGACCGCGGCCCGGGCGAGGTCCGCGGGATCGCAGGTATATTCGATGCTGGCGGCGGCCAGGGCCTCGTCGGTCACTTCGTTGGTGCGGTCATGGCCCTTGCGCAGTTCCTCGATGCGGCCGGCATTGATGTCGAAGCCCAGCACCTTCATCTGGCGGGAAAAGGCCACGGCCAGGGGCAGGCCCACATAGCCCAGGCCCACCACGGCCAGGGTCTGTTCATGATTCTGCAGTGCAGCGAAATCCACCATAGTTTTATCCTTTACAAAAATGCCTGTTTCCGCCATGTGAAGAAGATGACGTTCGACTGGAAACCATTTCTTGCGGCATTGGGTTTGGCCATCCTTCTGGAAGGCCTGGTCTGGGCTCTGGCCCCCGACGCCATGCGGCGGGCCGTGATCCTCATCGCGCAGATGCCCAGGAGCTCCATCCGCGTGCTCGGACTGGCGGCGCTGGCCCTGGGCCTCTTTCTGGTCTGGCTGGCCCGCAGCGCCTGAGCCTTGCGGCCTGTGCGCCAACCTGCCCGGTGAGCCTTGCGGCCGCCGGGTCTTTTTTTGTCGGGCCCCGGCGCGGGCCGTTGCCGCTGACCTGCCCGGAACGCATGCCCGCCTGCCTAGCGGGCCTTTTCGCCCACATGCAGGCAGACGATGCCCGACGTGAGCCTGATGTGCCAGGCCCGGGCGAAGCCGGCGTCGGTCATTTCCTTTTCCAGGGCCGGGGCCGTGGGGAACCGGCGGATGGTCTCGGCCAGGTACTCATAGGCGCCCGGGTCGCGGGAGACCAGCCTGCCGATGCGCGGCAGGACATTGTCCAGATAGAAATTGTACAGCCCGCCCCAGATGCGTTCGCTGCCGGAGCCGAATTCCAGGATGCAGGCCCGGCCGCCGGGGGTGAGCACGCGCAGCATCTCGGCGAAGGCCTCGGCGCGCGGCTTGATGTTGCGGATGCCGAAGGCCATGGTCACGCAGTCCACCGAGGCGTCGGGCAGGGGCAGCTTTTTGGCGTCGGCCGCCACGGGCATGACGGCCCGGGCATTGTTGCCCTTGAGCTTGCGCAGGCCGCGCCGGAGCATGGGCGGACAGAAGTCCATGGCCGGCACCCGCACCTGCGGATAGCGGCGGCGGATGGCCAGGGCCACGTCCAGCGTACCGGCGGCCAGATCCAGGACGCGGTTGGTGCGGCCCACGCGGACGTTCTTGGCCAGCACATGGCGCCAGTAATAGTCGATGCCCAGGCTCAGCGTATGATTGAGCAGGTCGTAGAAATCGGCGATGCGGCCGAACATGCCGGAAACGGCGGCGTCATGCTGGGGACGGGGATCAGTCACGTCCGTCCTCCCCGGACATGTTGCCCCGGCGGATGGCCTCATAGACCACGCGATACACGGCGGGGAAGACCTCGGCGAAGTTGCCCGGCGAGACCGTGCGCGTTTCGATGAATTTGGCGGTCAGCTCCTTGGCGACCTGCAGGGCTTCCTTGCTGTCTTTGTCCATACCTGGCCTCGTGGCATGCAAAATGAAAAACCCGTCCTCTGGGGAATGGCCTTGACCCACAACGGGAAAACGCCGGACGGGTAAAAGGAACGGAAACGGCAGCCCCCGCCCCTTTTGGTTGTTTGATTCGGGCCCGCGCGCGGGCAGTGCCCGCAAAAGGCCGTCTGTCAGCATATGCGCTAACGGTGCGCTTGGCAAGTCGAAGCCCCCGCGGCGGCGGGGGCGGAAACGACGGCGGGCGCAGGGAAAAACGCTTACTCCTGCTCCGCCAGCAGGCGGCGGATCTCCTCGTGCAGGACGCGGGCCGCAGCGGCCGCGGCGGCCTTTTCCACATATTTGTCGAAATCGGTCAGCAAATCGGCCAGCTGCTGTTCCTGGGCGTCCAGGCGCTGCGCCAGGGCCCGGTCCGCTTCGTCCAGCCGGGCCATGCCTTCGGCGTCCGCGGCGGGCTGCGGGACGGCGGGCGCGGCCGCGTCGCCCTTCTCCCTGTCCGCGAGCAGGGCCTGGACCTGTTCTTCCAGATGGGTGAGGCGTTCCGCGGTCTCCATGAGCAGGGCCGCATCGTTGTGGCTGTGCCCGGCCTGCTCCTCCAGGGCCTGCAGGCGTTGCGCCAGCTCCTGCTGGCCTTCCTCCAGACCGGCGAGGCGTTCCATGTTCGCCATGAGCAGCACGCTGTCGGGCCCGCTGTCGGGCGTGGCGTCGCCGCTGCCGTCCTCATGGCCCGCGTCCAGGCCCTGCAGCTGTTCTTCCAGATGGGTCAGGCGTTCCACGGTCTCCATGAGCAGGATGCCGTCGCTGCGCCCGTCGCCGGAGCGCTGTTCCAGGGCCCGCAGACGCTGCTCCAGGGCCTGCTGCCCCGCCTCCAGCCGTTGGAGCCGCTCCAGGCCCTCCTGCGGCAGGGCGCCTTCCGCCCCGGGCGTCCCGCCCGGCGCCACCTGCTGCGCCAGGGCCGACAGGCGCAGGCCCGCGTCCTCCAGCGTGGCGGCGGAGGCCTCCAGCTGTGTTTCCCAGTCCCGGGGCCGGACGTCCCTGTCGGCGGGAGCGTCGCCGTCCGCTCCGTCAGGTCCCCCGGCGGGCAGGAGCGTGTCTGCCGCGCTACGGGGATCGGCCCCGTCGGCAGCGCCTTCCCCGGCGTCTTTCCCGGCGTCGGACGGCCGGGAGGCCGTCTCCGGCGCGGCGGCCACGGATTCCGGCAGATTGGGGCCTTTTTCGATCAGATCCGTCAATTCGATGATCTCGGTGGGATCGGCAGATGCAGCCATGCGCGCCTCACAAAAGTGGTTGGTATGCGGTTGTTCAACGGTGTCCCTGCATAGCAGCTCGCGGCGCAAAAGGCAAACCGGGAAAAAGAAAAGCCGCGGTTTCCCGCGGCTTGCAGTTCAGAAGTCAAGGACGGCCTACGGATGGCACTTGGACTTGGCGCAGCCGGTCAGGTCCTTCTTCAGGTCAGGCTTTTCGGCCACCACCTTGACGTGGCAGTCCAGGCAGGTCTGATGCTTCAGGGGAGCGTCGGCCTTGGACTTGGCGTGCATCACATAGTACAGGCTCTTGGTGCCCTTCTTGCCGGCCAGGTCGTCATGACAGCCGGCGGTGGCGCACTTGGCATAGCTTTCCTTGCCTTCCACGGGGTGGTGACAGACCACGCATTCCACGGTCTTGTGGGTGGAATGGTTGAAGGTCACCGGCTTCTTGGGATTGGAGCCTTGCAGCACGAGGCCGTCGGCCGGAACAGGGGGTTGAGCCGCGATGGCGGGCACGGACAGGACCAGAGCCAGGATACCGGCAGACAACAGGGCGAACTTCATGGACAACCTCCTCACAGGCTAGTCGAACCTGGGACGCACGGAACGGCTCCGGGACGTCACAGACAGATAACAAAGCAATACGCCGGGTTGCGCGCTGTGTCAATGTGAGGACAGGAAATTCCGGGCGGCTCCCCGGGCTGCTGGCGGGACGCTTTTGGGGACCGGCGCAGGGCTGCTGTTTTTATTTCATAAAATTTTTCTTAAAAATCGAAAGATTATAACGTGTCCTTTGCCGTCGTCCGCAGCGCAGGGCCCGGCAGGCAGCCGGCCGTGAGGTGCGTGCCGTCGGGCACAAAAATATTTTTTTCCAGCCGCAAGCCGTCGTCCACCAGCACGTCGCGCCCCAGCCGGACGTTGTCCCCCACCAGCACGTCGCGACCCAGATGCGCGCCGTCCGCCACCGTCACGCCTGCCCCCAGGCGCGTGCCCGCGCCCAGATGCACATGATCCCCCAGGTGGCAGTCCCGCCCCAGCCGTACACGGGGCAGCAGCAGACAGGCCGTGCCCGTGCGGCAGCCCGCGGCCAGCGCCGCATCGGCAAAGACCAGATTGCCCGCGCCGAGGCAGGCCTCCGCATCCACGCGGGCCCCGGGATGCAGCGCGCCCGCAAGCGCGAAGCCCAGCTCCTCCAGCAGCCCGCAGAGCAGGCGGCGCAGCCCGGCCTCCTGTTTGTGCGGCGCTGTGACCACGGCTTGGCAAAAGTCCCGGCGCAGGCGGGCCAGATCCGCATCCCGGCCCAGCGGCGGCAGGCCCGCTTCCGCCACGAAGTCGCAGTGCGGGCCGTGGATGACGCCCGCAGGCACCAGCCCGGCGGCCCGCAGCAGGGGGACGGCCGCCGCGCAGAGCTGCCCGCCGCCCACCAGCAGGATGCCGCTGCGGGCAGGATCGCCGGCCCGCTCCGGCAGCACCGTGCCCTGTGATGGCTGTTTGTCCGTCATGTTCATCTCCTCCATCCCGTCCGGTGGTCCCGCAGCACGCCGGGGGCCAGGGCCACGGCCAGGGTCAGCTGCCCGGCCACGACGGTCTTTTCCACCAGCAGGCGGGCGTCCCGTGCCCCGACGTGCGGCAGGCTGTCCGGCGCGAGACCGGGCGGCAGCGGCTGCCGGGGCCCCTCGTGGCCGTCGTGCCCGGCCGTCCGCGGCTGGGGCCGCTCTCCTGTGGCGGCATCCCCTGCCGTCGCTTCCGCCGCCGGACAGGCATCCGTCCTGACATCCGTTCCGCCGCCTGTTGCCGCCCCGTCTGCGGTTATCCCGTCCGTCGCCATCTCCTCTGCCATTGAGCCTTCGGGCGGCGCGTACGCCGGCCCTTCGCGTCCTGCCGCGTCCTGTCCCATGGTCCCGCTTGCGGTGGACTGCTCCGTCCGCAGCCCCTGCCGGGCCGCCAGCAGGCAGGCCGCCTCGCAGACGCTGAACGGCGCGCAGCCGAAACGCGCTCCGGCCGCTGCCGAAGGGTGCGGGGTGGGGATGGCCGCCAGTTCCCGGGCCGCGAAGCCCAGCAGGGGCAGGTCCAGCCGCCGCGCCAGTTCCTGCAGGGCCGGTTCTCCGGTCTTCTCCCTGACCGTGGCCAGCGCGGCCAGCGCCCCGGGCTCCAGCCCGTGGCGCAGCAGCAGGCCTTCCACGGCCGTGGCCAGCAGCGGCGCGGGCAGGCCCTTGCGGCAGCCCAGGCCCAGTACCAGCAGCGGCGGGGCTGCCCGCAATCGTCCCGGCCGCCGGGGCAGGCGTTGCCAGTGGACGCAGAGCGCCGGGCCGTCGCTTTCCGGCAGGTCTTCCCGGCGCAGGAAGGTCCCGCCGTGGCCTGCGTCCCCTTGCGGCACGATGCCGCAGGGATCCCACAGGGGCAGGGGACGGCCCTCCAGCCAGCAGGCCTGGGCCGGGGGCAGTTCTTCCCAGTCCAGCAGGCGCAGGCCCGCTGCCTGCAGCCAGAGATCCAGGGCCGGACGGCCGTCGCAGTCCGTGGCCGTGGTGATGACCGGCACGGCCCCCAGCAGGGCGGCCAGATGACGGCACAGGCTGTTGCCGCCGCCCCAGTGCCCGGCCAGAAGGCTGATGACGAAGCGCCCGTCCGGCGAGATGACCAGCACCGGCGCGTCCGTGCTCTTGTGCTCCAGCAGGGGCGCCACGGCCCGTACGGCGATGCCCGCCGCGCCCACGAAGATCTGCGGGACCTCCCCGGCCCGCCGGGCCGCGTCCAGGATATTGGCAAAGGGCAAGCAGTCCTCAGCGGCGAAGCGCTGCGGTGCGGACAAACGGCATTCCGCCAGCATCCCGCCCGACGGCGCGCGCCACGGGGCGGTGGCCAGCGCCTGCCGCAGGCGGCGGGCCAGCGGCAGGGCCGCGACGCTCAGGACATGACAGAGACAATGCATGGAAACTCCCGGGCCGGGACCGGGAGGGGCGATGCGAGGGGGAGGAGGGCCCCTTT
>NZ_CASDOY010000027.1 GCF_949282365.1 uncultured Desulfovibrio sp.
GCTTCCTCCGTCGCAACGGGCACGGCCTCCGGCCGCCATCCGGTCGCGCCTTGCTGTCGATGCCCGTAGCTTCCTCCGTCGCAACGGGCACGGCCTCCGCCGCCATCCGGTCGCGCGTTGCTGTCGATGCCCGCAGCTTCCTCCGTCGCAACGGGCACGGCCTCCGGCCGCCATCCGGTCGCGCTCTGCTGCCCTGGCCCCGGGACGCCATGCCCCGCCGGAGCGATATCACGCTGCCGGAGCAGGGGCGCCGCGCCTTGCCGCTCCGCCATGCGGACCGGCGCAGCTTTTCTGCCCCCGTCTTTTCCGGCATCCGGCCTGACCGCCTGTCCTGCCCCCTGTGCCGGATCCGGCCCGGCAGGCGATACGGATAGCATCTTTTTATATAAACGTGCTACCGACGGCATGTTGCGGCAGCCCGCGCGCAATGCTATATGTTTTTATTCACACGCCGTTGCGCGGCCATCCCGCAGACAGGAGGTCCTGCCATGAAAAAAGCTCTCGGTCCCGTCACGCTGGCCTATCCCATGCCCGCCTTTCTCGTGGCCGCCTATGACGAAGACGGCAAGGCCAACATCATGACCGCCGCCTGGGGCGGCATCTGCTGTTCCAATCCGCCCTGCATCGCCGTTTCCGTACGGCCCGAACGCTGGACGCACAAGGCCATCGCGGCCCGCAAGGCCTTCACGGTCTGCGTGCCTTCGGCGGCCCAGGCGGCCATGGTGGACTTCGCCGGCATGGTCTCCGGCGCCAAAGAAGACAAATTCTCCGTCACCGGCCTGACCGCCGTGCACAGCGGCGTGGTGGACGCCCCCTATGTGGACGAATGCCCGCTGGTGCTGGAATGCGAGCTGCAGGCCACGCTGGAGCTGGGCAGCCATACCCAGTTCGTGGGCCGCATCCTCAATGTGGGCATCGAGACCGACTGCCTCAACGAACACGGCCAGCCCGACATGTACCGCATCGACCCGCTGCTCTATGACGGCGGCCAGAAGCAGTACTGCCGCGTGGGCGAGCCCCTGGGCAAGGCCTTTTCCCTGGGCCGCCAATACGGCCTGTAAACGCTGACCCTCCGCCGCCGGTCCCCCCTGCGGCGGCATCCAACCCGCTGGAGAACAGACAACAATGAGCGCTTCCAAAGTCTATTTCACCGACATGCGCTGCCCCGTGGGCAGCGGCCTTCTGGACAAGCTGAAAAAGCTGATCGAAAAGGCCGGCATCGACAGCATCGACATGGACAGCAAGTTCGTGGCCATCAAGATCCACTTCGGTGAGCCGGGCAACCTTTCCTTCCTGCGGCCCAACTTCGCCAAGGTGGTGGCCGACAAGGTGACCTCCCTGGGCGGCCGCCCCTTCCTGACCGACTGCAACACCCTCTATGTGGGCCGCCGCAAGCACGCCCTGGAGCATCTGGCCGCCGCGCAGGAAAACGGCTTTTCGCCCCTGAGCACCGGCTGCCAGATCATCATCGCCGACGGCCTCAAGGGCACGGACGAGCTGGAAGTGCCGCTGGAAGGCTGCGACCATTTCCAGAGCGCCTTCATCGGCCGCGCCATCATGGATGCCGACATCTTCATCAGCCTGACCCACTTCAAGGGCCACGAGCTGACCGGCTTCGGCGGGGCCATCAAGAACATCGGCATGGGCTGCGGCAGCCGCGCGGGCAAGATGGCCATGCACAGCATCGGCAAGCCCAGCATCGACCCGGAAAAATGCCGCGGCTGCAAGACCTGTACGCAGTACTGCGCCCAGTCGGCCATCAGCATCGGCGAGGACCACAAGGCCAGCATCGACCATGAACTCTGCGCCGGTTGCGGCCGCTGCATCGGCGTGTGCAACTTCGACGCCATCAGCAATGCTTTCGACGCCGAAAGCACCATCCTCAACGAGCGCATGGCCGAATACACCAAGGCCGTCATCCAGGGCCGCCCGCACTTCCATGTGAGCATCGTCAACCAGGTCTCGCCCTACTGCGACTGCCATGCCGAGAACGACGCCGCCGTGGTGCCCGATATCGGCATGTTCGCCAGCTTCGACCCCGTGGCCCTGGACCATGCCTGCATCGACGCGGTCAACGCCGCCCCGGTCATCGGCACCAGCGTGCTGGGCCAGTGCAAGCACGAGCACAACGACCACTTCACCGACATCCATCCCCAGACCAACTGGCGCAGCCAGATCGAGCATGCCCGGAAGATCGGCATCGGCAATGCGGATTACGAGCTGGTGACCATCAAGTAGCGCATCCCGCTCCCCTGCCCCGAAAAGCGAAGACGGCGTCCGGCGACGCCGTCTTTTTTGTTGCCGGCCGACATGGCAAAAGGGCCGCGCTGCGCCCGCCCAGGACGGCACACGCGTCCGGGCAGGATGCGCCGGGGAGGGAGGACGTACGGACAGCGGAGCCGCACCGCTGCCCGTGTCCGGGGCCTTGTGCGGCGAACGTCCGAAGGCGGCGCGCAGGCCGGCGCCCGGCGGCGCAGGAAGGTTACGGAAGGCGACGACCCGATGCCGCACAGGGACAGAGAGGGACGGCATGGCCGGCCGTACGACGCCGGGACGTTGCGGGCGGCGATGACGCAATGCGGCAAGGGGACGGGATAGAGGGAGGACGGTCACAGGACGGCCCGCAGGCCGGCGTCCGGTGCCGGCACAGGGACCGGGCAGCGGCGGCAGGGATGCGGAAGGGCGCAGCGGACGGGCCGGCAGCCGCAGGAAGGCGCCCGGGACGGCACACAAGATTCGGGACATCGAGGATGCGGCACGGGGCCGGGAAAACGGAAGACCGGACACACCCCGGCCATGCAGGAGCCTGAGGGCAGCGGCGGCAGGGATGCGGAAGGGGACGGGCCGGCGGCCGCAGGACGGCGCGCAGGAGCATCACGGCGGCCCGGCCTCCTCTCCGGCGGCCGTATCCGCCCCCTCTAGCGATAGAGCAACTTTTTCCAGAAGAACTTGATATTGCCGTCGGCGCTGGGCGCGGGCTCCCAGCGCAGGACGTTCCCGGCCAGATTTTCCAGCCCGCGGCAGACCGGGCTTTCCGGCAGGCAGCGGCAGAAAGGCTGCTGGCGCACCACGGCCTCATGCACGGCGGGATCGCGCGGCAGCACGCCGGCCAGGTCCAGGGACACGCCGCCCAGGAAATGGTCGCAGACATCCGTCAGGCGTACGAACATCTCACGGGCGACCTGCATGTCCTGCGCCATGTTGACGCAGATCTGGAAGCGGTCCACGCCGTGCTGCGTCTTCAGGACCTTGATCAGGGCATAGGCGTCGGTCAGGGAGGTGGGCTCCGGCGTCAGGACCAGCAGCCGCTCCTGGGCCGCCATGTTGAAATACAGCACGCTGTCGTTGATGCCCGCGCCCGTGTCCACGATGAGGAAATCCAGCTCGTCCTCCAGCTCGTCCATGGCGTCCAGCAGTTCCAGCTTCTGCCCGGGATTGAGCGCCAGCATCTCGCTGACGCCGGACGAGGCCGGCAGGATGGAAAAACCGCAGTCCGTGGGCAGCAGGATGTCGCGCAGGCGGGCCCCTTCGTGAAAGAGGTGAAAGAGGTTCTTTTCGGGATGCAGGCCCAGCAGCACGTCCACATTGGCCAGGCCCAGGTCGGCATCCAGCAGCAGCACCCTTTTGCCGCGCGCCGCCAGAGTCAGGGCCAGATTGACCGAGATATTGGTCTTGCCCACGCCGCCCTTGCCGGAGGTCACGGAAAACACAAGAGGGTAACTGCTGTTCATGTCGGCTCCCCGATCAGTCAGGATTGTGGCAACTTCGTCCCCGGACGGCAGCCGGGCCGGGCCCGCCACCATGCGGACGGCAGGCCGGGGACGCGCCGCCGTGCGGCATCACGGCAGCCCCGGAGCGGCCCGTACAGGGGCCCGGCGTCATGCCCTTCCGGCAAGACCACGCGCACGGCGCGGGACAGGAGCGGCGGCGCGCATCCCCATGCCGGACCATCCGGCATATGGCGGCGGACCGCCGGACCATGTTCCCCTATACACGGCGGGCCGGGCCGGGGCAAGCCCGCGCGTCCTCACTCCCCGGGATAGGCCTTGCGGCTTTCCTGCAGGCCGTGCGGCCTCTGCCCGCAGGCCCGCGGGGCCGGGCCGTTCCTGACGGCCGCCACGGCCTCGTCCGTTTCCTTGCGCTCCAGCACCTGCTCCAGACGGGCGAGGCGTGTCCCGAGATCGGCATTCTTCTGCCACAGCAGGCGGTTCTCCCGGTTCAGGTCCCGCCGCTCCTCCTCCAGCTGCTCCAGACGTTCCTGCAGCCAGCGGCAGTGCTCCCGCAAGGCGGTATCGGGAAAGGCATCCACCTGTCCGGCAGACGATCCGTCCTGCAAGGCCATTTTTCCGTCCATGGCGTTTTTACCGCCATCGCTGCCCGGCAGGCGGATACCGCTGCCGAAGCCGTCCGCCGCAAGGCCTTCCGCGGACATGCCGCCCACGCCGGACATCAACCATTCAACACGTATTTTGCATTGTTTGCATATCGTTAGAATAACATCCACGTTGGGGCAGTTCTCGCCGCGCTCATAACCGCCGAGAGCGCCCTTGCTGATGCCCAAAAGCCCGGCAAAGGCCTCCTGGGACATCTTTCCCCGTACATGACGGATGCGTTCTCCAAGTTTCTGCATACGATCTCATCCTTGCCCTCCCAAAAAAGGACGATAAATCAACCCATAATATAAAAATATATCCCAAAAATCATTTTTTTGTTTACTTGGCTGTTTTTATGTCCTAAGATTGAGATGTGGGCGATATTTTGTTCCGCTACATTTTTGCCTCAGGAGCATCATAGCCGCCCACTTTTGCGAGTGCAATGCCGTCCATGGGGGAATATGTTCGGCAAGGTATTGTACTAATTACTGTTATTACAATACGCCCGTCTCGCGCCCCTTTGTTCGGCCTGGCCTGTGGACTTGACGCCCATTGTTGGCAGGACGTCGCAACTTCGGGAGATATGTATGCAACTGACCAAGGGAGCTATCGGTAACCTGATAAACCGCTACAGGGCGGTACTGAAAAAATGCCATCTGATGAACGTCTTCGGCTCGCTGGCCGTGGCCGGCATGCTGGTCATGGGCGGCGCGGCGGCCGCTGGCGCGGCCAATCTGGCACTGGAAGGGCAAGACAATTATGACAGCGCGGAACACCCTCAGGTCAATAACCTGATGGGGGGCTGGCTGTATCAAGGTGTTGCGAGCGCGGAAGACCGCGAGCCGGTCAATGGCGACATCAGCCTCACCGTCGAGGGCGGAACCATCAGCGAGATCATCGGCGGCAGCTATGTGCGCGGTGAAAACGCAGCCATTGATAAGGTCACGCTGGGCGATATCAGCACCACCATCAGCGGAGAGGCTACCTCGTCCCAGTTCGTGGTGGGCGGCAGCAAGATCGCCAATGACGCGAACGCTGCTCTGACCACCGGCAAAACAACGCTGACCATCGAAAACGGCACCTTCGGGAGCGCAGAGACGACTGGCTACGAACTGGTCATGGGCGGCAACTACGTCAAGACCGGTACGAATACCAGCAATACGGCTACCACGAAAGGTTCCAGCGTCGTCGTCAATGACGGTACCTTCCATGCCTCCGTGGTGGGCGGCAGTGTTGCCCACAACTACAGCGGCACGGGGAAGAGCAATGTCGCCGACAACGGCGATACTTCCGTGACCATCGACGGCGGCACTTTCTCCCCGTCCAACAGCGCCACCAGCGTCACCGGCGGCATCAACCTCAAGGCCGCCATCATCGGTGGCGGTCTGGCCTACGGCGCCAACACGACCACCGTGCTGGGTTCCAAGGACGCCACTGTCACCAGCAGCGTGACCATTTCTGGCGAAAGCACTGTCACCAGCGGCAAAGTCGTGGCCGGCAGCGTGGTGGCCAATGGCGGCTATGCCGCCATCGTTCACGGTGACACGCTTCTGAGCATGGACGGCGGCACGGTCAATGACGACCTGGTGGGCGGCGGCATGGTGCAGGACGCCGGAGAGCTGTCCACGGAAGAAGGTCAGCCCGACCACAACCTCATCGTCACCGGTGATGCTGCAGTCACGGTTGCCGGCGGTGCAGCCACTGGCGAGATCGTCGGCGGCAACTATGTGCGCGGTGACGGTAGCGCTCGTGTGGCCAACTCTCTGGTAACCATCACTGGCGGAAAGTTTGCTGCGGCTGATGTCACCCAGAACAAGGCCCAATACGTCATCGGCGGCAACAAGTCCATGGCTTATGCGGGCGATACCGCAACGACGCTGGTGGAAGGCGACAGTGGCGTTTTCGTGAACGGTGATGTGACCATCACTGACGGCGCCGTGGTGGGCGGCAGCATGGCCAAGGCCCAGGGCACGGGTCATGCGACCGCGACGGTCGAGGGCAACAGCGGCGTGCAGGTCGACAAGGGCGAGCTGGCCGGTGTGGTCGGCGGCGGTCTGGCCGAGACCTACTACAGCCATGCGGACGGCCTCGCCTCATCTCAGGTGGGTGGCTTCGATGTGGAGGGCACCTCCTTCGTGGCCATCAATGGCGGCAGCATCAATGGCATCGCCTATGGCGCTGTTGAAGCCAACGCCGGCACATCTTCCGCTGCCGTTGTGGGCGGCGGCATGGCCAATGGTGCTGGAGCATCCGCCACGGTGGACAATACGAATGTGAGCATCACCGGTGGCACGATCGACGGCAAGGTCGTTGCCGGTGGTCTGGCGACCAACGGCGGTACCACCACGGTTGGAGAAAGCACCCTGCTGACCATGACCGGTGGTAAGGTCTCGGGCGACCTCGTCGGCGGCAACCTCCTTGAAAAGAACGGTAAAGAGGGCAGCCTCATTACCAGCACCACGGTGAACGTGGAGGGCGGCACGGTAGCCGGCGAAATCTACGGCGGTTCCTATGTGCGCAATACCACTGCCACGTCTGCAGTCGAAAATGCGACGGTGAACATCAGCGGCGGCACCATCGGCGCCACAGAACCGCAGGGCTGGGCGCAGTACGTCGTGGCTGGCGGCAAGGCCATGAGCAACGCTACGGAGGCTGAATCCAAGGTCCTGGAGAACGCTACGGTGAACATCAGCGGTGGTGACATCACGCGTGGCGCCGTGGTGGGCGGCGGTTTTGCCCGTGCCCAGGGAAGCAGAGGTTCTGCTACGGCCAATGTGGCGAACTCCGTTGTCAACCTCACCGGCGGCAGCCTGACGGGCGTCGTGGGCGGCGGTCTGGCTGAAAACCTGGGTACTGCGAGCAGCTCTGCGACGGCCACTGCCAATGTGACCACCGCCAGCCTGACCATCAGCGGCGACGTCACGGTCAACGGCATCATCTACAAGGCCAATGATGGCAAGGAAACGACCTCTTCCGTGGCCGTCATCGGCGGCGGTCTGGCCTACAGCAAGAATGGCTCGAAAGCTACCGCCTCTGTGGAAACCGCCAATACTATCGTCATCAATGGCGGTACCATCAATGGTGATGTCTATGCCGGTGGCATGGCTGATGGAAAAAACGCCTCTGCCACTGTTTGGACGACCAACCTGATCATCAAGGACGGTACGTTTAACGGGGACATCCACGCCGGTGGTCTGAGCCTCAATGACGGCACGGTCACCAGCCATGGTCCCAGCGCTGTGATCTTCGATGGTTATGATGGCTTCAAGGGCACTGTGGATGGTACGCTTTCCATTCCCGATGGCGCCGGTGACACCCCTCCCACCTCCACTCTGGTCTTCAAAAATTATAACAGCACCTTTGAGGGTATTGCCACAAAATTCGACAAGCTGAACGTGTCCGACGGCTCCACCCTGGAGCTGGCTACCCTGTCCACAGGAACTGTCGTCGAGGGGAGTACGGGCATCTTCAATGATGGCGCTCTGACGCTTGCCAGTGCGGGTAATGTGAAGGCCGCTGCCGTTGACGTGGTGACCAACAACGGTCTCAGCGTTGAAGGCGGCACCCTGACCGTCACCGACTCGCTGAAGAGTAGCGAGGATGGGGACGGTACAAAGGGCATCAATGTCAGCGGCAACGGTGTGCTCAGTGCGGCCAACGATTTGCTGGTGAAGAACGACGAGAGCATCACCCTCGCTGACGGTCTGAGCAAGCTCTACCTGGAAAACGGTGGCACGCTCGCTGTGACCGGTCTTGGCAGCATTTCCACTGCCGATATGCAGACCTACCACAGCGTCCTGGTGACCGAGAATAGCACCGGCCTCATCAAGTACGAAGGTGCTGCCATCGAAGTCTCTGAGGATGACAAGACTGCATCCGGCAACCTGCAGGGGTCCGTTGCTGAAAGTACCGGTGCACTGCTGGACGGCGCGACCGTGGAATACACCGGCGAGAACCTCACCAGCCAAACCACCGTCGCGGGCGGTTACGGCGCTGATGCCATCGTCATCACCAATGCTGATGAGGGCGCTCATACGGTCACTGTCACGAACGACCTGACCCTGACGGGGGATGGCAACGGTACCCTGATCAACGTAACAAATGAGAATGCCACTCTCGACACCGTCACTGTCAGCGATGGCAAGACCCTCAACCTGGGCAATGCGGCGGCCGAGATCAACAACGGTACGCTGGAGGCCACAGTGGAGCTGGGGGATAATTCCACCCTCAATGCCGCCGCGGGCGACTATGCTGTCGAGAAAGTAACAGCAGGTCAGAATGGTCAGGGTACGGTCAATGCGACCGCCGGCGTCAACCTGGAGATAGGCCAGATCGGTGAAGAGGGAAAGGCTGTCGCAGCCGTGACCGCCGACGGCGGCAACCTGGCGGCTGAAGATATCCATACCCAGTCTACCAACGTGACCAACGGCGGTAGCCTTACCGCCACGAATCTGACCTCTGAAAAGGAGGTCAGCATCGATGACGGCCAAGCCACTATCAATACGATCAATGCCAACGACGATGTCTCCATCACCAATGGCGCCACGGTAACTATCGATACGATGAACCTGGCGGCTAACAAAGATCTCACTATTGGTACCGCGGACGATACCAAGGGGAACCTGGCGGTATCCATCAACACGCTGAATACTGAAGGTGGGGGCGCCCTTGTCTTTGACCCTGACTGGAATGTTGCCTCCAACACATATGCCACAGCTGAAATGAATTATGAAGCCGCTACAGGCTACAATGTATTGAACAACAATATGCTTGTCGGCCGTAACAATTATGTGGCTTATGGTACCGCCAATACAGCCTGGTTGCCTTCTGTTGTCCAAAACCAGCTGGGTACCGGCCTGAGCAGGGATGGTATCGGCTCTGCGCTTGGTCTGTACCGCCCGCTGAAAATCGCTACTGGCTACGGTCTGGAAGTCAACAGCACCATGAACTACGATGGGGTAATGGCAGGATATACTGCTAACACCGCCAACTTCGCTGCCAATAGCCTGCTGGTGATCAATGGAGCCGATGCCGGCATCGCTGCCGGTAACGCCGCCATCGCCTTTGAAACTCCCGGCACCCTCAATGTGGCCGACGGCGCCAAACTGCTGATCACGGATGCCGTGGTCGGGCAGAACTACACCATCGTGGGGAATGTCGCCATCGCGACTGTTGACGGCTGGAAGAACAATGTGCTGGAATCCACCACGGACATGATCTCGCTGGGGGATGCCACCTATAATGACGTGACCGACACTGTCACCACCATCGCCCAGCGCAACGACGCCCACACTGTCTTCCCCGGCCTGAGCCATGAGCTGGCCAATGGGGTCAATACGCTGTACGGTCGGGGGCTCAACGACGTGGACGCCAACGACATGGGCGTGCGCTTCCTGAGCCGCGCCACGGACAACCGCTTCCTGGGCGCGGACAAGCAGGCCGCGGCCAGCACCATCGAAAGCGCGGCCCGCATGGCCTTTGCCGGCGCCGTGCCGCAGATGACCAGGATGGCCTCCGACGCGGCCACCAACGCCGTGGTCAACCGTCTGGGCTTCGCCAACCCCGTTGACGGCGCGCAGGCCATGAACGCCGAAGGCAAGATCGTGGACCGCCGCACCACGGGCTTCGCCCTGTGGATCGCGCCCCTGTGGCAGAACATGCACGGCTGGGGCATGGAGGCCGGCGATCTGGATTACGGCTTCAACGGCAACCTGGGCGGCGTCTCGCTGGGCGCCGATTACACCTTCGAGAACGCCATCCGCGCCGGTATCACCTTCAACATCGGCGGCGGCTATGCCGAATCCAGCGGCGGCGACCTCAACAGCACCGAAAACCGCATGACCTTCTGGGGCCTGGGCGCCTACGCCGGCTGGAACTACCAGAACTTCGGCCTCATGGCCGACGTCTCCTACACCAGCACCTGGAACGACCTGTCCCAGGATATGGACGGCCGCATGGGCATGGGCGACCTGGAAGCCGACGTGCAGGCCACGGCCATCTCCGCCGGCCTGCGTGCCGAATACAAGCTGGAGACCAGCGCCCTGGACATCATCCCGCACATCGGCGTGCGCTACATGAGCCTCAACACCTGGGGCTATGACGTGGACACCCACGGCGGCACGGTGCTGGAAGGCGACGGCTTCCATCAGGACATCTGGACCTTCCCCATCGGCGTGACGTTCAGCAAGGAGATCACCATGGACAGCGGCTGGTTCTTCAAGCCCAGCGTGGACTTCAGCGTGATCCCGGCCGCCGGCGACATCAAGGCCAAGGAAGACGTGCGCTTCACCGGCCTGCCCGGCTCCTATGAAGTGGAGACCCAGATGATGGATTACCTCACCTGGCAGGGCGGCGTCGGCATCCAGCTGGGCAACGACAACCTGAGCTTCGGTGTCAACTACACCCTGCAGGCCGGCCAGAACACCACCGGCCACGGTGTGTTCGGCAACTTCCGCTACGAGTTCTAAACCGCCAACCCCGAGGAGGCGGCCGGAGAGAGTCCCGGCCGCCGCCTCCCGCAAGCCGGTCTTCCTGCCTTCCGGGAGACCGGCTTTGTTCTGGCGGCCTGACGGCCGTGGCCCACGGCGGCGGGACGGAGCGCACGCTCCCGCCGTCCGCGAGGCCGGGACGCTCCCGTGCCCGCGGCCAGTCCGCCCCGCAACGGCCGGCCCTGCAGCTCTGTCTGTATGGACGTCGGTCCCTGTGGCGCGCTATGCTGGCTTCGGACAGGCCCGCACGCTCCCGCCGCCCGCAAGGAGGCCCTCCCCGTACCCGCGGCCAGTCCGCCAGTACCGGCCGCCGTCCGATGTTCCGGGCCAGGCCTCCTGCCGATGCATCGGCCCGGGGCTCCGGCCCGACACCCACCCCCAACCAGACCGAGGAACCATCCCATGCCCCGTCTTTCCCGCTTCCTGCCCTGCCTTGTCCTGCTCCTGTCCCTGCCCCTGTCCGGCTGCCTGAACACCGGCCCGGATCTGGTCTGCGTGGATGTGGAACGCGTCCTGAGCCAGTCCAAAGCCGCGCAGCAGGCCAACGAGCATCTGGGCAAGGTCCAGACCATTTTGCAAAACGGTCTGGCCGCCTATCAGGAGGAATTGAAGAAAAGCCCTGAAGAGAAGCGCCAGCAGGAACTGCGGCAGGGCCTGGCCGTGCTGCAGCGCCAGCTGGCCCTGGAACAGGCCGCGGCCCGCGAGGTGGTCAGCAAGCACATGCTGGCCCAGATCGAGGCCTGGCGCGCCGACAAGGGCGACGTGGCCGTCATGGCCCGCCAGAACCTGCTGGCCGCTCCCGCCGGTCTGGACATCACCGACGAGATCATCCGCCGCATGGATGCCGGCAGCGTCACCTTTGCCGACCTGCCCCGCGTCAGCATCCGCACCCAGGCCGACACGCCGGAAGAAAAGGCCCCGGCCGAGAAAAAGGCGCCTGCCGCCAAAAAGAGCGAGAAAAAATAACTCCCCGTACCGGGAGGCCGCGACAGCCCCCGGAGCCCGCACGGTGCGCCGCACGACGGCAAGAGCGGCAGGGCCCCCGTCCGCCGCACCCGGCGCATGACCGGCGCGCCACCGTCCCGATCCGCAACACCAGCCACAAGGAGCAAACCATGCCCGCCCTGAAAAAGACCCCCGCCAACAGCCCCGCCCCGGAACAGCAGGCCGATGCGCCGCAGCTGCGCGTGGCCATGCTGCCCGCCCCCGCCCTGGAGACCATCTATGCCAATGCCTTCCAGACCACCTTCGCCCGCGGCGAGATCCTGCTCACGGCCTGCGTGAGCCGCCAGGAAAACGATGCCCAGGGCCCGGTGCTGGCCGTGCAGCCGCAAAAAGCCATCGGCATGAGCCCTGAAAGCGCCAAGCGCCTGGCCGCCGCCCTGGCCCAGGCCGTGCAGCAGTACGAGGCCCGCTTCGGCGAGATCGCCCTCTAGGCTCAGGACGACATTTTGTTTTGAGGGGGAAGGGACCCCTTTGCCTTGCTGTCGATGCCCGTAGCTTCCTGCGTCGCAACGGGCACGGCCTCCGGCCGCCATCCGGTCGCGCCTTGCTGTCGATGCCCGCAGCTTCCTGCGTCGCAACGGGCACGGCCTCCGGCCGCCATTCGGGTCACTGCTTGCGGCAAACGGGGAGCTCCCCCCAAAACTCCCATCTTCCCCAAAACCAGCCAATTTCTATGGACAAATGCGGGACGCATGGCGCAGACAGGCGGCACGCGGATCTTCCCGCCAGCCCCGTTTCCCGCCTTTCCCGTCCGTCCGGCGTGCCCCTTCCTGTCTGCGCGGCTGACCGTTTCCCGGCCGCGCCCTGCCCGGGCCGTTCTTGTGCGACAGCCGCGCGTCCCCTCACCGCCCTGCGCCCCTGCCCGCGCGGCTGCTCCATGCCGGACGGCCGTCCCGGGGGAGGGGCCGCCGGCCACGATCCGTGTACGCGTTTTTTATTGCTGCGCCACGGCGCGCATGCTACACTTCCGCGAACGCAGTCCAGCGCGACCGGGAAGATTGCGCTCCGGCGGGGGATGCCGGGCCGTGCGTGCGGCGCTGCGCCTTCCAGACCTTCAAGACAGGAGCATGTTCATGGATCCGTTTGACGCGGGTTGGCTTTCCCTGTTGCCGCCCATCATCGCCATCACCCTGGCCCTGATCACCAAGGAAGTCATCTCCTCCCTCTTCCTCGGCATTCTCAGCGGCACCGTCATCTATTGCCTGGGCATGGGCACGGGCGACATGATCATCAAGCCCGTGGAGATCGCCTTCACCACCATGGTGAACAAGGTCGATTTCAACATCATCATCTTCTGTACCCTGCTGGGCGCCCTGGTGTTCACCATCTCGCGCGCCGGCGGCACACGGGCCTACGGCAACTGGGCCACCAAGCGCATCAAGAGCAAGCGCGTGGCCATGCTCTCCACCGGCGGTCTGGGGGCCTTCATCTTCATCGACGACTATTTCAACTGCCTCACCGTGGGCACGGTCATGCGCCCGGTGACGGACCGCTACAAGATCTCCCGCGCCAAGCTGGCCTACATCATCGACGCCACCGCCGCCCCCATCTGCATCATCGCGCCCATCTCCAGCTGGGCCGCCGCCGTGGGCAGCAACCTGAAAGCCACCGGCGCCTTCGAGAGCGATTTCGCCGCCTTCGTGGCCACCATCCCCTACAACTTCTACGCCCTGTTCTCCCTCATCATGGTGATCATGGTCTGCCTGGTGGACTTCGACTTCGGCCCCATGCGCAAGTCCGAACTACGCGCCCGGCAGGGCGAGCTGGGCAACGTGGATGCCGAACAGGCCGAGATGGGCGCCAGCGCCAGGGGCCACCTGATGGACATGCTCGTGCCCATCGGCAGCCTGATCGTCTTCGCCGTGCTGGCCCTGCTCTACAGCGGCGGCTACTGGGGCACGGATCCCGCCTACCACACCCTGGCGGGCGCCTTCGGCAACTGCAGCGCTTCCAAGGCCCTGGTCTGGGCCTCCTTCGGCGCGCTGACCGTGGCCTTCTTCATGTTCGTGCCGCGCGGCCTCATGAGCCTCAAGGCCTTCATGGACTGCGCCGGTGAAGGCATGAAGGCCATGATGCCCGCCAACACCATCCTGGTGCTGGCCTGGGCCATCAGCGGCGTCTGCCGCGACCTTTTGCAGACCCCGCTCTTCGTCAAGACCCTGGTGGCCGACGGCGGCATCTCCGGCGGTCTGCTGCCCGCCATCATCTTCGTGGTGGCCGGTTTCCTGAGCTTCTCCACCGGCACCGCCTGGGGCACCTTCGGCATCCTGATCCCCATCGTGGTGCCCGTGGCCCAGGCCGTGGATCCCAACCTGGTGCTGATCTGCCTCTCCGCCACCCTGGCCGGCAGCGTCTTCGGCGACCACTGCTCGCCCATCTCCGACACCACCATCCTGTCCAGCGCCGGCGCGGGCTGCGCCCATCTGGAACATGTCTCCACACAGATGCTCTATGCCTGTGTGGTGGCGGCCAGCAGCGTGGTGGGCTATGTGGTCTCCGGCTTCCTGCACGGCAGCCTGCTGCCCGGTTTCGCCTCGGGCCTGGTCTTCATGATCGTGACCATGCTGGTGCTGCGCCAGCGCAGCAAGAGCAGGGAAGCCGCCGGGGCCTAGGGCTCCCGCACCCCTGTCCGAACGATGAAAAAGGCGCTTCCCCAAGGGAAGCGCCTTTTTTCGTCCCCATCCTCCGCCCTGCCCGCGGGACGGGCTCGCGGACGGGGCGGACGGGCGGGCCCTCGGCAGGCGCGGGGACGGCGTCCCGCGGGAGGGCGTCAGTCCCTGTCCTCCGGGCGGCTCTCGTCCGCCGCCTGCTGGCGGCCGCCCTGCAGCTTGCGGAAGATGGTGCTGCGATTGACCTGGAACAGCTCGGAGACACGGCGCACCGAGCCGTGCACCTCGATGGCGCGACGCAAAAAATCCCGCTCCATGTCGGCCATGATCTCGCGCAGGGGCCGCGCCTGCATGAGCACGGCGTCCAGATGTCCGCCGTCGGCATCGCGCAGGCCGCTGATGTTGGAAGGCAGGTCGCGGGGCGAGATGCGCGGGCCCTGGCGGGTGATGACCAGGCTGTGGACCAGGTTCTGCAATTCGCGCACATTGCCCGGCCAGCGGTACTGGGCCAGCATGTCCAGGGTGATGTCCATGAAGGCCAGCTTCTTGTGGTACTTGGTGGTGTACTGGCGCAGGAAGAGCTCGGCCAGCACGCGCACGTCCTCGGGCCGTTCCCTGAGGGGCGGGATGCGCACCGTGCCCACGTTGAGGCGGTAATACAGGTCGCGGCGGAAGGTGCCGGCCTCCACGCATTCCTCCAGGTCGCGGTTGGTGGCGGCGATGATGCGCACGTCCACCTTGCGGGGCTGGGAGCTGCCCACGCGCACGATCTCGTTGTCCTGCAGCACGCGCAGCAGGCGGGTCTGCATGGACAGGGGCAGCTCGCCCACCTCGTCCAGGAAGATGGTGCTGCCGTCGGCGATCTCGAAATAGCCCGGCTTGCCCTTGCTGGAAGCCCCGGTGAAGGCCCCGGGCACATAACCGAAGATCTCCGATTCCGTCAGGGTCTCGGAGATGCCGCCGCAGTCCACCTTGAGCAGGATCTTGTCCTTGCGGCGGCTCCAGCGGTGGGTCAGGCGGGCGAACACGTCCTTGCCCACGCCGGTCTCGCCCATGATGAGCACCGTGGCGTCGGTGCCGGCGTAGCGCTTGAGCTCCACGGCCACCGACTGCATGGCGCTGCTGGCGAACACGGGCTCCAGGTCACGTCCCTGGGACTGGGCCACGAAGGCCAGCTTGTCGTTAATCTCCTTGATGAGCCTGCGCTGCTCGCCGGTCTGCTCGTTGAGCTCGGCCAGGCGGGTCTCGTCGCGCACGAAGGTCACCACCAGGCAGACCCGGCCGCGTTCGTCGAAAACGGGCGCGCCCGAGATGACGACGTTCTTGCCGTCCTTGAGCTTTTGCATGTAGGTGGCGGGCTTGCCGGTACGCACCACCTCCGGGTTCAGCGCCAGGTCGAAAAAGCCTTCGCTGACCAGGTCGCGCACGTTCTTGCCCCGCAGGTCCCTGGCCGGCACTCCCACCAGATCGGCATACATCTGGTTGACATAGAGGGTGGTGCCCATGGCGTCGGAGATGAAGACGCCGTCAGAAATGGTATCGAGGATGGACGTGAAGAACTTGTGCCAGTTGACCATATCCGCTCCTTTGGCAAGGCATGGGGGACCAAAAAAAGGGCCCGCCCAAAAGGCGGACCCTTCCTCTTGGGCGGTTCCCGATCCCCGAAAGGCTAACGGGGGATGACGACGCGATCCCCCAGCGTGGCGACGGCGATCTTCTGCAGGGCGGCAAATTTTTTGTCGTCCAGGGTCACCTCGCCCATGGGAGGCGTGCGGTCCAGGAAGATGTACTTCTGCGTGCCCAGGCGATGATAGGGCAGCATCTCGTACTTCACATGTTCGAACGGCTTGAGGAAATCGCAGATGGCCTTGATGTCCGGGCCGTGATCGTTGAAGCCCGGGATGACGGGCGTGCGGGCAGTGATGGGCAGCTCGGGGAACTCCGTCACCAGGGCCCGGAAATTCTTCAGGATGAGGTCATTGGGCATGCCGGTGTGCTTTTTGTGCACCTCGGGATCCATGTGCTTGATGTCGAACAGCACATAATTCAGGTACTGGGCCGCCTCGAGCACCACCTCGGTGGGCACCAGGCCGCAGGTCTCGATGCAGGTCTTCACGCGGCGCTCGCGGGCCAGGCGCAGCAGGTTCAGGGCGAACTCGCTCTGCAGCAGGGGCTCGCCGCCGGAGATGGTCATGCCGCCGCCGGAGCGAGCATAAAACATAGCATCTTCCTGTGCAACCTTGAGGGCCTCGGTCACGGTATAGGGCTTGCCGTAGACGATGATGCCCTGGGCAGGACAGGCTTCGGCGCAGGGCATGTCCGTGCAGCCCGCGCACTTGCTGCGGTCGATGGCCACGAAGCCGTCCTCGCGGCGGGACAGGGCCCCGTTGGGACAGGCCTTGAAGCAGCGGGTGCATTTGTCCGTGCCCAGGCAGCGGCCCTGGTTGTAGGCCAGTTCCGGCTCGCGGTGCTGGGACTCGGGATTGCTGCACCAGCGGCAGCGCAGGCCGCAGCCCTTGGTGAAGACGATGGTCCGGATGCCGGGACCATCGTGCACGGAATATTTCTGGATATTGAAAACGAGGCCGCGCGCTTTGTTGTTTTCGATCACGGGTCACCGCCGGATGGATTGAAGGTTGCTGGGAGTGCGAAAAACGCCAAGGCCTCCGGCCTCCCTACAGGGCAGCCGGAGGCGGTGGGGACGGCGGCGGCACGGGGCCGCCGCCGCTGGCGGACGGAACTAGATGGTCTCGTGTTCGGTACGGGCGATGAGGTCGTTCTGCAGGTCGGGGGACAGGTCCACGAAGTAGGCGCTGTAACCGGCGATGCGCACGATCAGGTTGCGGTACTTCTGGGGATCCTTCTGGGCGGCCAGCAGGGTGCTCTTGTTCACCACGTTGAACTGCACATGCCACAGCTTCAGGTCGCAGAAGGTGCGGATGAAGGACACGAGCTTTTCGGTGCCCTGTTCGCCTTCCACGCACTTGGGCGTGAACTTGATGTTCAGCATGCGGGCGAAGCGGTCGCGCATGCCCATGTTCTTGGTGTTGTAGTTGGACAGCAGCACGGCGGTGGGACCGTTGACGTCGGCGCCGTGGGAGGCGGAGGAACCGTCGGACAGCGGGAACCAGTCCACGCGGCCGTTGGGAGTGGCGGACACCACCTTGCCGAAGGGCACATGGGAGGTGAAGGGCACATAGCGCACGTTGTAGAACATGCCCAGGTCCTTCTGGCTGTACTTGGCGGCGAATTCCACGGACAGGCGGTCGATCTCGTGACCGATGCTGTCGGCGTAGGGATCGTTGTTGCCGTAGCAGGGAGCGGACTTCAGCAGGGCCTTGACGTCTTCGTAACCTTCGAAGTTGGCGTCGATGGCCTTGATGACTTCGTCCATGGTCAGCTTCTTGTCTTCAAAGACCAGCTTCTTGATGGCGGACAGGGAGTCCACCACGGTGCCCAGGCCCATGTATTCGAAGTAACCGAAGTCGATGCCTTCGGGGATGTGGGTCTGGTGCAGGTCGATGCAGTGCTTCATGCACAGGTCGTGCATGGCGGAGCCCATGGGCTGGGCGAAGTGCTGGGCACGCAGGTTGTTGACGATGTACTGCTGGGTGAAGGCCGTGCGCAGGAACAGCAGGTGCTGCTTCACATAGGCGTTCCAGAATTCGTCCCAGGTCTTGAAGTTGCGGGGATCGCCGGTCTCTTCGCCCAGCACGATGTCGCCGTACTTCTTCATGCGGCCGTTGCGCAGCACCATTTCCACGGCAGCGGCGAAGTTGATGTAGGCGCCGCCGGAGGTGAAGGTGTCGCGGTTGGGCATGCGGGCTTCGGTGCAGCCGGACACGGCGTAGTCCAGGGCTTCCTCAAAGGTCGCGCCCTTGGCCACATACAGGGGCACCACTTCTTCGTCGTTGATCAGTTTGGGGAAACCGGAACCGTCCTTGATGGTCTCGGCCACGTCCCACAGATAGCTTTCGGGCGAACGGCTGTGGATACGGGCGGCCAGGTCGGGGTAGTGCAGCGGGAATTCGCGCTTGGACTTCAGGATCAGGTGGGTCAGTTCATTGGTGGCGTCGCGGCCGTCGGGGGTCTGGCCGCCCACGGTCACGGCTTCCCAGTGGGCATAACCTTCGTTGAAGGCGCCGCCGCAGGGGGAGATGTACATGTCGATGAATTCGGCCATGCCCACCCACATGCATTCCAGCAGTTCAATGGCCTTCTTGTTGTCCAGGCTGCCGTTCTCGATGTCCTGCTGGTAGTAGGGATAGAGGTACTGGTCCATGCGGCCGTTGGAGATGGTGGTGCCGGTCTTCTGTTCGATACGGGAGAACATCTGCACGAACCACTGGCTCTGGCAGGCTTCCCAGAAGTCGCGGGCGGGTTCGCCGGGCACACGCTCGGCATTGGCGGCCATGCGCAGCAGTTCGGCCTTGCGCACGGGATCGTCGGTCTTTTCGGCCACCTTGCGGGCTTCTTCGGCATGGCGCTTGGCCCAGAGCACGATGGCGTCGCACACGATCACCACGGCATCCAGGAAGGGCTTCTTCTCGCACATGTCCTTGGCGCTGGCGGGATCGAGGGCGGCCAGTTTTTCCTGGGCTTCGCGCTTGATGTCGTTGAAGCCGCGTTTGAGGATCTTGCCGTAGTCATGCACCCACTGGATGGAGGAACGGAAAGAGGAGGTCTCGTTGACGATGAAGCGGGAGATCAGGCCCTTGGGATCGTCGTAGGTCAGCTTGTGGATCTCGGGAGGCAGAGCGGCGGCCAGGGCTTCGTGATAGGTCTTGCCCTTCCAGTAAGGGGCGATCTCCTCGATGACGCGCTTGGCGTCTTCAGCGGTGATGGTGGCCGGAGAGGTGGCGCGGGTGGGCAGGTCTTTCACGGCCATGTCCAGGAAGTCGCCGTCCAGTTCGGGGTACAGGATGCCGTAGCGGCCGTCGCAGCCGGCGCGGCCCAGCAGCAGCTGGTCGTCCTGCACATAGACCGTGATGTTCTTGGCGATGTGCATCAGCGCCTTGGCCCAGCGCAGCACCAGGGGCTGGCCTTCGGTCTCCTGCATGGACTGGGTGAAGTACAGGGCGCGTTCGATGTCGATGCGGGGTTTCATGCCGTCGAAGCGTTCCAGCATCTTGAACACGCGCTCATGGGTGGCACGGAAACGGTCGACCTTGCCTTCCATCTTGTCGATCAGGCGCTGTTCCTGGGGGGATCTGCATTCGCAAACGGTCTGGGACATATCTGTTCTCCTCTTTGAAGGTGTTTGACACAGGTTCGCGACGAATCGCTTGCGAAATAAATAGCAACGTCCATGCCATTTCTGTAACACACTGTTTTAAAAAATAGTTTTTTTCAGCCCCTGTGCGCGTGCCCGCTCATGGTGCAATCTTGCACCTAAAAATTTTTTCACAGCCCTTTTTCGGACCGATGATGCCGGATTGCATCATCCACCCCCTGAAAAAAACGGCGCCTCGCGCCCATTTCCCGTTCCAAGCCATTGATTTTCGGCCTGTTCCACAAAAAGCACGCCCGGAATCCCCGCAAATGAAAAAAGATGCATTTTTGCACCAAAATTGTGATAACAGTTATCATAAAATCATCATAACCCCCTAAAAAAAATGACGCTTGTTGAAAAAAAAATTTTGCTCGTCTAGATTCGGAGGTGAAGAAGCATCGCGAAGTTTGAGAAATTATGCACAAGGTTTCCTGCCTTGTGTCACCATAAACCATGTGAGGTGTGGCATGCGTAAACTTACTGTTCTGGCTCTGGCTCTGGCCATGGTCCTCGACTTCAGCGTCGCCGCCAATGCGGAACGCCCCCTGGTCCTGCGTCTCGGTCATCCCATGGCTCCCGGCAACAACGTCACCGTGGGCTATGAAAAGTTCAAGCAGCTGGTGGAAGAAAAAAGCCATCGCAAGATCCGCATCCAGCTGTTCCCCAACTGTCAGCTGGGCAGCGACCGTGTAACCACCGAAGCCGCCCAGGCCGGCACGCTGGACCTCTCCTCCAGCTCCACCCCCAACCTGGCCAGCTTCTCCAAGGCCTACATGGCCATCGACCTGCCCTATGTGACCTCCCCGGCGCATCAGCAGGCCCTGTACAAGGCCCTGGACGAAGGCAAGCTGGGCGACGCCCTGCGTGAAGCCTCGCGCAAGATCGGCCTGGAGACCCTGATGTTCTCCGAATTCGGCTACCGCAACTTCGTGGCCGCCAGCACGCCGCTGACGGACGCCAAGTCCCTGATGAACCTCAAGGTGCGCACCACCGACTCCCCCGTGGAAGTGGCCGTGGCCACCGAGCTGGGCATGAACCCCGCCCCCATCGCCTGGGGCGAGACCTACACCGCCCTGCAGCAGGGCACCGTGGATGCCGAAGGCAACACCTTCTCCCTGCTCAATGACGCCAAGCACACCGAAGTGCTGAAGTACGCCGTCAATTCCGAACACAACTACTCCATGCACGTCCTGCTGATGAACAAGAAGAAGTGGGACAGCCTGACCCCCGAACAGCAGAAGATCCTGCGCGAAGCCGCCAAGGAAGCCAACGACTGGCAGCGCAAGGAAAGCGTGGTGCTGGAAGAAAAGGCCTGGCAGGCCTTCCGTGACCGCGGCATCAAGATCCACATGCTGACGGACGCCGAACGCGCCGAACTCAAGGCCAAGACCCGTCCCGCCTACGAAAAGTTCGCCAAGGAAGTCCCGGCCGACATCCTGCTGCTTCTGGAAGAGACCCAGAAGTAATCCCCGACCCATCCGGTCCCGCGCGCGGCCCCGGCCGCGCGCGGGGCTCCTTTTGCGCTTACACCGAGGTTCGTCATGAGTGAAAATGTGCAAGGCAAAAGCGGGCTGCTCCCCTGGCTCAACGAAAATTTTGAAAAAATTTTCATGGTGACGGGCCTGCTCGCCATCATCCTGTTCATCACCTGGCAGGTCATCTACCGCTATATCATCACCCAGTTCATCGAGCGCGCCGGCGCCGCCGTCTGGACGGAAGAACTTTCCCGTTACATCTTTATCTGGATCTCCTATCTGGCGCTTTCCGTCGCCATCAAGAAACGTTCGTCCATCCGCGTGGACATCATCTACGACAAGCTGCCGGAGCGCCTGCAGAACATCAGCTGGATCATCGTCGAGAGCCTTTTCCTGGTCCTGACCGGCGTCATCACCTATTTCGGCTGGGGCCAGATCGAACGCCTGCTGACCTTCCCCCAGCACACCACGGCTCTGCGCATCCCCTTCCTGATCCCCTATCTGATCCTGCCGCTGGGCTTCGGGCTCATGTGCCTGCGCCTCGTGCAGCGCATCTGGGGCCAGGTGCGCATCTGCGGCCCGCTGGACTCCCTGCTGGGCTTCATCATCGCCGCGGCCATCATCAGCCCCTGGTACCTGGTGGACTATCTCGATCCCCTGCCGGTGCTGTTCGGCTATTTCGCCCTGCTCTGCATCATAGGCGTGCCCATCGCCATCAGCCTGGGCCTGTCCACCCTGGCCACCATCATCTGCTCCCAGACCCTGCCCATCGAATACATGGCCCAGGTCTGCTTCACGTCCATCGACAGCTTCCCCATCATGGCCATCCCCTTCTTCATCGCGGCCGGGGAATACATGGGCGCGGGCGGCCTGAGCAAACGCCTGCTGCATCTGGCTGACGAGATCGTGGGCGGCCTGTACGGCGGCATCGGCCTGACCGCCGTGGTGACCTGCATGTTCTTCGGCGCCATTTCCGGTTCCGGCCCGGCCACCGTGGCCGCCATCGGCGCCCTGACCATCCCGGCCATGATCGAACGCGGCTACGACAAGTTCTTCGCCGCCGCCCTGGTGGCCGCCGCTGGCTGCGTGGGCGTCATGATCCCGCCCAGCAACCCCTTCGTGGTCTACGGCGTCTCGTCCCAGGTCTCCATCGGCGACCTGTTCATGGGCGGCATCATCCCCGGCATCATGACCGGCGCGGTACTCATGCTCTACTGCTACTTCTACGCCAAAAAGCGCGGCTGGCGCGGCGAGCAGAAGGAACGCAACTTGCGCACCCTGGGCAAGGCCTTCTGGGAAGCCAAATGGGCCCTGGTGGTGCCGGTCATCGTGCTGGGCGGCATCTACGGCGGCGTCATGACCCCCACCGAGGCCGCGGCCGTGGCCGCCTTCTACGGCCTCATCGTGGGCGTCTTCCTGTACCGCGAGATGGACTTCAAGACCGTCTGCTCGTCCTGCGTGACCTCGTGCGAGACCTCGTCCATCATCATCGTGCTCATGGCCATGGCCACCCTGTTCGGCAACATCATGACCATCGAGGACGTGCCCGGCACCATCGCCCGCTGGATGCTCGGCATCACCGAGAGCAAGATCCTCATCCTGCTGCTCATCAACGTGCTGCTGCTCATCGTGGGCGTGTTCATGGAGGCCCTGGCCGCCATCGTCATCCTGGCCCCCATCCTGCTGCCCGTGGTCACCGGCGTGGGCGTCTCGCCCCTGCACTTCGGCATCATCATGGTGGTCAACCTGGCCATCGGCTTCCTGACCCCGCCGGTGGGCGTCAACCTCTTCGTGGCCTCGGGCGTGGCCCAGGCCAAGATCGAAAAGATCTCCGTGGCCGTGCTGCCCATGATCGCCCTGATGCTCATCGTGCTGGCCATCATCACCTACTGCCCGTCCGTGCCGCTGATGCTGGTTCATTAACGGTACCCGCGAGATATACCGTCCGCGGCGGCTCCAAGGCCGCCGCGGACATCATCCAAGGAGTTTTTCCATGAAAGTCATCGACTTCCGCTTCCGGCCCAATACGCCGGAGATCATCAACGGCATCAAGAACAGCACCATGTTCAAGGCTGCCTGTGAAGTCATCGGCTTCGACCGGCGCAAGCCCCAGCCCCTGGACCGGATCGTGGCCGACCTCGACGACCTGGGCGTGGAACTGGGCGTCATCACCGGCCGCGACGCCGAGACCACCTACGGCTTCCCGGCCAACAACAACAGCGTGCTGGAATTCTGCCGCGCCTATC
>NZ_CASDOY010000028.1 GCF_949282365.1 uncultured Desulfovibrio sp.
CTCCGCTCCGGGCCGGGCACGGGCCAGGCGGTCCTGCGGCGTGCGCATCCCGCGTGCCCGTGGCGGCGCGGCGTGCGGCCGCTCCCCCGGGCAGTCCCCGGCTGCTCCATCAGCCGTTCCCGATCTGTTCCCGGTCCGTTTTCTATCCGTTTTTTGTCCGCTTTCTGTCCGGCGCCGGAAGACGGCCGTCTGTCGCTCGTCCCGCGCTTGGAGCCCTCCCGCAGTACGGGCGTTTTTCCCTGACCGCAGGATGACGGAGCGCCATCCGGCAGCGCCGTGGAGAGCCTGAGGGGCGCGGGGGAAGATCGGGGAAATGGCCCCTGGGGGCCACGGACAGGTCCTGGGGCGTGTGGATACTGTCCACAGTTTTGGGAAGGGAAAGCCCTCAAAACGTCATGGGTCCCGGGCCTAGCGGACCTTTTGTACCTCGTCGGCCCAGAAGGCCAGGACATCCAGGAAATCCTCCAGCGCGGTGAAGAGCGTGGTCTCCCCGGCTCCGGCCAGTGCCACACGCATGAAGGCCATGATATCGTCCCCGTCCAGACCGAACAGGCTCTGGCCGCTCTCCCGGCCCAGACAATGGGCCCGCATCAGCCGCAACAGCAGTTGCCGGCCCGGTTCCCCGGCCGGTAGCGGGCCCAGACGGCTGTAGAGGTAGATGGCGTCCCCGTCGTCCGTGATCTCAAGATCCACGATGAAACGGCCGTCGAAACGCAGACGGCACAGGCCGTCGCCGTTGAAGGCCAGGCGCATGCCTGTCTGCCGCGAGAGGGCGTCCAGCAGCTCGTGTGCGGTCATGGTCTGCTCCTGTCGTTGACGTCTGCGGGACAGGCGGCCCGCCCGGTGCGTCCGTCCCCTGATCAAAATGGCTTATGCATCCACCGTGCCGTATCCTCCCGGCAGGGCGGGGAGGCCCGCCGCCAGGTCTGCCCCGGGGCTTTTTCGTCCGTGGAGCCGTCCATGACCCTGTTCGGGGGCCGTCTGGAAGGCTGCCGGGGCGGCCATTCGGAAGGCCATCCAGACGGCCGGCCGGGAAGCCGTACGGGGATCGGCCGGGCCCGCGGGAGAGGGCGGGAAAAGCCAAAGCCGGGCACAGCCGCCAACGCCGTTGGCATGTGGCCAGAATGTCCCGACCGGGAGGTCCCGCTGGGCCTGGCATGTGCTGCCGTGGGGCAAGGTGTGGGCGTATCAGTCTATTTATGTATGTAAAACAATAGGTTGTCTATTTTCTGCACATGGTTGCGCAACGCGCCGTCAGGCGTGGCGCAGCAGCTTGGCTGCGAAAGCAGCGGCTCCGAAGCCGTTGTCGATATTGAGCACGGCCAGGCCGGGCACGCAGGAACAGAGCATGCCGTGCAGGGCGGCCATGCCGCCGGCGCCCACGCCGTAGCCCACCGAGGTGGGCACGGCCAGCACCGGGCAGGGCACCAGTCCGGCCAGGACGCCGGGCAGGGCGCCTTCCATGCCCGCCACGGCGATGATGAGGCGGGCGGCGCGCAGATCGCGGATATGCGGGGCGAGGCGGTGCAGACCGGCCACGCCCACGTCGGTGAGGAAGCCGCAGTCATGGCCCCAGAAGCGCAGCGCGCCGTAGGCTTCCGCGCCCACGGGGATGTCGGCGGCCCCGGCCGTGACCACCATGATCTCGCCCCTCCCGGGCCAGGGCGGGCCCAGCTCGGGCAGTTCCCCGCCTTCGTTGCCCAGGCAGAACAGGCGGCATTGCGGCCACCAGCGCCCGGCGGGGAACCGGGCCAGCAAAAGCTGCCCCTGGGCTTCCGAGGCCCGGCTGACCAGGACGGGCGCGCCGCGCCGGCTGAGGCCGCTCACGGCTGCCACGAGCGCGCCGTCGGTCTTGCCCTGGGCAAAGACCACTTCGCCCAGCCCGGTGCGCAGGGCGCGTTCGTGATCCAGATGCAGGCCCTGCAGGCTGTCGGCCGCAGCGGCGTCCCCCAGGTGGCGCAGGGCCTGTTCCGGCGGGATGTCCCCCCGGGCCACGGCCTGCAGCAGAGTTGCGATAGCTGTTTGATCCATCGTTCCGGTATAGGGCAAAGCGCACGGCTTGTCAGCAGCCGGGCCGGAGACGTTTTGCGCCCCTTCTTGAGTTTCTGCCCGAATGCATCTATGGTTGTCCGTTGCCCGGCGTACAGCGGGCAATAAATTCCGTGTTTTTTTCGGAGTGCCCATGCTTGATTATATCCGTTCCAATGCCCAGTCCTTCGGCGTCAAGGTCGCCTTTGCCATCATCATCCTCGTCTTCATGTTCTGGGGCGTCGGCAGCCTGACTGACGGCGGTTCCAGCAATGTGGTGGCCAAGGTCAACGGCGAGCCCGTCACGGCCCAGCAGTTCGAGCAGGCCTACCAGCGGGCCGCGGAATACGCCATGCGCAACGACCCCTCCCTGACCCGCGAGGCCCTGGTGCAGCAGAAACTGGGCCGTCAGGTGCTCAACGAGCTCATCAGCGCCCAGCTGATCCGGCAGGAGGCCGCCCGGGTGGGCCTGAGCGTGAGTCCCCAGGAAATGCATCATGTGGTCTCGCAGATGCCCGTGTTCCAGGACGCCCAGGGCAAGTTCGATCCCGAAGCCTACAAGCGTACCATCGAGGCCCAGCGCATGAGCGTGGCCGAATACGAACAGGGCCTGGCCGACAGCATCCTGCGCGACAAGGTGCTGCGCACCGTGGCCGGCAGCGCCTGGGCCGCCGGTAACGAGGCCCGCCAGTATTATGATTTCCTGACCCAGCAGCGCACGGTGGAATACCTCTACCTGCCCGCCGCGGACTTTGTCGCCGCCGTGAAGCCCGGCGAGGAAGAGATCAGCGCCTGGTACGAGAGCCACAAGGCCGAGCTGGCCAGCCAGCCCCGTGTGGAAGTGGAATATGTGGCCGTGTCGCCCGAGACCCTGGTGCGTCCCGAAAGCGTGAGCGCCGAAGCCGCCCGCCAGTGGTACGAGGCCAACAGCCAGCGTTTCCGCCAGCCCGAACAGGTCAGGGTGGCCCACATCCTGGTGCCCCTGGCGGAAAACGCCTCCGGGGCGGACGTGGAGCAGGCCATGGAAAAGGCCGCCCGCCTGCGCGCCGAGGCGGAACAGGGCGATTTCGCCGCCGTGGCCAATGCCAACAACGGCCCCCGGGCCGCCGGCCCCGGCGGGGAAGTGGGCTGGATCCAGCGCGGCCAGACCGTGAAGCCCTTTGAGGAAGCGGCCTGGGCCCTGCAGCCCGGCCAGCTCTCCCAGCCCGTGCGCAGCCAGTTCGGCGTGCATGTCATCAAGATGGAAGAACGCAAGGACGCCGCCGTGCAGCCCTTTGCCGAGGTGGAAGGCGAAGTGCGTGCCACCCTGGCCAAGCAGGAAGGCGTGGAAAAGATCAATGACGTGCTGGATACCCTGATCGGCGACAACATCAACAACCGTCCCCTGCAGGAAAGCGCGGCCCGTGCCGGCAGCTACAAGGATGCCGACGGCACGGAACAGCCCCTGCTCAAGGCCGAACGCAGCGGTCTGGTGGGCCAGACCGAGCTGCAGGAGCTGCTGGGCATCAGCGAGGAGATGGCGGCCAGCCTGATGAAGGCTCCGGCCAATTCGCCCGTGGATACGGCCCTTGAGGCCGGCGACCGTTACCTGGTGGTGCGCGTGCTGGCTTCCGAACCTTCCACCACGCCCAGTCTGGAACAGGCCCGTGACAGGGTCCTGGCCTCGCTGGTGGCGGAAAAGGCCCTGCAGGCCGCCCTGGAAAAGGCCGCGGCCATCCGCAAGGCCATGACCGACGGCCAGCTGCCCGCCGCGGACGCCGCCCGTGTGCAGAGCGCCAGCCTGACCCGCGATGGCGCTCTGGCTTCCTTCGTGCCCAATCCGGCCATGAACCAGGTCATCTTCCGCGCCAGGCCGCAGACCTGGATCGACCAGGCCTTCAGCGTCTGCGAACAGGCCGACAGCAGCAAGTGCGGCGCCCTGCTCTGCCGCGTGACCGCCGTGGAACAGCCCAAGGCCGACGGCTGGGCCGGCATGGAAGGCCTGCTCACCGAGCTGGTGCAGCGCAAGCGCGTGGAAGGCATGTACCAGACCTTCATGCGCATGCTGGAACAGAAGGCCAAGATCGAGGTCTACAACAGCCGCGTGCTGGAAAGCGCCGGCATCTAGGAAGGATATCTGCCGGAGAGGAAAGCCTTTTGCTAACGGCCAAAAGGTGTTTCCCCGGCCCCCTCCTCCTTCAAAACCCGCTCATCAGAGGCTGCCCGCAAGGGCAGCCTCTTTTCTGTCATGGTGTTGCCGGGCGTGTCCCCGAAAGCACGGGACAACGTACGTCATTAGTTATGTGGTGAGTATGCTGAACGGCGTGCCCCCGAAGGCACGGGACAAGGGCTACCGGCGAAAGGATGATCTTTATCCTGCGGGAGCAAAACACCGGGGCAGGCGGCACACGCCGGGCGGGCAAGCGCGTTTTTTTTCAGGGATGCAGGGCAGGTGGCTGTTTGCCCGGCGTCCCCTCCTGACGCTACTTGCCGGGCCGGGACTTTACTGACAGAATAGCCCTTCCCTGCGGCGATTTCCCCTGATTTTGCGGGCGCCGTCCGTCCCCGGAGCGGGGATTGCCCTGTGGGGCAAAACAGCATATGAGCGTTTTTTGGCAGGATGGGGGGGAGCCTGGGGGCTTTTCCCGCCCAAGACGACCGGAGGCGGCCCCTCCATGGCCGCGCCCGGCGCGACCGGGGCGTTGGCCGTTGCGGCGCGGCAGGCCCGGGCACAGACAGCCCGGCGGCGCGAGAGCCTCCGCGCTGCCGCTGCGGGCAACGGCTCAAGGCAGCACGGTTCAAGGCCGCAGGGACGGGGCTTCCCTTCCCCCTCAGCGAGGTCCCCCCCGCCATCCCTTAGCGCATAGGAGGTCACCATGTGTGGCATTATCGGATATGCCGGGCACCGTCCGGCGGTGCCTGTGGTCATCGAAGGCCTGCGGCGTCTGGAATACCGCGGCTATGATTCCGCGGGCGTCGCCTGCGTGCAGCGCGGCGAGCTGCAGATCACCCGCGCCCAGGGCAAGCTGGCCGCCCTTGAGGAAAAACTGGCGCAAGCGCCCGTTTCGCTGGCCACCTGCGCCATGGGCCACACCCGCTGGGCCACGCACGGCGTGCCCGCCGAGCGCAACGCCCACCCCCATGCCGCCAATGACGGCCGTCTGGCCATCGTGCACAACGGCATCATCGAGAATTATCAGGAACTGAAGGAAGAGCTGCTGGGCAAGGGCTATGTTTTCCGCTCCGAGACCGATACCGAGGTGCTGGCCAACCTCATCGCCGACTGCCACAAGCAGGAACCGGATCTGCTCAAGGCCTTTGCCGCCGCCCTGCGCCGGGCCCACGGCGCCTACGCCGTCTGCCTGATGAGCAAGGACCATCCCGGCGACATCTGGGCCGCGCGCATGTCCGCACCGCTGATCTTCGGCATCGGCACGGGCGAGCATTTCGTGGCGTCGGACATCCCGGCCTTCCTGCCCTACACCCGCACCGTGGTCTTTCTGGAAGACGGCGAGATCGTGCATGCCACGGCCTCGTCCTACGAGATCCTGCGCCTGGCCGATCTGGCGCCGGTGCGGCATCAGCCCCAGACCATCCAGTGGGACATGCAGGCCGCCCAGAAGGGCGGCTACCGCCACTTCATGCTCAAGGAGATCTTCGAGCAGCCCCAGGTGGTGGTGGACGGCCTGAGCGGCCGTCTCAACGCGGCCCGGGATACCGTGCTCCTGCCCGAGCTGGACGCCCTGCCCGTGCCGCGCCGCCTGCATATCGTGGCCTGCGGCACGTCTTACCATTCCGGCCTCTGGGCGCGGCATCTCATCGAGCCCTGGGCCCGTGTGCCGGTACAGCTGGAGATCGCCTCCGAGTTCCGCTACCGCGAGAGCCTGCCCCTGGACAAGGACGACATGGTGCTGGTCATCAGCCAGAGCGGCGAGACCGCCGATACCCTGGCCGCCCTGCGCATCGCCCGCGAGCGCGGCGTGCCGGTGCTGGGCCTGTGCAATGTGGTGGGCTCGTCCATCGCCCGCGAATCCTCGGCGGTCATGTACACCCAAGCCGGGCCCGAGATCAGCGTGGCCTCCACCAAGGCCATGTGCAGCCAGATGCTGATGCTGGCCCTGGTGGCCCTGTACTGGGGCGGTCGCCAGGGCATCATGGACGCGGCGGCCCGTGCCGCGCAGATCGCCCGGCTGGAAGCCCTGCCCGCCATGCTGGAGGCGGCCCTGCCCGCCATGCACGAAAAGGCCCGCGAGCTGTCCCGCCGTTACGCCCGGGCCCGCAATTTCTTCTATCTGGGTCGCGGGCACTGCTATCCGCTGGCCCTGGAAGGCGCGCTCAAGCTCAAGGAACTGTCCTACATCCACGCCGAAGGCTATGCTGCCGGCGAGATGAAGCACGGCCCCATCGCCCTCATCGACCCCGGCTTCCCCACCTTCGCCCTGGCCCTGGACGACGCCCTCTTCCCCAAGGTCAAGTCCAATATCGTGGAAGTGCAGGCCCGTCAGGGCAAGGTCATCGCCCTGACCAATGCGGGCATGGACCTGGCCGTGGACGATGTGTGGGAGATCCCCGCCCTGCCCGCGCCCCTGGCCGGTTTCATGGCCCTGCCCGCCCTGCAGCTGTTCAGCTACGAGATGGCCGACTATCTGGGCAAGGACGTGGACCAGCCCCGCAACCTGGCCAAGAGCGTGACCGTGGAATAGGCCGCAACGCCCTTCCCCATGATGCATCAGAAAGGACGCCGTGAGGCGTCCTTTCTTCGTCTGGCGGATACGGCGCGCCGGGGAAAGGAAGGGGGGCCTGAGGGGAAAGCCCTCTCGCACTGGGCGTATCAGCATAACCTTTGCGATCTATTTCAAATAAATAAAGGACATCGTCTGTGCATGCCCGCTGCATGCTCCCGCACGCATCTGAAAACGTACGCTGGGGAAAGGGTGGGAGCTTGGCGGAAGGGGCTTCTCGTGCAGGCAGCGACCGGATGGCGGCCGTAAGGCCGTGCCCGTTGCGACGGAGGAAGCTACGGGCATCGACAGCAGAGCGCGACCGGATGGCGGCCGTAAGGCCGTGCCCGTTGCGACGGAAGAAGCTGCGGGCATCGACAGCAGGGATGAAGGGCCTCCCTTAAAAGCACAGCGCCTCCAATGGCATTGCCAAAGCATTTTGGCCTGTGGCATAGTGTCAGGTGCCAGATTTCACGCCCGCCGCATGTTCCATTGCCCCGTCGCCGTGGACGGGGAAAGGCCGGGCCTGCCTTTCATCGCCATCACGGCACAGCACAGACTACGCAGGAAGCAAGATGATTCAACTGAGCGACAAACCGGTCATTGTGCAGGGCAACACCCTGATGGAACAGGAAGAAGCCGCGGCGCGCGGCATCGACTGCGCCGCCGCCCGTCAACAGACCCTGGCCTGGCGTATCCTGGCCGCCCACAACACGGCCTCCGGCGACGACCCCACCCTGCGTCTGCGCTTCGACGCCCTGGCCTCGCACGACATCACCTATGTGGGCATCATCCAGACGGCCCGCGCCAGCGGTCTGGAACGCTTCCCCATGCCCTACGCGCTCACCAACTGCCACAACAGCCTCTGCGCCGTGGGCGGCACCATCAACGAGGACGACCATCTTTTCGGCCTGACCGCGGCCCGCAAGTACGGCGGCATCTTCGTGCCGCCCCATCTGGCGGTCATCCACCAGTACGCCCGCGAGATGATGGCCGGTTGCGGCAAGATGATCCTGGGTTCCGACAGTCACACCCGCTACGGCGCCCTGGGCACCATGGCCGTGGGCGAAGGCGGCCCCGAGCTGGTCAAGCAGCTGCTGGGCAAGACCTATGACGTGGCCCGCCCCGAAGTGGTGCTGGTCTGGCTGGAGAACGCCCCCCGGCCCGGCGTGGGCCCGCAGGACATCGCCATCGCCCTCATCGGCGCGGTGTTCAAGAACGGCTTTGTCAAGAACCGGGTGCTGGAGTTCGCCGGTCCCGGGGTGGCGGGCCTGTCCGTGGAATACCGCTGCGGTATCGACGTCATGACCACCGAGACCACCTGCCTGTCCTCCATCTGGACCACGGACGGCAAGGTGCGCGATTATCTGGCCATGCACGGCCGCGCCGGCGATTATGCCGAGCTGCGCCATGACCAGCCCGCCTGCTTCGACCGCTGCATCCGCATCGACCTGTCCACCATCGAACCCATGATGGCCCTGCCCTTCCATCCCAGCAACGCCTACCCGGTGGCCGAAGTGGTGCGCCATGCCGACGAGCTCTTCGCCGCTGTGGAGGCCGAGGCCCTCAAGCAGTTCGGCAAGGCCGGCGAAGGCCTGAAGCTGCGCGCCAAGATCCGCGACGGCGGCGTGTGGGTGGATCAGGGCATCATCGCCGGCTGCGCGGGCGGTTCCTTCGAGAACTGCTGTATGGCGGCCTCCATCCTGGACGGCAAGAGCACCGGCTGCGGCGAGTTCTCGCTTTCCGTCTACCCCGCCAGCGAGCCCCAGGCCATCGCCCTGGTGCGCAACGGCGCTGCCGCCAAACTCATGGCTGCCGGCGCGGTCATCAAAAACGCCTTCTGCGGTCCCTGCTTCGGCGCGGGCGACACCCCGGCCCACGGTGCGCTCTCCATCCGCCATTCCACCCGCAACTTCCCCAATCGCGAAGGCTCCAAGCCCGGCAACGGCCAGATCTCGGCCGTGGCCCTCATGGACGCCCGTTCCATCGCCGCCACCGCCGCCAACGGCGGCCGCCTGACCCCGGCCACGGAACTGGACTGGGACAAGCTGGCCGTGGACACCGCCTATACCTTCGACGCCGGCATCTACCAGCGCCGCGTCTACAACGGCTTCGGCAAGGCCGATGCCGCCGCGGAACTCAAGCGCGGCCCCAACATCGCCGACTGGCCGTCCATGAGCCCCCTGCCGGAAAACCTGGTCCTGCCGGTGGCCTCGGTCATCACCGACCCCGTGACCACCACCGACGAGCTCATCCCCTCGGGCGAGACCTCGTCCCTGCGCTCCAATCCGCTCAAGCTCTCCGAGTTCACCCTCTCGCGCAAGGACCCCGCCTATGTGGGCCATGCCAAGGACGTGCAGGCGCTGGAAAAGGCCCGTCTGGCCGATCCCGCCGATCCGGCCCTGCTGGCGAAGCTGGAAGGCATGCTGGCGCCGCTCAAGGCCGCGCAGCCTGAGGTCTATGCTGCGGTGCTGGGCGCGGGCCTCAAGGACACCGGCATCGGCTCCACCATCTTCGCCCTCAAGCCCGGCGACGGCTCCGCCCGCGAACAGGCGGCCTCCTGCCAGAAGGTGCTGGGCGGCTGGGCCAATGTGGCCGCCGAATACGCCACCAAGCGCTACCGTTCCAACCTCATCAACTGGGGCATGCTGCCCCTGCTGGGCGATGCCGCCCTGGCCCGGAAGCTCTGCGTGGGCGACTGCCTGGTCCTGCCCGGCATCCGCAGCGCCGTGGCACAGGACGCCGCCGGCATCACCGGCTGGCTGGTGCCCGCCAGGGGCGCTGTGGAGGCCGTGGAACTGCGCCTGGGCGATCTGACCGCCGACGAACGCCAGATTATTCTGGACGGCTGCCTCATCAACTTCTACAACCACAACTAGCGCTGCGGTATGTGACCGCCGCGCCGCCATCTGGAAAGGGGCCTCACCGGGAGGCCCCTTTTTCCGTTCATGGCAGGGCTGCGGGCTCCGGCCCGGTGCGCGTCTGCCGGGCGTGCGACAGCGTCAGGGCCATGAGGAAGGACGCCCGCGAACAGCGTGGGCAGGGAAGCCTGACGGCGCTGTGCGCAGGGCGGCAAGCGCATGGTCGGCACAGCGGAAATAAAATCCGCATTGGCGGCGCTGTTCACGGGGAGGCAAGGCTGCCGGGGATGCCCGGAGAAGGGACTGCCTGCCGGGGGATGGCGACCTCCGCCCGCGCAACGGTACGCCCTGTCCGCAAGGCTCCCCTCCCCCGTCACTTTCCCCATCCCTCCCGGCATGCGTCAGCGGAGAAGATGACGCAGGCGGGCCCCTCCCCGGCCGTCCGCTGCCTGCCGGTCCCCGCTCAGGCGGCGACCAGGGCGGTCCGTGTCGCCGCATGCTGTTTTTTTCTGGCGGAGCGTTGCGTTCCACAAGCTGGAAGGTCTGCGGGCCAGACTTGTCCTGCCGCCGGGACGCTGCCCCTGTTTGCCCTTCCATCACATATGCCAACACGGACAGGGAAAGCCTCCCGGCGGCACCTGCGGCTGCCCGGCCTGACAGCCGCCACGGCGGGCGCTTTCTTGCGAGACGGAGAGCGCCCGCCGTATATTAGGCGGCAAGGAGGCAAGGCATGACATACAAAGAGGCCCGGCTGGCACATCATCTGAAACATTTTGCCCGCCTGTTCGAGGATGATCCCGGCGGAGGGAAGTTCAATGGACAGCCGCGTCCGTTCGTTTTGCAGGAGGCTGAGAAAAATATCTGGGCACCGATCAGGGAAAACGTACTGCTCTACTTCAATGGTCATTGGCCGGAAGCGGACGGCAAGATCAGCTTCTGGCGTTCCGGCGGAGAAAAGCTGGTGGGCGGACATGTCTGCCGCCTGCCTACCGGCCATGTCCTGTCTTCACAGGTCGCCTGCATCAATCATCTTTTTCCGCTCTGCCGTGACAAGGGGGCCGCTACCATGCTGCTGCGCGGTCTTCGATCCGATATTGAGGAGGCTCTGCCGGTGGATATTCACGCCCGCGGGCTGTTTGTGGAGTTTGAGGTGGTCGGCGGCGGGAGCTATCTGAATGAAGAAAGCAGGAGCGGCCAGCTGATGCGCGGTATGCAGGCTACGTCCGTGGATGCAGTCATGAAAGGGAGGGACAGTCAGGGCAATATCCGCCTTTTTCTCATCGAATGGAAATATACGGAGAAATATGGGGGCAAAAAGCGGTCTCACGGACACCTTGAGAGCCGGCTCTGGCGCTACAGAAGCTTCTTTACCCGCGATAGCAGCCCATTCACCTTCTGTAATAGTGACAGGGATTCGAAATTTTTTCAGGAATTGCTGACAGAACCTTATTACCAGCTCATGCGGCAGACCCTGCTGGGCTGGAGGATGATACAGGACCCCCAGCATAATGGAGATGCGACGTGTTTTACGCATCTCATGGTCATTCCACGCGGCAATACGGTACTCAGGTCACGCAGCGCGTCCATCGCGGACAGGGGCGGCTCCCTTGAAGATGAGTGGAATGCGCTGGTGCGGGAGCCTGCACTTTTTCCTGCTTCCGAGGAGTTGTTGCGTCCTCTGGCGGGGTTGGAAAAATATGCCCCGCTGCTGCAGTACCTTGCCTTGCGTTACTGGCGGGAGGACGCCGTTTCGACCGAGAACCCCGAAGATGCCGGAGATCGGAAAACGGACTGACTGGCAGGACAGGTCTGCAATACGCAGCTGCATGGCAAAAAAAGACGGCCCCTTGCGGGGCCGTCCGTGGTCGTCGCGGGGCGCTGCCCGGCTTAGAGGCTGGCGGCCACCTTGCGCAGCAGGCGCATGAGCTGGTTGGTGAAGCCGGCTTCGTTGTCGTACCAGATGATGAGCTTGGCCATGGTGCCGTCCATGACCTGGGTGGACAGGGCGTCGATGACGCCGCCGTAGGTGCTGGCCTTGAAGTCGATGGAGACCAGCGGTTCCTCGCAGTAGCCCATGTTGTCGTGCAGGGGGCCGTCATGGGCGGCCTTGAGGGCGGCGTTGATCTCCTCGGCGGTGGCGGGCTTTTCCAGCTCGCAGGTCAGGTCCACCAGCGAGATGTCGGGCGTGGGCACGCGCACGGCCATGCCGTCCAGCTTGCCCTTCAGTTCCGGGACCACCAGGGCCAGGGCCTTGGCCGCGCCGGTGGAGGTGGGGATCATGGACACACAGGCGGCGCGGGCGCGGCGCAGGTCCTTGTGGGAGCCGTCCAGGATGCGCTGGCTCATGGTGTAGGAGTGGATGGTGGTCATCAGGCCGTGGCGGATGCCGAAGGCGTCATGGAGCACCTTGGCGGCCGGGGCCAGGCAGTTGGTGGTACACGAGGCGGCCGAGATCACCGTATGGGCGGCGGCATCGTAGACGCTGTCGTTGACGCCCATGACGATGGTGGCGTCGGCTTCCTTGCAGGGGGCCGAGACCACGACCTTTTTGGCGCCGCATTGCAGGTGCAGGGCGGCGTCTTCGCGTTTTTTCAGGGTGCCGGTGGTCTCCACGGCCAGGTCGATGCCCAGGCGTTTCCATTCCCACTCGCCGGTCTTGCAGCGGGTGACCTCGATATGGCGGCCGTTGACGATGATGCCCTTGTCGTCATGGCCGACAGTGCCGGTGAACGGACCGTAGACCGAGTCGTATTTGAACAGATGGGCCAGTGAAGCGTTGTCGGCACGGGCATTGATGGCGGTGATGCGGATGTCTTCCGAATCCGCCAGCAGACGCAGCAGATAGCGACCGATGCGGCCAAAGCCGTTCATCCCCAAAGATACGGACATGTTGCGCTCCTTCACACGAGAAAGATGGAAAGCGCCGCCTCCCCGGCGGAAGCGGCGCGGAAAAACAGGTCTAGGCCTTGCCGGAAGACCCCATGACGTTGCGGATCTTGTGGGCCACCATATCCTTCACGGCCTGCCGCGCCGGCTTCAGGTAGGCGCGGGGGTCGAAGGCCTCGGGATGTTCCACCATGTACTGGCGGATGCAGGCCGTCACGGCCAGGCGGATGTCGGTATCCACATTGATCTTGCACACGCCCATGCCGGCGGCCTTGCGCAGCATGTCTTCCGGCACGCCGCGGGCGCCGCCCACCTGGCCGCCGTACTTGTTGCAGGCTTCCACGAATTCCTGGGGCACGCTGGAGGCGCCGTGCAGCACCAGCGGATAGCCGGGCAGGCGTTTGCCGATCTCGTCCAGGCGCTCGAAGTCCAGTTTGGCCTCGCCCTTGAACTTGTAGGCCCCGTGGCTGGTGCCGATGGCCACGGCCAGGGAGTCGCAGCCCGTGCGCTCCACAAAGTCCACGGCCTGGTCCGGGTCGGTGTAGACATGCTCGGCGCTGCTCACATGTTCTTCCACACCGGCCAGCTTGCCCAGCTCGGCTTCCACCCAGATGCCGCGCGGGTGGGCGTATTCCACCACCTGCCTGGTCAGGGCGATGTTTTCTTCATAGGGCAGGTGCGAGCCGTCGATCATCACGGAGGTGAAGCCCCCGTCGATGCAGTCGCGGCACAGCTCGAAGCTGGAACCATGGTCCAGATGCACCACCACGGGCACGGACGGGTCTTCGGCCAGGGCGGCCTCCACCAGCTTCATGAGGTATTTCTGCCCGGCATAGCTGCGCGCGCCCGAAGAGACCTGGAGGATCACGGGGGATTTTTCCTCCGAAGCGGCCTGCATGATGCCCTGCACGATTTCCATGTTGTTGACATTGAACGCGCCCACAGCATACCGGCCCGCATAGGCGGCGGCGAACATTTCCTTAGGCCCGATAAGCGGCATGGATTCCTCCTGCACCACGTGCGTTACGCAACGGCGCACAGCGCGCCGGTGTGAATGGATGGAAAGACGGGCGGGGAAAGGCCCCGCCCGGACGGCCTCTCTGTTGCCGCTGGCCGCCGGACGATCCCGGCACGCAGGCCGGGCATCCAGCCGTCTGACAGCCAGAACAAAGCAATTCATCATACAAAAAAACGCCCCAAAGGGGAATGACTTTGGGGCGGTCGGGGCAAAATTCATGAAATGTGCGGCGCCGGCGGCCGCGCTCACGCAAGCAGCATGTCCTCCAGGTTGCGCAGGCTTTCATGGTCCGTGAACTCGAAGCGCAGGGGCGTCACCGTGATGTAGCCGCGGTTGAGCAGGTCCTTGTCCGAACCGGCGTTGATGGTGTGCGGCGGGATCTCGCCTTCCAGCCACCAGTAGGGCTCGCCGCGCGGGTCCTTGCGCTCGGCATAGGCGTTCTTCCACACGGCGCTGGTCTGGGGGCAGATGCGCAGGCCCTTGGCCTCAGCCAGCGGGCCGCGGGGATAGTTGACGTTGATGACGCGGCGGGGGGGCACCTTCTTCCAGTCGATGCGCGCGGCCAGCTCCACGGCGTGGCGGGCGATGGCGTCCATGTCCGGGCAGCCGCCGGCGGCGTCGCAGGAAAGGGCCATGCTGGGCAGGTCTTCATGGGCCGCCTCGGTGGCCGCGCCCACGGTGCCAGAATACAGGATGTCCGGGCCCACGTTGCTGCCCGCGTTGATGCCCGAGATGACCATGTCGGGCCGCTTTTTCAGCAGGTTGCCCAGGGCCAGCTTCACGCAGTCCGTGGGGGTGCCGTACAGGCCCAGACCTTCGAAGTCGGCCTCCTCGATTTTGTGGGCGCGCAGGGGGTCGAAAAAGGTCAGGGAATGGCCCACGCCGGACTGTTCGTGCATGGGCGCCACCACATGCACGCTATGCCCGGCTTCGCGCAGGGCCCGGTACATGGCACGCAGGCCCTCGGCCCGGATGCCGTCGTCGTTGGTCAGGAGCACTCGCATTTGACAATACCTCGGAAACAAGGGAATCTTTACGGATAAGCGGGCCTTCACTGGCCCGCGTGGATACCCGGCAGAAAATACAGGACAGGCGGTCATCGGCCGCAAGATCAGGATATATGCAAAAAGGCATCTTCGTCAAAGACATGGCGGCCCCCCAGGAAGCGGAAGGGGTCTTCGTCATCACCCTGGCCGTGCAGGGCAGCTCGCGCAACGGCCCTTACTGGCGGCTGGTGCTGGCCGACGCCAGCGGCAGCGTGGAGACCAAGATCTGGTCCCCCCTGAGCGCCTCCTTCCCCGCCCTGCATGCGGGCTCCTTCTTCTACGCCCGCGGCCGGGTGAGCACCTTCCGCGAGCAGCTCCAGTTCACGGTGGAGGAAGGCCGCCAGCTTTCGCCGGACGAAAGCGCCGCCCTGCCCCTGGCCGATTTCATGCCCGCCAGCCCCTACCCCCTGGACGCCATGCTGGACGAGCTCCTTGCCCTGGCGCGCGAGGAGTTCCGCCACAAGCCCTGGCGCAAGCTGGTGGACGGCGTGTTCAAAGACGGGGAGCTGCGCGAGGCCTTCCGCACCAGCCCGGCGGCCAAGGGCGTGCATCACGCCTACGCGGGCGGCCTGCTGGAACATACCCTGGGCGTCTTCAAGCTCTGCCGCCGCCTGGCCGACCAGTACCCCGAGCTGGACCGCCAGACCCTGCTGGCCGGGGCGCTGTTCCACGATCTCGGCAAGATCCGCGAATTTTCCGGCGGCATCGCCAACGACTACACCGACGAGGGCCGCCTGCTGGGCCATCTGGAGATGGGCGTGGAGATGCTGGCCCCCCATCTGGAGAAGTCGGGCCTGGAGCCCGGGCTGCAGCGCCACCTCAAGCACCTGATCCTGAGCCATCACGGCACCCTGGAATTCGGCGCCGTGCGCGTGCCCCAGACGGCGGAGGCCCTGATGCTGCATTATGCCGACAATATCGACGCCAAGATGGCCCAGTGCCGCGGCCTGTTCGCCCAGCTGGCCGAAGGCGAGAGCTGGACGCCCTACCAGTCCACCCTGGGCCGGGCCATGTACCGTTGCCCGCGCACGCCGGAAGAAGACAAGACGGAACAGCGATCCCGCAATGCCAAAAAAACGTCCGGGGAAAGAATGCTCTCCCTGCTGTGAGGCTGCCATGTTCATTACTTTTGAAGGCATAGAAGGCTCCGGCAAGACCACGGCCCAGCAGCTGCTGGCCCAGGAACTGGAGCAGCGCGGCCACGACGTGCTGCTGACGCGCGAACCCGGCGGCTGCGGCCTGGGCCGCGCCCTGCGGCCCATCCTGCTGGACGCCCGCAATTCCGGCCTGTGCAACCGGGCCGAGCTCTACCTCTTTCTGGCCGACCGGGCCCAGCATGTGGCCGAGATCGTGCGCCCGGCCCTGGAGGCCGGCCAGATCGTCATCTGCGACCGCTACACCGATTCCACCCTGGCCTATCAGGGCTACGGCCGCGGCCGCGACCCCGACCGTCTGCGCCGCGCCAACGACCTGGCCACCGGCGGCCTGCAGCCGGACCTGACCCTGCTCTGCGACCTGCCCGTGGCCCTGGGCCTGGAGCGCGCGGGCCTGCGCAACCGGCGCGAGGGCACCATCCTTTCCGAAGGACGCTTCGACGGCGAGAGCCTCAACTTCCACGAGCGCGTGCGTCAGGGCTATCTGGCGCTGGCCGCGGAAGAGCCCGAGCGCATCGCCCTCATCGACGCCTCGCAGACGCCCGAGGATGTGGTGCTGCAATGCCTCTCCGCCGTGGAGCGGCATCTGGGACAGCGCGGCAGCGGGCTGGAATAGATCATCCGGGCTGGACAGCCCCCTGAAAGGATACTGCCATGAGCGAACTCTATACCGTCACCGCCGGGGAAGGCCGCCTGCGCTTCCTGCCCCGCAGCGACGCGGCCCTGGAACAGGCCGTGCAGGACAAAGCCCCCCTGCCCGGCTGCGAATTCGTTTCCCGTCTGGGCGATCCCGGGCTGCTGCACGGCGTGGTCTTCCGCCATATGGACCGGCCCGGCGGTGTCTTCGTGCTGGAAGATGCCGGCGGCCTGCTCTTCGCGGCTGTGGCCGAGACCAACCTGGCCTATGCCCTGGCCCTGGGCCATCTGGGCAGGATGATCTCCTATGCGCGTTACGGCGCCGACATTTTTGCCGAAAACATGCTGGACGACGATGACTGAGCCCCTGAGAGCCCGCAACCGTCTGGGCGTGGTCTTCTTCCCCGCCTTTGACTGGGCCATCTCCGCCACCCACCCCGAACGCGAGGAGCGCCTGCTCTATACCCGCGACCAGCTGGCGGAAGAAGGCCTGTTCGATATCCCGGGCATCACCGAATACCGCCCGGAACTGGCCTGCAACGCCCAGGTGGAGCGCGTGCACTTCTGTCTGCCCTCCACCAATGCCGTGGTCACCGACTCGCACCGGGCCTCGGCCGGCGGGGCCATCACGGCCGCCCGCCTGGTCATGGAGAAGAAGGAGGACAAGGCCTTCGCCCTGGTGCGGCCCCCCGGACACCACGCCATGCGCGTGGCCCACGGCAACCGCGGCTTCTGCAACATCAACAACGAAGCCGTGATGGTGGAGTACATCCGCGACCACTACCCGCATCCCTCGGGCCGCCCCCTGCGCATCGCCATCGTGGACACGGACGTGCATCACGGCGACGGCAGCCAGGACATATTCTGGAACGATCCCCACACCCTGTTCATCTCCCTGCACCAGGACGGCCGCACCCTCTACCCGGGCACGGGCTTCCCGCAGGAATGCGGCGGGCCGGGCGCGCTGGGCCGCACCATCAACATCCCCCTGCCGCCCGAGACCTCGGACGCGGGCTACCTTTACGCCATCGAGCACGCCGTGCTGCCCATGCTGGCGGACTTCAAGCCTGATCTGGTCATCAATTCCGCCGGGCAGGACAACCATTTCACCGATCCGCTGGCCAACATGAAGCTCTCGGCCCAGGGCTACGCGGCCCTCAACCGCGCCCTCGCCCCGGACATCGCCGTGCTGGAAGGCGGCTACGCCATCCGCGGCGCCCTGCCCTACGTCAACCTGGGCATCTGCCTGGCCCTGGCCGGGCTGGACGCGGGCGACATCCGCGAACCGCAGTGGCGGCCCGAGAGTACCCGCCAGCAGCAGAAGATCAGCGACTACATCGCCCGCCTTTGCGACGGCCTGCTGGAGCTGTACCACGACCCGCCGTCCGTGCCGCAGGAAGGCGCGGAAGAGAACGGCTGGTGGACGCGGCGCAAGCATATCTTCTATGACACGGACATGCTGCGCGAGAGCCAGCGCGAAAGCTGGCGCCTGTGCCCGGACTGCTCCGGCCTGGGCTGCTTCGAGACCAGCTCCGAGCGCGTGGCCCGCTCCCTGTGCCTGCTCATCCCCCGCCACGCCTGCGCCCGCTGCCGCGCCGAGGCCGAGGCCCGCGCCGCCGGAGCCCGCAAAAGCGGCCGTTACGCCCATGTGCTGGTCCTGGACGGGGATGCCGTGCTGAAATAGGTCGCGTGATTCATGCTCACTGCCGGACGCTGGCCGGTGAAGATATTGAGGGGGCGGGGGAACTTTTCCTGGCGGAAAAAAGTTCCCCCCGCCCCCTCAAGCTCCCCCACCCCTTCAAAAACCGCTTATAGGGGGATTCCTTGGGATGTTATTCTGGGATGAAGGAGAAGCCATGAAGATTGATGACGTAACCATCGGTATGGAAATCAATAACGATACCCTTTGTGAGATTTTTGGATGCTCACCTCAAGGGGGAATGCGCTACTCGAAGCGTACCAATACGCTCGTGCTGGTTTCGAATCGTGTGACATCGACCTATAGCGATGACTGGGATGGGGATACGCTTTTGTACACTGGGATGGGACAAAAGGGCGACCAGAGCTTGACGTTTGCGCAAAACAAAAGATTGGCAGAATCGAATAGCAATGGCGTAACCGTACACCTTTTTGAAGTGCATCAGCGTAAAGTCTATACCTATTGCGGGGTGGTGAAGCTGGTGAAAGCCCCCTATCCGTCCGTGCAGGAGGACGCGCGAGGGGAAAAGCGCAACGTCTATATTTTCCCCCTGAAACGTATTGCCTGACTGGCAACCAGGGCTGCAGGAAAAAGGACGCCTTCGGGCGTCCTTTTGACGTTGGGGAGCGCTCTGCCGGGCATTGGCAGAAGGCTCGAAGACGTTTGCCAACGGGCTTTCGCGCAAGGGGGCGGTCCGCCGGATACCGGCGGGCACGGCAACAACGCCTTGCGTCCGGCTGTGCTTCGCACCGTCACCACAGCGACAAGGCCACGCCGGCCACCACCAGATAGCGCCCCAGCTTGGCCAGCACCACCAAAAGCAGGAAGGGGGCCAGGGGCTCGCGCAGGGTGCCGGCCACCAGGGTCAGGGGGTCGCCGATGACGGGCATCCAGCTGCAGAGCAGGGTCCAGCGGCCGTAGCGGCGGTACCAGCCCTCGGCCTTGCGCAGGGACTCCGGCGAGAAGGGAAACCAGCGGCGGTCCCGGAAGCGCGTGAGACAGCGCCCCAGCCACCAGTTGACGGCCGAGCCCGCGCTGTTGCCCAGGGTGGCCACGGCGATGAGGGCCCAGGCCGGTTCGCCGCTCTGCACCAGCAGGGTGGCCAGCAGCAGTTCCGATTGCGCGGGCAAGAGGGTGGCCGCCACCAGGGCGGTGAGGAACAGGCCGCCGTACAGGGCCAGCAAAGTCAGCATCCACGGCCTCCTGCAGGCTGCCAGAAGAAGATCGCGCTCCCTGCCTGTCAGGGAGGCAGGGACGAGGGGACACGACCGCCCATCCCGTCATGTCATCCGACAGGGCGACAGGGGAAAGGAACCGGGACGAGAGAGACACGGCAGCCGGTACGGGCCCTATGGAAGCCATGCCGCTTTCAGGCCTGCGCTGTCCGGCCGGGCAATGGCCTCCGGCCGCCACGGCCCGCATGCGTCCCGGCTCCCGGGGTGGCGCCTTTCAGGCTCTGGCGGCCACATGACGTCCGGCTCGTCCACCACCATCCTCCCTGCCCGATCCTCCCTGTTCCAGAGCATACAGGCATCCCCCGTACCGTTTGCTTCAATGAAACGCGCCGGGGAAAAGGGAGCTTGAGGGGGAAAGCCCTCTCGCGTCAGCAGAGGACTTTCCTCCTCAAAAAAACGCCTGTCGCCCTTCCCCTAGCGGCCGTCGTATTCCCAGATGACCTGACCGGTCTTCTCCACGCCGTAGCCGCCCAGGGCGGCCACTTCCTTGCGGAAGGCTTCGGAGCGGATGACGTCCAGCAGGGCGAGGATGCGTTCGTCTTCGGCGTAGCGCTGCGGGATGACCAGATCGTATTCCTCCACGCCCACGGGCACGAAGTCCAGGCCCAGGGCGCAGGCGGCGGCGCGCACGGCCAGGCCCGTGTCGGCGCGGCCGGAGAGCACGGCGGCGGCCACGTTCATGTGCGTGTATTCCTCGTCCTCATAGCCGGCCAGCTGCTGCGGCCGGATGCCCAGCCGCTTCAGACGGTAATCCAGCAGCACGCGGGTGCCGCTGCCACGCTGGCGGTTGATGAAGCGCACGTCCTCGCGGGCCAGGTCGGCGATGTCATGGATGCCCAGCGGGTTGCCGGGTGCCACGATGAGGCCCTGTTCGCGGTCCACCAGACGCACCAGCAGCATGGGCTCGCCCTGCAGATTGTCGCGCAGGGCCTGTCGGTTGTAGACGCCGTCGGCATCGTTGAGCAGGTGGCTGCCCGCCAGATGGCACTGGTGGCGTTTCAGGGCCATGAGCCCGCCCAGCGAGCCCACATGGGCCGAGGCCAGGCGGAAGCGCGGATGCTCGCGGCGCAGGAAGCTGTCGATGAGGTCCAGGGTATTGTCGTGGCTGCCGATGGCCAGCAGGGTGCCTTCCACCTGCTGGCGGGGCCGCAGCAGTTCCACCTGCACGGGCTCGTCACGGCCGATGCCCTCGCAGTCGCGGGCCACGCTGATGATGCCGTCGGCGCGGCTCAGGCTGGTGACGGTGCCCGCGCCGCGCGGCAGGGGCACGGCGAAGAAGGTGTCGTCCACCCGGCCCAGCTTGACGCGGATGCGTTCTTCCATGCCGGGGCGGGAGGGCAGGGGATTGACGGGCAGGGCGGTGACCGTTTCCCGGCGGGAGAGGCAGCGCTTCTGCAGCAGGGCCAGCAGGGGCTGGACGAATTCCTCCAGAGCCACGATGGCCGAGACGGGGTAGCCCGGCGAGCCGATGACGGGCACGCCGCGCACCAGGCCCAGGGCCGTGGGCTTGCCGGGCATGACGGCCACGCCGTGGGTCAGCAGCTCGCCCTTGCTGGCGATGACGTCGGCGGAATAGTCGTGGCTGCCCGCCGAGGAACCGGCGTTGAGCAGCACCAGATCCGCGCCCTGGTCGATGGCGGCGTCGATGGCGGCGCCGATGGCATCGGGATCGTCGGGCACGATGGGCAGGGTGAAGGCCTCGCCCCCGGCCTCCTGCACGATGGCCGAGAAGATGTAGGAGTTGAACTCCGGCAGGCAGCGGCCCGCGCAGAGGTCCTCCTCGCGGGCCTCGGTGAGGGGCACGATCTCGCTGCCGCTGGGGATGATGCCCACGCGGGGCTTTTTGAAGACCAGCGGTTCCAGCACGCCGCCGGCGGCCAGAGCGCCCAGCTCGTAGGGGCCGATGCAGACGCCGGGCGGCAGGATGATCTCGGAAGCCACCATGTCCTCGCCCAGCTTGCGCACATGCTGCCAGGGGAAGGCGGCCTTTTCGATGACCACATGCTGCCCGTCGGGCTCGGTATTGACGTTCTCCACCATGATGACGGCATTGGTGCCCGCGGGCAGGGGATGGCCGGTGTTGATCCAGAAGGCCTCCGTGCCCACGCCCAGGCGCAGGGGCCGCCGGGTGGAGGCGGTGAAGGTGGCCTCGGCATTGACGGCGATGCCGTCCATGGCCGCGCCGTGGAAGGCCGGGGAGGAACGGCGCGCGGCCACGGGCTCGGCCAGCACGCGGTGTAGGGCCGCCGACAGGGGCACGCGCTCCGTGCCCGGCTCGCGGCCCCCGGCGCTGATGCGCTCCAGCCAGCCCTGACGGGCGGCCTCCACGGTCTGCAAGGTCAGATAGGTATGACGTTCGCGTTTCATGAATATCTCCCAATAGCTCGAACGGAGGCCGGAAGGGCTCCCCGCCGCATGACCGGAACATGCGATCGCATGTTCTCCGGTGTCGGCATGACGTATTTTGTCCGTTCCTGTTCTGGAACGGGGGCGCCGTCATTTTAAAAATGACGGCTTTGCAGGCCGGTCAGTCCCTTTTATGACGCGCATTGGGGAAAGATGGGGCACGGGGGGCAGGGCCCTTTTTTGCGCTGGTAAAAGAGGGTTCCTTTCCACCGAAAAGATCCTGGATCTACGCCAGCAGCTCCACGCGCACCACTTCCCCGGCATTGAGGCCCTCGCGGTTCTCGGGGCAGATGACGAGGCCGTCGGCCTCCACCAGACCGGAGACCACGCCGGAGGGCTTCATGAGCGGCCGGGCCAGCCAGTCCACGTCGGAGCAGTCCAGGTCCCGGGGCAGCCAGGCGGCCTCGCGGGCCGCGTCGCCGGCGGGCAGGAGCCTGACGCAGATGTAGTCGCGGCGGCCCTGGGCCGAAGCCACGGCACGGGTCAGGCGGGCGGTGACGGAGGGGACGTGCCCGTCTCCGGCGCTGCCCTGCAGATGCTCCAGCAGGGGCACGAGGAAGGCGCGGGCGCAGACCAGGGCGCTGCTCACATGGCCGGGCAGGCCCATGAGGCATTTGCCGCCGCTGCGGGCCAGGATGAAGGGCTTGCCGGGGCTGATGGCCACGCCGTGGGTCAGCAGCCGGCTGCCGGGCACGGAGGTGAAGACGTCCACGGTATGGTCGCGCATGCCGGCGGAGGAGCCGCCGGAGACCACCACCACGTCGGCTCCGTCCAGGGCGGACAGCACGCTGCGGCGCAGGGCCGCGGCATCGTCGCGCACCAGACCGGCCAGCGTCGGGCTGGCTCCTGCGCCGCGGCAGAGGGCGGCGAGGCTATAGGAATTGACGTCGCGCACCTGACCGGGCCGGGGCTCGCTTTGGATGGGCACCACCTCGTCGCCGGTGGAGATGACGGCCACCCGGGGCGCGCGGCGCACGGCCACTTCCCGCTGCCCGAAGGAGGCCAGCAGGCCGATCTCCTGCGGGCGCAGCTTGCGGCCCGCGGGGATGATGCAGTCGCCCGCGGCGGCGTCCTCGTCGTGCATGACCACATGGTCGCCGGGGGCCTGGGTGCGGGTCAGCTCCACTAGAGCGCCCCCGGCGGGGCGGGAATATTCCACCATGACCACGCAATCCGCGCCTTCGGGCAGCATGCCGCCCGTGAGGATGCGCGCGCACTGGCCGGGCTGCAGGCTGAAGTCCGGCACGCCGCCCATGGGACAGTCGCCCACGCATTCCAGCAGGGCGGGCGAGCCTTCCTGCGCGCCGAAAACGTCGCGGGCGCGCACGGCGAAACCGTCCACCGTGGAGCGGTCGAAACCGGGCAGGTCGGCGGGCGCGTGCAGGGCCCCGGCCAGACGGCGGCCCAGGGCCGCCTCCAGCGGCACGGTCTCCGCGGGCAGGACGGGCAGGGCGCGCAGATGGCCCAGCACGGTCTCCACGGATTGCAGGGTCAGAAAGTTCTTCATGGACATCTCCTTGTCCGCCGGTACTGCTGGCCGGACGGCAGGCCAGCATACCTCCAATGCCCGCCGGGTGCAAAGCCTCTGCCGCCGGTGCGGAGGCGCAGACGGCAGCCGTCCCGCGGGGCGCGGCGCACGGGAGCGGCAGG
>NZ_CASDOY010000029.1 GCF_949282365.1 uncultured Desulfovibrio sp.
CGGTCTGCCTGCCGGCCGCCGGGGACGCGCCCGGCGGAGAGGCGGCCGCCGGGATCGCGCACAGCGCCGCAAGGCGTCCGCGCCGCCCGGACTGACGCTGCGGCCGGGGCTTGCCAGAACAGGCAAAATAACGGATTGTACCGCCTATCGGAGCCCATTTTCCGGTTGAAGGAGCTTTTATGTCGCTTTGTGTGCAGTACCCCTCGACGGGCTGCATTGTGGAATATCTCGAAGGCAACGCCATCCAGATCGCCCTTGTCACCGAAGAATCCGGCGGCAAACTGCGCCTCCTGCTGCCCAACCGGCGCGAAACGCGCCTGACCGCCTCGCGCCTGCTGCCCTGGTCCGGGCCCGCGCTGGGCAGCCTGCCCGGCAAGGACGAGTCCGCCCGCCTGCTGGAACAGCACCGCGCCCGCCGCGAGGAACTGGCCGCGGCCCTGCCCGTGCTGGAGCTGTGGGAGATGAGCCAGGGCGAGGTGCCCGAAGCCTCGGCCCAGTGGTTCGCCGAGCTGGCCGGTCAGGACGACGACGTGGACAGCGTCGCGGCCTGCGGCCGGGCCCTGCTGGCCTGCAAGAGCCATTTCCGTTTCCAGCCGCCGGTCTTCCAGATCTTTTCCGCCGAAATGGTGGAAAAGCGCCTCAGGGAGCAGCAGGAACGCGCCGCCCGCGAGGCCCTGGTGCTGGGCGGCAACAGCTTTTTCCGCCTGCTCTGGGACGTGGCCTGCAAAAAGCGCCCCCTGCCTCCCCAGCCCGGCGAAGGCGGCCGCGGCCTGTCCGAATGGCCCGCGCCCGATGTGGCCGAGCGTCTGAAAGAGATCCTGTTCGCCCGCATGGCCGATCCCGAGAGCCAGGAATACGACGAACTGTGGCGCATGCTCTCCAAGGGTCTGCCCGACGTGCCGCACCTGCCCGTGCAGTTGCTCATGGCCTGGGAACAGGTGCCCGCCCACTACAATTTCTGGTATGACCGCGCGGGCTACGCCCCGGGCGACGACTGGTGGCAGCCGCTGGCCCCGGCCGTGGAGGCCCTGCGCGAAGCGGCCCGCACGGTGGCCCTGCCCGCCTGCGACCTGCCCTTCATCAGCATCGACAGCGCCACCACCCGCGACGTGGACGACGCCTTCCACATCCGGCCCACGGCGGACGGCGGCTTCGAGCTGACCCTGGCCCTGGCCTGCCCGGCCGCCTGCTGGCCCTTCGGCGAGGCCCTGGACAAGGCCGTTTCCCGGCGCGGCACCAGCATCTACCTGCCCGAAGGCGACAGCCACATGATGCCCGAAGTCCTGGGCACGGACGCCTTTTCGCTGCTGGCCGGGCAGGACCGCCCCGCCTTCTGCGTGGCGACGCACATCTCCCCCGAGGGCGGGATCCTGTCCTGCGAGCTTGGGGCCGCGCGGGTGCGTCTGGCCGCCAACCTGACCTATGACGACACCCAGGCCGTGCTGGACGCCCTGGCCGCCGGAGAGGCCCCGCAGGCGGACAATCCCGCCGCGCCCTGGGCGGAGATGCTGGCCTGCGGCAAGGCCTTCGCCCAGGTCTGGCAGCAGGCGCGCATCGCGCGCGGGGCGGTCATCATGGACCGGCCCGAACCGTCCATCGTGCTCACGGGCGAGGGCGCGCAGACGCGCGTCGCCATCGAGCCCGGCCACGAGACCCCGGACTCCCAGCCCCTGGTGGCCGAGATGATGATCCTGGCCAGCGCCGCCGTGGCCCAGTGGGCCGCGGAACGCGAGATCCCCATGCTGCACCGCACCCAGGACGTGGCCCTGCCCCGGGAATATGCCGGGGTCTGGAAGGAGCCCCAGGACATGACGCGCATCATGCGCGCCCTGATCCCCTCCAGCCTCGAAGTGCAGGCCCGGCCCCACGCCGCCTTGGGCCTCGCGCGCTACACGCCCATGACCTCGCCCCTGCGCCGCTACCCCGACCTGGTCAACGAGGCCCAGCTGCTGCACTGGCTGGCCCACGGCAGCCCCCGCTGGGACAGCGAGGCCCTGTCCGGCCTGCTGGTCGGCCTCAATGCCGCGCTGGACGCCGCCGGGCAGGTGCAGCGCTTCCGCCCGCGCTACTGGAAGCTGCTCTACTTCCGCCAGCAGGGCGACAAGGTCTGGTGGGACGGCGTGATCACGGAAGAAAACGACATGTTCGTCAATGTGAGCCTGCCCGCGCAGGGCATGTATGTGCGCGGCAAACGCCGCCTGTTCGACGAACGCGCCTGCCCCGGCATGGCCGTGCAGGTGCGCATCGGCCGCGTGCACCCGCTGTACAACGAGATCCAGATCCTCGAAGCCGTCAGCACGGACGGCTGATGCGGGATACTGCGGAGATGTTTCCGGGGGATGATCCGTGCCGGGGGGAGGGGTGACCCCTCTGCTGGCGCGAGAGGTGTCCCCCCTCCCCTCAAACTCCCCACCCCCTCCCCAGCGCGCTTTACTCTGGAAGGGTGAGGACAAAGACTGGCAGAGACGACAACGCCATGGCAGCCGCTGTGGCGGGGCAAGGACAGCCCCGGTTCAAGGAGGAGGAATATGACGGCCTTTCTGTGTATCGTTCTGGGTTATGTACTGGGTTCCGCCCCGTGGGGGCTGGTCATCGCCCGCACCTTCTGCGGCATCGACCCCCGCAACGACGGCAGCCGCAACACCGGCGCCACCAATGTGGCCCGCCTGTGCGGCTTTCCCTGGGGCGTGCTGACCCTGGCCTGCGACCTGGCCAAGGGCGCCCTGCCCGTGGCCCTGGCCCTGTGGCTGGATCTTTCGCCCCTGGCAGTGACCTGCGTGGCCCTGGCCTGCGTGCTGGGCCATGTCTTCTCCTGCTTCATGGGCTTCCGCGGCGGCAAGGCCGTGGCCACCAGCATCGGCGTCTTCCTGCCGCTGGCCTTCTGCCCCCTGCTCTTCGCCTGCGCGGCCTGCGTGCTGGTCATCTGGCGCAGCGGCTTCGTCTCGCTGGGCTCCCTGACCCTGGTCACGGTGCTGCCCTTCGCCCTGCTGGCCGCCACCCAGTACGCCTGGGTGCCCCTTTCGCTGTGCATCTGGGCCCTGGTGGTCTGGAAGCACAAGGAGAACATCGCCCGCCTGTGCGCCGGAACGGAAAAGAGCTGGCTCAAGAGCCGCCAGAAGTAGGACGACACCAACGACAGCAAAGGCCTCTTTCCCGGACGGGAAAGAGGCCTTTTGCATTTTTATGGAACAGCTGCCTTGCCCCGCCATCCCCCGCAGGGCACGTCCCGGGGCGCATGGAGCCCCCATTGCCGCAGCCTGCCCTAGGACAAAAGACGGGGCTTGTGCTTCCTCGCCTTTCCTGAATGAAGCGCGCCGGGTCGGGAGTTTGAGGAGGAAGGAGGCCCTTTTTGACGCAGGCGGCGCCCCGGACGGCGGCCCGCAGGGCCGTGCCCGTTGCGACGCAGGAAGCTACGGGCATCGACAGCAGAGAGGAAGGTTCCCCCGCAACAGTAAAAACTCGCGTTCATCAACAGCAACGCGAGGGGTCTTCCCCCGTAAAGATCCTCAGCCTAGCGGCCCAGCAGGCCCCGGATGGCGCCACCGGCGTCGCGCACGGCACCGCCTATGCCGCTGCCCGCCTCGCGGGCCGTATCACCGGCCGCGCTGCCGGCCTTCTTGCCGCCTTCCAGCAGGCTGCCGCCCAGGCCCTTGACCGCATCCAGAGCGAACCTGGGGTCCAGCGAGAACGAGAGGTCGTCGAAGGGCCCTTCATAGTTCACGGGGATGTCCAGGCCCAGAGTGGTGATGGTGGCCGTGCCCTGCAGGTACTGGCGCGGCAGGCTGGCATGGGCCTGCCCCCGGGCCTGGAGCCTGGGCGAGGTGGCCGTCATGGGCTTCAGGTCGGCCTCGCCCTTGCGCAGCACGAAGGGCACCTTCACCTGGTCGAAGGTATCGGAGACCGCGCCCTTGAGGCCGGGCACGCTCTGCAGCAGGGAGGCCAGGGCCGGGATGTGCATGTTGCGCACCTGCAGGTCGCCCGAGCCGGAAAGGGCCGCCAGCAGGGCCTCCCTGTCCGCGCCGCCCGTGCCGGCATGCACCTTGAGCGTGGCCACGCCTTCCACGGCGCGCGGCTTGCCCAGGGCTTCCAGCAGGGCCCCCAGGGCCACGTCGGCGGCATCGGCGTCCAGGGAATACTGCCGGGCCGGCAGATCGGCCCCGCCGGAGGCGGACAGACGCCCGCCACTGCCCAGGACGCCCTGGAAGGAGGTCAGGCGATAATCCCCCCTGCTGCCGCTCAGGGCCAGGGAGATGTCGCGCAGCTGGGCCTTCTTCCAGCCCAGGGAGGCCATGGCCAGACGGATGTTGAGCGCGGGCCAGTCCGCGGCCTCGTCCCGTGCGGCGGCCTTCACGGCCTTGCCGTCCGGGGCGGCGGCGCCGGCCCTGGACGCTGCGGCATCCCTGCCGTCCCCGGGCAGGGGCAGGTAGTCGTCCAATTGCAGCGCGCCCAGGCTCAGGGAACCTTCCATGGCGAGCACGTCCCGGAAGTGCAGGCGCAGCTCGGCCCGCAGGGGGGTGGCGTCCAGCTTGCCCTTGGCCTGGGACAGGGACAGGGTATCGCCTTCCCAGGCGACGGAGCCCTTGAACAGCAGGGCGTCCTGCGCGTGGGGCCTGAGCGGCACGCCCAGGGCCGAGGCCAGCTTGCGCGGCGAGCCTTCCAGCAGCACGGAGCCCGTGAAGGCGGGGCCGTCCAGCCGCAGCTTGCCGGTCAGGCCCAGCCGTCCCTGGGGCACGGTGAGGCTCAGGCGGGTGAATTGCAGCTGCCGGGCGGCCATGTCCAGCGCGGCATCCCCCTGCAGCTGCAGTGGGCCGAGGCCCGCGGGCAGCAGGCCGTGCCGGGAGGGCGTGACGGTCAGGGAAAGGTTCTGCACGCGCGGCGTCCTGCCGAAAAGACCGGCCTGGGCGTCCAGGGCCAGGGTCCCGGCCAGCGTGCGCCCCCCGGCCAGCAGCTCGTAGGCGAAATCGCAGCGCAGGACGGCATCCTGCCCGTTGCGCAGGTTCTCCACGGAAAGATTGATGTCGCGCAGGTCATAGCGGTCGCCGCCCTTCTCCACCTGCAGGCTGCCCTTGCTCAGGGTCAGGCGGCCCAGCTCCAGCGGCAGGAGCAGCGGAGCGGAGGCAGGCGCGGCTTCGGGGGCCGCGGCGGGGGCGTTCCCGCTCCCGGGCGCTGCCGGAGCGGCCTTGCCGTCAGGCAGCAGCAGGACCAGCGCGGGACTGTCCAGACGCACCTCGTCGATGACCAGATCGCCGTGCAGCAGGGGCCGCAGTTCAAGGCGGGCCTCGCCGCCTCCGGCCGTGAAGCGCACGCCCTGCCCGTCACGCACGTTGTCCCACCCGACAGCGCCGAACCTGGCGCCGGGCGGCAGCAGGGAAAGCTCGGGAGGACGGCTGAAGGTCACGGGCGCGCCCGTGGCTTTTTCCACCGCGGCCGATATCTGGCCGCTGATGAACGTGGCGTCCAGCTGGCTGATCACGATGGCCAGCCCGGCCGCCAGCGCCAGAACGATGCCTCCGATCCAGCAAAGTACTCGCTTCATGTCCGCCTCCGTAGTCTGCACGCTCTGAGGTTGGAACTTTCTTTTGACTGTAGGGCATCGGCCCGTCCGAGGCAAGACGGCCCGGCAGCTGCGGCAGGAAGGACGGGACAGCCCGGCAGGCCCGCGCCGGACGGACGGGGAACGGCCCGCGCGGTCTTCCTCCCTGCCCTGCCCGCCCCGGGCGGACAGCCGGGGGCAGACAGGACTGCGTTCCCCTGCGCCGGGCGGACAGGGCAATGCCGTGCTGCACATCCTGGAAACCGTGATGGCGTTCCCCCTACGCCGCCGGGCGGACACGGCAGGGCCGGGCACGGGCGCGCAGGCCGCAAAAAAGGGGAGCCTTGCGGCTCCCCTCATCATCTGCAAACCGGTCCGTGCGGACTAGTTGTTTTCCTGGGCGGCCTTGAGCAGGTCGCCGAGGCTCTGCCCGGCTTCCTGGGGACCGGCATGGAATTCCTTGGGCTTGCGGCGGTCTTCGTCGTCCTTGATCTGCTTGATGGACAGGCCCAGACGGCGTTCTTCGGCGCTGACGTGGATGACCTTGGCCTGGATCTCCTGACCTTCCTTGTAGAGCTCGGCAGGGCTCTTGATCTTCTTGTTGGAAAGTTCGGAAACGTGCACCAGACCTTCGATGCCTTCTTCCACTTCCACGAAGAGGCCGAAGTCGGTGATATTGGTCACCACGCCCTTGACGGTGCAGCCCACGGGATAGGTGCTGGGCACATGGCCCCACGGATCATCGACCAGCTGCTTGATGCCCAGGGTGAACTTTTCGTTTTCCTGGTCAACGGTCAGCACCTTGGCCTGCACGGTGTCGCCCACCTTGTAGATCTCGTTGGGATGGCGCACCTTCTTGGTCCAGCTGATGTCGGAGACATGGATGAGGCCGTCGATGCCGTCCTCGATGCCGATGAACATGCCGAATTCGGTGATGTTCTTGATGACGCCTTCGAGGATGGTGCCTTCAGGATACTTTTCGGCCACCAGTTCCCAGGGATTGGGACGGACCTGCTTCATGCCCAGGCTGATGCGCTTCTTCTCGCCGTCCACGCCCAGGATGACGACTTCCACTTCGTCACCGGTGTGCACCATCTGGGAAGGATGGCGCAGCTTGCGGGTCCAGGACATTTCGGAGATGTGCACCAGGCCTTCCACGCCGGGTTCCAGTTCCACGAACGCACCGTAGTCCACCAGATTGGTGACCTTGCCGGTGCACTTGGCGCCTTCGGGGAAGCGGGCGGAGATGTCCTGCCACGGATCGGGCACCAGCTGCTTGAGGCCCAGGGAGACCTTGTTGTTCTCGCGGTCGAAGGAGAGCACCTTCAGGGTCAGGTCCTGGCCCATGGTGATCATTTCCTTGGGATGGCGGATGCGCTTCCAGCTCATGTCGGTGATGTGCAGCAGGCCGTCCAGACCGCCCAGGTCCACGAACACGCCGTATTCGGTGATGTTCTTGGCCTTGCCGTGCACGATCTGGCCTTCTTCCAGGGTGCGCAGCAGATCCTGACGCTTGGAATCGCGTTCTTCTTCCAGCAGCACGCGGCGGGAGACGATCACATTGCTGCGGCGGCGGTTGATCTTGAGCACGCGGAATTCGAATTCCTGATTGACCAGGGCGTCCATGTCGGGCACGGGACGCAGGTCCACATGCGAGCCAGGCAGAAAAGCTTCAACCCCGCCGATGTCCACGGTGTAGCCGCCCTTGATGCGGCGCACGATGTGGCCCTTGATGACCCGGTTGTTTTCCTGCACGTCTTCGAGCTGGTCAAAGACCTGCATGCGCTTGGCTTTTTCAAAGGACAGCGTGATGGTGCCTTCCATTTCGTTCTTGCGAACCACATAGACATCCACACGGTCGCCCACGCTGACGGTCATGTTGCCGGCGGCGTCACGGAACTCGCTGGCCGGGATCTGGCCTTCGGACTTGAAGTTCACGTCCACCAGAACATTGTCGTCATCCACGCGAACGATCTCGCCCTTGGTGATAGAGCCTTCTTCGAGGTCGCCGAAGTCGGGATTGAGATAGTTTTCAAGGGCGCTTTCGAAACTCATTTCGTTTTCGTGCCCGGTTTCCTTGTCTGCCATGCTTGACATGCCTCCAAACATAATTTGTCCCCTGTAAGGGGGTGAAAGACAGTAGCAAAAGGAAAACCAAAGCACAAGGCGAAATTCGCCCGCAGGCGCGCCGGAGCGCGAAAAACGCCGCTTCCTCCGCGCCGGCGCGGCAAAACGGCTGCGGCAAAAGGTCGCGACGGGCGCGCACGGGCCGCCGCTGCCACGATCTGCCGACCCCGGGACAGCGGCCCCGGCAAAAAAGGGACATGCCGCAGGCTGGCGGCATGCCCCTCAAAAAAGATCGCGCCCAGCCCTAGCGGGCCAGTTTCACGAAGGTCAGCTCGTGCTTGTTGCAGGAAAGGTGCAGCAGGCGGCCGCCGGGTATGGCGGCGAAGGCGCGGGCCGTCTCGTGGTCGGTCCGGGCCTGGAACTTGAGCGTGCAGACCACGTTGCGGCAGGCATCGGCGGCCAGCCATCCCTTCACGGTCTCCAGCAGGCGGTCGGGATAGCAGATCATGTCCGAGAACAGCCAGTCCACCTGCCCCACATGGCGCGGTTCCAGACCAAAGCCGCTGCCCAGGCAGTGGTTGACGCCGGGCATGGCCGCCACCTGCGGCGCCAGTCCGGCCTTGTCCACGCTGAACACGCGGCAGCCCAGCCGCCCCAGCACCCAGGTCCAGCCGCCCGGGGCCGCGCCCAGGTCGATGCACAGTTCTCCCGGCGCGGGCGTGCGCCCGGTCAGGGTGAAGACTTCCCACAATTTGAGGTAGGCGCGTCCCGGCGGGTCCTCGCGATTCTCCACGAACTGCACCTCGCCGTCGGCAAAGGGCGAGGTGGTGCGCGGCGAAGCCAGCATCAGGTCCTTTTCCCAGAGGGTGAAGGCCCCCAGCGGCGCGGACGGGGCGGGCGTGCCGAAGTGCAGGGGACGCGCCGCCACATAGGGCAGCTGCTCCTGCATGAGCCGCAGACGCCGCACATGGCCGCCGATGCTGGGGATATGCGCCCGCCAGTTGCGCTGCAGGGCGGCCAGCTGGCGCGCGCCGCTGCCGATGGAGGCCACGGGGATCCAGCGCGGTTCGGTCCAGACGTTCTGGGCCCAGGCCGCCGCCTCCGTACCGCGCGCCAGCACCAGACGGCCGCGCACGGTGATGACGCGCCCGCCCAGCTCTTCCAGCAGGGGCTGCATATAGTCGCGCGCCGCCACCTGCACGCTGAAATCCTCCTGCGGCAGGGCCGAACGGGGCAGGTCGGGCCAGCGGCGGGCCAGACGTTCCTGCTCCTGCTGCCGGGCCTCGCGCCGCTGCTCCCGGCGTTCCTGCCGCCAGCGCGGGCTGCCGTGATCCTCTCCGGCATCCCCTTCCAAAGCTGCCGCCCTGCTGCTCCTGCCAGCGGCAGACCGCGCGGGAGCCTGCGCCGCTTCACCGGGGAGGCGACGCCCGGAACGGCGGGACGGCCCCTGCCTGTCCGCGCCCTGCTCCGGGCCCTTTGCCGGGGCCAGTTCCGGGCCTGTCTTGCCCCCGCGGCCACGGCGGGGCGCTGGACGTTGTTTGTCTTCCCTGTCGCCTTCCCGGGCGGGCTGCCCTTCATGGGCAGCGCCGCGCCGCGGCGCGGGGAACGATCGGCTGTGCGTACTCATGCGGCCAGCATAGCCCAAAGCCCGGCCAAGGCCAAGCGCGGGCCGGGGCCGCCGCCGGCCTGTCCCGCTCCCGCCGGCGGGCGTAAGATGCCGGGATAGCCGGCACGATGGCGACCGGCCCGCCCGTCCGCTTGACTTTTGCCCGGCAAACCGTTTCTGATGGCGCATCCATGCGGGGAATTCCGTGCGAATCGGAAACAGTCGCGCTGCGGTGAGAGGGTACGGAGCTTCTTTGGCGAAACGCCACGACAGCCAGCCGTCACGGTGAAGGCGAAGCGAAGGCCCGGAGGCTTGTCCTCCCCATTCCCTCAAGTCCGAATACCCGCCATCCCCAACCTTTCAACGCGTCATTGAGGAGGTTCCATGCGTCACATCCCCACAACGTCCCTGCGCTCCGGCCTGCTGGCCCTGCTGCTCTCCCTCTGCCTGGCCCTGCCCGCCCTGGCGGCCCAGAAAGAAGGCCTGCTGCTGGTGGCCTTCGGCACCAGCGTGCCCGAGGCCCAGCCCGCCCTGACCGCCATCGACCAGGAATTCCGGGCCGCCTTCCCCCACAGCCCCGTGGTCTGGGCCTATACCTCAAGCATCATCCGGGCCAAACTGGAAAAGAAGGGCGTGCATATCGGCGACGTGAACGCCGGTCTGGAAGAACTGGCCCGGCACAAGGTGGACGTGGTGCGCGTCCAGTCCCTGCATGTGGTGGCCGGAGAGGAATTCAGCGAGATGGAGCGCCTGCTCGTCAGCTGGCTGGCCCGCCATCCCGACAGCTTCAAGGCCGTCTATCTGGGCCGCCCGCTGCTGGAATCCCGGCAGGATGCCGGGGAGGTCTGCCGCGCCGTGCTGGCCGCCACCGCGGGCAAGCGCCAGCCCGGCGAAGCGCTGCTCCTTATGGGTCACGGCCAGAGCCACGGCCGTGGCGACATGGTCATCGAGGGCATGCGCGCCGTCCTGGCCGATGCCGATCCCCTGGCCATGCTGGCCACCGTGGAAGGCTCGCGCGGCTTCGATCAGGTGCGGGCCGCCCTCACGAGCGGCCGCGCGTCCGTGGTCTGGCTCCAGCCCTTCATGGTGGTGGCCGGGGATCACGCCCGCAACGACCTGGCCGGAGACGAGCCCGATTCCTGGGCCTCGCAGGTCCGGACCCTGGGCCTCACGCCCCGGCCCGTGCTCACCGGCCTGGGCGAGCTGCCCGGCGTGCGCGCCGTCTTCGTGCGCCATGCCCGCGACAGCCAGGACGATCTGCTGAAGCGATAAAAAAGATGCTGCCAGAGGGAGAAGGGGCCCCTTTGGGAAAAGGGCCCCCCTTCTCCCCCTGGATCCCCTCTTCCCCCAAAAACTTTTGCTCCGGTCCGACCGGATGCTCCCCGTCGCTGTATGGGAGGGCAGGCCATCCGGCACAGGGCAGGCAGCCCGCACCCCCGCCGGCCGGACCGTCGCAGGCGGGGGATCATAGACGTCAGCCAGCAAAAAAGGACGCCATGCGTGGCGTCCTTTTTTACTGGCTTTTCGGGGGTGCGCCCCAAACTGTCTGTCCGTTTCCCCGCGAAGTCCCCGGCTTTTCCCCCGCCCATGAAAAAGCCATCATATCTCCACGGCGCACTTGCCGCCCTTCGTCCGTGTCCTCCGGGGACGGACGCACGAAGAGGGCCCCTCGCGACCAAACGGGCCGTCACTGACCTGGACAAAAGTTTTTGGCGGGGATGGAGGGAGCTTGAGGGGGGAAGGGGAGACCTTTTTTCAAAAAGGGCACCCTTCCCCCCTCAAAAAAATGACTGCCGTCCTAGCGCAGATCGGTGACGCGCTTGGACTTGCTGAAGGTACGGGGCAGGCTGGCGTGATCGACGATCTTCACGGCCACGCGGGCCAGCAGGGACTTGTGCAGGCGCTGTTCCAGCGCGGCCACCAGCTGGGCGTCGCCGCCGGCGCTGGTGCCCTGGGCGCGTTCCACGGTCAGGGTCATGTGATCCAGGGCGCGGTCGTCGCGGCTCAGTTCCACATGGTATTCGCCGCCCAGTTCGGGGAAGGCGCCGATGACGTCCATGATCTGGCCGGGGTAGATGTTGACGCCGCGGTAGATGATCATGTCGTCGGAGCGGCCCAGGATGCGGTCGTGACGGGGCATGCCGAGGCCGCAGGGGCAGTCGCCGGGCAGCAGGCGCGAAAGGTCGTGGGTGCGGTAGCGCAGCAGGGGCACGGCCTCCTTGCGCAGGCTGGTGACCACCATCTCGCCCACTTCGCCTTCGGGCACGGGCTGCAGGGTCTCGGGGTCGAGGATCTCGATGATGAACAGGTCGGCCCAGTAATGCAGGCCGTTGTGTTCGTCGCAGTCGATGGCCGTACCGGGGCCGTACATCTCGGTCATGCCCGCGATGTCGTAGCTGCTTTCCAGACCCAGTTTGCTTTCGATGGCCAGACGCATCTTCTCGCTGCGGATCTCCGAACCGCAGATGATCTTGCGCAGCTTGAGCCGGTCACGGATGCCGGCGCGTTCCACTTCTTCGGCCAGCAGCAGGGCCATGGAGGCCGTGGCACCGAAACAGGTGGAACCCATGTCGCGCAACAGCTGCAGATGCATCTCCAGGTTGCCGGGCCCCACGGGGATGGTGAGCATGCCGAAGCGCTCGCTGCCCAGCTGGAAGCCCGCACCGGCCGTCCACAGGCCGTAGCCCACGGCTATCTGCATGCGGTCCAGGGGGGTCAGGCCAGCCATTTCGAAACAGCGGGCCATCTGCAGGGTGAAGGTATCCACATCGCGGGCCGTGTAGGCCAGGATCTTGCGCTTGCCCGTGGTGCCGCTGGAAGCGTGGATGCGCACCACCTCTTCCTCGGGCACGCAGAGCAGGGGCAGGGGATAGCCTTCGCGCAGGTCTTCCACGTCCACGGTGGGCAGGCGGCGCAGATCGTCCAGCGAGGTGATGTCGTCGGGCGTGACGCCGCAGGCCTCCAGGCGCTTGCGGTACTGGGGGGACTTGAAGGCCTGGCGCACGGTGTAGCGCAGGCCTTCCAGCTGCTGACGGGCGATCTCTTCGGGAGAAAGCCGGGGGATGAAACGGTGATTCATGGAACTGTCTCCTTGAGAGATCATGGACCGTGGCGACAGGCGCCACAGGGACCGCCGCAGCGACGGCGCGGCAGGAAGCGGCCTGTCCTGTGCCGGGAAGGGCGGCTGGCGGTGCGCCCTCCGGCCGGGGACGACCGGGACGCCCGCTGCAGCGTGCCGGCCGCCATTGTGCGCGTTTTTGCCCTGATGGGCAACAGGGAGGAGGGCGGAAGGCGGGACGGGAGGCCTGCCTTTTGCCGCCTGCGCCATCCGCTGCCGCCTTTTGTCCGGCATCACGGGCAGTCTGCCTGCGTGCGCTGCGGCAGGGGCCTGCGCGGCCCCCTGCATCCCCTGCTCCGCATCGGCCCCGGCAGCCTCCACGACGCGCCGTGGTCGGCGCACGCCCCCGGGCATCGTAGCCGACGCTCCATAACCGACAGGGAAAAACGGGATGCCTGTCCTTTTCCCGAATAAGGCGCGCTGGGGAGGGGATGGGGGCTTGGGGGAAGGGGCCCCCTTGCGTACTGGCCGGGGGGCCAAGCCCCGGCAGCATGGCATCACAGCCCGGCGGGCCGGGGCGCCACGGGCAGCAGGCCCTCCAGGCCGATACCGGCGAGGCTGACCGGGGCCCGGTAGGGATAGATCTCCACTCCGGCGTCCAGCGCCTCATAGAACAGGGCGGCGTAGGCGGGATCGATGACGTCCGCCGGGCCGAAGCAATGGCCGTCCGGGCGCTGCACCAGATAGAACATGGCCGCGCGTTCGCCGCAGCGCACGATGTCCATGAGCTCGCGCAGATGCTTCCGGCCGCGCTCCGTGGCCGCGTCGGGGAAGCAGGCCACGCCGTCTTCCACCATGGTCACGTTCTTGCATTCCACCCACAGGGGCGGCAGGCCGGGCCCCGTGAGGCAGGCGTCCAGGCGGCTTGCGCCGCGTTTGGCCTCGCGGCGGCATTGCGTATAACCGCGGGCGAAAGCCAGCCGTCCGGCATGGAAGGCGGCCTCGATCATGCGGTTGGGCACGCTGGTGTTGACGCCCACCCAGAAGCCGCGCCCCGGGGCAGGGGCCGCATCCGGGACAGGATGGTCCGGGGCGGCGTCCCGGCCGGGCGCGGGCGGCACGGCCCGTTCGGCCAGCCAGACGGCCTCCTGGGTGTAGGGCAGCTTGCGCGCGGGATTGGCCGCGGGCGAGGCCAGCAGGGGCGCGCCGGGCAGGGTCAGGCCCAGCATGCTGCCGGAATTGTTGCTGTGGACCCAGACGCTCCGGCCATCCAGCTCCATTTCCACACTGAAGCGCTTGTAACGCCTGACAAAACGGCCCACCACACAAGCGGGCGGCAGGGGCAGAAGAGGGGTGTTTTCCATGTCTCCATCCCGGACGGCAATGCCGTCGAAAAGCGTCCACATTTACAGGCAGGTGTGAACCTGCTAACCTTTTGCGCCGTGGCCGGAGCAGGCACGCCGCAGGCCGGCCATTCCCATTCCAGGCAAGGAGCACCCTATGCAGATTTCCGAACGTGTGCGCAGCATGAAGCCTTCCCTGACCCTCAGTGTCAATACCCGCGCCATGGAGCTGCGGGCCCAGGGCATACAAGTCACCAGCCTGGCCGTGGGCGAGCCGGACTTCCCCACCCCCAAGCACATCTGTGAGGCCGCCAAGGCCGCCATCGACGCCAATTTCTGCCGTTATACGGCCGTGCCCGGCATCCCCGAGCTGCGCGCCGCGGTGGGCGGTTACTTCAAACAGTTCTACGGCGAGGACGTGGCCCCGGAATGCACCATCGTGTCCGCCGGCGGCAAACATGCCCTGTACAACTTCATGCAGGCCTCCATCAACCCCGGCGACGAGGTGCTGCTGCCCGCCCCCTACTGGGTGAGTTATCCCTACACCATCCAGCTGGCCGGCGGCGTGCCCGTCATCGTGCAGGCCTCGCTGGAACAGGGTTTCAAGGTCACGCCGGACATGCTGGACGCCCAATGCACCGGCAAGACCCGGCTGCTGGTGCTCAACACGCCCAGCAACCCCACGGGCGCGGTCTACAATGCCGCAGAGCTGGCCGCCATCCTGGACTGGGCCGACAGCCGCGGCGTCTATGTGCTGACCGACGAGATCTATGACCAGCTGGTCTTCGCTCCGGCCAAGATGGCCAGCGCCGTGCACCAGTTCGCCAGGTACCCCGAAAAGGTGGCCATCCTCAACGGCGTGTCCAAGAGCTTCGCCATGACCGGCTGGCGCGTGGGCTATGTGGTGGCCCATCCCGAGATCATCAAGAAGATGTCCAGCCTGCAGGGGCACTGCACGTCCAACATCTGTTCCATCTCGCAGAAGGCCGCCCTGGCCGGCCTCACCGGCCCCCTGGACTTCCTCGGCGAGATGCGCGGCGCCTTCCAGCGCCGCCGCGACCTGGCCATGGACATCATCAACGGCTGGGATTTCGCCTCCTGCCCCTGCCCGGACGGCGCCTTCTACCTCTTCGTGGACGTGCGCAAGTGCTTCGGCGGCACGGTGAAGAACTCCACCGAGCTCTGCACCTGGCTGCTGGACAAGGCCCGCGTGGCCGTGGTGCCCGGCGCGGCCTTCGGCGACGACAACTGCATCCGCTTCTCCTACGCCGTGAGCGACGAGACCCTGCGCGACGCCCTGCAGCGCATCGGCGACGCCCTGTCCCAGCTGGCCTAGGCCCGGGACCCTTACGTTTTGTTTTTTGGGGGGGAAGAAAGCCCTTTGGGTCGCTGCCTGCGGCAAAAAGGGCCTTCTTCCCCCCAAACTCCTCCATCCTCCCCCACACGCGTTCTGTTCCCCGCACGGTCTGGCCTTCCGGCAAAACACACGGAAAGGGCCGGGCCCGACTCGCCAGACAAGTACCGCCATCCCCCAGGGAGGGGCTCCCGCGGGAGCCCCTCCTTTTTTCGTACCGGCCGGCCTCCCTTTCCCCTTCCCTGCCGGGGGACCGGCAGCAGGCTACGGCCGTCATGTCCCGCCGGCCGCCATCCGCCTGGATGACATACGTTTGGGGAGGGGTGGGGCCAGGGGGCGGGAAGGCCCTTTCCGCATGGGCAACAGGGCCTCCCACCCACGGAAAAGACCTGCCGTGCCTCCTCCGCCCCCGCATCCCCTCTCGACAAGTCACGGGAGAGGATGGTAAAAAATCCCTTTCCCCATCCTGTCCCTGCAAGGAGATTTTCCCGTGTGCCAGAGTGATTTTCCCGTCTATCGCGGCCAGATGGAATATGTGTGCCTGCACTGCGGCCAGCGCTATCCCGGCGACAGCCTGCTCTACACCTGCCCGTCCTGCGGCGGCGTGTTCCTGCTGGAAAATACCAGGTTCGACGAACTGAAACAGCGCAGCGGCGAGCAGTGGCGCGAGCTCTTCGACCGCCGCGCCTCCACCCGCAGCACGGCCCTGCGCGGCATCTTCCGCTATTACGAGCTGCTGGCCCCCCTGCTGGACGAGGAAGACATCGTCTATCTGGGCGAAGGCCTGACCCCCATCGTGGAGGCCGCCCCGGCCCTGCGCGACCGTGTGGGCGTGCCCTTCGCCTACAAGAACGACGGCCAGAACCCCAGCGCCTCCTTCAAGGACCGCGGCATGGCCTGTGCCTTCAGCTATCTGAAATGGCTCTGCCGCCGCCACCAGTGGGACGAGGTGCTGACCGTCTGCGCCTCCACCGGCGACACGTCCGCCGCCGCGGCCCTGTACGCCTCCTATGTGGGTGCGCCCCTCAAGAGCGTGGTGCTGCTGCCCCACGGCAAGGTGACGCCGCAGCAGCTCTCCCAGCCCCTGGGCAGCGGCGCCACGGTGCTGGAACTGCCCGGCGTCTTCGACGACTGCATGAAGGTGGTGGAGCATCTGGCCGAGAACTACCGCGTGGCCCTGCTCAACTCCAAGAACAGCTGGCGCATCCTGGGCCAGGAATCCTACGCCTACGAGGTGGCCCAGTGGTACGGCTGGGACGTGTCCGGCCTGTGCATCTTCGTGCCCGTGGGCAATGCGGGCAACATCACGGCCGTCATGTCCGGCTTCCTCAAGATGCTGGAGCTGGGCCTCATCACCAGCCTGCCGCGCGTCTTCGGCGTGCAGAGCGAACACGCCGACCCGGTCTACCGCTACTATGCCGCGCCCAGGGACGCCCGCGTCTGGCAGCCCGTGACCGTGCAGCCCAGCGTGGCCCAGGCCGCCATGATCGGCAATCCCGTGTCCTTCCCGCGCGTGCAGCGCCTGGCCGAGAAGTTCATGGAAAAGGGCGGCGAAAAGGCCTTCCAGGTGGTGCAGGTGACGGAACAGCAGATCATGGACGCCATGATCGTGGCCAACCGCCACGGCCATATCGCCTGCACCCAGGGCGGCGAATGCCTGGCCGGTCTGGTCAACGCCCGCGCGCTGGGCCTGGTGGGCGATGACGAACACGCCGTGCTGGACGCCACGGCCCACGCCCTCAAGTTCTCGGGCTTCCAGGACATGTATTTCAACAACAGCTTCCCCGAAGCCTACGGCATCACGCCGCTGCCCGAGCTGGCCAACAAGCCCGAGCTGCTGCTGCCCGAAAGCGCCCGCGAAGGCAAGGACGTGGCCACCTTCGCCCGCCTGGGCGCCGACGCCGTGGTGGCCCGCCTGGGCCTGAGCCGCAAGTAGACCTTACCGGCACGGCGCCCTGCCCCGCCAGGGCCTGACCGGGAAAGGCCCCGCGCGGCGCGTCCGTGATCCGGCATGAAAAACAGCCCCCTTCCTTCCGGGAGGGGGCTGTTGTCGTCCTTTGGCGGGCGGCCCTTAGGGCGCGGCCTTGGGTTCCGGTTCGGCCATGGCTTCGGGCCAGCGCTCGGCGGCCATCTCGCGCAGGCGGAACTTCTGGATCTTGCCGCTGGCGGTCAGGGGGAAGCCATCCACCACGGCGATGTAGCGCGGGATCTTGTACCAGGCGATCTTGCCGCGGCAGAAGGCGCGCACGTCCTCGGGCGCGATGGGCACGTCGGGCCGGGCGATGATGAAAGCGCCCACTTCCTCGCCATACTTGCGGCTGGGCACGGCCACCACCTGGATGTCCAGCACGCCGGGCATGCCCATGAGGAATTCCTCGATCTCGCGCGGGTAGACGTTCTCGCCGCCGCGGATGATCATGTCCTTGATGCGGCCGGTGACGCGCACATAGCCGTTCTCGTCCATGGTGCCCAGGTCGCCGGAATGCAGCCAGCCCTCTGGGCTGATGGTGCGGGCCGTTTCTTCGGGCATGTTGTAGTAGCCCTTCATGACGTTGTAGCCCCGGCAGAGGATCTCGCCCACCTGGCCGCGCGGCAGTTCCTCGCAGGTCTCGGGGTCGCCGATGCGCACTTCGATGCCGGGCATGGCGCAGCCCACGGTCTCGCAGCGCAGATGCAGGGGGTCATCGGGGTCGGACTGGGTCATCACCGGCGAGCCTTCGGTCAGGCCGTAGCAGATGGTGATGTCCTTCATGTACATGTCTTCCACCACGCGGCGCATGAGCGGCTCGGGACAGACGGAACCGGCCATGATGCCCGTGCGCAGGCTGGAGACGTCGAAACGCTTGAACATCTTGTGTTCCAGCTCGGCCAGGAACATGGTGGGCACGCCGTACAGGGCCGTGCAGCGTTCGCTGTCCACGGCGGCCAGCACATGCAGGGGGTTGTAGGCCTCCAGGATGACCATGCAGGCCCCGTGGTTGACGCAGGCCGAGACGCCCAGCACGCAGCCGAAGCAGTGGAAGAGCGGCACGGGCAGGCAGACGCGGTCCTTGTCGGAGAAGCGCTGGTTGCGGCCGATCCAGTAACCGTTGAGCCCCACGCCCACATGGGTCAGCATGACGCCCTTGGGGAAGCCCGTGGTGCCGGAGGTGTACTGCATGTTGATGGCGTCCCAGGGGTCCAGGCTGTCCTGCCGGGCCTTGTACTCGGCATCGTCGGTCATGACGGACATGGACAGGATCTCGGGCACGGAGTACATGCCGCGATGCTTTTCCGCGCCCAGGAAGCAGACGCGCCGCAGATGCGGCAGGCGCTGGAAACTGAGCTGGTCGCGGCTCTGGTAGCGCAGCTCGGGCGCCAGCTGGTAGAGCGTGTCGATGTAATCATGGTCGCGCAGGCTGTCCATGATGAAGATGTTTTCGCATTCCGACTGGTTGAGCAGATATTCCAGCTCATGCTCGCGGTAATTGGTGTTGACCGTGATCAGGATGGCCCCGATCTTGGCCGTGGCGAACTGCAGGGCCACCCAGTAGGGCACGTTGCTGGCCCAGACGGCCACCTTTTCCCCCTTCTGCACGCCCAGCGCCATGAGGCCCTTGGCGAACATGTCGACGGTATCGGCGAACTCGCGCCAGGTCTGGCGGTAGTTGCGGTCCGCGTAGACGATGGCCTCCTTGTCGGGGATGCGGGCCACCGTATCGTCCAGCACCTGGCCCAGGGTCTTTTCACGCAATTCGAACAGCGCCTGGCGCTGGCGCACTTTCTCGTCCATGGATCATCCTCGTCTGCCGCGCGGGGCGCGGGCTGCTGTGCTCGAAAGGGCGGGGGCTACGGCGTATAGGTCACGGCCAGGATCTGGGCCGGATCGTCGCCGTGCGCGCCCACATAGTGGGGGACGATGGAGTTGTAGTAGATGGTCTCGCCGGCCTTGAGGTAGAAGGTCTCGCGGCCGTAGACCACCATCAGCTCGCCCTTGAGCACCAGGATGAACTCCTCGCCCTGGTGCGAGATGGTCTTGCGCTCGGCATCCTGCTCGGGATAGATCTCGATGAAAAAAGGCTCCATGTTGCGGTCGCTCTTGCCCTTGCCCAGCGCCTGGTAGATGTAGCTGGAACGGGGGGTGCGGCCGGTGTGCAGGGCGGGGTCCACGCTGCCCAGCTGGTCGATGCGGGAGATGATGGGATCGCGGGTGAACTGGTCGTCCAGGAAGGTCCCCAGACGCACGCCCAGCGAACGGGCCACCTTCTGCAGGGGCCCGATGGTGGGGTAGATCTCGTCATTTTCCATGCGTTCCAGAAAATTGACGGTCAGCCCCGTATTCTGGGACAGGGTCTCAAGATCGACGTTCCTTTCCTCGCGGAACGTGCGGATGCGCTTACCGACACTGCTTTTTCCGGCCATGTCTGTCTCCTGTTGCAGCCTGTGCAGAAAAACCAAGGGATGAAAAGTGTCCTGAAAAATATCATAAAGTCTTGGGGCCCCGCAAGGCGGCAGTCCGCCTCGTAGCGCAAAGGCGAAAAATAGGTTAGGTTCGTTGCCATGACACAGCGCAAACGTGCGGCCCTGCTGGCCGCGGGACAGGTCCAGGGCGTGGGCTTCCGGCCCTTCATCTATCGGCTGGCCGTGGAAGGCGGCCTTTCCGGCAGCGTGGGCAATACCTCGGACGGGGTGCGCATCGAGGTGCAGGGCAGCCCGCAGGCCGTGGACGGCTTCGCCCTGCGCCTGCGCCGCGAACTGCCGCCCCTGGCCCGGCTCACCCGGCTGGACGTCAGCGAGATCGCGCCCGTGGACGACGAGACGGATTTCGTCATCGTGGCCAGCCACGGCCATGCCGGGCACAGCGTGCTGGTCAGCCCCGATGTGGGCATCTGCGAGGACTGCCTGCGCGACATGCACACCCCCGGCGATCCGCGCTTCGGCTATGCCTTCACCAACTGCACCAATTGCGGGCCGCGCTACACCATCACCCGTTCCATCCCCTACGACCGCGCCACCACCAGCATGGCCTGCTTCCCCTTCTGCCCGCGCTGCGAGGCCGAATACCGCGACCCGCTGGACCGGCGCTTCCACGCCCAGCCCGTGGCCTGCCCGCAATGCGGGCCGCGCCTCTGGCTGGTGGACAATCCCCTGCTGCCGCCCGGCGGCGTCCTGCCCCCGGCCGGCGCCTCCCGGAGCCTGCCCGACGGCTGGCCCGGCCCGGACACCGCCCCCGGCCCGGCCGCCATGCGGGATGCCGTGGCGCGGACGGCCGCCCTGCTGCATGCCGGGCGCCTGGTGGCCCTCAAGGGCCTGGGCGGCTTCCAGCTGGCCTGCGACGCCCGCGATGCCCGCAGCGTGGCCCTGCTGCGCCTGCGCAAGCACCGGCCGCACAAGCCCCTGGCCCTGATGGTGCCCGATCTGGCCACGGCGCGGGAGCTGTGCCGCCTGGCCCCGGAACACGAGGCCCTGCTGCTCTGCCCGGAAAAACCCATCGTGCTCTGCCCGGCCCGGGCCGGCGTCCTGCCGCGCGCCATCGCCCCGGATACGGCCCACATCGGCCTCATGCTGCCCTACACGCCTCTGCACGCCGTGCTTTTCGACGAGCTGTGCCGCCTGGCCGCCGGGGCCGGGGAGCCCGCGCCGGTGCTGGTCATGACCTCGGCCAATGCCAGCGGCGAGCCCATCTGCCTGGGCAACCGCGAGGCCCTGCGCCGTCTGGCGCATCTGGCCGACGCCTGGCTGCTGCACGACCGCGACATCCTGGTGCGCGTGGACGACAGCGTGGCCGGGGTGCGTCCCCTGCCCCACGACGGACAAAAGGCCCCGGGCGCGGCGCCCTTCTTCTACCGCCGGGCGCGCGGCTATGTGCCCCGTCCGGTCATGCTGCCCGAAGCCTGGGGCGCGGACCTGCCCTGCGTGCTGGGCGCGGGCGGCGAGCTCAAGGCCACGCTCTGCCTGACGCGCGGCAACGAGGCCTTCGTGAGCCAGCATGTGGGCGATCTGGAGAACGCCCCCACCTTCGGCTTTTACGAGGAGGTGGCCCGCCACCTGCAGGAGCTGCTGGAAGTGCGGCCCGCCGCCGTGGTCTGCGACCTGCACCCGGATTTCCTCTCCGCCCGCCATGCCGCGGAACTGGCCCGGCGCGAGGGCCTGCCCCTCTGGCGTCTGCAGCACCACGCGGCGCACGCGGCCTCGGTGCTCACCGAACACGGCCATACCGGCCCGGCCCTGGCCCTGACACTGGACGGTACCGGCCTGGGCACGGACGGCAGCATCTGGGGCGGTGAACTGCTGCGCATGGAACTGGACGTCCCCCGCTGGCAACGGCTGGGGCGGCTGGCCCCCTTCCGCCTGCCCGGCGGCGAGGCCGCCATCCGCGAACCCTGGCGCATGGCCCTGGGCCTGGCCCTGCAGTGCGGGGCCGATCCCCGGCGCCTGACAGGCCTGTGGACGGCCCTGCCCGAACCCGCGCCGGAGGCGGGCGACGTCCTGCGCGCCCCGCAGACGGCGGCCGTGGCGGCCGTGAGCGAGCTGTGGCGACGTGGCCTCAACTGCCCGGCCACCTCCAGCGCCGGACGTCTGTTCGATGCCGTGGCCGCCGCGCTGGGCCTGTGCACGCACATCAGCTATGAAGGCCAGGCCGCCATCCGGCTGGAGGACGCCGCGGCCCGCAGCGCCCTGCCGGAACAGTGGTGGCGCATGGCACCGGGAGAACCGCTGGCCCCGCAGCCCGCGCACGACCTGCTGCCCGCTCCGCCCCTGGACGTGGAGGACGGGCTCCTGCAGCTGGACAGCGCGGCCCTGTTCGCCGCCGTGCTGGACGCGCGGGACCGTCTGCCTGCGGAAGACGTGGCGGCCCGCTTCCACTGGGAGCTGGCCCGGGGCTTCGCGGCCCTGGCCGCCCGCGCCGCCCGCGAGACCGGCATCCCTGTGGTGGGCCTTTCCGGCGGGGTCATGCAGAACGCCCTGCTGGCGCGCCTGCTGCCGCTCCTGCTCACGGCGCACGGGCTCACGCCCCTCTGCCAGCAGGAAGTGCCGCCCGGGGACGGCGGCATCTCGTTGGGACAGGCCGCCTGGGCCCAGGCCTGTTTGCGGGCCGGGCTGCCGCCGGAGGTGTAAGGCTATTTTGCACTATATCAGCCCTGACGGGAACGGCCACCTATTTTGCGCTTTCCACCTTTATAATAATATCTTTTCTTATATGGAAATCGTTTTCCAAAATATTGATAAGCACAACTAGGATGTACTAGGCGATGAGTAGCTCTGTTTGATTTAATAAACAATATAATTTTATCTATTATAAGTTCAATTTTTTTATACAGTTCGCCATTTTTTATTAAAGATATAAAATCATTCTTAAAGAAAAATGTACAACAATAGTGTTTATGATTTTCAAATAAAATACAAAATAAACATGGCATAATCTCATAACATACGCCATTTACATCATGTGGTGCCATCCAATAGCCAATATCAAGTACAACTGGAACAGAAGTAACTGGAATCCATTTTTCTGGAAAAAATTTATCAGGAAATAAAATAATACTTGATTTTAATATATCTATATTATGATTTTTAATATAAGACAAACATCGCTGACAATCGCGCTTACTCTGCACACAATCCACGACCCATACCATTTGCCTGCCATCTTGGGAATAAAATTGTTCCCGTGCACACCGCTCCTCAGGGGCGATAGAAGAGTGTTGGAATTCCACAACAAGATTGTGTTCCGTCAGAATGTCGGCGATATGTTTTTCGCCGCTCTGCGCATCCTTCAGGATGCGTTCCTGCCATGCTTCAGGAAAACAGTTTTTCCAGCCAAGGTGCCAGTCCGTCTCCTTTCCTGTGGCCCAAGTATCGGAGCATTGTCGTTTATGCGCCCAGTGATGGGCTTTCTTTTCCCCGCACTTGGCTAAAACAGGTGCGCCACATTCAGGGCAAACCCCTGTCAGCCCTTTTTCTGCTATACGCCTTTGACCATCCACCAGAGCAAAACGCATACTCCCTCCGCAAAATCTAAGCCCAAGTAAGCCCATTCCTGTAAGTCTACATGATGAAAAAATAGCGGGCAATAGATGCTGCACATACTATAAGCCCATCCCTTTCCCTAGCGCCTGACTCCTCGTCACGCGCATCCCTACACGAACAGTTTTCCCCTTACTATCCTTGTTTTATATTTATCATATTGAAATAAAATGATAAAAAAGAAAAAATGCTTTTTTGGCTTTTTTCGTTGACAGGCCCGGGCTTTTTGGGCAGTATGCATTTCTGCCGAGGGGCTGTAGCTCAGTTGGGAGAGCGCTTGAATGGCATTCAAGAGGTCAGGAGTTCAATTCTCCTCAGCTCCACCAGAATGGAAATCAGGGTTTCCGGGCTGCCGCTCCGTTATGGCGGCAGACGACGAGCCCGCCAGACATGCCGCGTCCCTGTCCCATCCCCGACGCGGCGACAGATCCCTGCCCGCTTCCATCCCGTCCCGCCTTGCCGCCACCTCTCCGTTCCGGCTCCGGTCCGATGCGGGGCCCCGCTCCCCGTCCTGCTCCCGGCCCCCGTGCAGGTGCAAGACCCGCTGTCGCGGCGTCCGCTTCCTTTTCCTCCCGCTCCCTGCCCGCCTTACCGCCGCCTGCCAGGGCACGGATGCGACGTCCGCCCCCTGTCCGTCCCGCTCCCTGCCCGTCCTGTCGCCCTGCGCTGGCCGTCAGTATCCCCGCCGTCCCCCCGGCGCTCCGTCCCTCCAGCCAGGAGACAGCCGCCTGCATCTGCGGATGCGCCTTCCCCGCCGCCCTCCGGCCTTCCGGCACGTTCCCGTCTTCCGGCGCGCATGGCAGGCATGTAACGCTTTGTGACATTCCCGGGACAGGGGCCGTACGGCGTTGCCCTTTTTCCCTTAGCGCGTTACTAGGAAGGAAAGGAGCTGTCTTTTTCATGGGATAGCAGGCACATCAATCGAAGGAGGAAGATGATGAAAGCACTGTTCGCCTGTCTGGCCATGTTCTGCGCCCTGTGCGCGGCCCTGCCCGCCCAGGCCCAGCCCATCCCCGGCGCCAAGTACACCTACACGCTGAAAAGCGTCATGCCCGTGGCCGGTCGCCAGGGTGTGGCCTGCGACGGCAAATTCATCTATGTGAGCTGCAGCAAGGCCCTGTACAAATACGACATGAACGGCAAACTGGTGGCCGAGAACAAGAACCCCTTTGAAGGCTACTCCATCCCCTCCAACCATATCGGCGACATCGACGTCTACAACGGCGAGCTCTATGTGGGCGCCGAGAACTTCATGGACGGGGTGGGCAAGGACATCCAGATCGCCGTCCATGACGCCAATACCCTGAAATTCAAGCGTACTTTCAAGTTCGAACCCAAGTCCGGGCAGGAAGAGGTCTCCGGCATCACCGTGGATCCGGTCAAGAAGACCGTGTGGATGTGCTCCTGGGTGGGCGAGGAAAGCGGCCGCTACCTCTATGAATACGACCTCAAGGGCAACTATCTGCGCAAGGTGCATCTGCAGCCCGTGCCCCAGTGGGTGCAGGGCGTGTTCTACTACGACGGTTCCCTGTTCATGACCGCCGACGACGGCACCGCCGACGACAACGAGCCCGACCACCTCTACCGCATCGACATCACCTCGGCCAGCAATGCCCACGTCTACATGGAAAAGGTCTTTGACGAAGCCATCAAGCAGGGCGAGATCGAAGGCCTGTGCGTGGATCCCTCCACCGGCGACCTGCTGGTGCACATGAACCGCGGCGCGCGCATCGTGCTGGGCATGGGCAAGGGCTTCTACCCCGGCTACACCGAAGAGATCCACGAAATCTACCGCTACGAAATGAAGGCCAAGCGTCCCCCGCGCCGCTAGGCCGCTGTTTGACGAATCCGCAAGGGCCGCCTCCGGGCGGCCCTTTTGCATGCCGCAGCCCCGTCCATCCCCGTACGGTCCCGCGCCCGTGCGTACGGCCTCCCGCCCCGTGCGCGCCGCATGTCCCGAATCCCCGCAACGGGCTGGTCCGCCGCGCCCGCAGCTTCGCCCCGCCCGGCCGGTCCCGCATCCGCAGGGCCGCCGAACGCCCGGCAAGCCTCCCTTCCCCCGGCCTGACGCCAGGCTCCCGCGACAGCCGCGCGGACGGCCGTGTCTTCCTGTGGCGCGCCGTCTCGGGACAGCGGCGCCCGCCCGCACAGACGGCACTCCTCCCCGTGCCGCGCCTCCCGCCCGTCTCGCGCGCGTCCCCGCTTGACGCCGCCCGCCCCGCCCGCTATGCCCATGCCGTATCATCCTGAGGAGACCGGCATGGACCTGCACAAAATACTGCTCATTTCCCTGGGGCATCTCAGCTGCGACATCAACGGCGGCGCGCTGCCCTCGCTGATGCCCTATCTGGCCGGGGCCCACGGCTTCAACTATCAGGCCGCCGGGGCCCTGATGTTCGCCTACTCGGCCACGTCCTCCCTGGTGCAGCCCGTGTTCGGCTATCTGGCCGACAGGCACGCCCGCTCCTGGTTCGTGCCGCTGGCCGTGCTGCTGGCGGGCGGCAGCCTGGGGCTGGTGGGCTTTCTGGACAGCTACTGGGCCATCTTCTTCACCCTCATGCTCTGCGGCGTGGGCGGGGCCCTGTTCCATCCCGAAGGCGCCCGCTACGCCAATCTGGTCTCCGGCAGCCGCAAGGGCGCGGGCATGAGCATCTTTTCCGTGGGCGGCAACAGCGGTTTCGTGGTGGGCCCCCTGCTGGTGGCCGGCTCCACCGCCCTGGCGGGCCTGCACGGCACGGCCGTGTTCCTCTTCCTGGCCCTGGGCACGGCCTCCTTCCTCTTTTTCCATATGCGCGGCTGGCAGCGCGAGCTGCCCCGCCCCGCCGCCGCTCCCGGCCAGGCCGAACCGCGCAACGACTGGCATGCCTTCGGCGTGCTGACCCTGGTCATCGCCTCGCGCTCCATCCTTTTTCTGGGTTTCAATACCTACATCCCCCTGTACTGGCACGACGTCTTCGGCCGCAGCGAGAGCTTCGGCGCGCTGATGCTGGCCTTTTTCTGCGTCTGCGGCGTCAGCAGCAACGTGCTGGGCGGCTTCTGGGCCGACAGGATCGGCTATGCCCGCATCATCCGCCTTTCCTGGTGGCTGGCCCTGCCCGCGGCCCTGGCCTTCGCCTGGGTGGACAGCATGTGGCTGGCGGCCCTGCTGCTGGCCCCGCTGGCCGTGGGCCTGTTCGCGCCCTTCAGCTCCATGGTGGTGCTGGGCCAGAAGCTGCTGGCGCGCAACATGGGCTTCGCCTCCGGCGTGACCCTGGGCCTGCCCATGACCGTGGGCGGCATGGCCATGCCCCTCCTGGGCTGGATCGCGGACGATTTCGGCGGTCTGGGCGTATCCATGGCCTGCCTGGTGCCGGTGGCCGCCCTGGGGGCCCTGGCCTCCCTGCGCCTGCCTGACGACATGGCCGGCGGAGGCCGCGCATGAAGCGCATCGCCGCCATGACGAGCCCGCTGGGCCTGCTCTGGCTGACGGAAGACTCGGGCTCCCTGGTCGCGCTGGACAGGACCGCTCCCGCCTCCTGCCCGGCGGACGGACTGCCCCTGCCCGACGTCCCCGCGCCCTGCCCCCTGCTGCGCGAGGCCCGCGACCAGCTGCGCGCCTACTTCGCGGGCAGGCTGCGCCGCTTCGACCTGCCGCTGGCGCCGCAGGGCACGCCCTTCCAGCAGCGCGTCTGGCGGGCCCTGCAGGACATCCCCTACGGCCGTACCTGCTCCTACCGCGAGCTGGCCGCGGCCGTGGGCAATGCGCGCGCCTGCCGCGCCGTGGGCCGGGCCAACGGCCGCAATCCCCTGATGATCGTCATCCCCTGCCACCGGGTCATCGCCGCCGGCGGCGGGCTGGGCGGCTACAGCGGCGGGCTGGACTGCAAGCGCTTTTTGCTGGCCCTGGAACACGATGTCCTGTCCGGGAGCGGGGCAGGGCCCGATGCCGGCAGGAAGACGGGGCCGGTGGTTGCCTCCTGTGGCAAGTAAGGATACCGTGCGGGAAGATGCGCCTTCCTGTCGCCCGGGCGCCGGGCGGCCCCGCAGCGGGGGACGGGAGGGGCATGGTTTTGTTGCGAACACGCTTCCTGCAGCCCTTTCGGACGGTGTGCGGCCATGGACAAGATCCCTACCATCTGCATTGTCGACGATGACGAGGAAATCCGTTCCCTGCTTTCCGACTATCTGAGCCGTAACGGTCTTTCCACCTGTACGGCGGGCGATGCCGCCGAGTTCCTCGAGATCCAGCGGCGCGTGCCCTGCAGCCTGATCGTCATGGACATCATGCTGCCCGGCATGAACGGGCTGGAGCTGTTCCGCACCCTGCGCGCCGAATCCACGGTGCCCGTCATCTTCCTCACTGCTCTGGGGGACACCACCGACCGCATCGTCGGGCTGGAGCTGGGCGCCGACGATTATTTGAGCAAGCCCTTCGAGCCGCGCGAGCTGCTGGCCCGCATCCGCACCGTGCTGCGCCGCACGGAAGGCGCGGCCAGGCGCGAGCTGCCCGAGACCACGCCCCTGCAGTTCGCCGGCTGGCTGCTGGACCGCAGCGCCCGCCATCTGGTGGCCCCGGACGGCGTGGTGGTCTCCCTGAGCGGCACGGAATACCGCCTGCTGGAGATCTTTTTGCAGAACCCGCAGCGCGTCATGAGCCGGGACGAGCTGCTGGAGCGCACCCAGGGCCGCAATGCCGTGCCCTATGACCGCAGCATCGACGTGCAGATCAGCCGTCTGCGCACCCGCCTGCGCGACAACGGCCGCGAGCCCCAGCTCATCAAGACCGTGCGCGGCGACGGCTATGTGCTGGCCACGGACGTGCGCCCGCAGTTCGTGCGCCCCGCCCTGCCCGCCGACGCCCCCGTCCTTTCCGGCAAATAGCATGCGCGCCTTCTTCGCCCGCCTCCTGCGCAAGCTGACGCCCGCCACGCTCTCCGCGCAGCTGGCGGTCACGCTCATCGGCGGCATCATCCTCCTGCATGCCGTGGCCACCTTCACCGTGCAGCTGCTCGAGGAACGCCAGGCCGCCCGCTCCGCCCTGCTGGAACAGGCCAACAGCCTGGCCCTGTCCCTGCAGCTCCTGCACGCCGAACCCTTCGAATACAAACGCTCCCTGCTGGAACGCCTGGAACGGCTGGACGTGGTCCACCTGAGCCTGGGCGACACGCCCGATCCCGCCCGGCAGGCCCCGGACGAACGCTCCCTGTACCTGCGCCAGTGCCTGGGCCGGAACCTGGCCAGTCTGGAAGCCCGCCTGGACGCCCGGACCATGCTGACCGAAGTGCAGCGCGTCCATGTGGCCGACAGCATGAATCCCACCCTGCGCCGCCATGTGCCCTGGACCCATGTCTATGAGAGCCGGGTCAGCGTCCGTCTGGAGGACGGCAAATGGCTGTGCGTCGTCATCAGCAGCGACGCCCATGACTTTTCGCCCAGCAGTTCGTCCGTGGGCATGCTCATGCTCGAGGCCGGGCTGATCGTCCTGCTGATCCTGCTGGTGGTGCACCGGGTGGTGCGGCCCCTGCGCCTGCTCTCGGGCAAGGCCGAAAGTTTCGGCCGCGACCTCCATACCGCGCCCATGCCCGAGGACGGCCCCGCCGAAGTACGCGAGGCCGCGCGGGCCTTCAACAAGATGCAGGAACGCATCCGCGCCAGCGTCGGCCAGCACCGGCGCATCCTGGCCGCCGTGGCCCATGACCTGCGCACGCCCCTGACCCGCATCCGCCTGCGCGTGGAGAGCATGGACCCCGGGGATCCCCTGCGCGCCAAGCTGCTGGGCGATATCGGCATCCTCGGCGGCATCATGGCCAACAGCGCCGAGCTGACCCGCGACGCCCTCCGGGACGAGCCCCCCGTGCGCATGGACATGAACGCCCTGCTGGACAGCCTGGTCTCCGACCGGCAGGACATGGGCCAGGACGTGCGCCTGGAAGGGAGCTGCCGCCAGCCCTGGACCGTGCGCCCCAACAGCCTGCGCCGTTGCCTGTCCAACCTGCTGGACAATGCCCTGCATTATTCCGGCAGCGTCCGCATCCGCGTCGGCGAGGAGGCGGAAGACGTGCTGCGGATCGAGGTGCTGGATCACGGCCCCGGCATCCCGCCCGAGCTGCTGGAGCGCGTCTTCGAGCCCTTTTTCCGTCTGGACGAGGCCCGCAGCCCGCATACCGGGGGCAGCGGCCTGGGCCTGAGCATCGCCCGCAGCATGGCCTGCCGCAACGGCGGCGAACTGAGCCTGCACAACCGTCCCGAAGGCGGCCTGTGCGCCCGTCTGCGCCTGTACCGCACGGCCGGCGGCAAGACCTGCTAGCCCGGCCTTGCGGCCCGCGCGCCCGCTCTGGATGCCCGCTCCGGCCGCCGTGGGGACGCCACCGGAGGGCGGCACGGGACGCCACGCCGGCAGGGCACCGCCCATGCCGTGGCCGGCGCCCGCCTGCC
>NZ_CASDOY010000030.1 GCF_949282365.1 uncultured Desulfovibrio sp.
CGTCGCAACGGGCACGGCCCTGCGGGCCGCCATCCGGTCGCGCGTTGCTGTCGATGCCCGTAGCTTCCTTCGTCGCAACGGGCACGGCCCTGCGGGCCGCCATCCGGTCGCGCGTTGCTGTCGATGCCCGCAGCTTCCTTTCCCGCGCCGGGGGAGCCGTGTCGCCCGCGTGAAGCGTCGCTGTGCCGCTCCCCGGGGCACGGACCGCGCACACAACAAAAGACCACCCGCAAAGCGGGTGGTCTTTTGTTGTGTGCCTGTCCATTCCCTGCCTGGCAGGGGGCAACAGGGCAAAATCCTGCGGAAGCCCGGAACATGCCGGGGGCTTTCGCAGGCTGTGCAACTACGCAGGAAGGCACGCGCTCCCGCCGTGTCCGGCGCGATCAGGAGGAACGGCCGTCGCGGCAGGCGAACGGCGGGCGGCGACGGCAAAGGCATCCGGGAGAACAGGCACGGCCGTGGAGGACGCGCGCAAAGGGCGCGACGGACCAGGGCGGACCATGCCGCCGTCAGAGCCGGAAAAAACAGCGCGACAGCGCCCGCCGGGCGTTCAGCCCCGACAACGGCGGGCGTCCCGTGAAAACGCTATTCGTCCTCGTCCCAGGAGGAGGCGTCGTCCACCAGGGTGTAACCGCGGACCTGGATATAATTGACCTCGTCCACCTGCTCCAGCAGACCGGTCACTTCCACCAGGGCGCTCACCTCGTCCGCCAGATCGGCACCGGCGCCGCGAGGGATAATGCGGTATTCCACATCGTCCTGCATGACGGCCACACGGGCCTGCCGCGCATCGGAAGCGCGCGGCACAGAACAGACATAGCCTTTCACGGTAATGGGATTGCTCATGCCTAGGTAATCCTTTCTCACGAAGCTGGGGAATTCCCCTTCTCCCCTTGTAGCCGCTTTCCCGGCCTGCCGCAAGCCTTTGCGCGCTTTTGGGGCGGCGCTCGGCCGCATCAGAGGCCATATTTTTTCAGCAGCTCGTACCAGTGCCCGCGCGAGATCCCGGCCAGGGCGGCCGCGGCCCGGGCGTCATCGCCGCACAGGGCCCGCACCCGCCGCACATAGCGGCCTTCGGCCTCCTGTTTCCACTGGCGCAGGGTCGGCAGGGCCGGCACAGGCCCCTCCGCGGGCAGGCCGTCCCGGCCAAAGGAGTTTTCCGGGGCGGCCGACAGGGAGGACGGGGCGCTTTCCCCGGCCGCGCCCCCGCGTCCGGCGCGGCTGCGGGCCACGGCCACGCGCACGCCGGTGGCCAGATGAGCGGGCAGGAGCGTCCGGGCCTGCTCCGCCGCCAGACAGGCCCGCTCCAGGGTGTGGAAGAGCTCGCGCACATTGCCCGGCCAGTCATAGTCGCACAGCATGTCCAGCAGCAGGGGGGAGAGCTCCTTTTCCTCCATGCCGTTGCGGCGGCAGCAGCGCAGCACGGCCTGCCGCGCCAGCAGGGGGATCTCGTCCCGTCGCCTGCGCAGGGGCGGGATCACGATGGTCATGCCCTGCAGGCGGTAGAGCAGATCCTTGCGGAAGCGCCCCTCGGCGACCATGGCGTCCAGATCCTGATTGGTGGCCGCCACCAGACGGAAATCGCTCTCCACCTCGCGCACTTCGCCCACCGGCCGGAAGCGGCGCAGCTCCAGGGCGCGCAAAAAGGCCCCCTGTATGGCCTGCGGCAGATCGCCCACCTCGTCCAGGAACAGCGTGCCCTGATGCGCCGCCAGCAGCAGGCCCTCGCGGGCCCGCTCCGCCCCGGTGAAGGCCCCGCGCGCATGGCCGAAAAGATGGCTCTCCACCAGGGTCTCCGGCAGGGAGGCGCAGTCCACGGCCACGAAAGGCCGCGAGGCCCGGGCGCTGTTGCGGTACAGCGTGCGGGCGAACAGCTCCTTGCCCACGCCCGTCTCGCCCAGCAGCAGCACGTTGACGTCACTGCCCGCCGCCTGTTCCAGCTGGGCCAGCACCGCCTGCATGGCCGGGCTGCCGCCAGCCACCTGGCCCGGCTCCAGTTCCAGGCCCCGGCGCGTCTGCCGCCGGGCGCGCGCCTCCAGCACATGGGTCAGGGTCTCCTCCACATCGCGCACCCGCACCGGCTTCATGAGGAAATCCCAGACCCCGCCGCGCAGGGCCTTCTCCGCCGCGTCGCCGTCGCCGTGGCCCGTGATGACCACGATGTCCGGCGCGTCGGGCAGGGCCGTCAGCTGCGGCTGCGCGTCCAGACCGTTGCCGTCGGGCAGGAGCATGTCCAGCAGGACCACATCCACGCCCGTGGCCGCCAGACGGAGCCCCTCCGCCAGCGTGGCCGCGCACAGGGCCTCGTGCCCCTGACGGCGGCAGGCCACCTCCACCATGGTCCGCATCAGGGCCTCATCATCCACCACCAAAACCCGGGCCATGCCCACCTCCCGTCCCGGCACCCTGCGCCGGGCCCTGTTTTTCCGTTTTCCCACAAAGGACAGCGCGGGCCGCCTGCCCGCCAAAGCCTGCCTGATCGCCACACGGCCGGACCGTCACAGTACCGTCGCGGCACCGTCGCCGGACAGCGCCGTTCTTGGACGGCAGGTGGGCGCGATGCCCGGCAGATGCGGCCCGGATGCGGTGCCGGGTGTGCTGCCGGCTCCCGCGCCGCTGCCGCCCCCCACCATTGCCTGCCGCTGCGGGGCAAGCTCCCGGACGCGCACCGCCTCACGCCTCGTGTTCCGGTCCCGCCTCCCGCTCCAGGGCCTCGGCGGCCCGCACCACGGCCGAAGCGCAGGCCGCCGCGAGCCCTTCCAGCTCCGGCGACGCACAGGGCCCGGCCCCGCCCTCCAGCGCCTGCCGGGCCGCCGTTTCCAGAGCCTGCGCCCGGCAGTGCAGCTCCGTCAGGCAGAGGGTGGCGGCGGAATTCTTCAGGGCATGGGCCGCCCGGCGCAGGGCCTCCAGCCGTGCCCGCGCGGCTGCCGCCCCCTCGCCGGGACACTGCCGGGCCTGTTCCAGAGCCGCGTCCATGCGCGGCAGATCGTCCCGCAGGGCCGTCACCAGGGTGGCCAGCAGGGCCGTATCGCCGTCCACCGCCGCCAGGGCCCCGGCCCTGTCCCAGACAGACTCCCCGGCCCCCACGGACTGACCGCAGGACGGCCCCGAAGACGGCGCGGAGGCAGGGCCGGCGGACGGATCAGGCCCCGGCCCGGAGCCCGCGCCGGAACGCGAGCCGGGGGACGGGACGCCGGATGGACCGCCCGACGGGACACACGACGGGCCGCAGCCGTGCGCCAAGGACGGCGCGGACACGCTCCGGCACGGCGGGGCCGTCCGTGCGGGCACGGCTGCCGGGGCCGCCGGGGCAGCGGCGGTCACGTCCCGCAGCACGCGCAGCAGCAGGGCCATGTCCACCGGCTTGTCCAGAAAAGCCTGCACGCCCAGGGCCCGGAAGCGCTCGGCCTCGTCCGCGCCCAGACCGGCCGAATGGATGATAACCGGCTGCTGCCGGGGCGCGGCGCTCTGTCCGGCGCGGATGCGCTCCAGTACGGCAAGGCCGTCCATGACGGGCATGCGCGCGTCCAGCAATAGCACGTCCCAGGGGCCGCGCGCCAGCAGCTCCAGCAGCCGGCCTCCGTCACAGGCCAGCCCCACGCTGCAGCCCCGCTCCTGCAGGCGGGCCTGCAACAGATAGCGGCCCGCGGCATCGTCCTCGGCCACCAGCACGCGCAGGCCCGTCAGGCGCCCGGGAGCCGGGCCGGAGCCTGTGCCGCACGTCGCGGCGGCCGTCCCGCTGCCTGAGGCCGGGACCTCCAGACGCACTTCCAGGGTGAAGATGCTGCCGCCCCCGGGAGCGGGGGCCACCCGCACGTCGCCGCCCATCTGGCGGGCGATGGTGCGGGCGATGTTCAGGCCCAGGCCCGTGCCCGGCGTGCCGCCCGCGGCCCTGCCCCGCCGGAAGCTCTCGAAGATGCGCGCCTCCTCGCCCGGGGCCAGCCCGGGGCCGCTGTCGCGCACGTCCAGGCGCAGCAGGAACTTGCCGGAGGCCAGGGCCTGCCCGTGAGCGACGATGCGCACCCAGCCCCGTTGCGTGAACTTGACCGCATTGCCCACCAGATTGCCCAGGGCCTGCCGCAGACGGAAACTGTCGCCGCGTACCTGCCGGGGCAGCTCCGGCGACAGTTGGAGCTCCAGGGACAGCTCCTTGCCTTCCGCCGCCGGGCGGTAGAGATCGGCGCAGGCCCGCAGGCAGGCGGGCAGGTCGAAGTCATGCCGCCGCAGGCGCAGGCCGCCCTGCTCCAGCGAGGCATGGTCGGTGATGTCGTCCACCATCTCCAGCAGGGCCCCGCAGGCCCGGCGCAGATAGCCCAGCGCCGTGCGCCGCTGCTCCGGTCCGCTGTCCGGGCTGGCGAGGATGTCGCCGATGCCCGGCAGGGCGGCCAGGGGCGTGCGCATATCGTGGCTGAGGCGGCCCATGAAGGCGCTCTTGAGGCGGCTTTTTTCCTCGGCCCGCTCGCGGCGCAGGGTCAGGCTGCTGGTGATGCCGCCCACGGCCAGCACCCCGGTCAGGGCCAGCAGGCCATAGAGCAGGCCCAGCTCGTGCCGCCGCCGCTCCAGCTCCTGCCTGTAGGCCGCGGCATCCACACTGATGCTGATGCCGCCCAGCATGTCCCCTTCCCGGCTGTCCTTGTGACAGCGCAGGCAGCTCTCCTGCGCGGCCAGCGTCCTGAGCAGACGCAGACGGCCCTGGGGCAGACAGTCCTCCCCGCTGAAAAAGACCTGCCCGCCCTGCGTGGCCGCGGCCAGCATGCGCTGCTCCCAGTCGTCGGCCCGGTTGCCGGGGCGCAGGGGCGCCGTGCCCACGATGGCCAGACGGCTGCCCGCATCCGTGAGCCTTTCGGCCATCTGGCGGCTCATGTAGGCCGGGTTCATGAGCACGAGCGTGCGGCCGTCGGCGGCCGTGAGGGTCCTGTCCTTTTCCGGCAGCCAGGGATTGGGCTCGCCGTACTCGCTCAGGGGCACATAGACGCCGCCGTGCCGGGCGTTCCAGTGACGGGCGTCCATGAGCTGGTGGGCCGTGGCGGCCAGACGGGTGTGGTAGAGCTCCAGCAGGTGCGCTTTTTCGCCCTGCACGGCATGACACCAGAGGCTGAAGGTCAGGGCCAGCCAGGCGGCGCTGGCCAGCACGGGCAGCAGCCAGCGGCGCCAGCGTCCGGTCCCGCCGGGGGGGATGCTCGTGGATGCGGACATGGCTCTCCTCCTCCGGCGCCGTAACGGCCGGACGGGATGTCCCGGCCGCGCAGGCTGCGGGCCGGAGTTGTCATATTTTTCTGAAAATCTGTCCTTTTTTCCTGAAAATCACAAGGACACACAGGAGGAAGCAGCCGGAAACATATGATCAATAGACTGATAATACATGCAAAAAACAAAAATATTTTTTGCCCGCCCCTCTGGCATGTACTTTGCTTCACAAGGGCTGACCGGCGGGGACCGGTCACAGACGCACGCCCTGCGCCTGTCCGCCGGTGCGGGACGGGACGCGGGCATCAACGAAGGAGGATCTTATGGGTACACCCCGCACAGGCCCCTGGCTCAAAATCTTTTTGGGCGGTCTGGCAGCGGGCGCGGCACTGCTGGCCGTGATGGCCTTCGCCATGGTCTCGACGGACCAGCGGCCATTCTGCGCCAGTTGCCATATCATGCAGGAGGCCGCCGTGACGCACAAGCTGTCCACGCATGCCAAGCTCGCCTGCAACGAATGCCACGCCCCACACGATCTGCTGGCCAAACTGCCGTTCAAGGCCCGGGAAGGGCTGCGCGACTTCATGGGCAACGTGTCCGGCAAGGACATCCCCCGCCCGCTCAGCCTGCGCACCCGCGACGTGGTCAACGAAAACTGCAAGGCCTGCCACACGGCCACCAACAGCCAGGTGGCCAGCATGGACGCCAAGCCCTATTGCGTGGACTGCCACCGCAACGTGGCCCACATGCGCCACAAGCCCATCAGCACAAGGACGGTTGCTTATGACTAATCGAAACTTCGGCCTTGCCCTTGCGGCCGCGGCCCTGCTGGCACTGCCCCTGCTGGGCGGCTGCCAGGATGTGGACACCGAGTTGAAGGCCCCGGAATACAAGACAGGCCTGCCCGAGAGCGAGACGCGCATCTCCGCCTACAAGGAAGCCTTCCCCCATCAGTACGCCTCGTACCAGAAAAACAACGAAAGCTCCGTCATGACCGAGTACAAGGGCTCGGTGCCCTTCCACAAGAATGACGACGTGAACCCCCTGCCCAGGGGCTACAAGCACGCCCAGCCCTACCTGAAGAACCTCTGGCTGGGCTATCCCTTCATGTACGAGTACAACGAGGCCCGCGGCCACACCTATGCCGTCAAGGACTTCGTCAACATCGACCGCATCAACCGCTATGCGGAAAAGGGCGGCCTGCCCGCCACCTGCTGGAACTGCAAGACCCCCAAGATGATGGAATGGGTGGGCAAGTACGGCGACGCCTTCTGGACCAAGGACGTCAACACCTTCCGCGGCAAGGACGCCATCAGCGAGATGGACGAGACCATCGGCTGCAGCAACTGCCACGACCCCGCCACCATGGAGCTGCGCCCCTACTCCGAACCGCTCAAGGACTGGCTGAAGCGCTCCGGCAAGGACTGGGCCAAGCTCTCGCGCAACGAAAAGCGCACCCTGGTCTGTGCCCAGTGCCATGTGGAATACTACTTCACCCACAAGGACAACGGCCCGGCCGGCCGCCCTGTCTTCCCCTGGGACAAGGGCTTCGGCCCCGGCGACATGTATGAATACTACAAGAGCCACGGCCCCAGACAGGCCGACGGCAGCAGCGCGCCCTTCAGCGACTGGGTGCACGCGGCCTCCAAGGTGCCCATGATCAAGATGCAGCATCCCGAATACGAGACCTTCATCGACGGCACCCACGGCGCGGCCGGCGTCTCCTGCGCGGACTGCCACATGCCCTACCAGCGCGTGGACGGCAAGAAGGTCTCCAGCCACTGGATGACCTCGCCCCTCAAGGATCCCGAACTGCGCGCCTGCCGCCAGTGCCATGCCGACAAGACCGCCGACTACCTGCGCGGCCGCGTGCTCTATACCCAGGAAAAGACCTTCGCCCAGCTGCTCAAGGCCCAGGAAGAATCCGTGCGCGCCCACGAGGCCGTGCGCCTGGCCAACGCCACGCCCGCCGACCAGCGCGCCGCCGATTACGACAGCCTGATGGCCGAAGCCCGCGAGATGGTGCGCAAGGGCCAGCTCTACTGGGACTATGTGTCCGCCGAGAACAGCGTGGGCTTCCATAACCCCGCCAAGGCCCTGGATACGCTCATGAGCTCCATGGAATACAGCCAGAAGGCCGTGGCCCTGGCCCAGCAGGCCACCAATTACAGCATCAGTCCCGCCCTGGCCGGCGACATCAGGAAGATCGTGCCGCCCATCCTGGACATGAGCCGCAAGCTGCAGCAGGATGCCGACTTCCTGCAGCAGAACCCCTGGACGCGCCTGCTGCCCGTGCTGCCCAAGGCGGAACAGGTCTGGAACGGCCAGGAACTGAGCAGCCGCTAGGGACGGGACAGGACACGCGGGCCGGAGCGACAGCGACGACGACCCGTACCGCAGGCCGCTGCCCGGAGAAAAGGGCGACGGCCCGTCTCCGCCCGGAACAGGGCCCGCCTGCCCCGACGCCGCACGCCGGGGCAATGCGGCAACAGCCAAGGCAACGCCTGGCGACGACCCGTGCCGCGACCCGAGGCAAAAACACGGCTGCCCGGGAGCGCTTCCCCCGTCCGTCCGGCACGCGAAGGACGAGGAACGGCCGGTGACGGCCCGCACCGCTCCCGGGCCACCGGATCAAAGGACCATCTGCCGACGTCCGGCACGCGGCCGGACGCCCCTCCTCACCGGGGCCCCGCACGGGGCCCCTTTTTTCGTGCCCGGCCCGGCACGCTGTCCGACCATACACGGGACAGGCCGGGGATCCCATGACGGCCGCCACGAACGGGAGGGAAACGCCCTGCGGCCCGCCTGCCCGTGTCCCGCGCCCTCCCTGACGGCGCAAACGGCATGGCAGGTGACGGGAAAACCCGCTGCCGGCGCGACACGGCCAATTTGCTGCCGCCGGTATCTGCCGGCGGGACCGGGCCGCGGCTCCGAAGGGAAGCGCCCTTTTCCCCGGGCGGGAGCCCGCCCTGCGTACGGGCGTCCGCCGGAGACTGCGGACAGGCCCCGCAGCGCGGAGGCGGCATCCCGGCGCGGCCCCGCCCTGCGCAGCGTGAAAATTTTGACGCCCGGGCCGTTTCATGCGAAAATCCCGACAGCTGTGCGGCCCCGGGCAGGATGGGCCGTTGAAAAAATTTTTCCTGCGACTTCCCGCAGTTATGGCATTTTTTCCTGTCGTTCCGCTTTCTGCGCCGGTTGGCCCGATATTTGCTTTTTTTCTCAAAAAAAGGATTTTTCGACGGCCATCCCCCCGCCGTGACTCTCAAACTTGCAGGCAGAACGGATCATGAGAAGCTCTTGCCGTCTTTTTCAGATATTCCTGCTGGCCCTGATCCTGGGGAGCCTGTCGGGCTGCGCCATGTTCCAGCCCGACGATCCCGGCTACAATGACCCCAGAAAGGCCCAGAACATCGTCCGCACGGCCTCCAGCCAGGAAGGCAAGCAGTACCGCATGGGCGGGGCCTCGCCCTCGCGCGGTTTCGACTGCTCCGGCCTGATCTGGTGGGCCTACCGCCAGAACGGGCTCAAGGTGCCGCGCATCACCGCCGACCAGGCCAGGGCCGGCTATGCCGTGCCCAAGAGCCAGCCCAAGCCCGGGGACATCATGGTCTTCCGCACCAGCAACGGCCCCCGGGGCCTGCATACGGGCATCTATGCCGGCAACAACACCTTCATCCACAGCCCGCGGCGCGGCAAGACCGTGCGCCGGGAAAACATGCAGCCCTACTGGGGCAACAAGCTCATCGCCGTGCGCCGCATCATCATCTGAGCGCGGTCCCTCCCCATGCCGAACAGCGCGGGAGACCGCGCTTTTTTATGGCCTATGGTGCGCGGTGGCGGATCGGCATCTTGCCATCAGCCAGATTTTGACGTAGCGTTGTCCGTGATTTCCGCGATATCTTCGCGAGCCATAGCGTGCTAAGATCGACGGGCGTTTCGCCGCGCCTGACCTTCACATAAAGGGCAGCCTCCGGGCTGCCCTTTTTCCGTTCCGCCAAGCTCCGCAACTCCCCGCCACGAGACCGGGACGCGAAACAGCCCGCCAGGCGGACGATCCGTCTGACGGGCTGCATGAGCGCCGGTATCCGGTCGCTCTGTCCGCCCCGGCGGGGCGGACGGCAATGTGGCACGGGGGCCGTGCCCGTTGGCCGCAAGGCCTTACGGGCATCGACAGCAACGCGCGACCGGATGGCGGCCCGCAGGGCCGTACCCGTTGCGACGCAGGAAGCTACGGGCATCGACAGCAACGCACGACCTGATGGCGGCCCGCAGGGCCGTGCCCGTTGCGACGCAGGAAGCTACGGGCATCGACAGCAACGCAAAGGTGTCCCTTCCCCTCAAAACAAAACGTCATGGGTCCTAGCGCGCCGCCTCCAGGGCGATGTCCACGGCGGCCGAGAACAGGGGCTCGGACAGCGCCCCGCGCACCATCAGGCCATTGACCAGAAAGCAGGGCGTGCCGTCGATATTGAGTTTTTTGGCATCATCCAGATCCTGGGCGATGATCCTGGCCGTCCTGTCGCTGGAGGCGTCCTTTTTCAGACGCTCCCTGTCCAGGCCCAGCTTGCCGCAGACCTCGTCCACGAACTTCTGGCCGTCCAGCAGCAGGCGGTCGCGGTCGGCGTACATGGCGTCGTAGAATTTCCAGGCCTTGCCCTCGTCCTGCCGGGCCACGGCCACGAAATAGCGGGCCGCCAGCATGCCGGGGCCCTGTTCGTCCAGCGGCATGTGCTTGAAGACCAGGCTCACGTTCCGGCCGTATTTTTTCAGGACGGCATCCAGCACCTGGGTGGCCTGCTGACAGTAATGGCAGGTGAAGTCCGAAAAGGCCACGATGCGCACCGGCGCCGAGGCCCGGCCCTTGACGGGGCGGTCCGACAGCGCGATCTGCTTCTGCGGCGTGTTCTTCACTTCCTTGCGCCACTGGGCCTCGAGCGCGGCCTTGCGGCGGGCATTGGCGCCTGCCTGGGCGATGTCCAGCACGTCCTCACTGTGCTCGCGCAGGACGTCCAGGACCAGCTCGGGATGCTCGCGCAGCAGGCTTTCCAGCATTTGTTTCAGGTTGTCGTCAGTGACGGCGGCGGCGCGGGCAGGGCCCGCCTCCATGACGGGGACCAGGCCCGGCACCAGCAGCAGGGCGCCGCCCAGCACCAGGGAACGAAACAGTTTTTTCATGTACGATCCTATGCCACCACGTTGCTTTCCGGCCCTTCCAGGCGGCTCTGCATGGCGGCGTCTTCTATTTTGAACAGGAGCTCGTCGAAGTCCACGGGCTTCATCAGATAGCCGAAAGCGCCCTCGCTCATGGCCTGCACGGCAAGCTGCATGTCCGCATGGCCGGAAAGCAGGATCACCTGCGCCGACGGCCATTGCTGCACCATGGCCCGCAAGGCCGCGATGCCGTCCATATTGGGCATCTTCACGTCCATGACGACGATGGGGAAGGGCTGCTCGCGCATGGCCTCCAGCGCCTGCAGGCCATCCGCCGCCGTGGCGCACTGGTAGCCGCGCCGTACAAGACGCTTGGCCAGCAGTGCCGTCACTTCCTGTTCGTCATCCACCAGAAGAATGCGCGTATCAGCCATGGGACCAACTCCTTGTTGCGATGCGGCGATGATTTTAGCCAGAAATCAGCTCCGGGGCAAGACGCCGCCCGTGGCCGAAGGCGCGACCTGCCGCGCGCCGCTGTGCCGCAAGATCGTACATCCGGCAGGAATGCTTGACTTTTATTTCACAGGCAGGCCCCGGCCCGGCACAGGGGGCCCGCATGCTGCCTCCCGGGGGCCTTGCGGCGGCCCCTGCACCCGCAGGCCGTTCCGCCTGCCGTTTCCGTGCGCCATCCGGTGCCGCCCGCCCTCTCAGCGTGCCGCTCCGGCCCTCCATTTCGTCCCGCCACTCTGCACCGGCATGATCCCCGCACAACATCATGCGGGCCTTCGGCATGACCGGCGCGCTCCTCGCCGCGCCTGCCCGTCCTTACAGGCAGTTTTCTGCCTGATTGGCGGGGAACAGCCCACAGAGGGCCCGCGCCCCGCCCGTCCTCCGCGGCCAATGCTTCCGGCCTCCCTTCGGCCAGTTCACGATCCCGTCCTCAGGCCCGCCCCGTGCGCTGACGCGCAACGTCCGCCCGCGCACGCCCTGCCGGTGTCCGACTGGCCGGCGTCTTTGCCATCGCATGCATGGAGGTCATGCCGTCCCCGCACATGGCGGCCGCAACAGCCGGCCGGCTCCTGCCGTGGCCTGTGCCGAGCATGACTGCGGTCTTCCGCTTTCCGGCACTGACCAAATGTCCTCCGCAGCGCGCCATGCGTCCCGCAACCGCAGCGCATGGCCGCATGTGTCTTGCCGCCGTCCATCCCTGCCTGCCGCATGGCGGGAAAAAACATGGGCCGCATGGCAAAAAAATTCACCCTTCCCCACTCCTTGCGGTCGTCTCCCGGCCATTTCGGCTGCTGTGCCGCGTTTCGCGCCACAGCGCCTGTTTTGACTATTTTCAACGAATCTGGACGACTAGCCCAAACTGCGCACCTGGACATGCCATTGAAGACGGCATTTTTTATTGCGAACCGTTCAACGCTTCCCATTTGCCGGTCTTTTCTTTATTTTTGTTCCGCACGCGACGGTCCGGCATGACGGATCGTGACAATCATTGTTTCCCGTGAAACAGCCCTTCCCTGTTTCCCGTGAAACACATCTGGAGGAAGCATGGCGCGCATCATTTCCATTGCCAATCAAAAAGGCGGCGTGGGCAAGACCACCACCGCCATCAATCTTTCCGCAGCGCTGGCCGTCATGGAAAAACGCGTGCTGCTGGTGGACTGCGATCCCCAGGCCAACAGTACCAGCGGCATCGGGATCGCCCAGGAAGACCTGCACCACGACCTGTACTCCGCCTTCTACAGCCCGGAAAACATCCGCGAAAGCATCAGCACCACCCGCACCCCCTTTCTTGACGTGCTGCCCGCCAGCACCAATCTGGTGGCCGTGGAACTGGAGCTGGTGGACAAGATGGCCCGCGAATTCTACCTGCGCGACTGCCTTGAGCCGCTGATCGGCGATTACGACTACATCATCATCGACTGCCCCCCTTCCCTGGGCCTGCTGACCCTCAACGCCCTCTGTGCCTCGCAGGAACTGCTCATCCCCCTGCAATGCGAATTTTTTGCCCTGGAAGGTATCGTCAAACTGCTGCAGACCTTTGAACTGGTCAAAAAGCGCCTCAATCCCCGGCTGAACCTGCTGGGCGTCGTGCTGACCATGTATGATGCCCGCAACCGGCTGACGCGTGAGGTGCGCGACGAAGTGCAGCGCTGCTTCCCGGAACACATGTTCGAGACCGTCATCCCGCGCAATGTGCGCCTTTCCGAAGCGCCCAGCCACGGCAAATCCATCATCCATTACGATATCAAGTCCAAGGGGGCCGAGGCGTACCTCAATCTGGCCAGGGAAGTGGCCCTGCGCGACACGGCCCGCATGCCGCAGCCGCGCTAGCCCCGTGCGTGCGCAGCCGGAGGAAGGCCCCGCCACAGCACCGGCGACGGACGGCGAACAGCACCTGCGGGCGACACTTGCGGACACGGCCCTGCGTGTGCGGGAGCGCCCCGACCGTCCCGGACCGGTGCCGCTGCAGATGGATGCGGCCCTGCGACGGACGGGCCATCTCTCCAGGATACTGTGGAAAGCCTGCGAAAAACACGATCCTGCGGGCACGGACGACCCGCCCGGCACGGGCATGATACGGACAGACCCGGATGGGCTGCCCTCCCGGCAGGCACCCACGCCCGTCGTGCCCCGTCGACACAGGCAGGCCTCCGTCCGTCGCAGACACCCCGTCCGCCCGGGTGCGTCCGCTCCGTGCCCGGCACTTTCCGGGGCCTGACCGCTCCGCTTCCGGGGCGCGCCCGATACGGCGCCCCGTGTCCGGCAGGAGATCCCGGCAGGCTGCCCGGTACATGTTGCGGCCGCCTTTGACCAGCCTCCGCCGGAACGCAGGTCCGTAGCGCAGCCCGCGCCCTGCCCGCTCCGGGGACGCGGACATGAAAAAAGCCGGGCAGGACCCGGCGGGAAAACGGAAAGAAAACTGGCGCCCGGCGCGCTAATCGGGATTGTAGGGCGTGCACTCCACGGCCATATGATCCCGGAAGTGCTTGTGCCGTACCGTGGACTGGCAGTGCTTGCAGCGAAAGACCAGCAGGCCGCCCAGGTTGGCCGTGGTCAGGTGGAAGGGATGCGCGGGGTCGTTGCGCCAGTCGGCGGTATGGGCGCCGCAGTGCGGGCAGGTGACCTCAGGGCTGTAGGGATAGCGGAAATCCCAGAACTGGAGCAGACGCTCAAAATCGGCGATGGGTTCCTCGTTCAGATGCGCCAGGGGGGGCTCCATGGCCTTCAGGGCCTTGACGACGGCCGCCTCGCAGTGCGACCACAAGGCGGCGGAGAGCTGCACCCCTTCCAGATTTCCCTGACGGTCGGTCAGGTAAAGAAGATGTTTGTCGGACATGGTTTCCTCTGGTCAGAAGTTTTGGGGCAATCACTGTCTAAAAAGTGCCGCCAGCACGGCATGATGTCAAGGAGAGAGCATGAGTAGCAAAGGCCTCGGTCGCGGTCTGGACGCCCTGTTGCGCCGCACGGACAGGGAAATGGGGAGCGGCGGCGCAAAAGACAGCCTGCCTGACGGCAACGGCGGCCCCAACCCGCCCGCCCTGCTGCCCCTGTCCTGCCTGCACGCCAATCCCAACCAGCCCCGGCACAGCTTCGATGCGGAAGCCCTCAACGAGCTGGCCGACTCCATCCGCGAGCAGGGCATCATCCAGCCCCTGCTGGTGCGCCCGCTGGCGGGCCGTCCCGGCCATTACCAGATCGTGGCCGGCGAACGCCGCTGGCGCGCCGCCCGGCAGGCGGGCCTCGGCGAGGTGCCCGTCTATGTGCGCGACCTGAGCGACGCCGAAGTCATGGCCGCCGCCCTGATCGAAAACCTGCAGCGCGAAGACCTCAACCCCATGGAAGAGGCCCGTGCCCTGCTCCTGCTGCGCGATACCCTCCAGCTCACCCAGGAGGCCCTGGCCGCGCGTCTCGGCAAGAGCCGCCCCGCCATAGCCAATGCCCTGCGCCTGCTCCAGCTGGCCCCCGCGGCCCAGCAGGACCTCAGCAGCGGCCGCATCAGCGCGGGGCACGCCCGCTGCCTGCTGGCCCTGGGGAGCGACCAGCAGGCCCTGGCCGCTGCCGAAGTGCTGCGCGCCCATATCATCAGCGACGGCCTGAGCGTGCGCCAGGCCGAGGAAGCCGTGAGCCTCTGGCGCGAAGAACAGCGCCTGCCCTGGGATGCCGTGCCCCTCGCGCCGTCCAGGCCCGCGCCCGCCACGCGCAAAAAAACGCCCCAGATCATGGCCCTGCAAAAAAGCCTCTGCTCCGCCCTGCCCTGCAAGGCCCGCATCAACGGCGATATGGAAAGCGGCCGCATCACCCTGCGCTATACGAGCCCCCGGGAACTGGAAGCCCTGCTGCGCCACCTGCGCTGCCCCGCCCCCGAAGAGGAGAACAACGGCGAGGCCATCGCCGCTCCCGTGGACGCCCAGACCCCCCGGCAGTAGGCGAAAGGCAAGGATATCAGCGAGAGGGGAAGGGGCGTTTTTTGCAAGAACTGCCCCCTTCCCCTCTCGCACTCCCCCCATCCCTGAAAAAACATTTCTTCCGCTCCGGCCCAAAGGTCCCCGTCGTTGCCTGAAAGACCTGTGATTCCCCCCACCGGATGGCAGGAACAAAAAACGCAGGAGGCAAGGAGCATCTTCTCCAAAGATGCTCCTTGCCTCCTGTCATGATCGCCACGCACACTTCCCGCAAGACGACAGGTCTCCTGTACCGGAGACCGGCAGCTCCCACATGACCGCGCGGCCGTCGAGAACCATCTTTTTTCAAAACAAAGCGCGCTGGGGAAGGGGAGTTTGAGGGGGGGACCCCCCTCGCGCCGGCAGAGGGGTTCCCCCCTCAAGGGCCTTCTTCCCTACCCCCGCCGCCGCAGGCGTGCGCCGAACATGCCTTCCAGCCAGGGGTGGTCGTGGGGCGTCTGCCACTGTGCCAGTCGCTCCACGGCCCCGTCTTCCGCCAGCAGCCAGTCCACGGCCTGTTCGTTCTCCGGCGGATGCAGGGTGCAGGTGACGTAGGCCAGTTCGGCGCCGGGCGCCAGCCGTTCGGCCAGGGCCCTGAGGATGGCGCGTTGCAGGGCCGCGTGTTCGGCAAGGGCCTCCCGGGGACGGCGGCGCAGGTCGGGCCGCCGCGCCAGCACGCCCAGACCGCTGCAGGGCACGTCGGCGATGATGCCGCCCTGCCAGCGGGAGACAGGCGGGCGGGAGGCGTCGGCCAGGGCCAGATGCGGCACGGGCAGGCCCAGACGGCGGCAATGACCCGGCACCTGCCGCAGACGGGAGAGGCTGCGGTCCGTACACAGGCGCACGTCCCCGCCCTGCTCCAGCAACTGCACGCTCTTGCCGCCGTAGCCGGCGCAGGCATCCCAGACAGGCCAGCCGCGCCGCGCCCAGTCCTCCAGCCCCAGGGCGGCCATGATCTCCTGCGAGGCCGCCGCCTGCTGGGAAAGGAGGCCCTGCTCCAGCAGGCGCGCGAGCGGCTCGCCCTGCACGGCGGCGGGCGTCTGGCCCGGCGCGAAGGCCACGCCCCAGCGGCCCACGGCCCGGGCCGCGCCTTCGGGCACAGCGTCCAGCAGGGCCCGACGCAGGGCCCCGGCCTGCTCCCGCGCGGCATTGACGCGCAGGGCCTGCCAGGGACGGGCCCCGGAACGGACCAGCAGGGCCCGGCAGGCGTCGTCGCCGTAGGCCTGACGCCAGAGGGGCGGCAGCCAGCACGGCACGGCATGGAAGCGGGCCAGCCTGAGGTCTTCTTCCGCCACTGCCGCACGGCGCAGCGCGCGGGCAGCGGCCGCGTCAGGGGCAAAAAAGATATCCTCGTCCGCAGGCCCGGCATAGAAATCCGGCCGCTGCACGGCATCGCCCAGGCGCTGCACGGAGCGCAGGCTCGCATTGACGACTTTGGCCAGCCCTGGGCCGTAGAGCTGCCGGGCCAGGTCCACGGCCGTATGCAGCACGGCATGGGCGGGCATGCGATCCAGAAAGAGCAGCGCATACGCCGCCACGGCCAGCAGACGCCGCAGGGGCAGGGGCAGCTTGAGCGGCTGGCGCAGGACGCGGCACAGCACGAAGGCCAGGCGCGGTTCCATGCGCAGGCTGCCGTAGGCCAGTTCCGCGGCCAGATGCCTGTCCCGCCCGTCCGGGCCGCCTTCCTGCCGCCGGGTCGCGTCTTCCAGCACCTGCTGCAAGGCGGCCTGTATGGTGCAGCCCGAGCTGAAGCCCGTATCCAGCAGGCACAGGGCCCGCAGGGCCAGAGCCGGGGCCACGGGCGGCAGCCGGCGCAGGCTCCGGCTTTCCGCCACATGCCCGCCACTGTCGGGGACCGGCTGCCCGCAGGGGGCCAGCCGTGTTTCCTTCTTTGTTCCTATCATATCTATCATTTTGGAATATAATGATTATTTTAAATGTTCCCCGTGTTTCCCATCATCCTCGAGGCCCAGGAACAACCGCACGGCCCCTTCCACGGCCTGCAGGGAGACCAGCGTATCCAGGCAGGGGCCGCAGGGCCGCTGGTTGAGGATGCCGAAGACCGGCAGCGGATAACTGTCCTGGATACCGGACGTCAGGTCCCGCTCGCAGGCCACGGCGACGATCATGCGCGGCCGGGTCTGGATCACGATGCGCCGGGCGATGGTCCCGCCGGTGGCCAGGGCCAGGTGGAAGCCGTAGCGGTCGCGCAGCTGCAGCAGGCCGCCCACCGGGCACTGCCCGCAGCGGCGGCAGAGGTCCACATTGTGGTTGAGGCGATGCGGGCAGGCGCTGCGCTGGATGCAGTGCGGCAACAGCAGGAGCAGGCGGTCGGCCGTGACGCGCGGCCTGTCGGCCAGCACCAGCTCGTTGTTGACCTTGATGAAGGAATGGCGCACCCGCTTGCGCTCCATGCGCACCACCTTGGCCAGCAGTTCCATGAGCGGGAAAAAAAGGCGGATGGTCACATGGCGCACGCTGCCCACCCCGGGCAGGTAGCGCCCCGTGTAGACATGCCAGACCAGGGTGCCGCACATCCAGCCCAGCACCACGATGCCCGCGCCGCCCACCAGCATGCAGAGCAGGGGCAGCCAGGTGAGGGTCTGGCCGTAGTCCGACCAGGGCAGGATCAGGAAGAAGGCCAGCGCCAGGCAGGCCACACAGCACGAGGCCAGCATCAGGCCGATGAAGATGCGCTTGCGTCCGCCGCCGTACTGGCTGGCCGGCAGGGAATAGGGAGATTTGCGTAGCATAGGGCTCCTGTGAGGGTCTTGAACGGCCATACGTCCGAAACGGCCCTCAGATGCCCTGTGCGGCATTTTTTGTCCAAAGCCGCACCGGACATCAAAAAAAGAAAAAAAGAGGCTTATTTCGCGCGCTGTCGCACGGCCGCTGCGAGCCGTCCGCGAACGCGCGGCCCGTGACGTGCAGGCCCGGCAGCCCGGCCACCGTCACCGGACCATCCTACACCAAAGCCCGCCGGGACAACAGGGAGCCCCCCCGCCCCGCCGCAGCGCGCGGACGCACGCACCTTCCCGGCCGCCCGCCACACTGCGGACGCCGCGGACAGCTTCGTCCCCCCTCCAGGACCGGGAACGGCCGCTTGCGGGAGGCGAGCGTTGCTTCCCGCCCGCCCTCCTGGCTGCGGACGGCCACAGCCCCTGAAAGCAGACGTGCGCCACACGGGCAGCGCCAAAACAGGCGCAGGCAAGCGGGCGCGCCCGGCGGCCCCGGCAGGCGCGGGACGAGGCACCCTCCTCCAGCCATGCGGGGATGCGCCGTGACGGAGATATGCAGCCCTGCCCCCCCTGCCGGGGGCAGGCCGCAGCCCTCCGCAGCCTACCACAGCCCGCCGGGAGGCATGGAGCCTGTGTTGCCGTCCCCGCTCCCACGCCCGCCCTGCCCTCGTGTCCCTTCTTGCCACCCTCTTGACAGACGGGCCGCAATAATGTCCCCTGCCTGAAAGGAGACGCTATGAGAAAATGCATGGATGCGGACAACCTGCACCGCCGGATGAAGAAGCTCATGGGCCAGCTGCAGGCCATCGACCAGATGATCGACAAGGACGTGCCCTGCGAGGAGATCCTGATCCAGATCAACGCGGTCAAGGGCGCCCTGCACCGGGTGGGCCAGATCGTGCTGGAGGGGCATCTGCAGCATTGCGTGCGCGACGGCATCGAACACGGGGACGCCGACGCCACCATCGCCGCCTTTGCCAAGGCTGTGGAGCATTTTTCCCGCAGCCGCTAGCCGGAGCCCCCGGCTTTTTTTTTGGCCCCGCCTTGACTACCCATACCCCTATGGGTATATTGAGGCCCTCACGGACATCACCGTCATCATCCTTCATCCCGTCATCCGCCCCATCCGGCAGGCCCTCCGGCGACCGGCAAGAGCAGCCCGCGCAGGGACGGACAAGGAGGTCCCATGCTGGCAGACGTCAAGGAATGGCTCAGGGAAGAACCCCGTCAGGCCCTGGCCCTCGGACTTTCGGCGGCGGCCCTGCTGCTGAGTTTTCTGGAAGTGATCCCCGGCCCCGTGGATCCGGCCTGGCTGGCCGTGCTGCTCTGCGGCGTGCCCATCATCAAGGAAGGGGCCGAAGGCCTGTTCACCCGCTTCGACATCAAGGCCGACGTGCTGGTCTCCCTGGCCCTGCTGGCTTCGGTCATCATCGGCGAGATCTTCGCCGCCGGTGAAGTGGCCTTCATCATGCAGCTGGGCGCCCTGCTGGAAGAACGCACCGTGGCCAAGGCCCGTGCGGGCATCGAACGCCTGGTGCACCTGACCCCGCGCACGGCCCGCCGTCTGGACGGCGACACCGAGGCCGTGATCCCCGCCGAGGACGTGCGCGTGGACGACCTGCTGCGCGTGCTGCCCGGCGAGACCATCCCCGTGGACGGCATCATCGTCGGCGGCCAGACCGCCATCGACCAGTCGGTCATGACCGGCGAATCCCTGCCCGTGGACAAGGGCCCCGGCGATACGGTGTCCAGCGGCACGGTCAACCAGTTCGGGGCCTTTGAGATGCGCGCCGTCAAGGTGGGCGAGGACAGCTCCCTGCAGCGCATGATCCGCCTGGTGCAGTCCGCCGACGCGGGCAAGGCCCGCATCGTGAGTCTGGCCGACCGCTGGGCCACCTGGATCGTGGTCACGGCCCTGACCGCCGCCGCGGGCACCTGGCTGGTGACCGGCGAAGTGCTGCGCGCCGTGACCATCCTGGTGGTCTTCTGCCCCTGCGCCCTGGTGCTGGCCACGCCCACGGCCATCATGGCCGCCATCGGCAACGCCACCCGCCACGGCGTGCTGGTCAAGGAAGGGGACGCGCTGGAGCGTCTGGCCCGCGTCAGGGTCGTGGCCTTCGACAAGACCGGCACCCTGACCCGGGGCACGCCGGGCGTGGTCCATGTGCACAGCGCCCTGCCCCATCTGGACCCGCAGCGCCTGCACGCCCTGACCGCCGCTGCGGAACGGCGCTCCGAACATCCGCTGGGCAAGGCCATCGTGCGGGACGCGGGCACGCGGGACATCCCCGAAGCCGCGGATTTCCGCATGCTGCCCGGGCGCGGCGTCTCCGCCCGCGTGGACGGTCAGGCCCTGCTGGCGGGCAATCCCGCCCTGCTGCGGGACAACGGCATCAGCCTGTCCCCGGCGGACGAGGACGCCGCACGCAAGGCCCTGGACGCGGGCCAGAGCCTCGTCTATGTGGCCCTGGACGGCCGCTTCGCCGGTTTCATCGCCCTGGCCGACAGCCTGCGCCGCACCGCCGCCGCCACCCTGCAGGGCCTGCGGGACGCGGGCGTGTCCACCATGCTGCTGACCGGCGACAACGAAGCCGCGGCCCGCAGCGTCAGCACGGGCCTGGCCCTGGACGGCGTGCGCGCCAACTGCCTGCCCGCCGACAAGCTGGAATGGATCGCCGAGAGCCAGCGTCAGGAACGGCCCGTCTGCATGATCGGCGACGGCATCAATGACGCGCCCGCGCTGAAAAAGGCCTTTGTGGGCGTGGCCATGGGCGGTATCGGCAGCGACATCGCCGTGGATGCCGCCGACATGGCCCTGGTGCATGACGACATCAAGGAACTGCCGCACATCTTCGCCCTGTCCCGGCGCATGATGCGCACCATCACCCTCAACCTGTCCTTTTCCATGATCCTCAATTTCGCGGCCATCTTCCTGGCCATGGGCGGCCTGCTCTCGCCGGTGCTGGGCGCGCTGGTGCACAACGCCGGCTCGGTGCTGGTCATCATCAATTCGGCCCTGCTCCTCAACTGGCGGCAAAAAACAGTCACGGCATAGAACAGCGGCCCGTTCCGTCATCAAGGGGCTCTGTCATCAACGGCCGGGGAAGGCACCGCACTCCCCGGCCGTTTCGTGTGCCCTGCTCCGGCCAGAACGCGATGGGCTTTGTACGGGCACAGTATGGTTCGTACAGGGGCAAGGGCCCCATCCCCCCGATACGTTTTGCCCAGGAAGATGCGAAACGTCAGGCAGGTCATGGCCTTTCCTCCATGACCGCCCATGACCGTCCTCGAAAAAATGGAGGCGCCACAGGCGTACGGGCCTGGCCGGATCACGCCGGATCACATTGTCCGGCAGTGATCATGCAATAACGGTGTCGGGAAGGGAGAAGGAGAGCACGAGGAGGAGAGGGAAAAGCGTTTTTCAAAACGCTTTCCCTCTTTCACGCGCCAGGTCCTCCAGCGCATCGTTCCTTAAAATTCCCACTTGGCCATGAAAGAGCCGGTGTAGCCTTCACGGACGCCGGTATAGCCCTGGACGGAAAGGTCGATGGTCAGGGGGGTCGTCGGAGAGGGCGTCCAGCTGAGGCCCAGTTCGCCGATGCCGGTATCCCCGGTCAGGGACGGGGCGTCGAGGTCGTAGCCAAGGGAGGCAGCGCGGGCCTTGCCGTCGAATTCATGTTCCCAGGCCGCGCCGATGTAGGGGCTGACGTATTCGTTGGCCGCCCAGGTGAGACGGCCGCCGAGGCGCAGGCGGTGCGAGTTCACGGCATCGAAATGCAGGGCCTCACCGGTGGAAAGGTCGGTATCCGCGCTGTCCTGCCATGTCCAGAAATACTTGGCGTGCAGATCGAGGGACAGGGCGTCCGTGAGATCCCAGATATAGCCGAGGCCCGCATGCAGGCTCACATACGGGGTCGTGGTGTCGAAGTCGGCCCGGCGACCGTCGCCGTCGCGCAGATCGTCATTGCGATAGTCGTTATGCAGGCCGCCCGCGCGGGCCGAGGCCTCGGTGTAGACATGGCCGGGGCCGCAGTCGTTGAAGTCCATGCGCGCCAAGAGGCCCGCGCCCATGTACCAGGCGGAACCGTCCCCGCTCACCGAGGCGGCATTGCTGAAAGAGTTGTAGGTACCGATGGCCGCGCTGCCGAACTCGAAAAACATGCCCGCCGTGAACTGGCCGAGCACACTGTCCGCGCCCCAGGCAAGACCGGTGAGCAGGGAAACACCGCTCACGTCGATGTGCGAGCCGGTGTTGTAGCGCGACCAGCCGCCGGAAAGCGCGCCAAAGGCCGCTAGGCCCATTCTCCCCTCGGCCCGGGCGGCCCGCACGGCCCGCCCCGCCGCTTCCATGCCCTTGCCCGCCGCAAGGTCTGCCCCTTGCAAGGTCAGTGCCGTACCGCCCAGATGCCCTTCGGCAAGGGCCTTGGTCTGGGGGTTGACGCTCATTCCGGTCACCTCCGCGTAAATGCTGGTGGCGTCCGTCTTCACGTCCAGATCCGCCGTAAGGGTCACGCCCTGCCGCACATCGGCAAGCTGCTGCGTGGCGAGCGTCAGGTTCGTCGTATTCAGCCCGGCGGCATTGCGGAGGAAGGTAAAGCGATCCCCCACCTTCACCGCCGGCCCATTGCCCGCAATGCCCTGCATGCCGGCGGCAAATGTCGCGGCGTCGCCGGGGGCCATGTCCGTGGTTCCTTCCGTAAGCGTCAGGCCCGTGTCGCCGGGTTTCACCGTGGCGGGCAATTGGAAGGTATACTCCGCAAAATTCTCGATGTTTTTGGCCGTCAGGCCGCTGGTCAGCAGGATCAGATGGTTGCCAGTGATTAGGTCTTTTACCTGGACGCCTGGTGATCTTCCGCCGAAGATCTCGCTGCGGCTCAAATCGGGCGCGCCGGAGAGGATGATCTTGTTGTATGTGGCTGTGGTTCGATCGTTTCCCCTCCCGCCGATGACATTCCCCAACACCGTGCCGCCGCTGATGCTGACCGTGTTGTTCGTGGAGTCGCCAGCATCCGAATATCCGCCGATGACCGCACCCACCGTGCCGCCGGTCACGGTGACCCTATTATTGTAGGCATCCTTAGAGGAATGAGTAATGAAGCCGCCGTAGACATCGCCCTGAACGTCGCTGTCAATGACGACATCACCGCCGGTACCGGTCGTTGAGCCGACGTAGTCGCCGTTGCCGTCCACGGTTCCGCCACTGTTGGCGGCCCCTGCGGGCAGGGGCGGGAGGGCTATCAGGGCACAGCCGAGGGCAAGGGCAAGGGCGCACAGACGGCAGCGGCGCAGCACGGCGCGGTAACGGCTGGTCAGATTGGTGAGGGCGTTACGGCTTTGTTTCAGCATGAGGAACCTCCTTGGGCGGATGGATGATGCGCGACAAAAAGGCCGCGCCCCGCACGGGGGACGGCCTGCGAACGGCGAAAACGAACGGAGACGAAGAAAACAGCGACAGCCCGGTCTGCGTGGCGCTCCACACGCCACGGCAAAAACCGGGAAGCGGCGAGGCGGCGCGCGCCATGCGCGCCCGCGCGGGGCCGGAAACGGCTAGTGAGTGAGTGAGTGAGTGAGTGAGTG
>NZ_CASDOY010000031.1 GCF_949282365.1 uncultured Desulfovibrio sp.
CGTGACGCCCTGGACGCCTACGCCGCCTTCCCCTTCACCGACGAAGTGCGCAACAAGATCATGTACGAAAACGCCCGCAAGGTCCTGAAACTGGCCTAGTCGAACCCTCAAGGAGCAAACAGCATGAGCGATACTCCCAACAACGGACACTGCCAGCAGAACCTGCGCCGCGTGGTCGTTTCCTCCCTCATCGGTGCGGTCATCGAATGGTATGACTTTTTCCTGTACGGTGTCGTGGCCGGCATCGTCTTCAACAAGATCTACTTCCCCGACTTCGACCCCACGGTGGGCACGGTCCTGGCTTTCGCCACCTTTGCCGTGGGGTTCGTGGCACGTCCGCTTGGTGGTATCGTCTTCGGCCACTTCGGTGACAAGCTGGGCCGCAAGAAGATGCTGGTCCTGACCCTGGAGATCATGGGCGTGGCCACCGTGGGCATCGGCCTGGTGCCCTCCTATGACACCATCGGCATCTGGGCCCCCATCCTGCTGGTGCTCTGCCGTCTGGCCCAGGGCATCGGCATCGGCGGCGAATGGGGCGGCGCCGTGCTCATGGCCTTTGAATCCGCGCCGCCGCACAAGCGCGCCTTCTACGGCAGCCTGCCCCAGGTGGGCCTGGCCCTGGGCCTGATGCTGGCCTCGGGCGTCATCGGCCTGCTGTCCTTCTTCCTCAGCGACGAGGCATTCCTGGCCTGGGGCTGGCGCGTGGCCTTCATCCTCAGCGCCGTGCTGGTGGGCGTGGGCGCCTACATCCGCATCTCCGTCCAGGAGACCCAGGACTTCTCCTCGGCCAAGAAGAAGACCGACCAGGTCAAGTACCCCATCCTGGCCGCCTTCAAACATTATCCCCGCACCCTCACGGCCTGCGTGGGCGCGCGCTTCGTGGAAGGCATCGCCTTCAACGTCTTCGGCGTCTTCTCCCTGACCTACCTGACCAATTCCTGCGGCCTGGACAAGACCGTGAGCCTGTTCGTCATCGTGGGTGCCGCCGCGGTCATGGCCGTGGCCATCCCCTTCTGGGGCATGCGGGCCGACAGCTGAGGCCGCGCGCGCATCTTCGGCATCGCCGCCATCCTGCTGGGCATCACCGCCTACCCCACCTTCTGGGTGCTGCACAACTTCAGCCAGAACGTGCCGCTGGTCTTCCTGGCCATCGCCCTGCCCTTCGGCATCATCTACGGCGCGGCCTACGCCACCATGTCCAGCCTGTTCTCGGGCAGCTTCGAGCCCACGGTGCGCTACTCCGCCGTTTCCTTCATCTACCAGTTCTCCGGGATCTTCGCCTCCGGCCTGACCCCCATGATCGCCACCATGCTGGTCAGCAGCAATGACGGCCAGCCCTGGTACCTGTGCGGCTACCTGCTGGCCGCGGCGGTCATAAGCTGCCTGAGCACCCTCTGGATCACCCGCCTCCACGGCAGGGAAGCACTGCCCCATGAACCGGAGGACGCCGCACGATAGTCCGTCCGTCTTCCCGCCCTCCCTCGCTTCTTCATCCGGGACCGGGCGGGACAGCCGCCCGCACCACACCCCGGACAGCGGACACCAAGAAGGGGGGACAGCCCGAGGCTGTCCCCCCTTCTTGCATCCATGTTGGACGCTCCCTGCCGCGCATGGCGCCGACCCGTAGGACGGAGCCTCGCGCCCGTCCGGCCCCGTCGCAGTCCGGCGGCAGGCCCTCTCCGGCCCCGTCCGGCAGCAGGGACGGCCCGCCCTCCCGGACAGCATCCGGCAAAGCGTATCCTCCGGCCCTTCCGGCCGTCCCGGCCACGCCGGGCCAGACTTTGGCCGCCATGGTCGCGCCGCTCCTGGAGCCGCCTCAAAAATCAAGACTGAACTGCATGCCCAGCCCCAGGGACGCGTCCCTGTCCTCGGGCCTGTTGCCCTTGCCCCATTCCCTGTCCTCGTCCCGGAGCATCAGCTCGGGGCCGATGGTCAGGCTGGCGTCGTCGCTGTCCATGATGTCGGCATAGGCCCGCACCACATGCCGCCGTTCCAGGGGCCGCAGCTCGTCGGCCCGGCCTTCGCCGGAGGGCAGCTCCGCATGCCACACGGAATCGTCGCGCCGGATGTTCACGCCCAGACGGCTTTTCTCGCCGTCGTCCCTGAGGGCCTGCTTCGCACGCGACCCCGCTTTGGCCTGGCGGTCCGCCTGGCGCAGGGCATGCTCGATGCTGGCGGCATTGCCGCGGTCGCGGCCAAGGGCCCGCTTGCGCAGGGAGTCCGTCTCCACGCCGTCCCGCCACAGGGCGGCGTCCCTGTCGCTGGAAGTGCCGAAGCCCCAGGACTGCCCGTTCCCGGACGTCCCGCGCCCCGCCGTGCCGGCAGGGGGCGCTTTGGCCGCGGGCGCGGTCGCTGCCTTCCCTATGGGCAGCGCTTTGGCTGGGGGCGCAGACGCCGCCTTGCCCTGTTCCACCGCCGGGAGCGTCACGGGATCGAGGAGCAGCAGCGCAAGGGACAGGGCGCCCCAAAACAAAGATACATGATGCAACATGGCGGCAGGATATCCGGCCTGCCACCGGCTTGTAAAGCCATGCCCGGAAGCGGCCCAAAGCCATGCCGGGACAGGCGCAGGGGACGGGCGGCAGGGACCGGGCGACGAAGGAGCATGCGGCCCGACAATGGGCTGGCGCTGCGCTGGTGACGGCATGAAGGCATGGACGCCGGCCTGCGGAGGGCCCCGCGGTCCGGCGGCGACCGTCGACGCCGGCAGGGCCCCTGCGGACCGGGCATGGGCGGAGCGCGCTATCGGCCGGCTGCGGGGATGCCGGCCTGCGCCCGCGCGAAAAAAAAGGAAGGACGCCCGAAGACGTCCTTCCTGTCATGCTGCGGAGGATGGAGCGCTAGCGTTGCGCGGCGGGGCTGGCCGTCGCGGGAGCGGCCGCGGGCAGAGAGGCCTTCTGGCCGGCGGCATCGTGGGTCCTGACCAGCTCGTCCGCATCCGCCACCGGGAAGGAGGGCTTGACGTTGGGATCCTGCCAGCCGCCGCCCAGGGCCATGCAGACACTGACCACGGCATTGAGGCGGTCGCGCAGGGCATTGGCCAGGCTCAGCTCGGCGCTGAACAGCTGGCGTTCGGCATCCAGCACGGTCAGGTAGTCGGTATAGCCGTTGTCGTACTGCAGGCGGGCGATCTCCACGGCGCGGCGCAGGCTGTCCACCTGGGCCTGACCGGCGGCCACGATGGCGTCGGCCTGGCGCTGGGCGGTCAGGGAGGTGCGCACGTCCTTGAAGGCGTTCTGCACGGTCTTGCGGTAGACCGCGATGGAGGCTTCCTTCTGGGCCTCGGCGTCCTTGACGTTGTACCAGGTGCGGCCGAAGTCCAGCAGGGGCATGGAACCGGTCACGCCGTAGCTCCAGGCGCCGGCGGGACCGCTGAAGAGGTTGATGACGCTGGCGCTGAGGGTGCCCAGCATGCCCGTCAGCGAGATGGACGGGAAGAACTCGGCCCGGGCCACGCCGATATTGGCGTTGTAGGCCATGATCATGTACTCGGCGGCGCGCACGTCGGGGCGGCGTTCCAGCAGCTCGGACGGCAGGCCCGCAGGCAGCACGGGCGGCGCGGGCAGCTTGCTGATGTCGCCGCCGCGCGGCATGACGCCGTTCATGATCTCGCGGGGCGAGCGCCCCAGCAGCACGGCCAGGCTGGCTTCGGCATTGTCCACCTCCACCAGGGAGGTATGCACCTGGGCGCGGGCGGTCTCCACCTCGGCCCGGGCGCGCTGCCAGTCGAGCTCGGTGATGTCGCCCTGACGGTAGCGGCTGGTATAGATGTCGAACGCATCCTCGCGGGTGCGCAGGGTCCTTTGGGCCGTGGCCAGCTGCATGTCCAGAGCCAGGAGGGCGAAATAGCTCTGGGCCGTCTGGCTGGCCACGGAAAGACGCAGGGCTTCGTGGCTGACCACGGTGTTCAGCAGCACATCCGACAACATGGTGTAATTGTTGCGGTACTTGCCCCAGAAGTCCAGCTCCCAGCTGGCCGAGAGCTGGCCCTGATAGTTCACATAGGAACGGTCCGCCAGGTCGCTGTAATTGGCGACCCTGGTGGAGTTGCTCTGCGAGGCGGCCGCGCCGGCACCGCTGACCGTGGGCGCCAGCTGGCTGGTGCCCACGCCCAGTTTGGCCGCGGCGGAATCGATCTTGGCCAGGCTTTCCGCCAGGTCCTGATTGTTCTTCAGGGCCTCCGCCACCAGGGCGTTGAGGACGGGATCATTGAAGCGCGTCCACCAGTCGGTGTTCAGCGGGCTGGGCCCCAGATCCACGGACCGCCATTCCTTGGGGATGTCCTGCTCGGGACGTTTATAGTCGGGAGCCAGGGAACAGCCCGTGACGGCCAGGCAGAGCACCAGCGTCAGGCCCGCTTTCAGAAAGGGGCTCATATATCGTCCTCCTCGTCAAAGTTTTTCTTGCCTTCATTGGGGTCCTTCTTGCCCTGCAGCTTCAGGGACACCTGCATGATGGTGCGGAAGAAGAAGGGGATGAAGAGCGTGGCGATGCAGGTGGCGGCCAGCATGCCGCCCACCACGGCGGTGCCGATGGCGTGACGGCTGTTGGCGCCGGCACCGGAACTGATGGCCAGCGGCACGCAGCCCAGGATGAAGGCCAGCGAGGTCATGACGATGGGACGGAAGCGCAGACGCGCCGCATGCATGGCGGCCACGTCCAGGCTGCGCCCGCCGCGCCAGGCCTCGACGGCGAATTCCACGATCAGGATGGCGTTTTTGGCTGCCAGGCCCACCAGGGTGACCAGGGCCACCTGGAAGTAGACGTCGTTGGACAGGTCGCGCAGCCAGGTGGCCACCAGGGCGCCGAAGACGCCGAAGGGCACGGCCGTGAGCACGGCCAGCGGCAGGGACCAGCTTTCGTACTGGGCGGCCAGGATCAGGAAGACCATGACCAGGGCCAGCACGAAGATGATGGTGGTATCGGCGCTGGCCAGCTTTTCCTGCAGGGCCGAACCCACCCAGCCCAGGGCGTAGTCGCTGGACAGCATGTTGGTGGCCACCAGTTCCATGGCTTCCAGGGCCTGGCCGGAGGAATAGCCCTCGGCCGGTTCGCCCATGAGGTGGGCGGCCGGGAAGACGTTGTAGCGTTCCATGGTCTGGGGCGCGGTGCGGCGTTCCAGGGTCATGATGGCATCCAGGGGCACCATGTCGCCCTTGTTGGTCCGCACAAAGACGTCATGCAGGGATTCGGGCAGCAGGCGGTAATCGGACTCGGCCTGCAGGCGCACCTGGAAGGTACGGCCCAGATAGTTGAAGTCGTTGACATAGAGCGCGCCGAAGGTGGCGTTCATGGCCGTGAAGACATCGCTGATGCTGATGCCCATGTCCTTGCAGCGCTCGCGGTCCAGATTGGCGTAGAGCTGGGGCGCGCCGGTGGAGAACAGGCTGCGCACCGTGCCGATGGCCGGGTATTTGGGCTGGCCGTTCTCGTCCCTGGACGTGGCCTCGGCCACGAAGGCGTTGGCCGTGGCTTCCAGGTCATAGATGGTGCCGTCGCCGCGCATCTGGATGTAGCCTTCAAAACCGCCCGTGGTGGACATGCCGCTGATGGGCGGCGGCGTGAAGCCGATGGTCACGGCCTCGGGCTGCAACATGGTCACGCCCAGCACCTTGGCGCTGATGGCCGAGGCGCTGCTTTCCGGCGTCTGGCGCTCGCTCCAGGGCCTGAGGGTGGCGAAGAAGGTACCGTAGTTGCTCTTGATGGACATAGACGAGATGTCCAGGCCGTTCAGGGTCATGACCGTTTCCACGGCCGGGTCCTTGAGCAGGGTGTCCACCACCACGCGGGTCACGTCGCGGGTGCGGTTCTGCACGGCGCCGTCGTCCAGGATGGTCATGCCCAGGATGTAGCCCTGGTCCTCGTTGGGCACCAGGCCGCCGGGCACCACCCGGAACAGGAAGACCAGGCTGGCGATCATGCAGCCGAAGAGGAGCATGGAGATCAGGCCGTGATCCTTGACGAAGCGCACCGTACGCACATAGCGGTGCGTGGTCTTGCTGAACAGGTAGTTGAAGATGACGAAGGGCTTGGCCGGCTGGTGGTCGTGCGCGTGCGGCTTGAGCAGCAGGGAGCACAGGGCCGGGGTCAGGGTCAGGGCCACGATGCCCGAGAGCACCACGGACACCGAGATGGTGATGGCGAACTGCTTGTACATCTGGCCGGCAAGGCCGCCCATGAAGGACACGGGGATGAACACGGCGCAGAGCACCAGCACGATGGCGATGACCGGGGCCGTGACCTCGCTCATGGCCTTGGCCGTGGCTTCCTTGGGCGGCAGGTGCTCGGTGCTCATGATGCGTTCCACGTTCTCCAGCACCACGATGGCGTCGTCCACCACGATACCGATGGCCAGCACCATGCCGAACAGGGTCAGGGTGTTGATGGTGTAGCCCAGGGCGTACATGCCCGCGAAGGTGCCGATGATGGACACGGGCACGGCGATGCAGGGGATGAGGGTGGCGCGCCAGCTCTGCAGGAAGACGAAGACCACGATGAACACCAGGATCATGGCTTCCACCAGGGTGTTGATCACTTCGTGGATGGATTCCATGACGAATTCGTTGGTGTCCACGATGACCTTGTAGTCGATGCCCTCGGGGAAGTTCCTGGACAGTTCCTGGATACGGGCGGTCACGGCGTCGCCGGTGGCGATGGCGTTGGCGCCGGGCAGCAGATAGATGCCCATGGCGCGCGTCACCATGCCGTTGTATTCGCTGTTGACGCTGTAGTCCTTGGCGCCCATCTCGATGCGGGCCACGTCCTTGAGGCGCAGCATGGCGCTGCCCTCGCCGGTGCGGATGATGATCTCGCCGAATTCCTCGGGCGTGTTCAGGCGGCCCTTGGTGTCGATCTGCCAGGAGAGCTGGGCCGTGTCGGGCATGGGCGCGTCGCCCAGGCGGCCGGGCGAGAACTGCGAGTTCTGTTCCTGGATGGCCGCCGAGACCTCGCCCACGGTGACGCCGTACTTGGCCAGCTTGTCCGGGATGAGCCAGATGCGCATGGAATAGTCCATGTAGCCGAACACGGTCACGTCGCCCACGCCGGGCACGCGCTTGAGTTCGTCGGCCACGTTCACCTGCATGTAGTTGTGCAGGTACACGGCGTCATAGCGGCCGTCCGGCGAGTAGAGGGCGATGACCTGCAGCATGGCCGGCGAACGCTTGACCACGGTCACGCCCTGCAGGCGCACGGTCTCGGGCAGGGTGCTCTGGGTCAGGTTGACCTTGTTGTTGACGTTGACCAGGGCCATGTCCGGGTCGGTGCCCAGACTGAAATAGACGTTGATGGAGCCCGAACCGGAACCCGAGGAGGCCGTGGAGGACATGTAGAGCATGTTTTCCACGCCGTTGATGTTCACTTCCAGGGGGGCCAGCACGGTGCTGGCGATGGTCTCGGCCGAAGCGCCGGGGTAGAAGGCCGTCACGTTGACCGTGGGCGGCACCAGTTCGGGATACTGGGCGATGGGCAGGGCCTTCATGGCCAGCGCGCCCACCAGGGTGATCACGATGGAGATGACCGACGAAAGGATGGGCCGGCGCAGGAAGATGTTTGGTTTTGCCGAAGCTGCCATGGACGATCACCTACTTCTGAGCGGGCTGCTGGGCGGCCTGTCCCTGCGGGGCCTTCTGGTCGTCCATGACGCGGACCTTGGCGCCGGGGCGGGCCTTGATCATGCCTTCACAGATGATGCGTTCCCCGCCCTTGAGGCCGGAATCCACCAGGTACATGTCGCCGATGGTCTCGCTGACCTCCACCTTCTGGGTGCCGACCACATTGTCCTTGTCCAGGGTCATGACGAAGGAGCCCTTCTGGGTGATGAGCACGGCCTTCTGCGGGATGAGCACGGCGTCGACCAGCACGTCGCCGTCCATGAAGATGCGCACATACTGGCCGGGCATGATCTGGCCGTCGCTGTTGGCGAAGGAGGCACGGGCCTGCACCACGCCGGTCTCGGGCTGCACGCGGCTGTCGATGAAGTCCACCAGGCCTTCGCCCTGGTACATGCTGCCGTCCAGCAGGCGCAGGCGCGCCTTGTAGACGTTGCCCTCGGGGAAGCGCAGGCGGCCTTCGGCGGCCAGCTGCTGGCGGCGCATGTGCTGCGGCGCGGCGATGGAAAAGTCGATGTACATGGGATCGGTCTGATCCACATAGGTCAGCAGGGAATTGTTGCTGACCAGGTTGCCGGGGGTGAAGCTTTCCTTGGAGCTGTAGCCGGAAACAGGGGCCACCACCTGGCAGTAATCCAGATTGATGCGGGCGGCGCGCAGGGCGGCCTTGGTATTGTCATAGGCGGCCTTGGCGTTGTCGCGGTCCTTCTGGGAAACGGCGTTCTTGGCGAACAGGGGGCGGATGCGGTTCCATTCGCGCAGGGCGCTGTCGTACTGGGCCTCGGCCTGCTGCACGGCGGCCTCGTACTGGTCGCGCTCGATCTGGAACATGAGCTGGCCGGCCTTGACGAACTCCCCTTCGCGGTAGAGGCGCTTTTCGATGATGCCCTGCACGCGGGCGCGCACTTCCACGGACCGGGAGCCGGAGGCCTGGGCCTGGAATTCAGCGGGCCAGGGCACGTCCCTGACTTCCACCTGGAAGACGCCCACCGGCGGCGCGGGCATCTGTCCTTTTTTGGCACCTTCATCCTTGCAGGCCGCAAGGCTGAAACAGAGAAGCAACAGCAGTGTTGCCGGAAGAATCTGTTTTCTGGTCATAATCTCTCTACTCCTGGGAGCAGCGCCGGGGCTGCACGAATGAAAGCCCGCCCGCAAAGCGAACGGGCTTTGAATCCCCTGCTAAACATTTTTTGCAAAATGCGTCAAGAAAGGCAGGATTATTCGGCCGTTAAAGTATGCTGGGCAAAAATCCTTCTATTTCAGTAAGATAGAGAACCGTAGGGTTTTTTCGTAACTATTTGTTTTTATTTGATATTTTTTTAGCGTTTTTTTCTAACGCGCATTTGAAATATCAGCGGCCGCCCCTGAGCGCGCCCAGGGTCCCGGCCCGGGCGGCCATGAGTTCGGCCACCACGGAAACGGCGATCTGCTGCGGCGTGTCCGCGCCGATGCCCAGTCCGATGGGGCAGCAGACGCGCTCCAGCGCGGCCCCCGTCACGCCCTGGGCCCGCAGGGCCGCGTAGACCGAGGCCTTCTTGCTGCTGCTGCCGATCATACCAATATAGAAGGCCTCCGTCTCCAGCGCCTGGGCCAGCACCTCGCGGTCGAAGCTGTGGCCCCGGGTCATGATGGCCACATAATGGTGGCGGCCGATGCCGCAACGCGCGGCCAGATCCTCAAAGGCGGGCAAGACCAGGCAGCGCCGCGCCATGGGGAAGCGCCGGGTGTCGGCGAACTCGGCCCGGTCGTCCACCACGTCCACCACGAAACCGGCGGCATGGGCCAGACGGGCCGTCTCCAGCGAGACATGGCCGCCGCCGCAGAGCAGCAGCACCGGCGGCGCGTCCAGGGCCTCCACATAGCGTTCCACAGCGCCGTCCCGCAACAGGCCGGGACGGCCCTTGCGCCCGGCCAGCAGGGGACGCACCGTGTCCGCGCCCGCATGCAGGCCGTCCACCAGGGGCCGGCCTTCGGGCAGGGCGTCCAGATAGAGGTCGCGCACGGGCGCGTCGGCCCGGCTCACGTCCAGCAGCCAGATGCCGGTCAGCCCGGCCTTCAGGGCCGCATCCGCCGCGTGGAACAGCGGCGCCTGCGCCGGGGACAGATATTCGCAGAGCAGGTCCATGCTGCCGCCGCAGATCATGTCGCTGTCGGGGCCGAGGCCGGTGAGGTCGCAACGCACGCGGGCGGAGCGCCCCTCCCGCAGGCAGACGTTGGCCGCCTCCACGGCACGGGCTTCCAGCAGGCCGCCGCCCACGGTGCCCTCCAGACCGGCGGCCGTGAGCAGGGCGCGGGTACCGGCGGCGCGCGGGGCCGAGCCCTCGCGCTCCACCACGGTCAGCAGGACCACGGCCTGCCCTTCGTCCAGCAGGCGGGCCGCGCGGGCTTCCAGATTCAGGGGCACGCCCAGGCCGTCCACCGGGGCGCTCACCAGCACCGGCGCGGCCGGGGCCTTAGGCTTCCTGTCCATCGTCGCCTCCTTTCACATAGCCGCAGCCCTTCGTGGGGCACATGACCTTGACGCTGCCGTCACGGCCGCGCTTCTCCACCAGATAGGGGGAGGCGCAGCGCGGGCAGGGGCCGGGCACGGGCTTGTCCCAGAGGGCGAAATCACATTGCGGGTAACGGTCGCAGGAATAGAAGATCTTGCCGCGCTTGGTACTCTTTTCCACCATGCGGCCCTCGCCGCAGCGCGGGCACATGACGCCCGTGGCCAGGGGCGCGGTATAGTTGCAGTCCGGGTAGCCCGTGCAGGCGATGAAGCGGCTGCCCGTGCGCGCGTGCTTGACCACCAGGTCCTTGCCGCAGCGCGGGCATTCGCCCACCTTTTCCAGCTCGGGCTTCTGCGGGGCCACCATTTCCAGGCGGCCGTCCTCGCTGCGCCGGAAATTGCTGGTGAAGCGGCAGTCCGGGTAGCCGCTGCAGGCCAGGAAGGGCCCGGCCTTGCCGAATTTGATCATCAGGGGCTTGCCGCAGTCGGGGCAGGCCAGCTCCGTGGGCAGGCCGCCCTTGACGCTCTGCATGTTCCTGGCCGCCGCCGCCAGCGTGGGATTGAAATCGTCGGCAAAGGCATGCATCAGGTCCACCCACTGCTGGTCGCCGTCGGCCACCTTGTCCAGCGAGCTCTCCATCTCGGCCGTGAAGCCCACATCCATGAGGCGCGGGAAGTGCTCCACCAGCTGCTCGCAGACCACGCGGCCCAGGTCCGTGGGGATGAAGTGGCGGTCCTCCAGGCTCACATATTCGCGGTCCTGCAGGGTGGAGATGATGCTGGCGTAGGTGGAGGGACGGCCGATGCCCCGTTCTTCCAGCTCGCGCACCAGGCTGGCTTCGCTGTAGCGGGCCGGGGGCTGGGTGAACTTCTGTTCCTTGTCCAGCTTTTCCAGCTCCAGGGCCTGGCCCGGCGTCAGGGGCGGCAGCTCGGCGTCGCCTTCGTCCTTGCCCCGGGGCAGCACGGCCAGGAAACCGGGGAAGAGCAGGCGCTCGCCCCTGGCCTTCCACTGGCTGCGGCCGCAGGCCACGGTCACCGTGGTGTCGTGGAAGCGCGCCCCGGTCATCTGCGAGGCCACGAAGCGCGACCAGATCAGGCGGTACAGATTGTACTGGTCCGGGGGCAGGGCCGCCTTGACCATCTCGGGCGTGATGTTCACATCCACGGGGCGGATGGCTTCGTGGGCGTCCTGGGCCCCGCTCCTGGTCTTGTAGACGCGCTTCCTGGCGGGCAGGTAGTCGGCGCCGAAACGGCCCTGGATGAAGTCGTGCGCCGCCTGGCGGGCCTCGTCGGCGATGCGCGTGGAGTCGGTACGCATGTAGGTGATGAGGGCCGTGATGCTGCCGTCCTCCATCTCCACGCCTTCGTAAAGGCGCTGGGCGATGTTCATGGTGCGCTTGGCCGTGTAGGAAAGGCGCTGGTTGGCGGCCTGCTGCAGGGTGGAAGTGATGAAGGGCGGCTGCGGCGCGCGCTCGCGCTCCTTCTGTTCCACGCTCTCCACCACGAAGGGCCGGCCCTTGAGCTCGGCCTCCAGGGCGGCGGCCTCGGCGGCATTGCGGATCACGGCCTTCTTGCCGCCGATGCGGGCCAGCTCCGCCCGGAAGGACGGCGGCACGCCGGCGGCCAGCAGGGCCTTGAACAGCCAGTATTCCTCGGGCCTGAAGGCCGCGCGCTCGGCCTCGCGCTCCACGATGAGGCGCAGGGCCACGGACTGCACGCGCCCGGCCGAGATGCCGCGCTTGATGGTCTTCCAGAGCAGGGGCGAGATCTTGTAGCCCACCAGACGGTCCAGCACGCGCCGGGCCTGCTGGGCGTCGAAAAGATGCTGGTTGAGCTCGCGCGGATGGGCCAGGGCTTCCTTGACGGCGCGGGCGGTGATCTCGTTGAACTGGATGCGCTTGATGTCCTTGGCCTTGTCGCGGATCAGCTCCGCCACATGCCAGGCGATGGCCTCCCCTTCGCGGTCCGGGTCGGGCGCCAGATAGACGGTATCGGCCTTGGCCGCGGCGCTGCGCAGTTCGCTGACCACGTTCTTTTTATTGTCGATGACCTCGTACTGGGGGGCAAAATCGTTGGCCTCGTCCACGCCCAGACTGCTGGACGGCAGGTCGCGCACATGGCCCACACTGGCCTGCACCATGTACTGCGGTCCCAGAAATTTCTTGATGGTCTTCACCTTGGCCGGCGATTCCACGATGATCAGCTGTTTGCCCATGATGTCCCTTGCCCATCCGACTGCCGGGCGGCAGTGAGGAATTTTGCATGAAAAAAGACGATCCTGCGGACCGTTATCTTGCCAGAAGGTCCCGCCGGAAGCCGGGCGGGGGCACGGCCGCCCTGCCGGAGCTTCAAGGCTGCGGGGCGGACCGCGCGGACTGCCGTGTGCGCGGGAGAATACGGCAAAATGCGGCCACGTCAAGCCCGATATGCGCCGCGGCCGCGCCAAATGCGCTTTTGCCGCCGTCTGGACAGCCCGCCCGGCCTGGGCTACATCCATAAAAGAGAGCGCCCTGCACGTTCCAAGGAGGCCTTATGCATCCGCAGCGCATCCTGATCCTGTTCCCTCTCCTCATCCTGCTCCTCTGCCTGGGGGCCTGCGCCTCGCACGATGCCCGGCCCGCGCCGGAGCCCGGCGCCCCCCTGCCCGCCGTCAGCCTGGAACGGGGCGACCGGGTGCTGGTCAGGATCGAGAACGGCAAGGGCATGGCGGACGACCTGCATTCCATGCTCACGGCCTATCTGCAGAGCGAACGCGGCCTGAACCCGGCCTCCGGGGTCGCGGAAGCGGATCTGGTCATCCTGGTGGACATCCGCGACGTCTGGCCCACCAGCGACGGCAGCCGGGTCAACGCCGGGCGCGCCCTGGGCACCGTGGGCACGGGCACCATGATGGGCGTGCTGCTGGGCGGCCTGGCCGACGGCCGCAGCGGGGCCCTGGTGGGCGCGGGCATCGGCGCCACGGTGGGCATGGGCGCCACCCTCTACGATCAGGCCGACGCCTCCGCCAGCACCAGCTGGGCCATGGAAGCCGCCGTGGGCATGGCGGCCCGCCGCCTGCCCGACAAGGACAGCCTGCGCCGGGTGGCCGTGACCAGCCGGGGCGACGCCCGCAGCAAGGACGAGGCCTTTGCCGGGCTGGAAGACGCCCTGTGCCGGATCATCCTGGAGGCCATCAGCGTCCAGTGAGGCGACGCCCGCGCCTGCGGAGCCACGGCCCCGCACTCGCGCCGGGCCGGCAGAAGCGTTGTCCGCCCCCGCATGGAGCCATGTCCCTTGCCGGCTCCCGGCCCTGCTCCGGCCCGCGACGGCGGTCGCTCCCCGCGCCCTTCCCCGCCCCGGCTGGACAGGGCCGCGTTTTCTGCGGTATAGGGCTGGCCTCGACGACAGAACCGCGTCCCTGCCGGACGCGCCGGTCTCCCCTGTCTCCCTGGGCACCGCCGGACGGTAACGGCGCGCCCGGCTCCTCCCGGGGGCCGCAAGCCCTGTCGCCGTCCCGGAGACACATGAAAAACACGCTCTTTCCCCTCCTGCTGCTGCTTTTGCTGCTGCTTCCCGGCTGCCAGCACCGCCAGCCCTCCCCCACGGATATCCAGGTCCTGCGCCAGGGCTCCCTGGCCCAGGCCGACGAGGACACCACCCCGGTGGTCTACGTCAGCATCCGCGACCAGAGCCGCCACGTCTTCGGCCTGCGCACGGAAGTGGAACGCCTGCTGCGCGCCGAACAATACGACATCACCGACAATCCGAGCCAGGCCGGCTTCATCATCCAGGCCAGCGTGCTGGAGGCCGGCATCGCGGACGCCGCCACGGCGCAGCGTCTGGTGGAGGCCGGCTACGGGGCCCCGTCGGCCCTTTCCGGCAAGGGCTCGACCCTGGTCCTGTCGGACATCCTGCTGGTGCAGCGCCGTGTGCCCAGCGACAAGCGCCCGCAGCGCGTCATGCTGCAGAACATCGGCAGCCGCAACGCCCGCGGCAGCAGCCAGATGCGCACCGGCCTGCTGGCCCGGCGCGAGTTCCAGGTGGAGGCGGGCATCCCGGCCCTCTTCGTGACCCTGCTGGCCAAGGAGATCACCGCGCCCTTCAGCCAGCAGGCCCCCGCAGGCACGCCCTCCGCAGGCACGCCCGCCACGGACAGCCAGGTGGGCCAGCGGCCCTGACGGGCCCCGGCAGTCCGCGCCCGGCCTCCTTTCCCGCTCCTCCTGCCCGGCCCGTTGCCCGGCAGGAACGCAGGAGCCGCGCGCCCTGCGGCGTTGCCGCCGTACCACGGCCCAAAGCTGCGTCACCGGCGGCACGGCGGGAAGGACCGCCCCCTGCGGGGAGCGGCCAGGCATGGCGCTCCGGCCCGGTCAGCGAGGCCCGGACAGGGCTCCGGCGTCCCGCGCTTCGGACAGGGATGCGCCGCCCCGTCCCCCTGCCGCGGCACCTGACAGGGCCCGCACGGCAAGCCAGCGGTCCCGGCAGCCGAATCTCGCCGTCCGGTCCCTGCCCGGCCTGCACGACGCGCCATGCGCGCCCGCAGGCAGCCGGTCCTGGACGTCCGCGCCCGCTTCTGCTAGAAAGCTCCCCCCGCCCCTGCCACGGCCGTGACGGGAATCTTTACCGCTGCGCAAGGAAAATCTCATGCGTCTGGATGCCCTCGTCATCAATCTGACCCGTTTCGGGAACCTGCTGCTCAGTCAGCCCCTGCTGCACGACCTGCACAAGGCCGGACGCAGCACCACCCTGCTCTGTCTGGAAAAATACGCGGACACCGAGGGCCTGCTGCAATTCGCCAGCCCCCTGCTCACCGTGCCCGACCGCCTTGTCCAAACCGGACAGGCCGACGCCACCCGGCAGGAGCTGCAGGACTGGGCCGGAGAGCTGCGCGCCCGCGTCCAGGCCGGGCACATCATCAACCTGACGCCCAGCATGCCCGCCCGTCGCCTGGCCGTGAGCCTGGCCCCCTCGCCCGAGGCCGTGCTGGGCTTCGGTCTGGACCACAAGGGCCGCCCCCGCGCCGACAGCCTCTGGGCGGCCTTCCTCCACGCCGCCAAGCTGCGCCAGAGCGACGCCCCCTTCAACCTGGCCGACATGTTCCGCATGACCGGCGCGCCCCTGCTGGGCGAACGGGCCACGGAACTGCTCTCCGCCCCCGGCTCCGGCCTGTTCAACGAACCGGGCGCCGAGGCCCGCGCCACGGCCCGCCGCCTGCTGTCCCGCGCGCCGGTGATCCGCCACGGCTTCATCGGCATGCAGCTGGGCGCCAGCGAAAAACGCCGTCAGTGGCCCGTGAGCCACTTCGTGGAGCTGGGCAAGCGCATCTGGCAGGAAGAGGGCATCTGCCCCGTCCTGCTGGGCGAAGCCTCGGAACGGCCCCTGGCCGACGAATATGCCCGCCTGACCGGCACGCCCTTCGTGGACGTGGTGGGCCGGACCAATATCTTCGAGCTGGGCGCCGTGCTGCGCGAGATGGCCATGCTGGTCACCAACAACACCGGCACCATGCATCTGGCCGCCGGTCTGGGCCTGCCCCTGCTCGCCATCTTCCTGGCCACGGCCCAGCCCTGTGATACCGGCCCCTACCTGCCCGGCAGCTGCTGTCTGGAGCCCACCCTGCCCTGCCACCCCTGCCCGCACGACCATGACTGCACCCTGGGCGAGAAATGCCGCCAGCACATCAGCGCCTCGGTGGTGGCCGACCTGGTGCTGGCCAAACTCACCAGTGGCCAGTGGAGCGAAGGCATCACCACCTCGGCCTGTCGCGAGGCACGCATCTGGCAGACCGCCACGGACTCGCGCGGCTTCATCACCACTGCCTGTCTCTCCGACCACAAGGCCGATGACCGCACCCTCTGGCTCTGCCAGCAGCGCGTCTACTGGCGCCGCATCCTGGACGACCTGACCTCCGGCGCCACGGAGCCCACGCCCCTGACCAGTGTGCCCCTGAGCATGGCCTGCCCCAACTATTCCAGCCAGTTCACGGCCCGGGTGGGCAAGGCCCTGGGCCACTGCGCCCATCTGCTCCAGACCCTGCTGCAGGAATGCGCCCCCCTGCCGCAGCACTTCGATCCCACCGGGCACCCCCTGTGCCTGACCATCCTGCAGCACATGCAGTCCTGCCCCGAGCTGGCCAGCATGGCCTTCTTCTGGCACCAGCTCTGCCAGCACTACCAGGGCCGCGGCCCCCGCTTCCTGCAGGCCGTGGGCCTGCTGCACGCCCATATCCTGCGCTGGGCCGGGAGCTTCGACTAGGAGCCCGCGGCAGCCTTGTTGGGGAAGGAGCCCTTTCCCAAAACGCGCTTTATTCCATTATATAGCTGAAAAGGAAGAGGCGACCGTCACATGACGGTCGCCTCTTCCTTTGTCTTTTCGATCATCCTGCATCGAGGGCAGAGAGCAGGGTCCGCCAGCCTTCATTGCCCAGATTCCCGGGACTGAGCGTCGGACGCCTTGGATTACGACACTCGATCCGCCGGGGATATGTCGCCAGTCCCGGAACAGCCTTTTCCCATATTTTTTTGCTCCGCAATTGAACGACTAACGCCCTTCTGTGCATCGCAGCGAGCAGGATGCACCGCGTGAAGTCGAAAGAAGGCAAGAGTGGCATCTTCTTAAATCCTTTTGACTTATATGGGTATGCCTGCAAGAGCAAAAAACTATTGGCGCATTTCTTTAAATCAAAATCAATTTCAAATAGTTTCCTAAATTTATCCACCCAATAATCATATCCCTTGTTCCCTTGTTTAAAACAAGGATTCAAGTGATAGAATGGATAGTCCTGTACGGAAAATCCACGCGTATTTTTCATGGCTTGCTGACATTTTGCATTGCCTAGCATGATAGCCGCATCATCTTCGCTGTATCCCGGATTCAAGTTCAGCAGGACGACAGGTGCGTCCAGACGGCCTGAAAAGGGTTCCGGGGGCAATTCGGTATGCAGCTCATAGGGAGTCCCGGCATATTTCTGGTTGAATGCAGAGACCACCGCCGCATCAGCCTGTAAGACGAAAGGCTGCGCCTCTGGAAGAAGACACCACGGATCGTCCATGCATCTCCTCGCCCAAAAAAGATGGGCATAAAGCGCGCTGGGGAGGGGTGGGGAGTTTGAGAGGCGGGGGAGCCCCTCCCGCGCCGGACGAGGGGGCCCCGCCCCCAAGAAACCACAGCCTACATCCCGCGCCGCATGGCCTCGCGCACGGCATGGACTTTGGCGGCGATGTCGGGCGCGCCCACCAGCTCCGAGACCAGGGCGCAGCAGCGGGCCCCGTGGCGGGCCACCCCGGTGATATTGTGTTCCTTGATGCCGCCGATGGCCACGAAGGGGATGGAGATGTTGGCGGCCACCCAGTCCAGGTACTCGAAGCCCACCGGGGCCACCACGTCTTCCTTGGTCCTGGTGGCGAAGATGGGGCCCACGCCGATGTAGTCGGCACCGGCGGCCACGGCGGCCCGGGCCTGTTCCGGGCTGTGGGTGGACAGGCCGATGCACATCTTCGGGCCCACCAGCCGGCGCACTTCGGGCAGGGGGAAGTCCTCCTGGCCGATGTGCACGCCGTCGGCTTCGGCCAGGATGGCGAGGTCCACATGGTCGTCCACGATGAAGCAGGCCCCGGCCTCGCGGGTCAGGCGGCGCATCAGGCGGCATTCTTCCAGCATCTCGCCGGATTTCATGTGTTTTTCCCGGTACTGGATGATCTTGACCCCCGCGCCCAGCAGGGCGGAGACCACGGTCTCCAGGCTGCGGCCGCAGGAAAGGCGGGCATCGGTCAGGGCATAGATATCGGTCTGGCCCGGCAGGATCACAGGCATGGTTCGCTCCTCGGCTCCCCGGGGGGAGCGCTTTGCTTATTTCCGGCGTGCCAGCCACAGGCGGCGCACGCAGCTCTTGAACAGGCGCCAGGGCCGGAAGGAGGTATGCATCAGCTCTTCCGGTATCACGAAGCCCGCGCTGTCGAAGGCGTCGGGACGCTCCAGCACATAGTCGGGCCGCCAGCCCGCGCGGGTGCAGCCGGGGGCCTGACGGCGTTCCAGGGCCGCGCCCAGCGGCACGCCGGACAGGGGCAGGCCCAGCACGGCGCACAGGGCCTCGTCCAGCGCCACGGCCGAGGGGCTGGCCCCCAGCAGGCCCAGCGGGAAGGGCCGGCCCTTGCTGGGGCCGGTGACGTGCATGGCGGTCAGGCCGTCGGCCACGGCGGCCACCGGCGGCAGGGCGGCCCAGAGGGCGGCGATGCAGTCGGCGAAAAAGTCGGGCTCCTGGCCCTGACGGGTATGGATCAGGGCCTTGCGCAGGCCGCAGACGCAGCCGAACAGGTTTTTGACCGCCAGGGTCAGGCGCATCTGGGAATGGGCCTTGACCCGGGGCAGGGAGACGATCAGGTCGCTTTCCAGCGCCGCGCGCGCCACGCCGAAGCTGACCGGCCCGCCGCCACGCAGGGGCAGGGGCAGGGGGCGGGGATCGGCCAGGGATTCCGTCTTCAGGCCCAGGGGCCGCAGGGCGGCTTCCAGCCCGATGTGACGGGCCACGGCCGTGGCCGTGCCGAAACCGGGCGAATCCCCCACCCGCACCTGCGCGCCCTGATCCAGCAGCCAGCGGCAGACCCCGGCCACCAGCCAGGGGCTGGTACAGGCCAGAGGGGTGGCGGTGAGCAGGTTCGGCTTGACCAGAACCCGCGCCGAACGCAGGCCGCAGGCCGTGCGCAGGCCGGCGGCGTCCAGCAGGGCGGGCAGGGCCTGCGCTGCGGCCGCCACATGGTCGGGCGACAGACGGCACAGGGCCACGGGCACGACGGGGGAGGGCGCTGCCTCCCGGCAGGAAGGGGAAAGGGCGGTCTGGGACATGGCCCCACTATGCCGGTCGGGCAAGGGCTTGTAAAGGCGGGCCGTCCCCGTGCGGCGCAGGCAAAAAAAGCTGTCGTCCCCTGCTGCCCGGTCCGCGCCGCATCCTGCGGGACGCAGGCGGAAAAAAGCGCGCCCCGCCCTGCCGCCACTCTTTTCAAGCGGCAGATCTTGCGCTATTGCTGGCTTTCCAACCCACCGAGTCTTCCCGGCGGCCTTCACAGGCGGGGAAGCTCTTTTTTCGAGGTGAACATGTATCGCTGCCTGTTCCGCGCCACGCTGCTCCTTGTCCTGTTGACCGCCTTCAGCCTTGCCCCTGTCCTTTCCGGGGACAGGAGCCCGGCTCCCGCCTTCCTGCCCGGGGCCACCTGCGCCCTGGCCGACGGGACCGGCCAGAAGAATGACGCCAGGGCCGGCGCCAGGGAAGACAAGGCCAGGGACGCAAAGGCCAAAGAAGATAAAGCCAAAGAAGACAAGGCCAAAGACGACAAGGCCAGGGACGACAAAAAGACGGGCACCAGCATGACCGAGGCGGAGGCCGCGCCTTCCGTGGACCCGCTGGCCAACATCTGGGCCGGCCAGAAGGACATGCTGGACGACATCAACAGCAGCACGCGCAATCTGGTGCGCGACATCAGCAAGCAGGCGGACAGCATGTCCGAGCAGGCCCGCCCCATCACCGAAGAAGCGCGGCGGCTGCTCCTGCTCATCAATACGTTCAAAAACTGGCCCAACCCGCTGGAAGCCCTCGACCGCCGCATCTCCTTCACCATCCAGCAGCTGCAGCAGGTCATCGATCCCGTGCTGCTGGCGCGCAACGGCGTCAACAACCTGCTGGAGCGCGTCAACCATCTGGCCGAGAGCCTGCCCGAAGCCAAGGACCTGCCGCCCAACGCCGAGATCCGCGAATACTCGCGCCAGGTCACCAAGGCCCAGAAGAGCCTGAAGGACGTCATCAAGCGCTACGATTCCGTGCTTTCGCCCACCCAGGACATGATGGCCGACCTCAAGAAAGCCCAGAAAGACATCGCCGCCATGCTGCCCCAGCTGTGGAAGGATTACTACCTGCAGAGCCCGGTGCCCTACCTCAGCCTGGAGACCTGGGAAAAGGTGCCCAAGCGCCTGCAGTACGTCTGGCAGGGCATCATGCTGCGCCTGCCCGTGGAGATCCCCGTCTCCGCCGACGGCTGGCATACGGCCGGGCTGCGCTTCACCATCTGCCTCCTGCTGGTGCTGTTCACCGGCGCCATGCTCTACCGGCGCTGGCGCAATTCGGGCACCAACGGCGAGGTGGGCCACCACATGTTCCATGTGAGCCTGCCCTGGATCGGCCTGGGCCTCTCCCTGCTGGCCTCCTCCCTGTCCGCCAGCGGCGACGTCTTCCGCTGCTTCCTGGCCCTGGGCAACCTGAGCATCATCATCGGCGAGGTCTTCCTGGCCTGGGATCTGCGCCGCCTGCAGCACCCCGACAAGGCCGCCGTCAACAACCCCCTCTGGCAGCTCATCCCCCTGACGCTGTTCTCCTACATCCTGATCTACCTGCCGCTGCCGCCGGTGGTCACCCTGGTGGCCTGGATCGTGCTCATGCTCCTGCACCGCATCTGGCGGGCCAAGAGCCACAGCCTGGAAGCCAGCACCCAGCTGGAGGCCTCCCTGCTGTCGGGCAGCGCCTTCATCTTCTGGGTGGCCCTGGTGCTGGCCCTCATGGGCCTGCACATCTACAGCATGGGCCTGTACCTGCTCTATGTGTCCTGCTCGCTGGCCCTGCAGATCAGCGTGGCCAGCATGTCGGCCATCAACCGCTACAACGACCAGCTGCCCGATGAAGGCGGCTCCGCGGCCTTCTCCAGCCTGATGCTGGCCCTGGCCGCGCCGGTCATCCTGCTGCTGGCCATCGGCGGCATGTCCCTGTGGCTCTGCACCCTGCCCGGCGGCCTGACCCTGCTGCAGGACTTCGTGCTGCAGGGCGTCAACGTGGGCGAGACCCGCTTCAACATGGTGCAGGTGCTGCTCATCATCAGCGTCTTCTTCCTGACCCGCACCGCCGTGCGCATGGGCACGCTCTTCCTTTCCCGCATGCCCAGCCGGGGCCTGCGCATCGACCCCACGCTCATCCAGCCCCTGCAGACGGCCTTCACCTACGCGCTCTGGGCCTTCTTCGGCCTGTTCACCCTGCGCTCGCTGGGCATGGAACTGAGCAACCTGGCCATGGTCGCCGGCGGCCTGTCCGTGGGCATCGGTTTCGGCATGCAGACCATCATCAACAACTTCCTCTCCGGCCTGATCCTCATCTTCAGCCGGACCATGCAGGTGGGCGACGTGGTGGAAGTGGGCAACACCACGGGCCGGGTACGCAAGATCAGCGTGCGCGCCACCATCGTGGAGACCTATGACAACGCCGTCATCTACGTGCCCAACTCCGAGTTCGTCTCCACGCGCCTCATCAACTGGACGCGCAACAGCCGCACCGTGCGCCGCGAGGTGGTGGTGGGCGTGGCCTACGGCAGCGACACCGCCCTGGTCATGAAGCTGCTCTCCTCGGTGGCCAACGCGCACAGCGACATCCTCAAGTACCCCGCGCCGGTGGTGCTCTTCTCCAACTTCGGGGCCAGCACCCTGGACTTCACCCTGCGCTTCTGGGTGCGGGACTATGACGTCAGCGTCAAGACCGCTTCGGAGCTGCTGTTCGAGATCGACCAGATCTTCCGCAAGCACAATATCGAGATCGCCTTCCCGCAGATGGACCTGCACATCAAGGACATGCCGCCCCGCGCCAAGAGCCCGCGCGATCTGGCCACCCGCCCCACGGCGGTCCTGCCCGACGCGCCCGCCGAACGCCGTCCCGGCCACGGCAGCGCCCGGCCGCAG
>NZ_CASDOY010000032.1 GCF_949282365.1 uncultured Desulfovibrio sp.
CGCTGCGGGACAGCGCCGTCCCGCGCGCCCGCAGGCCCCGGCCCGGGGCGCGGAGGCCCCTGCCGCTCCGGCCCGGAGCTGGCGGCCTTTGCCGCCCCACGTCTGGCCCGCCGTCTGGCAGGAGCGGCTCTCCCGTACCCGGCAGGGACGGGTGGTCTGGACCTACTGGAACCTGGGCCCCGACCTCTGTGATCCCCAGGCCCCCGGCAAGGCGCAGCGCAGTGCCTTTTTCCGCCGTCTCATGCAGGATTTGGCCTATCCGGCGGGCACCAGCACCTTCTGGCCCGTCTGCCTGCCCGATCCCGAGGCCTCTCCCGAAGCCCTGGCCCGCGCCCGCGCCGCCAGCCCCGACGGCAGCACGCCGCACTATCTGCCCAATGCCGACGTCTTCTGGTCCGGCGTGCAGGCCCTGCATGCCCGGGCCGTGGTGGTCATGGGCTCTGTGGCGGCCCGGGCCCTGCAACTGCCCGCCGAAGTGCGTCCGCTCCAGCAGCTGCGCCATCGCGGCAGTCTGGTCTGGGTGCTCTGGGACGTGGAATTCCTCCTTGACGAACCGCAGCGCTATACGGCCATGCTGGCCTTCGTGCGCCGGGCGCTGCAGCAGATCTCCAGACGCTGAAAGTACGACCATGTTCACCGCTATCGGACTGATGCTCGCCGGCATCGCCCTGGGCTTCGCCCTGCGTCCTTTCCGCTGGCCCGGGCTGCTGGGCCGCGCCATCTCGCCCACCATCATGCTCATGCTCTTCGCCCTCGGCGTGGCCGTGGGCGGCAATGCGGCCCTGATGGCCGATCTGCCCGTGCTGGGCGGCAAGGCCCTGGCGCTCACCGTGGCCTGCGTGGCGGGCAGCCTCATCTGCACCGTGGCCGTGCGCCGCTTCTTTCCCGGCGCCGGGCCCCGGGGGGGGGAGGACCCGGAGGGAACGGAAGGGGCGGGAAGGCCGGGGGCTGGCGCGGCTGTTCCCGGCACGGCTCCCGACGCTGCCCCGGGCACCGTCCCGGGCGTGCGCCCCGCGCAGGCGGGCCAGGCAGGCCTGACAGGCCGGGCAGGCAGGGAGGCTCGGCCGTGAGCGGCAGTCTGATGATCCTGGGCTGTTTCGTGCTGGGCGTGCTCCTGGCCTGGCTGGGCTGGATACCGGACTATTTCCTGGAGCATGACGGCACGCTCTACGTCCTTTATGCGCTGATGTTCCTGGTGGGCATCTCCATCGGTCACGACCGCCGTCTGGGCGAGATCCTGCGCACCCTGCGCCCCCGCGTGCTGCTCCTGCCCCTGGCCACCACCGTGGGCACCTTCGCGGGCGCGGCCCTGGCCAGCGTCACCCTGGCCTATTCCCTGAGCGAATGCCTGGCCGTGGGGTCCGGCTTCGCCTACTATTCGCTCTCGTCCATCTTCATCACCCAGTACAGGGGCGCGGAGCTGGGCACCGTGGCCCTGCTGGCCAACATCATGCGCGAGCTGGCCACATTGCTTTTCACGCCGCTCATGGTACGCTGGATCGGTCCGCTGGCCGCCATCTCCTGCGGCGGCGCGTCCACCATGGATTCCACCCTGCCGGTCATCACCCGCTTCGCGGGCAAGCAGTGGGTGTTCGTCTCCATCGTGCACGCCATGATCCTGGATTTCAGCGTGCCCTTCTGGGTGACGTTCTTCTGTACCCTGTAACGCAAGGAGCTGCGTCATGGCCCGCATGCGTGCCGCCAAACAGCAACTGAAAGAACTGCTTTCCGCGCCCGACTGGCGTGATCATCTGCCCGGACTGCGCTCCATGGGACAGCCCGCCGTGGGGCCGCTGTTCTCCTTCCTGCTGCTGGAACCCTTCATGCGCCACAAGGCCGCCCTGGCCCTGGGCCAGGTGGTGGCCGGTATCGAGGAGAAAAGCCCCGAGGACATGCACAACATCATGCGCCGCCTCATGTGGCACATGAACGAGGAATCCGGCAACATCGGCTGGGGCATCCCCGAGGCCTTCGGCGAGGTCCTGGCCGCCTGCCCGCGCGCGGCCAGGGAATTCCACCGCGTGCTCATCTCCTATGTCATCGACCTGGGCCGGGACGACAACTTCTGCGATCACGGCCCCCTGCGCCGCTCCTGCTTCTGGGCCATCGGCCGTCTGGCGCAGGCCCGGCAGGAACTGGCCCTGCCCGCGCGGCCCTGGCTGCTCAAGGGCCTGGAGGACGAGGATGTCCCCTGCCGCGGCATGGCCGCCTGGGCCCTGGCCCAGCTGCCCCGCGACTTCATGGATGCCCCGGCCCTGCGCCGTCTGGCCGGGGCCGGGCATGAGGAGCTCTGCGAGGTCTTCGACGGCGAGAAGGTGGTGGAGAAGACCGTTTCCGAACTGGCCCGCGAAGCGCTGGGTTAGGCCCGGGACGCATGACGTTTTGTTTTTTTGGGGGGGAGGGATCCCTTTGCGTTGCTGTCGATGCCCGTAAGACCTTGCGGCCTAACGGGCACGGCCCTGCGGGCCGCCGTCCGGTCGCGCGTTGCTGTCGATGCCCGTAAGGCCGTGCCGGCTGCCGGGCCCCTGGAGCGCATGAAAAAAGGCCATCCGTGACGGATGGCCTTTTTCGTTGGCTGGGGGACCGGAGCGGGGCAGACGGCCCGGCTCCCCCCGGGGGACAGGGGCACGGGGAAAGGCCCCTGCGCGGGGCCGTAGCCCGCCCGCCGGAGTCGGTTACAGGCCCTTCTGCTGCATCAGGCAGATCAGGTCGCAGACGCGGTTGGAGTAGCCCCATTCGTTGTCGTACCAGGCCACGACCTTGACCAGATTGCCGTTCTGCACCGTGGTGTAGGGCGCTTCCAGGATGGAGGAATGCGGATCGCCCTTGAAGTCCGTGGAGACCAGGGGCAGGGTGTTATAGCCCAGGATGCCCTTGAGGTAGGTCTCGCTGGCGTCCTTGAGGGCGGCCAGCAGGGTCTCGGTATCGGTATCCTTTTCCAGGATGCCGTTGAAGTCCACCACGGAGACCGTGGGCGTGGGCACGCGCAGCGAGTAGCCGGTGAACTTGCCCGCCAGTTCGGGGATGACCTTGGCTACGGCCTGGGCCGCGCCGGTGGAGGTGGGGATGATGTTGCAGGCGGCGGCGCGGGCGCGGCGGGGGTCCTTGTGGGCCATGTCGAGGATGCGCTGGTCGTTGGTGTAGGAGTGGATGGTGGTCATGTTGCCCAGCCTGATGCCGAAGTTGCGCTGCAGCACCAGGGCCACGGGGGCCAGGCAGTTGGTGGTGCACGAGGCGTTGGACACGATGTGGTGCTTGGCGGGATCGTACTGGTCGTGGTTCACGCCCATGACGATGGTGATGTCTTCTTCCTTGGCCGGGGCGGTGATGATGACCTTCTTGGCGCCGTTGTCCATGTGCACGGAGGCCTGGGAGGCCTTGCGGAAGATGCCGGTGCTTTCCACCACCACGTCCACGTCATGCTGGCCCCAGGCCAGCTGATGGGGATCGCGTTCGGCGAAGCAGTGGATGTTCCAGTCGCCGACCTTCACTTCCTGGCCGTCCACCCGGGCGTCGAGGAAGGCGCGGCCGTAGACGGAGTCATACTCCAGCAGCTGGAAATTGGTGGTGGCGTCGAAGAGGTCGTTGATGGCCACCACCTCCACGCGATCCGCGTACGTCTGGCGCAGGGCGCGGAAGACCTGGCGGCCGATGCGGCCGAAACCGTTGATACCGACACGAACTTTTTTCATTGTCATTCACCTTTGCCCTTGCGGGCTTGCTGTCTTGATGGGGGCGGGAGGCGCAGCGGGGCAGCCCGCGCTGCCGGGGGCCGCGCCGGAGGACCGGACGGGCGGCCACGGCCCGCGGGGCCGTGCCCTGCGCCGGAGCCGGTCTAGTCTTCGTAGAGCGAGTAGGCGTGCTTGGCCATCAGCTCGTAGTTGTTGCGCAGCGCGTCGTGCAGGCGGGCATTCTCGATGGCCACGGCGGAGACGGCGGCCACGGCCATCATGAAGCTTTCTTCCTCGGCGGAGAACTCGCGTTCCTGGGCGGAGTAGACGCGGATCAGGCCGATGACCTTGCCGCTCACGCTCAGGGGCGCGGACAGCACGGAGACCAGGCCTTCGGCCTTGGCCGATTCGGGATACTGGAAGCGGCCGTCAGAGGTGGCGTCCTTGAGGTGGATGGCCTTGCCGGCCAGCACTTCGCTGTCCAGGCCGCTGCGTTTCACTTCCACGGGGCCCTTGCGCATGTAGGTTTCGGAAAGGCCGTAGGCGGCGCTGGGCAGCAGGAAATGCCCGGTGCTGTCCAGCAGGCGGATGGTGCAGGCCTTGCAGTCCATGGCCTTGGCCGTCTGTTCGCTGATCTTGTGCAGCACGTCCTTGGGGTCAAGGCTGGCGTTGATGGCCAGAGCCACGTCGCGCAGGGCGCTGAAATAATCCTGGGGCATGGAGAACCTCCTTGGGATGGGGCGCCGCCCGTCCCGGCGGGGCGGCGCTGTTTGCCATTGGGAAGACGACCCCTGCGCGCGGGCCTGCCGGGGATGGCGCAAGCGCGACAGAGGGGGCGGACAGGGGTGTCCGGCGGTCGGAAGGCCCGGGGCGGGCCGTGCGGACCGGGGCGGCGCATGATCGGGCTGCGTACCGGGAACAGGAGGTGGGAGGGCTCCCGTCCGGCGCTCCCTTTCCCGGCGGGGCCGGTCAGGGCTCAGCTCTTGAACATGAAGCGCCGCATGGAAACATTAAGCACGATGCCCAGCAATGTGAAGTTCACCACGGTGGCGCTGCCGCCGTAGCTGATGAAGGGCAGGGGGATGCCCACCACGGGCATGAGGCCGATGACCATGCCCATGTTGATGCATATCTGCCAGAAAAAATAGAAAAAAACACCCACTGCCAGCATGCTGCCGAAGCGGTCCTTGGCCTGGACCACGGTGGAGAAGATGGAGAGCAGGAAAAGGGAAAACAGGGTGACCAGGGCCACGCAGCCCACGAAGCCCCACTCCTCGCCGAACACGGCCAGGGCGAAGTCCGAATGGCGCTCGGGCAGGAAGTTGAGCTTGTTCATCATGCCTTCCATATAGCCCTTGCCCCACAGCTCGCCGGAGCCGATGGCGATGCGCGACTGCAGGATGTGGTAGCCCGCGCCCAGGGGGTCGTCGCCGGGATTGAGGAAGGTCAGCACGCGCTGCTTCTGGTAATCGTGCATCAGCACGAACCACATCAGGGCGGCCACGCCGGGCACGGCCAGCAGACAGGTGCCCAGCACATAGCGGCGCAGGCCGTGGAAGAGGATCATGCCGGCCATGATGAGCAGCACCATCATGGCCGTGCCCAGGTCGGGCTGCTTGAGGATGAAGACCACCGGCACCAGGCCCACGGCCAGGACGGAAAAAAAGTGCTTCCAGCCCAGGGGCTGGCTGTCGCGGGCCAGCAGGCGGGCCACCAGGATCAGCACGGCGATCTTGATGGGCTCCGAGGGCTGGATGGTGAACAGGCCGAAGGAGATCCAGCGCTTGGCGCCGTAGAAGGTGGAGCCCACGAAGGGCACCAGCATCAGCAGCACCAGAAAGAAGAGATAGGCGGGCCAGGCCAGGTTGCGCAGCTGGCGGTAATCGAAGAGCGTGGCCAGCAGCATGCAGCCCAGGCCGCACAGGCCCCAGACGAGCTGGCGCTGGTAGAAGCTCTCGAAGGCGAAACCGGTCTCCACGCGGGTGCCGCTGGCGGAATAGAGATTGGCCACACCCGTGAAATAGAGCAGCAGCATGCAGGCCAGCAGTGCCCAGTTGATGTAACCGAGGAGGCGCTTGTCCATGGGACGTTCCTGTGGCCGTCAGCGGCGACGGCGCTTGGGCAGATCGTTGCTTTCGTTGCTCATGCCCGGCAGGGGGCCCGAGGCGGGGCCCAGCATGCGGCCGGCGGGCTGGAGCGTTTCCTGGACGGCCTGCCCGGGCGCGCCCGCATCGGGCCCGAAGAGGTGATCGTAGACCTTCCTGGCCACGGGGCCGGCCACGCTGGAGCCGCCGCCGCCGTGTTCCACCATGACGATGACCACATAGGTCTTGCCGTTCTTGCGGCCCCATGTGGCGATCCAGGCATGGTCGCGGTGCAGGTAGGCCAGTTCCGCGGTGCGCAGGCGGCGGTCGTTGGCGGTCATCTTGAGCTTGGTCACCTGCGCCGTCCCGGTCTTGCCGCCCATGTCGGCGTCATGGCGGCCCACCACCCGGGCCGTGCCGCCGCCCGCCGTGCGGCGCATGGCCTGGACCACGAAACGCAGGTGTTCCAGCCGGGCGGGGATGCGGCCGCGCACCTCGCGCGGGGCGTCGTCCAGCAGCTGGGGCTTGAGCAGGTCGCCGCCGTTGAGCATGGCCGAGACATAGACGGCCATCTGGATGGGCGTGACCAGGGTGAAGCCCTGGCCGATGGAGGTGTTGAAGGTGTCGCCGCGCACCCAGACCTGCTTGCGGTAGCGCTGCTTCCAGTCGCGCGAGGGCACCAGGCCCGAGCGCTCGTGCGGCAGGTCCACGCCCGTGGGCTTGCCGAAGCCGCATTGCTTGGCAAAGGCCGAGATCCTGTCGATGCCCAGACGCTCGGCCATGATGTAGTAATAGACGTCGCAGGAATTGATGAGCGACTGTTCCAGGGTCTGGCTGCCGTGGCCGCCGCGCCGCCAGCAGCGGAAGATCTGGTTGCCCAGTTTGGTCTGGCCGCCGCAGAAGACGGTTTCGCGGGGGTCCACGCCGTTCTCCAGGAAGAATACGGCCATGAGCAGCTTCCAGACCGAGCCGGGCGGATAGACGCTCTGGATGACGCGGTTCTGCAGCGGGTAGCGCTTGCTGGTGCGCAGGGCCTCCCAGTCGCGGTGGGAGATGCCCGCGGCGAACAGGTTGTTGTCATAGGCCGGGGAGGTGACCAGGGCGCGCAGCTTGCCGGTGTCCGGCTCCATGACCACCACGCAGCCCGCCTCGCCGCCCAGGGCCTCCCAGGCGGCCTGCTGCAGGTCGCGGTCCAGCGAAAGGGCCAGCTCCTGCCCCGCGCTGGGGGCCTCGCGCAAGCTCTTGGCCAGCATGCGGCCGTGAGCGTCCACTTCCATCTGGTACAGGCCCTTGTGGCCGCGCAGGCGCTTTTCCAGCTCCAGTTCCACGCCGGCCTTGCCCACCAGGTCGCCCATGGCCAAATCCGGGTCCTTTTCCATCTCCGTGCTGTTGGCTTCGGCCACATAGCCCAGCACATGGGCGAAAAGGTCCTTTTCGGGATAGTGGCGCGTGGTGCGGACCATGATCTCCAGTCCGGGCCAGTTGACCAGCTCGGCCTCGATGCGCGCCACCTGGCCGAAGTCCAGGCCGGAGACCAGGGGTAGGGCCTCGAAGGGCTTGGTCTTGAAACGGTCCTGATGGTAGCGGTTCTGCAGCTGCTCCAGGGGCATGTCCGTCCACTGGCTGATCTGGGCCAGGGTGGCGGGGATGTCCGGGCAGTCCTCGCGGATGATGGCCAGGCCGTAGGCCGTGCGGTTGTCGGCCAGGATCTTGCCGTGATCGTCGAAGATGCGGCCGCGCGGGGCGAAGATGCGCTCCGTGCGCAGACGGTTCTTCTGGGCCTGGCTGGTCATCTCCGAGCCCAGATGGAGCTGGAGGTACCAGAAGCGGGTGACGAAGACGAAAAAGAAGATGCCCACCAGCACCTGCAGCAGCAGGGTCCCGCTGCGCGGGGGCTGGTAGCGTTCGCTCTCCACCTGGATGGTCAGCCAGGAGCGCCAGTTCCGGCGCTTGCGCCGGGGGGCCTGCGGCGGGGGGGCCGCCGGGGGCTGTGCCGGAGCGGGAGGAGGGGTGATGCGCCTATTCTTCGTCATGCGAGCGTGCCAGTGGCCGCGTGGCCGTCAGGATCGCCCAGGCCACGGGCAGATACAGGGCCTGCAGCAGGCTCCTGTCCAGATATTCCTGCGGAGAGAAGGGCACGGCGTACAGCGGGGAGAACAGCCAGCCCAGACCGAAACAGGCCCCGCCCAGGCACACGGCCAGCAGCAGGACAAGGAAAAAATTCCCCAGCCCCAGCAGCCAGCGCAGGATGCGGTAGATCAGGCAGACCAGGGCATACCAGACCACGGAGGCCCCGAAGGGGCTCGTGCCGATGCCTTCCTGGAGCAGGATGAAGAGCGGCAGCAGCCAGCAGAGGCTCTTGTAGTCCCGTTCCTGCAGCAGGATGACCAGCCCCACCACCAGGGCGTCCAGGCCGGGGACCAGGCTTTGCACGCAGATGCCCAGGGCCACGAAGCACAGCCACCAGAAGACGTTGCGCACGGCCTGCATGGGCTAGCGCTCCCTTTTGGGGGGCCGGGGCGGGCCCACGAAGTCCGGGGCGGGCTCGCTGGGGCGCAAAGGACGGTTGATGCCGCTGGGTTCCAGCAGCAGCACCTCCTCCAGCTGGCGCACGTCCACCAGCGGACGGGCCGTGACGGCCAGGAACTGGGTGGAGTCCGAAGGGGCCACGCTGTCCACGGTGGCCACGGGGATGCCCTTGGGGTATTTGCCGTCCAGACCGGAGGTGATGAGCAGCTCGCCGGCGGTCACCGGTGCGTCGCGCTCCACGAAGCCCACCTCCAGCGGCTGTTCCAGGCCCTGGCCGCTGAGGATGCCGGCGGCACGGCTCTGCTGGGCGAAGACCGCGATGCGGCTGCCGGGGTCGGTGATGAGCAGGACCGTGGCGGCATGGGGGCTGGCGCGCAGCACGCGCCCCACCAGTCCCATATTGGTGACGATGGGCGTGCCGGGATGGGCGCCGGAGGTATAGCCGCGGTTGATGGTGATGCTGTCCTGGATGGCGTTGGGGCCCATGCGCCCGGCCAGGATGCGCGCGCCCACGGGCTTCCAGGCGCTGTCCACGGGCAGCTGCACCAGCTCGCGCAGGCGGGCCAGCTCGGCCAGGTCCTCGCCGTGGGAGACGATGCGGGCCTGCAGCTCGGCCACCTGGGCGCGCAGGCGTTCGTTCTCCTCGCGTACGCCCACCAGGTCCACATAGCGCCGCCAGGCGCCCAGGACGCTGCTCTTGACCGAATCGAAGGTGTCCAGCACCGTGCCGCTCATCTCCAGGCCCACATTGGCGGCGATGTCGTCAAGCGTGTGCGTGCGCTGGTTCCAGGTGTACATGCCCAGAAACAGCACCAGCAGGCCGCCCGCCATGAGGAGAAAACGTCGGAACGTCACAATGGCACCCGTGAGAGCAGCAGGAAAAAAAGGACGGCCGTGCCGGATGGGGCGCGGGCCGTCCTGCACAAGCAATGGTTAGTCGATGCAGACGTCTTTGAGCACGTGGATGTTGTCCAGGGCCCGGCCCGTACCCATGACCACCGTGGACAGGGGATCGTCCACCACGGTGATGGGCAGGGAGGTCTGCTCGCGCAGCAGCTGGTCCAGGCCCTTGAGCAGCGCGCCGCCGCCGGTCAGCACGATGCCGCGGTCCACGATGTCGGCGGCCAGTTCCGGGGGCGTCTGTTCCAGGGCGATGCGTACGGCCTGCACGATGCTTTCCACCTGTTCGGAGATGGCCTTGCGCACTTCCTCCGAGGTGATGATGATGTTCTGCGGGATGCCCGTCACCAGGTCGCGGCCCTTGACCTCGATCTGCTGTTCGGGATCCATGGGATAGGCCGAGGCGATCTTGATCTTGATCTCTTCCGCCGAGGCTTCGCCGATGAGCATGTTATACTTGCGTTTGACATGCGTCATGATGGCTTCGTCCATCTTGTCGCCGCCCACGCGCACGGAGCGGGCATAGACGATGCCGGCCAGGGAGATGACGGCCACCTCGGTGGTGCCGCCGCCGATGTCCACCACCATGTTGGAGGTGGGCTCCTGGATGGGCAGGTCGGCGCCGATGGCGGCGGCCATGGGCTCCTCGATGAGGTAGACTTCGCGCGCGCCGGCGGACTGGGCCGATTCCTTGACCGCGCGTTTTTCCACCTGGGTGATGCCGGTGGGCACACAGACCATGATGCGCGGGCGGACCAGATGGCGGGAATTGTGCACCTTGGTGATGAAGTGGCGCAGCATGGCCTCGGTCACTTCAAAGTCGGCGATGACGCCGTCCTTCATGGGGCGGATGGCCTTGATGTTGCCGGGGGTCTTGCCCAGCATGCGCTTGGCGTCGGCGCCCACGGCCAGGACCACGGTATTGCCGCGCGAATCTTTCTTGACCGCCACCACGGACGGTTCACGCAGGACGATGCCCTGGCCCTTGACGTAGACACAGGTATTGGCCGTGCCCAGGTCGATGGCCAGGTCATTGGAGAACATTCCCAGGAAGAAATCCACGATCTTGGACATTACGCTCGCTTGCCTCGTTCTACTGGTATGCGTATGGTGCTGCCATCGTGCGGAGAAAGGGAAGTACGGGACCCGGATGCGGGCCCCGGGCCGGCTCCCGCGGGAACCGGGCCGCGCAGGCGAAAAGCGCACGGCAGCAGACAAAACTTGTTCGGCTAAAACGGGCTTGAAGTCAAGCTGTTGCGGACATGGTACAAATTTTTTCTCCTGCCCGCGCGCGGGAAAATCCGTGAAAAAGGCGTGAATCATGCTGCTTTGGCATACCCTGGCCACCTATTTCCGGCGCAAGTACGGCGTGCGGGTGCAAAAAATTCCACTGGACGCAGGCGCCACCTGCCCCAACCGGGACGGCACGCTCTCCCGGCAGGGCTGCGTCTTCTGCAACGACAGCGGCTCCGGCTCCGGCATGGGCCTGCGCGGCCTCGGCCTGCGCGCCCAGTGGGACGCCTGGTACGGCAAGTACACCGCCACGGACAGCGACCGTTTGTTCATGGCCTATCTGCAATCCTTTTCCAATACCTACGGTCCGGCCGACCGCTTGGCCCGCCTGCTCGGGCAGGTGGCGGCCCTGCCCGGCTGCCGGGGCATCGCCGTGGGCACGCGCCCGGACTGTCTGGACAGCGGGAAGCTGGCCCTGCTGGCGGGCTGCGGTCTGGACGAGGTCTGGCTGGAGCTGGGCCTGCAGACCTGCCGGGACGCGACCCTGCGCCGCATCAATCGCGGCCACACGGTACGGCAGGCCGAGACTGCCGTGCGCGCGGCCCTGGAGGCCGGGCTGCTGGTCTGCGGCCACCTCATGGCCGGTCTGCCCGGCGAGGAGGAGCGGGACTTCCTGGATGGCGTGGACTGGGCCGTGTCCCTGGGCCTGCAGGGCCTCAAGCTGCACAACGTCTATGTGCCGCAGGGCACGGGGCTGGCCCGGCTGTGGCAGGCCGGGGACTACCATCCGCTGGCCCGCGACGAGTATGTGGACTGGCTTTGCGCCGCCCTGCCGCGCATCCCGTCCACGGTGGTCATGCAGCGCATCCAGGCCGATCCCGCGCCGGGCGAACTGCTGGCCCCGTCCTGGGCCCTGGAAAAGCGCGGCATCATCACCGACCTGCGCCGCGCCCTGGCCGCCCGCGGGCTCTGGCAGGGCTGCCGCGCCGACGCCACGGACGGCAGGCCCGCCTGGTTCGGCGGTTAGGCGTGTCCGCACGAATGTTATGATTTATCTCAAATAACTGCAGCTTTTCGCCCAGGCATGCCCAGTAAAGGATGCTTGTCGCATGTCCTTGCGTTCATCTGAAAAAGCGCGCCGGGAAGCATGAGGGCTTCCTTCCCCCCAACAAACAAAACCTCATGGGGCCTGGGCCCAGGGGCACGGGGCCCGGCCGCTGTCGCGCCGGCGGGCGTTCCTCCCCGGGCCCGCCCGGCGGCCGCGCAAAAAAAACCACCCGCGGGACGGGTGGTTTTTCGTTGCCGGAGCGCGGCAAGGCGCGTCCGCGGGGCTGCGGGCGGGGCCGCCCGCGGCCTTACTTGCAGAACTTGTCCACATAGCCCATGACGAAGACGAAGACGATCAGGCAGGGCAGCACATAGGTCACATAGCCGCGCAGCCAGCGCGGGAACTTCATGCCCATGCCCTGGTCCACTTCGGCGATGAAGTTGTCCCAGCCCCAGCCGCGGCGCAGGCAGCAGAAGAGCAGGAAGAACAGGCCGCCCAGGGGCAGGATGTTGTTGCTGATGAGGAAGTCTTCCAGATCCAGCACGCAGGTGCCGGGGCCCAGGGGCTGGAAATCGGCCAGCAGATTGAAGCCCAGGGCGCAGGGCAGGGAGAGGAGCCAGATGCCCGCGGCATGGATCCAGGTGGCGCGGCGGCGTTCCATGCCCCAGACGTCGGCGCTGTAGGAGATGATGTTCTCGAACACGGCGATGACCGTGGACAGCGCCGCGAAGCTCATGAAGATGAAGAACAGCGTGCCCCAGAGCTGGCCGCCGGCCATGACGTTGAAGATGTTGGGCAGGGTCACGAAGACCAGGCCGGGACCGGCGCCGGGCTCCACGCCGAAGGCGAAGCAGGCCGGGAAGATGATCAGGCCGGCCATCAGGGCCACGAAGGTGTCCAGGCCCATGATCCACATGGCCTCGCCGGTCAGGGAGCGGTCGCGGCTCTGGTAGCTGCCGAAGATGCACATGGCGCCGATGCCCACGGAGAGGGTGAAGAAGGCCTGGTTCATGGCCGCGTTGATGACCGGGAAGATGCCGGTCTTTTCCAGCTTGGCGGGATCGGGCGAGAGGTAGAAGGAGACCCCGGCCTCGGCGCCGGGCAGGGTCAGGGCGCGGATGACCAGGGCCACCAGGATGAAGAGCAGCCCCAGCATCATGATCTTGACCACGCGCTCCACGCCCTTCTGCACGCCCATGGCGCAGACGCCGCAGCCCATGAGCACCACCAGGGTCATGCCCACCACCTGGGCCACGGGATCGCCCAGGGTGGCGCCGAAGAACTTGCCCACGCCGGCGGCATCCAGGCCGCTCAGGGCGCCGCTGGCCATGTACCAGCAGTAGTAGAGCATCCAGCCCGTGACCGTGGTGTAGAACATCATCAGCAGATAGCTGCCGATGAGGGCCACCTTGCCGCCCCAGTGCCATTTGCTGCCCCTGGGCTCGAGGATGTGGAAGGCCAGGCCCATGTTGCGGCGGGCGGCACGGCCCACGGCGAATTCCATGATCATGGTGGGCACCACCGCGAACAGGCAGACCAGATAGATGCCCACGAAGATGGCGCCGCCGTAGGCGCCGGTGATATAGGGGAAACGCCAGACGTTCCCCAGGCCGATGGCACAGCCCGCCGAAAGCAGCAAAAAGCCCAGACGGCTCCCCAGCATCTCACGCTGCGTATTACCAGACATAATTCCGCCTCGATTCCTCTTGATCCTTTGAAAGTTACACTAGGTTCGGCCTGTCCCTAGCCGCGCAACCCGAAGTTGACGGCAAAGCAGACGGCGACGATGTACATGATGGGGCTGACTTCGCGCCAGCGGCCGGTCAGCACGCGCAGGACCACGAAGCTGATGAAGCCGAAACCGAAGCCCGTGGCGATGTTGAAGGTCAGGGGCATGGTGATGATGGTCAAAAAGGCCGGGATGGCCACGCTCAGGTCCCGGAACCTGATCTGCACCACTTCCTGCATCATCAGCGCGCCCACCAGCACCAGCACCGGGGCCGTGGCATAGGCGGGCACCATGGCCACCAGCGGGGTGAAGAACAGGGCCAGCAGGAAGAGCCCGGCGATGGTCACGGCCGTGAGCCCGGTGCGGCCCCCTTCGGCCACGCCGGCGGCGCATTCCAGATAGGAGGTGGCCGTGGTGGCGCCCAGCAGGGCGCTGCACATGGTGCCGATGGAGTCCGTGACCAGGGCCCGGTCAAGATGCCGGATGTGGCCGTTCTCGTCCATGAAGCCGGCCTTGCGCGCCAGACCGATGAGCACGCCCATATTGTCGAACAGGTCCACCATGGTCAGGGTGAAGATGATGGAGATCAACCCGTGGTGCAGGGCGCCCCTGAGGTCCATCTGCAGGAAGGTCTCGGTGGGCAGGGGCAGCCGGAAGCCGGAGAAGACCTGCTCCGGCATGGCCGTCACCCCGCAGAGCACGCCGATGACGGTGACGCTCAGGATGCCGATGATCATGGAGCCGGGCACCCGCAGGCACATGAGCATGCCCATCAGGGCCATGCCGCCCAGGGCCAGCAGGGCTTCCGGCCGGGTCAGGTGGCCGAGGGTGACGAAGGTGGAGGGATCCGCCACCACGATACCGCAGTTCTTGAGGCCGATGAAGGCGATGAAGGCCCCGATGCCCACCACGATGGCGTATTTGAGGTCCATGGGCACGGCGTCGATGATCATCTGGCGCACGCGGGTCACGGTCAGGAGCATGAAGAAGACGCCGGAAATGAAGACCGCCCCCAGGGCGGTCTGCCAGCTGTATCCGGCCGGACCGCAGACATAGTAGGCGAAAAAGGCCGTGATCCCCAGGCCCGGGGCCACACCCACGGGGAAGCGCGCCCACAGGCCCATGAGCAGGGTGATGGCGATGGTCACCCAGATGACCGCGGCCACGGCGCTTTCACGGGGGATGCCCGTATCGGCCAGCATGGAGGGCACCACGAAGATCAGGTAGCACATGGCCATGAAACTGGTCAGGCCGGCGCGCAGCTCCTGCCGGACCGAAGTCCCGTTGGCCTTGAGGGCAAAGATTTTTTCCAGCATGCGTCCTCCTTTCCGTCGCAGCCTTCCTGCCGGGGCCGTGCCGCTGTGGGAGTGCGGCGCCCCGGATGGCGGGCAAAAAAGACCGGCAGCAAAGGCCGGTCCCCGGGCATCCCGGTCCGCCGTCCTGTCCCCGGTGGATCTGCGGCGGTCCGTGCCTGTCCCGGGCCATCGTGTCCCGGACCTGCGCGCGACATGCGGGACCTGTCCCCAAGGCCCCGCCGTCCTGCGGCGCGAAGCGTCCTTATACCCGGCAAGGCGCGCTCTGCCAAGTGCGCCCGCACGGCAGCGGCGCGGCCTCCTGTGCGAAGAGGCCGCGCCGCCCTGGGTGATCTATTGTTCCGCTCCGGCCCCGTGTCCCGGGCCTTCCCAGCGGCCGTCGGCCACCAGCCGGCGGCCCTGCGCCCAGACATGGCGCGGCCAGCCGTGGACCTCCAGCCCCTCGTAGGGCGTGTAGTCGCCCTGATGCAGCTCGCGGGCGCTCAGCTCGCGGCAGCAGGCGGGATCCAGCACCACCACGTCGGCGTCCCAGCCGGCTTCCAGACGGCCCTTGCGTCCGTCCAGGCCCAGCAGGCGGGCGGGCGCGGCGCAGGCCACGTCCACGAAGCGCGGCAGGGTCAGGCGGCTCTTGCAGACCCCTTCCGAAAAGAGCAGGGGCAGGCGCGTCTCCACGCCGGGCATGCCCTGCGGGCAGGCGAAGACGCTGTCCCGTCCGGCCTCCCACTTGCACGCATAGCTGATCTCGTCATGGGCCGAGACCACATGGTCCAGCAGACCGCGGGCCAGGGCCTCCCAGAGCAGGCGGCCGTCGCGGGCCCCGCGCAGGGGCGGCATGCAGACGTATTTCAGCCCTTCGGCAGAGCCTTCGCCGTAACTGGCGGCATCCAGCAGCAGATAGCGCGGCGCGGTGCAGGCATGGACGCGCCCGCCGCACTCATGTCCGCCGGAAAGCGCCGTCAGCGAACGGGACGAGGCCACCGGCCCCAGGCACAGGGGGCTCTGCGCGGCCGAGGCCAGGGTCAGGGCCAGGCGGACGCCCGTTTCTTCGGCATAGGCGGGGAAGACCTGGGGCCAGACCTGCACGTCGCAGGGGCCCGCCGCCTCCAGCCGGGCCCGCAGGCCCCTGCTGACAGGCTCCAGGGCGCAGGGCACCAGAGGCAGGACGCCGCGTCCCGCAAGCCGGTGCAGGCGCTCGCAGGCGTCGGCGGCGGTCAGCAGGGGGGCCCCAAAGGCCGCGCAGACGGTCCCGTCCGGCAGTTCTCCGGCGGCGTCGCCGTGCGGCACCACAGTCAGCGGCAGGCCGTCCGTGACCGGCGCGGAACCGTCCGACGGCGGCAGCACGCCCAGGCAGGTGGTGCCGCCCAGGGCCGCGGCCCTGCACAGTGCGGAAAGATCCGCCCCGGCGGGACGTACCTGGGCGTCCACGCCGCCGGGCAGCACATAGCAGTCCGTGGCGTCCACCACGCAGGCGTCCGTCGCGGGCAGGCCCGCGCCCACTTCCACGATGCGTTCGTCCTCAAACAAGACATCGGCCCTGCACACGCCGTCGTGGCGCACCACAAGACCTCCCTGAACCAGAGTACGCATGATCCCGACCTCGTTCGCTTACAGGCCGCGTCCCACGGAGACGCCGCCGATCATTTGTCCCTTGGCCTTGACCTCCGTGCCGCAGCCGCCCAGGCAGACGGCCAGCAGGGCCGCCGCCAGCAGGCAGAGCAGGAAGGACCGCCTGCCGTACCTCATGAGGGCCGCTCCTGCGTGACCCGGGCCCCGGCGGGCACGTCGTCCGTGATCCAGACATTGCCGCCGATGACCGCGCCCCGGCCCACGGTGACGCGGCCCAGGATGGTGGCCCCGGCATAGACCGTCACCCTGTCTTCCAGGATGGGGTGGCGCGGGATGCCCTTGGTCAGGGTGCCGTCGGCGTTCTTGGGGAAGGAGAGCGCGCCCAGGGTCACGCCCTGGTAGAGGCGGCAGCTGTTGCCGATGATGCAGGTCTCGCCGATGACCACGCCGGTGCCGTGGTCGATGAAGAAATCGTCGCCGATGGTGGCCCCGGGGTGGATGTCGATACCGGTGCGCGAGTGGGCCATCTCGGAGATGATGCGCGGGATCAGCGGCACCTTGAGGCTGTAGAGCTCATGGGCGATGCGATGATGCAGCATGGTGTACATGGAGGGGTAGCAGAAGATGGTCTCGCCCGGGCTGGTGGCCGCGGGGTCGCCCTCATAGCCGGCCTGGGCATCCCCGGCCAGCTTGTGGCGGATGTCGGGCAGCTTGTCCATGAAGGCCAGGGCCAGTTCGCGGCTGTTGCGTTCGCAGTTCTGGCAGCCTTCGCCCTCGCCCGCGCAGGAAAAGGAGATGCCGCGCTGGATCTGCTCGGTCAGCAGCCGGTAGACGCTGTCCAGGTTGGCGGCCAGATGGTGCCGCATGGATTCGCGCCAGACCCGCGCCGCCCCGAAATAGCCGGGAAAGAGCGCGGCCCGCAGACGTTCCATGATCTCGGCCAGCCTGTCCAGCGACGGCATGACCATGCCGTGGGCGGAACAGTGCAGGACCTTGTCCAGGGAATCGGGATGGCAAAGACGGTCGACCACGGAATCCAGCCGCTCCATGGCGGCGGAAGAAGAATTGTCCTGAAGTATGCTCATAGCGTACCTGCATTGCGTTTTTCGCGCATTGTACACGGCAGGGCCACGCAAGGCAAAGGGAAACGCGGGCCCCGGCGGGCTGCCCCCGCAGGCAGGCCCCGGGGGACAGGCCCGGGCGGACACGCCCCCGGGCGCCGCCCCCTGCCGGGCCGCCGGACCGGCCGCGGACCGTGATTGACAAATCCCCTGACTGGGCTAGCCTTGCCGCACATCTTTCTTCCAGCAAGGAGCCCTGCATGAAAGTTCTCGCCACGCCGCGATCCTTCGGCAAAAACGATCCCGAACTCTTCGACATCCTGCGCGACGCCGGACTGGAAGTGCTGCGCAACGATACCGGCGGCATCCTCTCCGCCGCCCAGATGCGCGAAAAACTGGCCGACTGCGAAGGCCTGATCCTGGGCGTGGACCCGGTCGACGCCGGCGTGCTGGCCGCCGCGCCCAAACTCAGGGCCATCGCCAGGTACGGCGTGGGCTTGGACAATATCGACCTGCCCGCCTGCGAGGCCCGGGGCATCAAGGTCTCCCGCACCGTGGGCGCCAACAGCGAGGCCGTGGCCGACTACACCCTGGCCCTGATGCTGGGCGTGGCCCGCAAGGTGGCCCTCATCGACCGCCGCTGCCGCCGGAAGGACTGGAGCAAGATCACCGGCATCGACCTCTACGGCAAGACCGTGGGCATCATCGGCCTGGGCGCCGTCGGCCGGCGCGTGGCCCGCCGCTGCGGCGCGGGCTTCGGCATGAAGGTGCTGGGCCACGACGTGTGCTGGGACGAGGCCTGGGCCGCTGAGAACAGGGTCGAACGCGCCGGTCTGGAACGCATCTTCCGCGAAGCCGACTTCATCAGCCTGCACACCATCCTCGACGACAGCACCCGGCGGATGGTCGATGCCGCGCGCCTGGCCCTGATGAGGCCCACCGCCATCCTCATCAATACCGCCCGCGGCGAACTGGTGGACAGCGCCGCCCTGCTGGACGCCCTGGAACAGAATCGCATCTACGGCGCAGGCCTGGACGTCTTCGAGCAGGAACCGCCCCGGGACGAGCGCTGGTACCGGCTGGACAACCTGGTCATGGGCTCCCACTGCTCCTCCTCCACGGCCGGGGCCGTGGCCAGCATGGGCCACATGGCCGTGGACAACCTGCTCCGCGACCTGGGCCTGAAGTAAGCCGGGAACACGCGGGATCTTTTGTGTGTGACGAGAGGGGAAGGGGCATTTTTTGTAAAAACTGCCCCTTCCCCTCTCGTGCTCTCCCCATCCCCGAAAAAACTTTTGTCCAGGCCGGGATGGCACGTCCCCGCCGTTGTCCGGGCGCTCCCGCCATTCCTGCCTGACCGGGCGAGCTCCACGGCCCGCCGGCTTGTCCGTGCGCGCGGGGAACAGGGCCTATCGATTGCGGCGCTACCCCGGTGATACCGCCATGTCCGTGCGCATGGGAGCTCGGGAAAGGACGGTGCTGCGGGCAAGCTCCCCAGGCGCCCGCCTCCTGTCCGTACAGGAAGAAGGGCTGGCGATGTGGGGACCGCCATGATGGAGGCGGTCCCGGTTGTCGGGAGCAGGTGGCGGCAGGGCTTTCCCCTGTCGTCCCGGCGTTGCCCGCCAGCGCCGGGGCCCGCCGCATCAATCATGGCCGTCAGTGTGCGGGGCCGGACGCGCCGTCAAGAGATAACGATTCGTTTTACCATGCTGGACCTGTCCCCGTGCAGGGCCGGACGCACCTTCACGGGAGAGACGCTTTGCAAGGGAGCGTCTCGCGTCCCGGTGCAGGCCCGGACGCGCCGGACCGATGCGTGTGACGTCCTGTGCCGGGGACGGCAGGGACGCCGCGTCACATGCCGGGGACTGGCGCGCCGCCCTTGATGAAGCGCGTTTGGAGGGGGATGGGGGGAGTTTGAGGGGGGCAGGGAGGACCTTTGTGCGTTCGCCAAAGGTCCTCCCTGCCCCCCTCAAGTCCGCTCCCGCGGCCTACCAGATCTTTTCGAAGCGTTTGGAGCAGCCCACGCAGGGCAGGTCGGGCCAGGGGCCGGCCAGGGCGGCGCGGAAGTCCGTGAAGGCCTTGTTGCGCCAGAGCCCGGCCAGTTCCCCGGCGGGGCGGCCGTATCGGACGCGGGCGAAGACGCGCCGTTTGGGGTCGTCCTCGCTGGTGGGCAGGTTGACGTAGACGCAGGGCGAGAGGTTGCCTTGGGTATCCACATAGAGGGTGCGGTCCACGTTTTCGCGGCAGCCGTTGCGCACGCGGCCCACGGCTTCGGGGTCGGGCAGGGCGTACCACAGTTCCCGGCCGCTCTGGCGTACCCGGGCGGCCACCGGGGCCAGCACGGCGGCCGCCGCGGCCACTTTGTCCGCTTCTTCGGGGCTGTAGGCTTCCGCGGCCAGTTCCGGCGCGGCGATGTAATCCATGGTGCTGACCACCGCGCAGCGCACGTCCAGTTCCTCCATGAGCTCGGGCAGGCCTTTGACGGCTTCCAGCTGCGAGGGCAGGAGCAGGTAGGCCAGATGCAGCTCCGGGTGCCGGCCCTGTTTCTGGCGGCGCACGTCCTGCAGCTGGCGGATGGCCGCGCAGACGCGGCTGAAGGGGATGCCCTGGCGGCTGGCGTTGCTGGCCTCGTCGGTACCGGCCAGGGAAAAGGCCACCACGTCCATGCCGCTGTCCACCACGGCGGCGGCCAGGGCCTCGTCCATGTGCTGGCCGCAGGTGGTGGTGGACACGGCGCAGCCCGCGCGCCGGGCCACGCGCACGAAATCCATGAAGCGGGGGTGCAGGAAGGGCTCGCCCCAGCCCTGCAGGTGCACGCGGCCGCACTGGCGCATGAGCGGCCAGAGGGCGGCGAAGGTCTCGGCGCTCATGAGGCGCGACTGCCAGACGTCTTTCTTGGTGGTGTGCGGGCAGTAGGTGCAGCGGCAGGTGCAGACCGAGGAGACTTCCACCTGCATGCAGAGCAGGGGCGTGGGGCGCCCGGTGAGGGCCTCGCGCAGGCGCTGGCGCAGGCCGGGGCCGGGCAGGGCCCGGGGGCTCAGGGGATCGGGCGCGTTCATGCGGCCTCCTCCCCGCCCAGCAGGCGGCGCAGGCGGGAGAACCAGCCGCTGCCCTGGTTGTCGGCGCGGGTGTTCCAGCCGGTCTCCAGGCAGGGCAGGGCGGGCCGGGCATGCCACTTGCCTTTGAAGAAGCGGATGCCGGGATCGATGCCCAGGCCTAGGCAGAAGCGCATGTGGCCGCGGGCCTCGGCCTCGCTGACCAGCCCGGCCAGCAGGGCGTCGGCGCAGCCGGGCACGGCCCCCTGCCGCCGGAAGGCGAACATGTAGAAAGCCGTGGTCAGGGAAGCGTAATCGCCCACGGCCAGGGCCTGCAGGCTGTTGTCCCGCTTGTGACGGGCGGCCCAGAGCTGCACGTCGGGATGGCAGCCCACATAGGCTTCCAGGCGGTTGAAGATCTGCACGGTGCCCGGCTCGAAGGGCTTGCGGCGCAGGAAGTCCTGCACCAGGGCGGCGTGTTCCGGCTGCCAGGCCTCGCGCACGATGTCCACCTCGCGCAGGGCGCGGCGCTCCATGTTGCGCACGTTCTGCCACGGCAGGGAGCCGTCCTCGCGCAGCAGGGGCAGGGCCAGGTCCCAGTAGGCATCCGGCGCGCCCTGGCGGGCATCCTGCGGCGCGCGCGTGGGCCGTACCGGCGCCAGCACGGTGATCTGCCGCACTTCCGGCAGGGCCAGGGCGTGAACACGATGGAGATTGACGACGCCAATCTGCGCCAGTTTGAGCGCATCGCGCGCAAGTACGGCGTGGACTACGCTGTGAGGCGGGATACCTCGGCAGATACGCCGCGCTTCCTCGTGTTCTTTAAAGGGCGAGATGCCGACGCAATCATGGCAGCGCTCAAGGAGTTCTCGAGCGCAAAAGAACGCAAGTCCGAGCGCCCGTCTCTGCTGCAAAGGCTCCGGGACATTGTGCCGGTCGTGGGCGCGCAAAAGGAGCGCAAAAAGGAGCTTGAGCGATGAAAGCAAAAAAGCTCATACTCACTAACCTGCCCTATGTGCTCATAGGCCTCGCCTGCACCAACTTGGGCGAGGCCTGGCGCATGGCCGAAGGCGGCGATGCCTCGGAGAAGATACTCGGGCTGTTCAGTGCTATTCCCTCTGCATTTGGGAACCCGCTTCCGAGCTTCAACGCGCTGGATTTGCTCGTGGGCTTGACCTGCGGGCTGCTGCTGCGCTTTGCCGTGTACATGAAGGGCAAGAACGCGAAGAAGTACCGGCACAACATCGAGTACGGCGCGGCCCGCTTCGGCACCGCCGAGGACATCCGGCCATACATCGACCCTAAGTTCCAGAACAACATCATTCTCACGCAGACCGAGCGCCTGACGATGGATTCGAGGCCGAAGAACGCAAAGACCGCGAGAAATAAAAACGTCCTCATCGTCGGCGGCTCCGGCTCGGGCAAGACGAGGTTTTTCATCAAGCCCAATCTGATGCAGCTGCACAGCTCTTACGTCGTCACCGACCCCAATGGTAATTTACAATAAGGATAAAGGGAGCGCGCACCCTCAAGAAAGGAGGTTACACCCCATGAAGAAACAGCCGGACAAGGGAAAAATCAC
>NZ_CASDOY010000033.1 GCF_949282365.1 uncultured Desulfovibrio sp.
CGCAGGAAGCTACGGGCAGCGACAGCAACGGACGGAGGTCTCCCTTCCCCCAACAGGCTGCGAACAGTGTCGAAACGCCCTAATAGGCCCCGTAGCCGGTGATGACCACGGGGAAGGTGCGGGCCAGGATCCAGAGGTCCATCCAGATGCACCAGTTGGTCACATAATAGCGATCCAGATTGACCCGCTCCTCATAGGTCGTATTGTTGCGGCCCGAGACCTGCCACAGTCCCGTGATGCCCGGGCGCACCCGGCAGTAATCCGCATAGACGTCACCGTACCTGACGATCTCGCTCTCCACGATGGGGCGCGGCCCCACCAGGCTCATCTCGCCCCGGAGCACATTGAGCAGCTGGGGCAGCTCGTCCAGGCTGCTCTTGCGCAGAAAACGCCCTATGCGCGTGATGCGCGGATCGTGACGCAGCTTGCGGTCCTTCTCCCACTCCTCGCGCAAGTCGGGGTTATCTTCCAGATAGCTGGCCAGCACGGCGTCGGCATCCTGACGCATGGTACGGAACTTGAAGACATCGAAGGCCTTGCCACCCATGCCCAGACGGCGCTGCCGGTAGAACACCGGACCGGGGCTGTCCAGGCGGATGAGCAGGGCCAGCAGCAGGCCGGGCACGGCGAAGACCAGGACCACGGGCAGGCACAGCGCCAGATCCAGGGACCGCTTGAGACGCTGCCGCCAGCGACGGCGCAGATTCTGCATCAGCATGAAGCCCGTCATGGTGCCCAGGTCGCAGGCGTGGAACCAGTGCTGCCGCACGCCGCTGCTTTGGGCCGGCACCACCAGGATCTTGACGAAATAGCGGCTGGCCTCATGCACATAGCGGGCCGATTCCCCGTCGGCAGGCTGCAGCATCAGGGCGATGGCGCCCGGATGGTGCTGCTCGGCCTCGCGCAGCTGCCGCCCGGCCTCCTCCAGATCGGGGGAAAGGGTGAAGATGTCCACGGGCGCAAGGCCCAGCCAGGGATGCCGCTTGAGATAATGCCACAGTTCCCGGCCCGTATTGCTGCGGTCGAGGATCACCAGGGGCGTCCCCCACCAGCGGAAGCGGCCGAAATAATGCCGGCAGAAGCGCCGCGTCACGGGCAGGACGAACAGGCTGAGGCCCCAGGCCCCCACCAGGGCGAGGCGGGAATAGGCCACGCTGGCCTTGCCCGCGAACAGCAGGACGAGGATCAGGCCGAAGGTCAGGGAGGTCAGGACGCAGAGCTTGCGGCTCTCCACATAGGCAGGCAGGGAAATGCCCCCGTACAGGCCCAGTGCCAGCCCCATGACGGGCGCCAGCAGGAGCAGGGAGAGCATCCAGCCGTAACTGGTGATGTCCAGGCCGCCTCCCAGGGCGCGCAGGCAGAGCGCCACGAGGGTACACAGGAAAAGCGTGAGGAAATCACAGCACATGAGCAGTATCACCCGGGGAAGGATGCCCAGGCTCTGCATCACGCGCAGGACACTGCGGGAAAATTCCATGGATGGTGTGCGCTCCGGGATGGGAAAGTACGGCGCATCAAGGCAAGGGAAGGGCTTTGCGCGCCTTCTTGCTTGCGCCCGTGCGCGGCTTTTGCTAAAAAATCTTGTTGTCGCATGTACGGCATCAGGTTATACCCGGCCCTCACATTTTACAAGGGAAGCACCATGAAAAAACTTTTTGTTTGCGCCCTGCTGTTCGGCCTGCTGGCCTCCGTGCCGGCCTTTGCCCAGAAGACCTACGTCAACGGCATCGACTCCAACTATCCCCCCTTCGCCTATGTCGATGAAAAGACCGGCCAGCCCGCCGGCTTCGACGTGGATGCCATGAACTGGATCGCCGACAAGATGGGCTTCAAGGTCGTCCACAAACCCGTGGCCTGGGACGGCATCGTGCTGGCCCTGGTCAACAAGCAGATCGACATGGTGGCCTCCGGCATGAGCATCACCGAAAAACGCCGCAAGATGGTGGACTTCTCCGACCCCTATTGGGAAGTCTCCCGCGTGTTCCTGGTGCCCGCCGATTCCAAGCTGACCCCCGCCGACATCCTGTCCAAGCCCGTCAAGCTGGGCGTGCAGCGCGGTACCTCCGAAGCGGAAGCCATCAAGCAGGAGCAGAAGGACAAGGGCTATACCTTTGAACTGCGCTTCTACGAATCCTGTCCCCTGGCCGTGGAAGACCTGATCAATGGCCGCATCGACGCCGCCCTCATGGACTCCCTGCCCGCCGGTGACGCCATCGCCCGCGGCAAGGCCGTGAAGAAGGCCGGCGTGCATGGCGAGCCCGACCAGTTCGGCGTGGCCATCCGCAAGGGCGACAAGGAACTGCGCGCCCTCATCGACGAAGGTTTCCGCAAGCTGCAGGCCGATCCCTACTGGAAGGAACTGCAGGCCAAGTACCTGAGCAAGTAAGCCCGGTCACCGGCTGATCCGGCGGTTTTCGCCGCCTTTCCGGGGTGGACCGCCGCCTGTCGCGGCGGTCCACCGTATCCATACAGCCCTTTCTTCCCATGTCCGATATCTTTCCCTTCAACGTGATCCTGGACTTCCTGCAGGATATCCTCATGCAGGCCTGGCTCTGCCTGGCCGTGGTCCTGCGCCCCATCGTGGGCGATACCATCGTGGACGCCTTTCCCTTCATCATGGGCGGCACGCTGGTCACGGTGGGGTCGGTGGCCCTGGCGCTGGGCATGGGGCTGGTGCTGGGCGTGCCCATGGCCGTGCTGCAAGTCTACGGCAATGCGCCGGTCCGTCGCCTGGTGGGCCTGTATGTCTGGTTTTTCCGCGGCGTCCCCATCCTGGTGCTGCTCTTCCTCGCCCAGGGGCTTTTCCTCTCCATGGGCTGGATCATCGCGCCCTTCCTGCTCTCCTGTCTCGTCATGGGCTGCATCAGCACCGCCTACCAGTCGCAGATCTTCCGCGGCGCCATCGAAAGCCTGCCCCAGGGCCAGCTCAAGGCCGCGCGCGCCCTGGGCATGCGCGATCTGACCGCCATCACCTGCATCATCCTGCCGCAGGCCCTGCGCCTCTCCATCCCCGGCTGGGCCAACGAATTTTCCATCCTCCTCAAGGACTCCGCCGTCTGCTACCTGCTGGGCACCATGGAGATCATGGCCCGTGTCAACGCCGTGGCCCAGCGCACGCACGAGCATCTGGCGCTCTTCGCCCTGGCCGGGGTCATCTATTTCGTCTTGACGCTGATCGTGCTCAAGCTCTTGCGCCGCCTTGAACTCAAGGTCCAGATCCCCGGCTACTCCGCCGGTACCGTGGGCAGCATGGCCGAAACACGCAGCATGGGGTAATGAACGCATGAACGAAATCGTCTTGCAGGTAAGGGGCATCAGCAAAAACCTGGGCGGCAAAGCCATCCTGGACAATTGCTCCCTGGACATGAAACGCGGTGAGCTCAAGGTCCTCATCGGTCCGTCCGGCGCGGGCAAGAGCACGCTCTTGCAGTGCATCAACTGCCTCATCCCCCCGGACAAGGGCGAGATCGTCCTTGAAGGCGAGAAACTGGACTTCTCCAACAAGGCCAAGCTCTGCGCCTTCCGCGCCCAGGTGGGCATGATCTTCCAGGATTTCAACCTGTTCGACCACCTCACCGCCGAAGAGAACGTGGCCATCGCCCTGCGCAAGGTGCGCGGCATGTCCGCGGCCGCGGCCCGTGAACGCGCCATGGACGAGCTGGCCCGCGTGGGCCTGGCCCGCCGCGCCCTGCTCTACCCCGCCCAGCTTTCCGGCGGCCAGAAGCAGCGCGTGGCCATGGCACGCGCCCTGGCCATGGATCCCAAGGTCATCCTGCTGGACGAGCCCACCTCCGCCCTGGACCCCGAACTGGTGGGCGAAGTGCTCTCCGTCATCCGCGATCTTTCCAAGGGCGGCATGACCATGATCATGGCCACCCACCAGATGGATTTCGCCCGCGCCCTGGCCCACGAGATCCTGTTCATGGAGCGCGGCGTCATCATCGAGCAGGGCGCGCCCGAGACCCTGCTGGCCGACGGCAGCAATACCCGTACCCGCGACTTCTGCGCGCACCTGCTGGATATGGGAGCCTAGGCGTGGTCATCGACATCCCCTTTTTCACCCAGGACGTCATCCCGGCCCTCAACCAGGGCCTGAAAGTGTCCATCGCCCTCATCGTCCCGGCCAGTATCCTGGGCTTCGCGGGCGGTGTGGCCCTGGGCTGCCTGCGGGCCTTCGGCGGCCCCTGGGTCAGCCGGCTGGGCAACTGGTACACGGCCATCATCCGCGGCGTGCCCCTGGCCGTGCAGCTGATGATGATCTATTACGCCCTGCCCAAGATGGGCATCTATTTCGAACCCTACGGCGCGGCCCTGCTGAGCTTCATCCTGTGCAGCGCCGCCTACCATTCGGAATACATCCGCGGCGCCCTGCTCTCCATCCGCCAGGGCCAGATCAAGGCCGCCCAGGCCCTGGGCATGACCACCTTCCAGACCGTGCTCTGGATCGTCATCCCCCAGGCCGCCCGCCGCGCCCTGCCCGGCTGCGGCAACGAGATCATCTATCTGGTCAAGTACAGCTCCCTGGCCATGCTCGTGACCTGTAACGAACTCATGAGCGAAGCCAAGGTGCTGGCCTCGGACACCTTCCGCAATACCGAGGTCTTCCTGGCCGTGGGCCTCTACTACCTTGTGCTGGTCACCCTGGCCACCTGGGGCCTGCGCTGGCTGGAACGCCACTACAGCATCCCGGGCTTCGGCAACCGCTAGTTTTTGTTGAGGGGAGGGGACACCCTCATCTCTGCTGTCGATGCCCGTAGCTTCCTTCGTCGCAACGGGCACGGCCCCAAGGGGCCGCCATCCGGTCGCTGCCAACGCGAGAGGAGGTTCCCCTCCCCGCACTCCCCTCCCTTCCCCAGCGCGTTTTGCTTAAAAAGTTGCGCCGACATGCAGGGAATGAACCTATCTGCAAGGCGACAAAAGGCGCTGCCCGCACACGCGGACAGCGCCTTTCTTCATGCAGGGATACGATCTGTTTCCAACCCCGGCCTTGAAAAATCATTATCTTCAATACCTATGCCGCTCCTCCCTCAGTTTCTGTGCCTTTTCACGAATATTCGCCGGCACATTTCCTGCTTTGCACGAAATGTATTCCAAACAACTACACAGATCCATTGGGTTAGCAATGATCTTTCGTGCTTTGGAAACTCGTGTCCGGGAAGCCGCCACTGTATAAGCATAGGTCTCATGCAGAAAATCGACAGCGGCCATATTACTATTGCTGCGTTCAGCTTCAAGGAACCATTCAAAATCCCGAATAAAGCATGTTATGCCAACGCTAGATAAACAACGTTGCAGTGCATCATCCATGGCCATCTCCATAACAATCCCCCTCTCCGCTGAAGCGCTGGGGAGGGGGTGGGGAGTTTGAGGGGCGAGGGAACACCTCTCGTGCTAGGCGAGGGTTTCCCCCGCCCCTCAACAAAACAGCACAGCCATGCTGCTGTTACATCTGCAAGGCAGCCTGGCCCAGTTCCAAAGCCTTGAGGTTGGAGGCCTGCAGCTTGGGCGGCAGATATTTTTCGATGGCGGCCTTGAGGGCGTCCACGCCGAAGGGCAGCAGGCCCGAAGCGCAGACCGCGGCCAGCAGCACGGTATTGCCCGCCTGGGCGGCACCGGCCTGCAGGCCCAGCTCGCGGCAGGCCAGGAAATGGCACTGGCCGGCCACGGCGCGGGATTTCTGCTCGATCTCCTCCATGGCCGGATAGGCGGCCATGCCCAGGGAGACGCTCAGGGGCGGCATGGGGTCGCGGCTGGAGAAGATGACGCCGCCGGGCCGCAGATAAGGCAGGCCGCGCAGGGTCTCCAGAGGTTCGAAGCCCAGCAGGATGTCGGCCTCGCCCAGATCCAGTTTGGGCGAACGCCAGCCGCCCAGCAGCAGCACGGATTCCACCACACCGCCGCGCTGGGCCATGCCGTGGACCTCGCCGGCCACCACTTCCTGCCCGGCATCGAGGGCGGTACGGGCCAGCAGGGTGGTGGCGGTCAGGGTGCCCTGTCCGCCCACGCCGGTGAAGAAGATACGAAGACGCTTTTGTTTGTCGCTATGTTGCATAATTCACCTCGCCTAGGCGCGCTTTCTGGCCTTGAAGGCCTTGGGAGCCACCTGCAGACAGACCATGCAGCCGGTGCAGAGATTTTCATCCACGGCCACATCCGTGCCGTTGCGGTAGAAGGCCGGACAGGCCAGTTCTTCAAGACAGCGCTGGGCATCGGCGCCCTGTTCGGCCACATAGGCCACGCGGGCGGCGCTCTTCTTGAGGCGGCGGCGGGCATAGAGCACGCAGGGTTCTTCCGAGATGATGACGCGCACGCCCTTCTTGCCGCGCATGTCTTCCAGGGCGTCGTGCAGGGCCTTCAGGTTGTAGGAGGGGACCTTGACGCATTCCGTCACGCCCAGGCCGCGCACCACGGATTCGATATCCAGATGCATGGCCTCTTCGCCGAGGATGTCCTGCAGCATGCCGGGATTGGGCTGGTGGCCGGTCATGGCCGTGGTGCCGTTATCGAGGATGACCACCAGGATGTCGTGCTTGTTGAACACGGCATTGGCCAGACCGGTCATGCCGGAGTGGAAGAAGGTGGAATCGCCGATGAAGGCCACCACCGGTTTGCCGGAGGCGCGAGCGAAGCCGCTGCCGGCGGACACGGAGGAGCCCATGCAGACCAGGAAGTCGGCCATGCGCAGGGGCGGCAGCATGCCCAGGGTATAGCAGCCGATGTCGCTGGAGTAGACGGCATCGTCGCCGAATGCGTGGCGCACGGCGTAGTAGACGGCGCGGTGCGAGCAGCCGGCGCAGAGGTTCGGCGGACGCACGGGCAGTTCGCGGGCCACGGGCGAGGATGCCTTGACCGGGCAGGGGCAGTCCAGATAGTCGGCCACACGGCGCAGGACCAGGGTGGTGGAGTATTCGCCCAGCACGGTGAGGGTCGCGTCCTTGCCTTCGATGCGGACCTTGCAGCCGCGGCTCTGGGCCAGGGCGCGCACGCTGCCTTCCAGCAGGGGCTCGCCTTCTTCCAGCACCAGCACGCGGTCACAGGACTGCAGGAAGGCTTCGATGCGGGCTTCGGGCAGGGGCCAGGTCATGCCCAGCTCCAGCACGCGCACGCGCTCTTCCCAGCCGCCGGAGGCCAGGGCGTCGGCAAGGTAGTTGCGGGCCACGCCGCTGGTGATGATGCCCAGACGGCAGCCTTCCGGCCCGTATTCGCGGCTGAAGCGGCTGGATTCGGCAAAGGCGCGGGCCTTTTCCATGATCTCCAGCAGGGAGCGGTGCCGGTTGCGGGCCACGGCGGGCACAGGCACGAAGCGGCCGGGATTGCGCTGGAATTCCACCAGGGGCGCGGCCGCAGCGGGCAGGTCGTCGAATTCCACGTTGCCGCGCATGTGGCTGACGCGCGTGGTGGTGCGCAGCAGCACGGGCTGCTGCAGCTCGCGGGCCAGGCGGAAGGCCTCGCGGGTCATGTCCTTGGCTTCCTGGGCGGACACGGGCTCGAAACAGGGCAAGGAGGCGAAGCGCGCATAATAGCGGTTGTCCTGCTCGTTCTGGCTGGAATGGCAGCCGGGGTCGTCGGCGGAAAGCACCACCAGCCCGCCGGGCAGGCCGGTGTAGACCGAGGTGAACAGCGGGTCGGCGGCCACGTTGAGGCCCACATGCTTCATGGTCACCAAGGCCTGGGCGCCGCCCAGGGCCGCACCGGCGGCCACTTCGAAAGCGACCTTCTCATTGACCGCATACTCGATCCTGTAGCGGCCCTCGCCGCCCAGTTTGTAAAAGGTGTCCGGCACTTCCGAAGACGGCGTGCCTGGATAGCAGGTGACCAGATGCACGCCGGCTTCCAGTGCGCCGCGTACGATGGCTTCATTGCCCAGCAAAACGTGGCGCTCGCCACGCGCCCCGTGCAGCAGAGGATGTTTGCTCATGTGTCCTCCCGGCCCGTGCGCGTCGGCAGAGGGGCCGCCAGCGTTCTTACTTGTTTTCCGCGCCGTCCTTCACGGGCGCGCTCGTATCTCCGCCCAGCGCGTCCACGCGCGAGCGGTAAAATTCTCCGTCCAGCCCGGGCTGCGAAGCGGCCAGCGCCTCATAGGCACGGACGGCCACAGCCGTATCGCCCGCCGCCTCGGCGGCTTCGGCCAGCAGCATGCGCAGCACCGTGCGCCCGTCTTCCGTGGCGCGGCTTTCCAGGCCCTGCAGCAGGGTCACGGCCTCGGCGGGGCGGTCCAGCTTGAGCAGCGCGCCGGCCTGCCCCAGGGCGGCCATCAGGCCCATGGCCCCGTCGGCATCCAGCCTGGCGGCCGTGGCGTAAGCCTGTTCGGCGCGCTGGTAGTCCTGGTCCTGCATGGCGAATTCGGCCTGCATCAGGTAGACGCTGTAGCGCATGTGCTCGGGCGCTCTGGCCGCCAGGTCGTCCAGGGCCTTGAGGCGGTCCGCGCCCTTCATGGTGATGCCGATACGCGCCAGCTCGGTCTGGGCTTCGGCCTGCAGGCCCCCCTGATGCCAGCGCCACACGCCCGTGCCCACCAGGGCCACCAGCAGGATGACCACCACGCCCACGATCAGGCCGCTGTGACGCACGATGAACTGCAGCAGCGGCGCGCTCTCGGCGCTCACCTCAGCCTTGAGGTCATTGAGCAGGGTGGGGGATTCGGGGGTATTCTGAGGTCTGACAGGATTCATTTCGTGTATCGCTCCTTGCAAAAGCTTCGCCGTGGCGCCGCAGCTGTCACAATGCGGTCTGTTTGTCACGGTGCGGTCTATCTATGTAGGATAGGGAACGCCCTTCTGTCAAAGAAAAACCCCCTGCGGCAGGCCGGGAACGGACATCGCCGCCGCAGGGCCACCCGCTGTCGCGGCCGCGGGCACGGAGCTCTTGCGACCGCCCGCCGGTTCGTGCCCTGTCCGTATCGGGGCGCGTCCGCGGGCGCCGTGGCCCTGCCCCAGACTCATGGCGGCGGATGCCGACGGCATGGCCACGTCCACCGGCGCGGCGATCCTGTACCTTGAAGGGGCTCCTCGAAAACGCCTTGGGCGCCTCCACAGGCGCGACGGTCTCGTGCCGTCCCCCCACAGCACTGCGCCATGTATATGTCGCGCTCCATCAGCACGGTGGCCTTGTGCCGGGACGGACAGGCCCGGCCCGGCAGGATCGCTCCCCTTGCCCTCCTCCTGACGGCAGCGTATAAAGAGACGAGCAACCAAGGAGCCCGTATGACTTTGGCACAAGAAATGACCCTGCTCGGCCGCAAGGCCAAGGACGCCGCCCGTCTGCTGGCCAAGGCCAGCCCCGCGGCCAAGAATGCCGCCCTGACCCGCCTGGCCGCCCTGCTCGAGGAACGGGAAGCCGACCTGCGCGCCGCCAACGAACAGGATCTGGACGCCGCCCGCGCCCGCGGCCTGGATGCGCCCCGCATGGACCGCCTGACCCTGCATCCCGCCGTACTGGCCGACATGCGCGCCGCCTGCCTGCATGTGGCCGGTCTGCCCGATCCCGTGGGGGCCATGGACAGCCAGTGGCAGCGCCCCAACGGCCTGCTGGTGGGACGCATGCGCGTGCCGCTGGGCGTCATCGCCATGATCTATGAGGCCCGCCCCAATGTGACCATCGACGCGGCCATCCTCTGCCTGAAAGCGGGCAATGCCGTGATCCTGCGCGGCGGCAGCGAGGCCCTGCGCTCCAATACCGCCCTGGCGGGCCTGCTGCGCCAAGCCCTGGAAGAAGCCGGCCTGCCTGCCGACGCGGCCCAGCTGGTGACCACCACGGATCACGCCGCGGTCACCGAGCTCTGTAAGCTGGACCAGTATATCGACGTCATGATCCCGCGCGGCGGCGAGGGCCTGGTGCGCGCCGTGACCGAAGCCGCCACCATGCCGGTGCTCAAGCATTACAAGGGCGTCTGCCATGCCTTCGTGGATGCGGACGCCGATCTGGACCAGGCCCTGGACATCGTCTTCAACGGCAAGGTGCAGCGCCCCGGCGTCTGCAACGCCCTGGAATGCCTGCTGGTGCACCGCGACTGCGCCGCCGCCTTCCTGCCCCGCGTGGGGCGGCGTCTGGGCGGGGCCGGTGTGGAGTTCCGCGCCTGTCCCGCGTCCCTGCCCCTGCTGGGCCCCACGGCCAAAGCCCAGAGCCCGGACGATCTGGGGCAGGAGTTCCATGCCCTGATCCTGGCCGTCTGCGTGGTGGACGACATGGACGCCGCCCTGGCCCACATCGCCCGTTACGGCTCCAACCATACGGAGATCATCTGCACCAACGATCACGGGCATGCCATGCGCTTCCTGCGCGAGGCCGACGCCTCCATGGTGGCGGTCAACGCCTCCACGCGCTTCAACGACGGCGGCCAGCTGGGTCTGGGCGCGGAGATCGGCATTTCCACATCCAAGCTGCACGCCTACGGACCCATGGGCGTGCAGGAGCTGACCACCACCAAGTTCGTGGTCTTCGGCCAGGGGCAGGTCCGGCAATAGATGGACGGACAGACCGGCCGGGCCCTGTTCGGCGGCAGTTTCAACCCGCCGCATGTGGGACATCTGCGCCTTGCCATCGAGATGGCGGAGATCCTGCACCCGCTGGCCGGACGTCTGGAACTGATGCCCTGTGCCGCGCCGCCGCACAAAATCGCCAGCAACCTGCTGCCGTTCGAGCTGCGCGCCGCCATGGTGGAGACCTGCCTGCGCGACCTGCCGGGCATCTGCTGCAACCGCATGGAGGCCGCCCGTCCCGGCCTGTCCTATACCTGGGACACCCTGCAGGCCTGCCGGGAGGAACGCCCCGGCCAGCCGCTGTTCTTCATCCTCGGCAATCCCGATTATGCCCTGCTGCCCCACTGGCACCGCGGCCTGGAGCTGCCCGGGCTCTGCCAGCTGGTGGTGGTGCCACGCGGCGAAGGCTCGGAAAAAAAATTCCTGGCCGCCACCCGGGCCATGTGGCCCGGGGCGCGGCCCTGCGCGCCGCTCCTGCCGGGCAGCCACCGCATGTGCCTGCCTGACGGGGGACAGGTGCATTTCGTGCCCCTGCCCTGGATCTCGGTCAGCGCCTCGCGCATCCGCCACCGCTGGCTGCACGGCCTGAACGTGGATTTTCTGGTGCCCCGGCCCGTGCTGGAGCTGCTGGATGCCCACCGGGAGACCGTGCTGGCCCACTGGCTGCCGGAAGACGGGGAGGCCCCGGAAACGACGGAAGCCTGAAGCATCTTCCTCTTTCTGCCCGTCCCTGTCTGGAAAGACGACGCCCCGGAAACGACGGAGAGCTGAGGCCTGCCTGCCGGACCGCAAGAAAAAGATTTGCTTTTTTTGCCAAAACAGACTAAATACTGTATTCGGCCTTGCTGTGCAGGCACAGCAACCATGATGCGGAGAGGTAGCGAAGCTGGCCGTAACGCGCTCGACTCGAAATCGAGTTATCGGTTAATACCCGGTACGTGGGTTCGAATCCCACCCTCTCCGCCACATCATGGTCCACAGAAATCCAAGAAAGTCCGCAACGCCTTGAGCTGAGCGGACTTTTTCCGTTTTTGAGGTTCAGGGACGTTCACGGAATACCGTGGACGGCCACGAAAAAGGGGCCACTCCGGGGGCAGAGATACTGCTCCCAAGTCCTGCCCCATACCCGGGAAACTCGCGGACACCGCTCAGGATGATCCGCCTGCGTCCTGTCCGCTATGCGCCGGGGAAGGCGCATCGTTCGGGCCTGGTGCCGCCGGCATCGCAAGGCAGCCGGGGAGACATGAAAAATGACCCCACCGGCAAAGCCGGTGTTTTTTCGCGCCTGTCAGGCCTTCAGCAGGCTGAAACCCAGAAACAGAAAAGCCCTCACGGAGATTTCCGTAAGGGCTTTTCTGTTTCTGGAGCCAGCTAAGAGACTTGAACTCTTGACCTGCTGATTACGAATCAGCTGCTCTACCAACTGAGCTAAGCTGGCAGCAAGATGATGCTGCGGCTGGGGCGGGACTGCGGGCCGTGCCGTTCAGGCTGCCCGGCGCTCCACGCTTGGCCGTATGTTCCGCACCGCGACAGGGAGGCCGTTCCCACGGTATCCCCGGCTGGCGGACGGTTTTTTGTGTCAGAATATGCGTGGACTGTCAAGAAGAAATATCATTCCCCGCGGGACCGTCTAGTTGCCGCCCCGCTCCAGATACAGGGGGATGACGTGCAGGCTGCGGCTGATCTCCTCGGTGTGGCCCAGACGCCAGCGCACGCCGTCCGCGGGCCAGCCCAGCTTTTCGGCCACGGCACGGACCACGCCGGCCACATCGAGCACCGGGTGGCGCTGGAAGACCTGCGGCAGCCCGTAGGTCAGGTTGCAGGCCAGGCACTTGCCGGGACGCTGGTGCAGCTCGAATGCCAGCTCGACCGCCCCGGCCGCTTCGGAACGGCAGACCAGCACGATATCATAGGCGCCTTCTTCCGCCCCGCCGAACAGCGCATCGAAAAAGGCCTCGGTGCGTTCCGCCGGGAACACGCTTTCCAGGAAGGCCTTGTCAAGAACCTTGCTCATTATTGCCTCCGGCCCGATATGCGGGCAAGAAAATTCAAAAAAAGACGATAGCGCTTTTTTTCATAAAAGACAAATGCCCTGCGCCACCTCCGCAGCGGGAGGGCGCGTCCCCTGACAGGATCCCGCAGGGCCTGCCGCGCACCGCCTCAGCACAGGGGGCGCAGCCACTCCGGCACGCGGGACAGATCCCGCAGGCAGACGTCGTGCCGGGGCAGGCGTTCCAGGCAAAAATCCGCCAGCAGTTCCGCAGGCCGCACGGGACGCGTATCCGGGCGCAGGCCCGCCAGTGTGGCCAGCACGCCCACGATCTCCGCCGCGCCGACGCCCTGGCGGCGCAGCTCGCGCACCCCGAGGCTCTGGTGACGCTTGGCGAGCCGCTCCCCCTGCCCGTCCAGCAGCAGCGGGATATGCGCATAGGCCGGGGGCGTGAAGCCCCAGAGGCGCAGCAGGGCCAGCTGGCGCGGCGTGGAAGGCAGGATGTCGCGCCCGCGCACCACCTGGGTGATGCCCATCAGGGCGTCATCCAGGGCCACGGCCAGCTGATAGGCCACCACGCCGTCGGAGCGGCGCAGGGCGAAATCGCCGCCGCACTGCTCCAAGGTGAAGGACTGCCGCCCCAGCAGGCCGTCCGTGAAGGGAAATTCCCCTTCGGGACAGCGCAGGCGCAGGCAGGCACGCCGTCCTGCGGCCTCATGACGGGCCCGTTCCTCCGCGCTCAGGTGGCGGCAGGTGCCGGGATAGGGGGCGCCGGCGTCATCCACATGCGGCGCACCGGCCAGCTGGCGCAGTTCCTTGCGGGTACAGTAGCAGGGATAGACCAGCCCCGCGTCCCGCAGGGCATCCAGGGCCGCCGCGTAGAGGGCCGTGCGCGCGCTCTGGAAATACGGGCCGCAGGGGCCCTGCTCGCGCAGGTCGCAGCCATCGTCCGGGACAGTCCCGTCCGCGGCCGGGCCCTCGTCCCAGTCCAGGCCCAGCCAGCGCAAATCCTCCACCAGGGCCAGGGCGTAGCCGGGCCGCGAGCGCTGCGGATCGATATCCTCCATGCGCAGGACCAGCGTGCCGCCGCGGCTGCGCACCGCCAGCCAGGCCCAGAGGAAGGCCCAGGCATTGCCCAGGTGCATGTAGCCCGTGGGGCTGGGCGCCAGACGCCCGCGCGGGGCCCCCGTCGCGACGCCGTCGGCCGCGGCGGTGCGGCAGGCCGCGTCTTTCAGGCTGCGGGGCAGGATGAGGGGGGATAGCGTCATGCCGTCTCCGTGGGCCGTCGCGCGAGAGCGGCGCGCCCCTGTCTGCACGTTGCATGAAGGGGGAAGGGACCGCCCCTGCCGGGACCGTCCCCTCCCCCCCGGGAAGACTGCCTGTACGGGCAGGTTATTTCTTGTTCCACGGCATGCGGGCCAGCAGCAGGCCCAGGCCGCAGAAGCCGGTCACGCCGGCAAAGACCAGGCCCGCGCCCACGAAGGCGCTCAACCAGAGCCACTGGGGCCAGGCCAGGCCCAGGAGCAGGCCCAGCAGCACGGCACTGCCCGCGCCGATCTGGATCTGGCGGAACATGGGCAGGCTGCGGCGGCCGCGCACCACGGGCAGACCGGCCTTGTCCCAGGCCGTGACGCCGCCGTCCATCTGCCAGGCCGTACCGGCGGCCAGCTGTTCCAGCTGCCGGCTGTTGTTGGTGGTGCGACGCCCCGAATTGCAGGTGAAGACCACGGGCTTGTCCGTCACGGGACGGAAATCCTGCCAGCGGATGACCGACAGGGGGGCCACCTCCGCACCTTCGATGCGCAGGGAGGCCACTTCGTCAGGTTCGCGTATGTCCACGAGCCGGATCTCGCCGGCTTCCAGTTTCCTTTTGACGTCCTGGGGGCTCATGAGGGGAAGCATGGTATCTCTCCCGTATCAGGCCGGGCGTTGCCCGGGTCGTACCGCCCCCCATGCGGCATGGAGGAACGGGCTAGTTCTTCTTGCTCTGGCTGCGCTTCTGCGTGCTGCTGCGCTGCCGGGCAGTGCTCTTCGTGCTGCTGCCCTTTTTCTGACTGACGGCGGCCTTGCTCTTGCTGCGGCTGCTTCTTTTCTGCACGCTGCTCTTCTTGCTGCCCTGCTTCTGGCTGATGCCGCTCCTGCTCTTGCCGCGGCTGCTCTTCTTGCTGACCGCGGCCTTCTTTTCCCGCGTGCCCTGCTTGCTGACGGCGGCCTTGCTCCTGCTGCGGCTGTGCGAGATCTCCCGCACGGCCTGTTCTTCGGCATAGGCGGCCATGCGCAGCTCTTCGGCGCTGAAGGCATCGCTGCCTTCCACACGGCGGGCTCCCATGAAAGTAGTCCTGAAATACGGGTCGTCAAGACTGTTGATGCGCACGCGCGTGCGGCGGCGCGGGCTGTGGACGAATTTGCCGTCGCCCACATAGATGCCGGTATGGTAGCCGCGACGCGGATGGTGGAAGGCCACGATATCCCCGGCGCGCATGTCTTCCACGCGGGTGATGCGCTTGCCCACCACGGCCTGCTCGCGCGCCGTGCGCGGCAGTTTGATGCCCACGCTCTTGTAGGCCCACTGGACCAGGCCCGAACAGTCGAAGCCGCCGGGATTGCGCCCGCCGGGCACATAGGGCGTCCCGATGGCGGAGCGGGCCACCTGCATGGCCCTTTCCTGACGGGGGCCGCTCTCGTCGCTGCTTTCGTCGAAAACGGCCTCGTAGGAACGGCGGAAACGCGCCTCCTGGGCCGCGCGCTGGCGCTGCTCGTACCAGGATTCCCCGTCATAGGCGGAGGAACCGGAATGGGAGGCGCAGCCGGCACTCAGGGCCAGCAGGCCCAGGGCAAGGGGTATCAGCAGTCTTGGGACAAGACGCATGCTCTCTCCGGGGTAAGAAATCGCAAGGACTGAAAGGATGTCCTGACGGCGGGCCCGGGATGCCGGGCCGGGAAGGGGCGGACCGCCGGGACGGCGGTGCTGCCGCGGAAAAGACATCGGGAACTTTGGCGTGAGTTTCTTAGCACAGGCGCCTGTCAAGTGTAAAAAACTTTTTGGGAAAAATTTTTTGACCGCTTCCGCGCGCCAAAAAAGAAGCCGGGCAGGGCCCGGCCTCCTGGGATGTTCACGCCCTGGCTCCCGCCGGGCGCAGATCGCGCTCGATGCAGGCGAAGGCGTTATGGCTGTGGATGGATTCCATGCTCTCCACCTCCACGCGGAACCAGCGCACATGCTCGTGTTCCGTCAGGCGCTGGGCCACGTTGCGCACCACGTCTTCCACGAAGGTGGGCTGGGCGAAGGCGTGCTCGGTGACGTATTTCTCGTCCTCGCGCTTGAGCAGGGTATAGACCGCCGACGAGCCCGAGGCTTCGGCCATCTCGATGAATTCCTCGATCCAGCTGAAGCCCGACATGCGCACGGCCAGGCGGATCATGGTGCGCTGGCTGTGCGCGCCTTCGCGGCTGATGGCCTTGGAGCAGGGGCAGACGGTCATCACGGGCACGTCCACTTCCAGCAGGAAGGACTGGCCGTTCTCGTCCAGTTCGCCGGTCAGGCGGCATTCGTAGGAGATGATGCCCCGGATGCCCGAGGACGGCGCGGGCTTGTGCACGAAATAGGGGAAGCAGAAGCGCACATAGGAACGCCGCGCCCCCAGCCGCTCCTTGACGGTGCCCAGCAGGCGGCGCACCGACTGGTAGTTGATCTCATCGTTCCATTCTTCCAGGGCTTCGATGAAGCGGCTCATGTGCGTGCCCTTGAACGAGGCGGGCAGATCCACGCCCAGGTCCACCCGGGCCACGGTCTGGCGGCTGCCCAGGGCGCGGTCGCGCACCAGCAGCGGAACGGTGATGCCGCGGATGCCGACGCGGTCGATATTGATGGGAACCTTGGGGGCATGGCGTTGCACGTCTTCCATTATGCGAGATCCTGTCCTGTAGTTGTACCGCTGAAGGTGCCGTGCTTGACACCCTTGCAGGAAATGAGCTTGTCGGCCAGCGCGCGCACGCGGCCGGCCTCTCCCTTGAGGATCAGCACCTCAAGGCAGTTGTGGTGGTCCAGATGCACATGCAGGGTGGCGATGATGATGTCGTGCTCGTCATGCTGCATCTGGGTCAGCCGCCGGGCCAGATCGTTCTTGTGATGGTCGTAGACCAGGGTCAGCGTGCCCGCGCCCTGGCCGTCGGCCTGCTGCCATTCCTCGGCCACCAGGGCCTTGCGGATGAGGTCACGGATGGCCTCGGAACGGTTGCTGTAGCCCTTGACGGCGCACAGGGCGTCGAAAGGTTCCAGCAGCTCCTCATCCAGGGAAACACCAAATCGCGTCAGTCTGCCCATGGTTCGCCTCGTGCGGCCGGACATCGCTCCGGCGATGTCTGGCTGAATCTAGCAAAATTTTCCTGAAAATCCAGAGGCCTTTTCCCCGGCGCGCTGTTCCGGATGGGCGCAGGAGCATGCGGCAGGCATCCTTCACCGCGTGTGGCCGATGTCCTCTCTTTATTCGAAACCACTTGCAACAGTCGTGCCGACGCGCCCTAGGCGGACCGGGAACGGCGGCGTATCTCCCACACGGCCACGGTGACGGGCACGGGCTGGGCATAGAGCGGCTCCACACGCTCGCTGAACACGCGCCGCCCTTCCAGGCCGCCGCCGTGCAGGGCCTGCAAGAAGGCCTCGTACACGCCGCGACCGGGCTCGGCCACCCAGGCCGCGCCGTCCCCGGCCAGCACATGGGAAAGGAAATGCATCACCGGCGCCACGAAGCGTTTTTCGTACATGATGTCGCCGCCCCAGAGGCGGACGATGCTGCGCGGGCGCACGGCGGGCTGCCGCCAGTCCATGACGGTCCACAGGGGCGGGGGCAGGATGCCGTTGTGCCGGGCGTTGAGGCTGGCGAAGCGCAGGGCATCTTCCTCGTAATCCATGGCCAGGACCCGCGCCCCCAGCCATTGCCCCACCAGGGCGGTCAGGCCCAGGCCGCAGCCCAGGTCCAGGCAGGGCTGCCCGGCGATCTCGGCGCGGCGTTGTTCCAGCCAGCGGCAAAGGGCGATGCTCGAGGGCCACAGCTCCGTCCAGTAGGGCAGGCGCTCGTCCTCGAAGTCTTGCGGATCGTCCAGCATGGCGTTCCACAGGGTCTCCAGGTCGGCGGCGCGCTGCAGCCGCCACAGGCGGCCGCAGGCCCGTACGGCGATGCGGGGCGTGTAGGCCGTCAGGCCGTGGCTTTCACCGTCGTTGCCCGGGGGCGTCCCGGGGGCGCTCCCGGAGACGTCGCCGGGGGCCTTCCCGTCCGCCGCCGTATCCGTATCGCGGCAGGTCAGGCCGGCTTCCTGCAACAGATGTCCCAATCGTGTGTCCATCCCCCGAGCATAGCCTATCGCCCCCCATCTGTACAGGAGGACGGATTGTGTCCTGCCCCCCCTTTTGCTATGCTGCGCCCGTACCTGCACGAACGGATGCGGCCCGCCGCAGGCTGCCGGAAGCTCCGGTGCCCCGCGCCCATGCCGCCCCGACGGCAGCAGGAGGATATTTTCCTACAGGAAGCTTATGGGACAGGATATTTTTGACGTCATCATCGTGCTGGTCCTGACGGCCTTCACGGTCCGGGGTTTCTGGAGCGGCTTTGTGGGCGAGGTCGCCGGTCTGCTCTCCATCGTGGGCGGTTTCTGGGTCTCCCATCACTTCCATACCGTGCTGGCGCCCCAACTGACCTTCATCGCCGAACCGGCCTGGCGCAACATCGCCGCCTATGTGCTGCTCTTCCTGGGCGTGCTCATCGCCGTGGGCCTGCTGGCGCGGCTGCTGCAAAAGCTGCTGGCCTTCTCCTTCGTGGGCTGGATCGACAAGCTCAGCGGCGGCCTGCTGGGCCTGGCCAAGGGCGTGCTGCTCTGCGCCGTGGTCCTGCTGCTCCTGCAAAAGCTGTTCGGTGATGCCGAATTCCTGCGCCATTCGCGCGCCCTGCCCTATTTCAACTCCCTGATAAGCCAGGTGCGCGGCTGGTTGCCGCCCGACCTCATCAGCCGTTTCGGACTTTAACCCCACAAGGAAGATTGCATGAAAAGCGCTCTGGAAGAACTGCAGGCCGTCATCGAACGTCTGACCGATGCCGAGAACGGCTGCCCCTGGGACAAGGAGCAGACCCCGGAAAGCCTGACCGAATACATCATCGAGGAAAGCCACGAGCTGGTCAGCGCCATCCGCTCCGGCAAGACGGCCGACATCTGCGAGGAACTGGGCGACGTGGCCTTCCTGCTGCTCTTCGTGGCCCACCTCTGCCGGAAGCGCGGCCAGTTCAGCCTGGACGACGCCCTGAACAACAACCGCGCCAAGATGATCCGCCGCCATCCCCATGTCTTCGGCGACGTGACCTTCGACAACCTGGACGAACAGCTCAAGACCTGGGAAAAGATCAAGCGCGCCGAACATGCCGACGTCGACGGCCAGCCCCAGGGCCTGTTCGACTCCCTGCCCTCCAGCCTGCCGCCCCTGACCAAGGCCTACCGCATCCATTCCAAGGCCGCCCGCGTGGGCTTCACCTGGCCGGAGGACGAGGAAGTGGAACAGCAGGTGGAAGCCGAATGGCTGGAATGGCTGGATGCCGCCGCCGGGGACGACGCCGAGGCCCAGAAGCACGAGCTGGGCGATCTGATCTTCAGCATCACCGAGCTGGGCCGCCGCAAGGGCATCAAGGCCAGCGAGGCCCTGGACCTGGCCACGGGCCGCTTCCTGCGCCGCTTCGCCCGCATGGAGGAACTGGCCCGGCAGCAGGGACGCGATTTCCCCGATCTTTCCCTGGATGAAAAGGACGAGCTGTGGAACCAGGCCAAGGAAGAAGAAAAGGACGCCCGCTAGCGGCCCCCGCCCTGTGGCGGCTTTTGGCGGTCCTGCTGCCCCTGCTGCTCTGCGCCTGCGCGCAGGACGTCATGGGGCCGCACGGCCGCAAGCCGCTGCTCCTGGCCGGCGACGCCGCGCCCGACCGGGCGCCGGACAGCCTGCTGCGCGCCGATCCCGGCTATATCCAGTGGCTGGAACGCCAGTCCATGCTGGGCAGCGCCGACGACCTGGCCGCCGAGGTCTCGGGCTCGGAACGCATCTGGGGCAACAGCGGCAGCAACCGCCGCCTGCCCCTGCTGCTGGAGGCCGCCCCCTGCTGGCTGGAAGTCAATCCCCATACCCTGCAGGGCAAGGCCACGGCGCTGCAGGCCCTGACCCGGCCGGAGGCCCTGCCGGCCTTCCGCCAGCTGGGCCTTGCCGGCATCTACCTGGCCCCGGCCCAGGAGCAGGCCGCCCTCTGGCACAACCAGCTGCGCCCCGATTTCGGCATGGGCACGGCCTCCCTGGCCTTCGATGTCCGCACCGGCAGCGAGGCGCAGTTCGCCCAGCTCAACGGACGCGCCGCCGCCGAGGGCTTCCAGCTGGGCGGCTCCCTGCCCCCGGCGGCCACGGGCCTGGGCCCGGACTTTTTCCTGCAGGCCCGCCACGCCAGCCGTTTCAACGGCCTCTACGCCATGCTGGAGGCCCCGGCCTCCCTCTGGCCCTCCCTGCCCGCCTCGCCGCAGGAATGGGAATGCCTCCCCCTGGACGAACAGCGCTGCCGCCTGCTGGCCGATCAGGGCCTGCTGCCGCCCGCCCTGCTGCGCGACTCCCTGCCCTGGGCCACGCCCGGCGGCTGGGCCGTCACCGGCGAGGTGCGCGGCGCCGACGGCAAGCCCCGGCGCTGGCTGTACCGCTACGCGGGCAACGTGCTGCGCCCCGTGCTGCTCTGGCAGGACCCCTCCGGCCAGGCGCGCCGCGTGCTCTCCGCCGCGGTCATCCGCCATACCGGCCTGCAGCAGCAGACCCTGGCCGGGCTGCATCTGGAGGCATTCATGGGCCTCGAGGTCCCGCCCGACGGCCATGAGCCCGGCGGCGCGGACCGCCTGTCCCCGGGCCTGGGAGCGCTGGACGCCCTCTCCCGCGAGATCCACCGCTACGGCGGCTGGGCCATGCAGGCCGACGTCCTGCCGCCCTCGCTGACGCCCCTGGTGCTGCGGACCACCGTGGACCTGACCCGCGACAGCTTCACCAGCCCCGCCGCCGAATACGCCCTGCTCACCGGCGACGCCGCGCCCCTGGCCACCCTGCTGCGCCAGTCCATGAGCAGCGGCATCCGCCAGCAGCGCCTGGCCCGCGGCCTGCACCAGTGGCAGGGCGTGGACTGGCGGCCCCTGCGCGACCTGCCCGGCGGCGAGGAGCTGTTCCGCCGCGCCTGCCGCCTTTCGGCGCTGCACGACGACGAATATTTCTGGTCCACCACGCCCGCCGGCCTGGCCAGCAAGGCCCTGGGCCGCACCGCGAATGCCGCCCCGGCCCGGGAACAACGCGATACGGCGCTGGAGGAGGCCTGTCTGCTCCTCCTCGGCTGGCGCGTGGCCCTGCCGGGCCTGGCCTTCGTGAGCCCACAGGAATTGCAGGGGGCCCTGCCCCTGCCCAGGTCCACGCCCGGCACCGCCGCCAGCGCGGGCCTCGTGCCCCTGCTGGAAGCGGAGACCACGGCCGGGGAGACGGCCCCCGCGCCCCTGGCCTTCGGCCCGCTGGCCGACGAGATGCGCCGCCCGCAGAGCCCCGCCGGCATCATGGCCCGGCTGCTGCATGCCCGCGCGGCCTCCGGGGCGGCCCGGGGCGAGCTGTTGCGCGTGGTCGAGGGCCCCGCCGGGAGCCTGGCCGTGGTGAACCGCCTGCCCGACGGCAGCTGCTGGGTGCTGGCCGCCAATTTCGGCGCGGGCAGCGCCACCCTGCGCATCCCCCTGCCGGTCTCCGGCACAGCCCTGGATCTTGTTGAACAGACGTCCCTGCCCGTGCAGGGAGGTTTGACCGTGACCCTGAACGGCCGTTCTGCCCGGCATTATCTGGTCGGAGCCGCCGCATCGCCCAAGGAGCCATCATGACAGAAAAAACTCCCGATGCCGCCAGCACGCTGGCCCGTCCTGAAGAGGAAATCCCCGTGGGCATGACGCCCTGGTCCCAGCTGGATGAGGAAGCCCGTGCCCGCGCCAGCCGTCCGGCCCCGGTGACGCCCGACGACGACCGCCGGAGCACGCCGCCCGCCGCATCTGCGGTCGCGCCCTCGGCGGCGCAGGAAGCCCCCAGGCCCGCCGCGCAGGCTGCAACGCCCGCCGAT
>NZ_CASDOY010000034.1 GCF_949282365.1 uncultured Desulfovibrio sp.
ATCAGGAGCGGCCTTTCCTCTCTCTTTTCGGTCCATGTGCGCTGTCACTGCCCGTCAGTCAGCGACGGGGACGGGTGACGTCACCTGGATAACATTTTTTCGGGGTTGGGGGCGTGGGGGAAGGGGCAGTTTTTACAAAAAACGCCCCTGCCCCCACAAAAAAATATCCCGCCCTACTCGCCAAGAGGCACGGCCGTGCCGCACAGGCCATGCCGCGCCGGGCGCAGATGGCCGTTGACGAAGGCAGCGGCCTCCATGTCCTTGCGGCCCTGGGGGCGTACCACCAGCAGGCGGTACCAGCGATCGGCGCAGGCCACGCAGAGGCCCTTTTTGTCCGTGCGCAGGCTGCCGGGCGCGACCCCACTGCAGGGCTCGTCGATCCTGCCGGGCTGGAGCAGCAGGGGCAGCGGCTCCTCCTGCCCGTCGAAGCGGGCCAGCAGACGCGCACCGGGCCAGGGCGTCACGCCGCGGATGCGGGCGTGGACCTCCACGGCCGGACGGCTCCAGTCGATATGGCCGTCCTCCTTGGTCAGCTTGGCGGCATAGGTGACGCGGCTCTCGTCCTGATCTTCGGCGTGGGCACTGCCGTCGGCGAGCTGGTCCAGCACCGTGAGCAGCAGCTCGCCGCCGGCCTCGGCCAGGGCGTCGTGCAAACTGCCCGCCGTATGTTCGCCGATGGGCAGCTCGCACCGGGCATAGACCGGCCCGGCGTCGAGGGCGGGCACGATGCGCATGATGGACACGCCCGTCACGGCCCCGGGCTGCCAGTTCTCCATGACGGCGCGCTGGATGGGCGCGGCGCCGCGATAACGGGGCAACAGGGAGGTATGCACGTTGAGGGTGTCCAGCGTGGGGATGTCCAGCACGGCCTGCGGCAAAATGAGGCCGTAGGCGGCCACCACCAGCAGGTCGGGCTCAAGGGCCGCCAGCCCGTCCACCGCGCCTTCCTGACGGAAGTTCAGGGGCTGGCACACGGGCAGGCCCAGCTCCAGGGCCAGCTTTTTCACCGGCGAGGGCGTGAGCTTGTGGCCCCGGCCGGCAGGCCGGTCGGGCTGGGTATAGACGGCCACCACCTGGCCGCCGGGCCACCGGACCAGCCGCCGCAGCACGGCGGCGGCCAAGTCCGGGGTCCCCATGAAGACTATCCTTTGCGCTTGAGCCATTTCTTCACCCGGGTATCGTACAGGGAACGGCGCAGGCGCCCGATGCGGTCGATGAAGAGCGTGCCGTCCAGATGGTCGGCCTCGTGCTGGATGACGATGGCGGCAAAGCCTTCCAGGTCTTCCTCCACGATCTTGCCGTCCAGATCCATGTAACGCAGGTGCACGCGCTCGGCACGCTGCACGTCGGCCCGGTAGTTGAGGGGCACGGAGAGGCAGCCTTCCTGGCGGCTGACCACGGTCTCCTCGCTCAGGGCCAGTTCGGGATTGATGACGACCCGGGGCTGCTTCTCCTCATCCTGCGCGGCGGGGTCCATGACCAGCATGCGGATATTGCGACCCACCTGGGGCGCGGCCAGGCCCACGCCGGGGGCCTGGTACATGGTTTCCAGCATGTCGGCGGCCAGCTGGCGGATCTCGTCGGTGATCTCCGTCACGGGCACGCATGTTTCCTTCAGGCTGGCAGCGGGATAGGTCACAATATCCAGGATCATGGCATCCTCCCGCTAGGCCTGGGCGTTCTCGGCGGGCTTGGCGGCTTCCTTGTCGGTCTCGCGCAGGCGCAGGCCCAGTTCACGCAGCTGGCGCGCGGACACCGTGGAGGGCGCCTCGGTCATCAGGCAGGTGGCCTTCTGGGTCTTGGGGAAGGCGATGACGTCGCGGATGCTGGAAGCACCGGAAAGCAGCATCACCAGACGGTCCAGACCGAAGGCCAGACCGCCGTGCGGCGGCGCGCCGTGTTCCAGGGCCTGCATGAGGAAACCGAACTGGGCCTCGGCCTGTTCGGGGGTGAAGCCCAGGGCCTTGAACATGTGGCGCTGCACTTCGGCGGAGTGGATGCGGATGGAACCGCCGCCCACTTCGTTGCCGTTGAGCACCATGTCATAGGCACGGGCCAGGGCGCGGGCCGGGTCGCTGTTCATGAGCTCCAGATGGCCGGGCGCGGGCGAGGTGAAGGGATGGTGGCAGGCCACATAGCGTTTTTCTTCCTCGCTGTATTCGAACAGCGGGAAGTCCGTCACCCAGAGGAAGTTGAAGGTATTTTCGGGGATCAGGCCCAGCTGGTTGCCCAGATGCACGCGCAGGTTGCCCAAGGCGGCATTGACCATGGCGGGCTCGCCGGCCTGGAAGAAGACGATGTCGCCCACCTTGAGGTCCAGGGCCTCACGGATGCCGGCGCGTTCTTCTTCGGACAGGAACTTGGCGATGGGCGACTGCCATTCGTTCTCCTTGATCTTGATCCAGGCCAGGCCCATGGCGCCGTAGATCTTGACGAACTCGGTGTAGGCGTCGATCTCCTTGCGGGTCATGGTCTCGCCGCCGGGCACCTTCATGGCCTTGACCAGCCTGGCCTGGGCGAAGAGCTTGAAGCCGGAGCCGCGCACGATGTCGGTGATGTCCACCAGTTCCAGACCGAAGCGGGTATCGGGCTTGTCCACCCCGTAGCGGCGCATGGCTTCCTCGTACTTCATGCGCGGGAAGGGACGGGGGATGTCCATGCCCATGACGTCATGGAAGACGCGGGCCATGAGGCCCTCGGCCATGGTCATGACCTTTTCCTCGTCCACGAAGCTCATCTCGATATCCACCTGGGTGAATTCGGGCTGGCGGTCGGCGCGCAGGTCCTCGTCGCGGAAGCAGCGCACGATCTGGAAATAACGGTCGAAGCCGCCCACCATGAGCAGCTGCTTGAACAGCTGGGGCGACTGCGGCAGGGCGTAGAACTGGCCGGGATTGAGACGGCTGGGCACCAGGAAGTCACGCGCGCCTTCGGGCGTGGACTTGGTGAGTACCGGCGTTTCCACTTCGATGAAGCCGTCCTCGTCCAGCTGGCGGCGCACGGCCTGGGCCACCTTGTGGCGCAGGCGCAGGTTGGCCTGCATGCGCGGACGGCGCAGGTCCAGATAGCGCCAGGCCAGGCGCAGGTTCTCGCCGGCGTCGCAGCGTTCCTCGATGGCGAAGGGCGGCGTCTTGGAAGTGTTGAGCAGCTTCCATTCATGCACCACCACTTCGATGGCGCCGGTGACCAGATTGGGATTGGTCATGCCCTCGGGGCGGGGACGCACCACGCCTTTGATGGCCAGCACATATTCGGAACGCAGGATGTGCGCGTTCTCGTGCGCGGCAGGAGCGATGTCGGGGCTGAAGACCACCTGGGTCAGGCCCTCGCGGTCGCGCAGGTCCACAAAGATGAGGCCGCCGTGGTCGCGGCGGTACTGTACCCAGCCCATGAGGCAGACCGTCTGTCCGTCATTGTCCAGGGTCAGCTGGCCGCAGGTATGGCTGCGGGTCCAGTCGCCGAGGTCTTCGATGAACTTCTGGTGCTCCTGCTGCACGTCCAGGCTTTGCGTTTGTTCAGTCATTAGTTTTTCCCATTGTCAGAATTGCCAGCAAGAAAATCCACCGCGGCATCCAGGGGCAGGGTCTGCTGCTCACCGCTGTCCATGTCCTTGACCACCACGGCGCCGACGGCCGCCTCGTCAGGACCCATGATGCAGCAGAAACGGGCGTTGGACTTGCCCGCCTGACGCATCAGGCCCTTGAAGCCGGCGTCGCTGAAATTCATCTCGCCCCTGAGGCCCAGGCCGCGCAGACGCTGCACCAGGCCGAAGCTCAGGTCGCGGCTCTGCGCGTCCATGGCCACGGCGTAGAAGTCCGGGCGGGGGGCCTCCTCCTCGCCCAGCATGAGGGCCAGGCGCTCCATGCCGCAGGCAAAGCCCACGCCGGGCACGTCGGGACCGCCCACGCTCCTGACCAGGCCGTCATAACGGCCGCCGCCGGCCACCGCGGCCTGCGCGCCGATGCTTCCGCTTACCACCTCGAAGGTGGTGCGGCAATAGTAGTCCAGGCCGCGCACCAGACGGTGGTCGATCTCGTAGTTGACCCCGGCGGCGTCCAGCAGGCGCAGCACGGTCTCGAAGTGCGCCTTGCACTCGGGGCAGTTGTAGTCCAGCAGGCGGGGGGCCTGATCCGTGACGCAGCGGCATTCCTCCTGCTTGCAGTCCAGCACGCGCAGGGGGTTGGTCTCCATGCGGCGGGCACAGTCCTCGCAGAGCCGGTCACAGCAGTCCTGCTGGTGCAGATAGTCCACCAGGGCCTGCTTGAACAGCGGGCGGCAGTGGGCGCAGCCCAGGGAGTTGAGCTTGAGCGTCAGGTCCTTGAGGCCCAGCGCCGTGAGGAAGCGCGTGAGCATGATGATCAGATCCGCGTCGGCATAGGGGCTGTGGGAGCCCAGGCATTCGCAGTTGATCTGGTGGAACTGGCGCATGCGGCCCTTCTGGGGACGCTCGTAACGGAACATGGGCCCGGTGGTGAACAGGCGGCTCACGGACTCCCGGCTGTAGCGGGCATCCTCCACATAGGCGCGCATGACCCCGGCCGTGGCTTCGGGGCGCATGGTCATCATGCGGCCCTTGCGGTCCGGGAAGGTGAACATCTCCTTCTGCACCACGTCGGTCTCTTCACCGATGGAGCGCTTGAAGAGGTCGGTGTACTCCAGCACGGGCGTGCGCAGCTCCACGAAGCCGTAACGGCCGAAGATCTCGCGCGCGGTATTCTCCATGCGGGTGAACAGATCGCTCTGCGGCGGGTACATGTCCGCAAAGCCCTTGATGCGATTAGCGATAACAGCCATGAAAAAACCTCGGACTAGCGGGCGCGGCAGGCGCCGCATTCCAGACGCAGTTTGCCCGCCTCATGGCAGGGCACGGGATAGTTGCCGTCGAAGCAGGCCAGGCAGTAGCTGTCGGACTGCAGGACGGAGCGCAGCAGGCCGTCGATGCTCAGATAATGCAGGGAATCCACGTCCAGCATCCTGGTGATCTCGGGCAGGCTGTACTTGGCCGCGATGAGCTCCCCGCGCGAGGCGAAGTCGATGCCGTAGAAGCAGGGGTACTTCACCGGCGGGCAGCTGATGCGGATGTGCACTTCCCGGGCGCCCAGCTCGCGCAGCTTCTTGACGCGGGTGATCATGGTGGTGCCGCGCACGATGGAGTCGTCCACGATGCAGATCTTCTTGCCCTCGATCATGGAGCGCACGGGATTGATCTTCACGCGCACGCCGAAGTTGCGCATGCTCTGGGTGGGCTGGATGAAGGTGCGGCCCACATAGTGGTTGCGGATCATGGCGTGTTCGTAGGGCAGTTCCGCGCACTGGGCGAAACCCACGGCCGAATAGACGCCGGAGTCCGGGAACGGCATGATGAAGTCCACGTCGGGGGTGGATTCGTGGGCCAGCTGCCAGCCCATCTGCTTGCGGCACTGGTAGACCTGCTCGCCGAAGACGAAGGAGTCGGGGCGGGCGAAATAGACCAGCTCGAAGATGCACTGGCGGGGACGTTCCGGCAGGGGGCCGCGCAGCTGTTCGCTGTGTTCGCCCCTGTCGTCCATGACCAGCATCTCGCCGGGCTGGATGGGCCGTTCGTAATCGGCTTCCAGCAGGTCGAAGGCGCAGGTCTCGGAGGCCAGCACCGGCGCGCCGCCCAGACGGCCCAGGGCCAGGGGATGGAAGCCGTGGGGATCGCGCACGGCCACCATGGTGCCGCCGGCATAGACCAGCAGGCAGTACGCGCCGCGCACCCGGGTACAGGCCTCGCGGATGGCGTCCACCAGGTCATGCTGGCGCAGGGCACGCACGATGAGGTGCATGAAGACTTCGGTATCGTTGCTGGTGCTGAAGATGGCGCCGTCGTTTTCCAGCTCCTCGCGCAGCTCCACGGTGTTCACCAGATTGCCGTTGTGGGCGATGGCGATGTCCATGCCCTTGTAGTGGGCCACGAAGGGCTGGGCATTGCGGGCCGCGGAACGGCCGGTGGTGGAGTAGCGCACATGGCCCAGGGCGATGTTGCCCGGCAGGGCCTGCAGGTCGGCCTCGGCAAAGACGTCGGGCACCAAGCCCATGCCTTTGTGCTCGTGCAGCAGGCCTTCCTCGTCGATGGTGACGATGCCCGCGCTCTCCTGTCCGCGATGCTGCTGGGCGTACAGACCGAAGTAGGTCAGTCGCGCGGCTTCCTCATGACCGTAGATACCCAAAAGACCACACTCGTGGCGAATCATAGCGTTCCCTCACTGCCAGCGCAAAAAGTGTCCTTGTCTCCTCCGCCCTTGCGGCGGGACCGTCGTCCCTCCCCCGCTCCCGGCCCTGTCTTTGCCGGAAAGACAGGCGCGACCAGCGCACGGCGGTACAAAGGGCGTGTCATATAACGGCGGGCCGCGCATTGCAAGTCCGCGCCCGCGCCGTTTTTTCCATGCCGCCCGCCTCTCCCCGGGGCGGGCCTTCGGGGCAGCTCCCGCCGTCACCAGGGCCCGGAGCGGCCGCAAAGGGAGCGACGGCCCGTGCCGCCGCTCTCCCGTATCGTATCCTGTCCTAGTCCTGACCGTCCCCGTCGCCGTCCTGACCGGGGTCCCTGGCGGGCGCCGGGGCCGCGGACGGCGCGGCGGGCGCGTCGTCATCGTCTTCCAGATCGTCCATGCGGCTGCCGGTCTGGCCGCCTTCGTCCACACGGTCGAAGCCCACCACATGCGCGCCTTCGTCCAGACGCACCAGCATGACGCCCATGGTGGCCCGGCCCTTGCTGCGCACGTCTTCCACGCCGATGCGCACCACCTTGTTGGCCGAGGTCAGCATGATCAGGCCGTCGTTGTCGCGCACGGGCATGGCGCCCACCACGGCACCGGTCTTGGACGTGACCTTGAAGTTGATGATGCCCTTGCCGCCGCGCGACTGCAGGCGGTAGAGGTCCACGCGGGTACGCTTGCCGAAGCCGTTGGCCGAAATGGACATGATCTCCGTGGTCTGGTCGTTCTCCTTGAGGATCACGCCGGCCACCACCACGTCCTGGCGGCGCAGGGCGATGCCCTTGACGCCCGTGGCCACGCGGCCCATGGGCCGCACGTCCTTGCAGGCGAAGCGGATGGAATAGCCGTCGGCCGTGGCCAGCACGATGTGGCTGTCCTCGCGGATGGGCCGCACCACCACCAGCTCGTCGTCCTCGCGCAGGCCCACGGCCATGAGGCCGCTCTTGCGGCAACGGGCGTAGAGCGAGGCCGAGGAACGCTTGACCATGCCCCGTCTGGTCACGAAGAGGAAGTACTTGTCCTCGGCGAACTCGCGCACGGCCAGCACCGTGGTGACCCACTCCCCTTCTTCCAGGGGCAGCAGGTTGTTGATGTGCACGCCCTTGGCCGTGCGGCTGCCTTCGGGCACCTGGTGCACCTTGAGCTGGTGCATGCGGCCCCTGTTGGTGAACAGACAGAGGTACTGGTGGTTGGTGGTGGTCAAAAATTCCTGCACATAGTCGTCATCGGAGGTGTGCAGGGCCGCGATGCCCTTGCCGCCGCGCTTCTGCTGCTGGTAGTTCTCCAGGCTGGTGCGCTTCATGTAGCCGCGGCGCGACAGGGTGATGACCACTTCCTCGTCGGGGATGAGGTCCTCGATGTCGATGCCGCCCAGGGCGTCGGTGAGCACCTCGGTGCGGCGCGGCGTGGCGAAGGTCTCGCGGATCTCGCGGATCTCGCGCTTGAGCTCGGAGCGCAGCACTTCGGGATTTTCCAGCACGGACTTGAAGAATTCGATCTTTTCCAGCAGCTCGCGGTATTCGGCCAGCAGTTCCTCGCGCTGCAGGCCGGTGAGGCGCTGCAGGCGCATGTCCAGGATGGCGCGGGCCTGCACCTCGGTGAGCTCGAAACGCTGCATGAGCCCGGCGCGGGCCTCGTCGGGGCTGGCCGAGGCGCGGATCAGGGCCACCACCTCGTCGATATGGTCGATGGCGATGCGCAGGCCCTCCAGGATGTGGGCGCGGGCCTCGGCCTTCTGCAGGTCGTAGCGGGTGCGGCGGATGACCACCTCGCGGCGATGGTCCACGAAGCAGGACAGGGCCGTCTTGAGGTTGAGCAGCACGGGCCGGTTGTCCACCACGGCCAGCATGTTGATGCCGAAGCTGGTCTCCAGCGGCGTGTACTTGTACAGGCTGTTGATGACGATGTCCGGGATGGTGCCGCGCTTCAGGTCGATGACCACGCGGATGCCCTTGCGGTCGGATTCGTCGCGCAGGTCGGAGATGCCGTCGATCTTGTGCTCGTTGACCAGACCGGCGATCTTCTCCACCAGCGAGGACTTGTTGAGGCCGAAGGGAATCTCGCGGATGACGATGGCCTGCAGGCCCTTCTTGCGTTCCTCCACTTCCAGGCGGCCGCGCACCTTCACCGTGCCGCGACCGGTGTGGTAGGCGTCGGACAGGCCCTTGCCCGCGTAGACGAAGCCGCGCGTGGGGAAGTCCGGCCCCTTGACCACCTCCATGAGGTCGTCGACGGAACACTGGGGATCGTCCAGCAGCATCTGCAGGGCGTCGCAGAGCTCGCCCAGGTTGTGGGGCGGGATGTTGGTGGCCATGCCCACGGCGATGCCCGACGAGCCATTGAGCAGCAGGTTGGGCACCTTGGTGGGCAGCACCGAGGGCTCCTGCAGGGTATTGTCGTAGTTGGGCCGGAAGTCCACGGTCTCCTTGTCGATGTCGGCCAAAAACTCGCTGGCCAGACGCGACATGCGCACTTCCGTGTAACGCATGGCAGCCGCGGCGTCGCCGTCGATGGAGCCGAAGTTGCCCTGCCCGTCCACCAGCGGGTCGCGCATGGAGAAGTCCTGGGCCAGGCGCACCAGGGCGTCATAGACGGCGCTGTCGCCGTGGGGGTGGTACTTACCGATGACGTCACCGACGATGCGCGCCGACTTCTTGTGCGGCCGGTTGTAACTGTTGGCCAGCTCGTACTGGGCGTACATGATGCGCCGGTGCACGGGCTTGAGGCCGTCGCGCGCGTCGGGGATGGCGCGCCCGATGATGACCGAAAGGGAATACTCCAGATAGGATTTGCGGAGTTCCTTCTCAATGCTGACTTGCGGCTGCTGTACGCCGCTGTTCTGTTCAGACACGTTTGCCTCGCAGGTAAAAAAGCGTAGCGGGAGCGGCTCCCGTCGTCGTTTGCGTTATGGTCGCGCGTCCATCATGCGCGCTGCCTGCCGTTTCGCGCGTCGCCGTGCCCCCCGGGGCCTGGCGGGCGTCCGCGCCAAACGGCCGTCAGGCGGCCATCCAGTAGCGGCCCCAGCTCCAGACCAGGAGCAGCATGCTCCCCTCGCTGAGGCAGATGCGGATCACGGCGGGCAGGAGACGGCGCAGGTCCCCCGCGCAGCGGGAGCGGACCAGGGAAAAGACGAAGATGTTGCTGAACGCCACGGCCATGCTCAGGGGATAGGCCATGGCGGCCGCCCGGGGCAGGCCCTCCAGGGCCACGTTGAGCCAGAAGCACATGGCCGCGCAGACGAGCCAGCCCGCCACCGCGATGACCGCGCCGGCGAAGCCGGCCCGCTTTTCCTTTGCCGTTTCCCGCATGCTCCTCTCCTAGATGTCCAGATCCTGCACGCTCAGGGCGTTGCGTTCGATGAATTCGCGCCGGGGCTCCACACGGTCGCCCATGAGTTCCTCGAAGGCGTCCGAGGCCTCGTTGGCATCCTCCACCGAGACCTGCAGCAGGACGCGGTTGTCGGGGTTCATGGTGGTGACCCAGAGCTGTTCGGGGTTCATTTCGCCAAGGCCCTTGTAGCGCTGGATGTTGATGCCCTTGCGGGCTTCGTCCAGGGTCATCTGCATCAGGTCGAAGACGTCCCCGGCCTGGCTGCTGCTGTCCTTGCGGCGCAGACTGAAGCGCAGCTCGCCGCACTGGCGGCGCAGATCGCTGAACAGCTGCCAGGTCTGGCGGTAGAGCCGGGAGGAGAAGAACTCCATGCCGCGCCGGGTATGGTGGCTGCCCGTGCTCTCGAAGATGGCGAACACGCGCCCTTCGTCCTCGTCCTCGCTGTGTTCGCGCTCCAGGCTGAGGCCGTATTCGTGCTTTTCCAGCCAGGCCAGGAAGTCGCCGTCGCGGGCCTCCAGCAGCTCGCGGTCCACGGCGCGGGGATAGGTGGTCAGGGCCAGGAACAGGGGACGGGGCATGCCCGTGCTTTCGGCGTCGGCCACGCGCAGCTCGATCTTCTCGATGGTCTCCATGAGGCGGATCAGCTCGGCGCCCGCGTATTCATGCCCGTTGGCGGCCACCACGGTCACGTCCTCGCTCACCCGGTCGAGCAAAAACTCGTTGAGCTCCGCGTCGTCCTTGATGAACTTTTCCATGCGCGCGTTGTGCACGCGGTACAAAGGCGGCTGGGCGATGTAGACGTAGCCCTTTTCCACCATCTCCTGGTACTGCCGGAAGAAGAAGGTCAGCAGCAGGGTGCGGATGTGGGCGCCGTCCACGTCGGCGTCGGTCATGATGATGATCTTGTGGTAGCGCAGCTTGTCGAGGTCGGTGTCCTCCTCGCCGATGCCCGCGCCCATGGCCGTGATGAGGGCCTTGACTTCCTTGTTGGCCAGCATCTTGTCGAAGCGGGTGCGCTCGGTGTTCAGGATCTTGCCGCGCAGGGGCAGGATGGCCTGGTTGCGCGGGTTGCGGCCCTGCTTGGCCGAACCGCCTGCCGAGTCCCCTTCCACGATGAAGAGTTCCGATTCCGCGGGGTCCTTGCTCTGGCAGTCGGCCAGCTTGCCAGGCAGGGAATTGTCCGAGAGCGCGCCCTTGCGGCGCACCAGTTCCTTGGCGCGGCGGGCGGCGTCGCGGGCGCGGGCGGCGTCCACGGCCTTGTCGATGATGAGCCGGATGTCCTTGGGGTTTTCCTCGAAATAGACGTTGAGCCTGTCATAGACCATGCCGGCCACCATGCCGGCCACTTCGCTGTTGCCGAGCTTGGTCTTGGTCTGGCCCTCGAACTGGGGCTGGGGCAGCTTGACGCTGATGACGGCCGTGAGGCCCTCGCGCACGTCGTCGCCGGACAGGGCCGTGCCCTTGAGCTTCTTGGTCAGGTCCGGCTGGTTCTTCACATAGCCGTTGATGGCGCGGGTCAGCGCCGTGCGGAAGCCCACCAGGTGCGTGCCGCCTTCCTTGGTGTGGATGTTGTTGGCGAAGGTGAGGATGGTCTCCTTGTAGCCGGCATTGTACTGCAGGGCGAACTCGATGCTCACGTTGTCCACCATGCCCTCGCCCGTGATGATGGGATGGATGCCCTGCTGCCCGGAATTGAGGTCGCTCACGAACTGGCGGATGCCGCCCTCGGCATGGAAGACGTGGGTCTCGCTGGTGCGCTCGTCGATGCACTCGATGTACAGGCCCCTGTTGAGGTAGGCCAGCTCCTCGAAGCGCTTCTTGAGCGTGTCGTAGGAGAATTCCAGCACCTCGAAGATCTGCTCGTCGGGCTGGAAACGCACCGTGGTGCCGTGGCCGTCGGCTTCGCCGATGACCGTGAGCTGGTCCTGCGGCACGCCGCGGGAATAGTGCTGGCGGTAGCGCTTGCCGTCGCGGCGCACCGTGACCGTCAGCCATTCGGAGAGGGCGTTGACGCAGGACACGCCCACGCCGTGCAGGCCGCCGGAGACCTTGTAGCTGGTATTGTCGAACTTGCCGCCGGCATGCAGCTTGGTCATGACCACCTGGACGGCGGGCACGCCTTCCTTGGGATGGATGTCCACGGGGATGCCGCGGCCGTCGTCGCGCACGGTGACGCTGTTGTCGGCGTGCAGGATGACGGTGATGCGTGTGCAGAAGCCGGCCATGGCCTCGTCGATGGAGTTGTCCACCACTTCGTACACCAGATGGTGCAGGCCGCGCACGTCGGTGGAACCGATGTACATGGCCGGGCGCTTGCGCACCGCGGACAGTCCCTCGAGAATGGTAATGGATGAGGCGTCGTAACTGGAGGCCATGTCAGGAGCCATTAAACATCTTCCTCGCTATAATAGGTGGATTCGGAGATCTTCATGGGCATGATAATGACCGTGTATTCGTTGTCTTCGGGACCGCGGATGCCGCAGGGGCCCTCCGCGCCGGTCAGGATCATGTCCACGGTGGGCGAGCTGAAATGCCCCAGCACGTCCATGAGGTTGCGGGTGGGGAAGGCGATGCGGCTGATGTCGCCCACATAGGTCACTTCCAGGCTTTCGTTGGCCGAACCGGTGTCCTGTCCCTGGGCCGAGAGGCGGACCTCGTGCTCGGCCAGATCCAGATAGGCGCAGCGGTCGCTGTCGGTATTGAAGATCTGGATGCGGCCCAGGGCCTCCATGGCTTCCTTGCGGTCCACGGAAAGCAGGCTCACGCCGTCGCCTTCCAGACGGTTCATGAAGACCGTGTAATCGGGGTAATCATGCCCTGCGCGCGGCACGGACAGGCTCTCGGCGCCGTCCAGGGTGCGCAGGTAGAGGCGCTTGTCGGTGATGTTGAGCTCGATCTCGTCCACGCCCAGCCACTTCTTCATGTCCTGGAGGTACTTCTTCTGGATCAGCACGCCTTCTTCGGGCAGGCGGGCGGCCAGCTCGTCATGGGTGAAGGAGACCAGGGCGAACTGGTGGCCGTTGAGGCCGCAGACGTCGATGCGGCCGTTGCCGCAGGGCTTCATGTACAGGCAGGTGATGGCGTCGGTGGCGTCGTCGTCGCTGATGCAGAAGACCACGCGGTCCAGCACGTCCTGCAGGAAGTCGCCGGACCAGGTCACCGCGTTCTCGGCCGGGAATTCGGAAAAGTTCTGGAACCACTCCGCCCCGTTCACCGGCAGTTTGTAGGTGCGGCGGCCCTGTTCCAGCAGGAGGTTGCCGGTGCTCTCGTCCAGGGTGAGCTGGAGCACGCCCGCAGGCAGCTGGCGCACCAGATCCACGAAGGCCCGGCCCTGCACGCCGATGAGCCCGGGCTGGCTGACCTCGGCGGGATAGCGGCCGGTGAATTCGATATTGGCGTCCGTGGCCATGATGGACAGACCGCCTTCCTCGGCGCGGAGCCAGATGGAACGCAGGTAGGCGGCGCCCGCCTTGGCGGGGATGATGGCCGCCGCTTTCTGCAGGCCTTCGATGATCTGTTCTTTATTAACAGAAAGTTTCATAAGCAGATCCTTAGTAATAATTGATGCCTGTGCGTTTGTGCGCAACATCTGCAACAAGCTGTTTTTCCACAAAAAAATTCGGGTACCTCAAGGCACAGCCCGTCTACCGGCGGAACACGCCGCCTTCATCCGGTCCCAAGGGCCGTTCCTGATGTGCGCATTTTTCCAGCCGGGCCACCAGGTCTTGCACATCTTTGTCACTTTCCAGCATTTTTCCAATCTTTTTCACAGCATGGATCACCGTGCTGTGGTCGCGTCCGCCAAAGGCCCGGCCCAGTTCGGGGTAGGAAAGGCCCAGATGGCGGCGGCAGACATACATGGCGGCCTGCCGGGCCATGACCAGACGGGCGCGGCGGCCCGTGCCCGTGATGTCCGCGGGGGCGGCGTCGCAGCAGCGCGCGGCCTCGGCCAGGATCTGCCGGTGTCCGGCATGGCGGCCCTGGACGGGCTCCGTACGGGCCAGGCGTTCCAGATCGTCCAGACTGGGACGGGGCGCGCCTGCCGCGCAGGCCGCCGTGCAGGCCTCCTTGACCCGCAGCAGCAGGGAGCGCAGGCCGTGGAAATGGGCCGCCCGCCGCGCCATGAGGCGCAGATGCCCGTGGGGCAGGTCCAGGGCGTTCTCCCGGCAGCATTGCTGCAGATAGCGCAGCCTGGCTTCCAGATCCGGCGGGGTCAGCTCGGCGGAGGGCAGCTGCCGCACGCGGGATGCGGGCAGCGCCTCCCAAGCGTCCAGGGTACCCAGGGCGTCTGGGGCATCCGGGGCGTCGGGGCCGCCTTCCAGCACCAGGATCATGGGGGCCGTCCCGGGCCGCCGCTCCAGCAGGGCCGCCAGCAGACGCTGGCAGCGGGGCTGGCCGGTCAGGGTCTGGATATCGTCCAGAAAAAGGGCGTCGGCCTGCTGCCAGAACAGGGAGGCCGTCTGCTCCGTGAAGGGGCAGTGACGGAAAAACAGGGCCGCCGGGGCCAGGATCACCCGCAGGCCCGCGCGGACCAGGGCCTGGGCCGTGGAGCGCAGCAGGCGGCTCTTGCCGGTGCCCTCCTCGCCGTAGAGCAAAAAGGCGCTGCGCCCCGGTTCCCGCAGGGCCACGGCCCGGGCCATGGCCAGGGGGAAGGCGTTGCGGGCGCCGCCCGGCAGCAGGGGCGGCGTCCCCTCCTGCCCGCCGGCAGCGAAAAACAGGGCCTCCGGGATGCGCGGGGGCGCGGGCTCGTCAGGCTGCGGCACGGCCTGTCCGGCCAGGACGTATTCCAGCCGGGGCGCCGCGCCCTCCTGCCGGATTTCCTGCCAGACCTCCTGCATGGCCGCGGCAAAGGCCGGCCGGTGCGGCGCGAACCAGCGCGCGAAATACCGGTGGGGAAAGATGACCCGCAGCACATTGTCCGACGGGAGCAGCTCCAGCCCGAGGCCGTCCAGCCAGGGCAGGGAGGGGGCCGTCTCCCCCGGGCCGCCGGACATGCCGCCGCCCAGACGGCGGCGCAGGCGGCAACGAAGATCCTGGAGAGAGATATAGGCTTTTGTCATGAACGGCCCCTTGCGATCCGGGAGCCTTTTCCGGCTGTCGCAAACATGTATCCATAGCATAAAACTGTCTGTGAAACAAGTGTGCGACCCCCTTGCCGCGTGCCGGATGCGTCCAGAGGGCTGTCATTTGCCCGGTAAGGCTTTTTGGCCTCCGCTGTGTGGGGGGATACGGCGCAACAGACAAAAAGCCCCCAGCAGCCTGTATTTCAGGACTGCCGGGGGGGTGACGCACGGGCTGTCACTTGTGACACTTTTGTGCGTATCTTTTATAATATATTGTAATTATTATTTTTTCTGTGTGAAAGTCTCGGGCAGGAGCCAGGCGGACAGGGCGCTGGCCGCGGCCAGCAGGGGCAGGGGCGCGAAGGCCCAGGCCCAGGGATGGGCCAGCCCTGCCTGCTGGGCCCAGGAGAGCAGGCCGCCGGAGACGAGCTGGAGGATGGCCCCGCCCACGAAGACCGAGGCGGCCAGGATGCCGCTCAGGCTGCCCACCAGGCGGTTGCCGAAGCGTTCACGGCCCGAGGCGTAGGCCACCGGGCAGGGGCCGTTGACCGCGATGCCCAGGACCAGGGAGACGGCGAACAGCAGCGGCACGGCCAGGACGTCGCTGCCCAGGCTGAGGGCCGCGCCGGAGACGCAGGCCAGCAGGCTGGCCAGGGCCATGGCCTTGCGCCGGGAGCGGAGTTTCTTTTCGCTGATCCAGGTCAGCAGCGGCGTACCGGCGATGAAGCCCACGGCGCCCATGGCCAGGATATTGCCGATGAGGCTGGGCGAAAGGCCGAAGGTGCCGCCCATGTAGACCGCGCCCCAGAGGCCGTGGAAGACGAAGTATTGCGAGGGCAGGAAGAGATACCAGAGGACCATCTTCCAGAAATCGCCCTGCCGGGCCATGGCGGCCACATCGCGCAGCACGTCGGCCAGGCGCAGGCTGTTGCCGGCCCCGGCCAGATGGGGCGGCCAGTCCCGGACCACGGCATGAATGATGACCGTCAGGGAGCAGGTCAGGACGGAGAGCGCGCCGAAGACCGGACGCCAGCCCAGCCAGTGGTTGGCCAGGGAAAGGGGCGTGGTGGCCAGAAGCCCGCCCATGCCGCCGGCGATGAAGAACAGGGTGCACAGGCGCGAGAAGGTCTCGGGCGCGAACCAGCGGCTGAAAAGGGTGAAGGATGCGGACATGACGCCCGCCATGCCCAGGCCGTTGAGCAGGCGGCCCGCCACGGCCAGGGGCAGGCTCTGCGCCGTGGCGAAAAGGACGCCGCCCAGGGCCGCCACCAGAAACTGGCAGCTCAGCAGACGGCGCGGGCCGAAGCGGGTGGACAGGATGCCGGAAAAGAACTGGGTCAGGGCGTAGGCATAGAGGTAGACGGAGCCCAGCAGGCCCATATCGCCGGAGGAAAGCCCCAGATCATGCATCACGTCGGGGGTGACCACCGTGATGGCCACGTTCTGGATGAAGACCACCAGATAGGCGGAGGAAAGGACGAAGAACAACCATTTTTTATAGGAAAATGTCAGGGACACGGAACACTCCACAAGAACGTCAGGGCCTGCCGCAGCAGGAGCTTTTTTGTTGCGTGAGCAACATCTATACGGCCACCTGGAGAAAATCAAGAAAATATGTTCAAAAGAGTTTGTTAGTTTTCAATATATTACATGATATACGCACATGATGACACAAGGAACAGCCCAAGCGGGCCCCTGTTTCCCGGGAAACATCCCCTTCCGGCCGGGACAGGCCCGCGCCTTGCTGGACAACTGACGGGCGGGCAGGATATATGCCATACTGTTTGGAGTGCATGCATGAAAAAAACAGGACTTGCCGTCTTTCTTTTCCTGGTGGTCGTCCTCGGCCTGCTGGCGGACCGGCTGGGCATAGCCCATCTGCCGGACATGACGGGGGCTGAGGCCCCGGCCGTCACGGCCGGCCAGGCCTCCGGTCCCGCTTCGGTGCCGTCTTCGGCCCCGACGACCGGGACGGACGCTCCCGCCCCGGCAGTGCCCGCCCCGGAAGTGCCCTCCGAAAGTGACGGATCCCCGGCCGTTCCCGGCACGGGCGGGGAGGATGGGACCTCTCCCGCGGCAGCCGCTCCCGACGGCGGGGAAGGCCCGGCCGCCGATGCCGGGGAAGGCGGCGCCGGCGAGGCGGCCCTGCCCGCGGTGGCCCTGCCCGAAGGGGCCGAGATCATCAACGGCGAGGCCGTGGTCCGCGGCACGGTGGAAAAGGGCGATACCGTCAGCAAGATCATCGAGGGCAATACGGCCTCCGGTTCCCATCCCTATGTCAGCGCCGCCCGCCAGGTCTTTTCCATGCGTTCCTTCCGCACGGGCCAGCCCTATACCATCGTGGTGGACCCCGCGTCCGGCCAGCTCAAGCGTTTTGAATACGAGATCGACGCCAGCCGGCGCCTGGTGGTGGAAGGCTCCGAGGAGCCCGTGGCCCGGGTGGAGCCCATCGAATATGTGATCACCCTGGCCCAGGTGGAAGCCACCATCGACGACAACCTGTTCCAGGCCGTGGCCGACATCGGCGAAAGCCCGCAGCTGGCCCTGACCCTGGGCAATCTTTTCGGGTCGGAGATCAACTTCATCCGCGACCTGCAGCCGGGCGACAGCTTCAGGGTGCTGGTGGAAAAGCGCTACCGCGACGGCGACTACAAGGGCTACGGCCGCGTGCTGGCCGCCCATTTCACCAACAAGGGCACCACCTACGAGGCCTATTTGTTCCGCGACGGGCACAACCGGCCGCAGCACTACAACGCCAGGGGCGAGAACCTGCGCAAGACCCTGCTGCAGGCGCCCCTGGCCTTCACCCGTGTGACCTCCCGCTTTTCCCACAACCGCAAGCATCCCATCCTGGGCTACAGCCGCCCGCATCTGGGCGTTGACTACGGCGCGCCCACCGGCACGCCGGTCAAGGCCGTGGGCGACGGCGTGGTCACCCGGCGCAGCTGGGCCGGGGGCTACGGCAACCAGGTCATCATCAAGCATGCGGCCGGGCTGGAATCCATGTATTCCCATCTTTCCGGCTATGCCCGCGGCCTGCGCAACGGGCAGCGCGTGCGCCAGGGCCAGGTCATCGGCTTCGTGGGCAGCACGGGCCTTTCGTCCGGGCCGCATCTGGATTTCCGCCTGCGCCAGAACGGCAAGTTCGTCAATCCGGCCAAGGCCATCAACCCGCGCGGCGCGAGCGTGCGCAAGGCCTCCATGGACAGCTTCCTCAAGACCGTGGACAAGGAACGCGCCCTGCTGCTGGGCCATGCGCCCCTGCTGGACTATGACGCGGACAGCATCGTGCCCCGGGACGATGTGGAGGCCGGCGCCCCAAAGCGGCGCTGACGGTGTCGGCGCGGATTTTTGCGACGCTTCGATGCACGACGCCCCGTACCATGCACGGGGCGTCGTCGTTGATGCTGCTTTTTTGGGGAAGGTCCCCCCTTTGACCAGTGCCCGAAGGGGGCATCTTTCCCCAGCCCCTCCATATGCCCTTCATCCGTCACAGAGGGCGTCCATGCTCCTGCTGGAAGCAAAAGCCCTTGTGGAGGGGCTTGGGTACCGGGGCAAGGGGCCGTATCCGCAACTTTTGCGGCAGTCCTGGGGAGGCACCGGGGCCGCCCCACATCTTACTGCCCGTCCCCGGGAAGACTGAGGTCATAGGGGATGCCGGAGAAATAGCGCGTCAGCAGCTGATGGAGCTGCGGATAGAAGACGCTGCGGTTGTCTCCGGCGTCCAGCAGCTGGTCCAGGCGGTGCACGCCGGTGGAGACGCCCGGCCGGAGCCTGTCCGGCGGCGGCAGGGCGATCCAGCGGGTGCCCTGGAGCTTCCGGCTGCCGCCAAGGCCCTGCCGGTCCGTATTGATGAGCATGTGGATGCTGCCGTCGAAGCCCATGTAGACATCATGCGGGATGAAGGCACCGGACAGGCGGTCGGCGAGGAAGCGCAAAAGCCGGCTCTGGCCCCGGCTTTCCCGCACGGGACGCAGGGCTTCCAGAAAGGCGTCGATGGCCGCCTTCGCCTCGCCGTGCTTGCCCCTGGTCCAGCGGCCGCCTTCCAGCAGGCCGCGCAGGGTGGCGGCGGCATCGTCCCGGCCGGATTCCAGACAGACGGCCAGCTGTTCCGCCACGTCCTTTTCCTTGTGGACGGCATTGTCGAGCAGTCTGCCGCAGGCCAGGGCCGCTTCCCTGCCCTTTTCCAGCAGGCGCAGGCCGTCCCGCAGGGCAGCGCGCGCCACCACGCCGCCCTCCCCGTCCTCCAGGCCGCCGAGGATGCGCTCCACGCTCTGGCGTATCAGGTCCAGGCCCTGCAGAGCGCCTGCCTTGTCCAGCCCCCGGGCCTCGGGCTGGGCGCTGCGCACGCCGGGGTTTTCCGCCTGCATCAGGGCCAGGGCCAGATTGGCCATGAAACGGGCCACGGACGTGCGCAATTCCGTGACGGCCTGCTGCCGGCGTTGCGCATCGCGCGGGCTGTCGCCGCGCAGGCGCATGGCCAGCCTGCTGATCTGCAGGCCCTGGGAGACGAGGCTGTCCGCCTGCGGCAGCCGGGCGCGCTGCAACAGCGCCCCGGCGTGGCCCACCACCTGGTGCAGGGCCCGCGCCTGCTCGAGGGCGTCCAGCCTGCTCCCAGCCCGGCTGCTCTCCGCCAGCTGGAAGACGGGGCGCTCCGTGGCCGGTGCGAGATGGCGCTGCAACTCCGCCCGGCCTTCCTGGAAGCGCCGGCGCACGGCCTCCGGCATGCCGGGGGATGCCGCCCCCTGTCCAAGCACGGACAGGGCGTCCCTGACGGCCCAGGGATCCGTGGCGGGGGAGCGCAGGGCCTCGATGAGCACGTCGCAGGCCCGGCCCCATTCCTGCCGGTCCAGGGGCGCGGGCAGCTCCGCCCCGGCCAGCTCGTGCAGCAGCAGGCAGGTCCGGCAGCGGCTGTCCTGCTGTTCCAGTTCGCCCAGGCCTTCCGTCAGCCGGCCGTAGAGCCGGGAAAGATCCCGTATCTGCTGCCGCGCCTTCTGGATGCCCTGCCGGAACGGGTCCCCGTCGGGACGGGCCGTGTCCGCAGGGGCGCTGTCCCGGGCCGGGAGCCGTTCGCCGTGCTGCAGGGCAGCCAGCTCCGCCCGGACGAAGTCAGCGTCCATGCGGCGGAAGTCCCGCCCCTCCTGTCCCGCGCTCCCGGGCCCGTCCAGATGGCGCAGGGCCAGGTCGCAGACCTCGTCCACGGCGCAGCGGATGGCCCGGCCCATGCTTTCGTCCACCTGCTGCTGGACGCGGGCGAAACTGTCCGTATCGGCGGCCAGCCTGTGCTGCAGCACGTCGTCCACGGCTTCCAGGGCGGCCTGCAGGATGGTGCGGGCCTCGCCCGTGAAACGCTCCAGCGTGGCCTGGCGTTCCCGCAGGGCGTGCAGGGCCTCGTCCCTGAAGGCGGACTTGCCCAAGAAGAAATCCCGCAGGGCCGCAGGACTGAAACGGGAACGGTACGGCTGCGGGGCCGTTTGGGGCGTCGCGTCAGGGACGGCTGCGGCAGGAGACGCTCCAGGGCCGGTGGCCCGCGCCTCCACACGGGCGGCCATGTCGTCCGCACCGGTATGGAGGGCATCCCGGATCAGGGCCAGGTCGGCGGCCAGACCGGCCTGATCGGGACCGAGACCGGCGATGATCCCGTCCAGCAGGCCGCTTTCCCGCAGCTGCCGCAATTCCTGTGCCCGTTGCGGGTCTTCCGCCTGCAGGATGGCCATGTTGCGGCGCACGCGGGCCTGCAGGACCTCGCCGTGATCCGCTCCCCGGCTGGTCATGGGCAGTTCCGTTTGCCGCAGTCCGGCCAGCTCCCGCAGGGCGGCCGCCACAGCCTCCCGGCCTTGCGGGCCGTCCGTGCCCAAGAGTCCGGCATGGCGCAGATGGCCCAGTATCCTGCCCGTCTGTGCGCTGAAGTCTTCCAGGGCGCGCCGGAACTTGCCCTGGGCGCGCCAGCTTGCCGGGGTGAGGCTGTCCAGCAGTTTGGCGAACCAGCGGCCCACGCTCCCGGGAGGGCCCGGGATGCGGCCGGTCTGGCGCGCTCCCGGCTCCAGCGCCTCCATGCTGTGCCTGCCGAGGCGGCCGATGCCGCCCAGGGCGTCATAACCGAAATCCGTATCAAGGCTGATATAGCGTGCTTGCGGTGCCTGCACAGGTCCTGGCATGGCCTCCCCCCTGTTCGATGAAAGATGCGTGGTCTGCTGCGGCCGTGTCTGCTGCGCCGTGGCGGACAGGGGCCGCCCCGCAGGGCGCGCTCCGCTCCGGGCCG
>NZ_CASDOY010000035.1 GCF_949282365.1 uncultured Desulfovibrio sp.
CGTCATGTGGGAAAGTAGGCCGCTGCCAAAGATTCTTCCAGACCCCCTTGCCGCTCAGAGCGCGAGGGGGTCTTTTGCGTTCAGGGATGTTTCCCTGAGGCCCTCCTGCCCTGAGCCCTTTCCGGCACTGTCCCTCCCCGGCCTTTCCCGCATCCGCATGACAGTGTCTGTGGCTTCGGATAACGCCCGTTCTCCTTCTTCTCTTGCTTCTCTTTCTTCTTGTTTTTTGCCGTGCGGAGATAGCGCAATGTGAATAGCTTTTCCCTCAGCTGCCCCTTTCAGCTTCGTTTGGGAGCTGGCTAACGCCGGGGAGCCCTCTTTTATGTTGCCGGCGCAGCCTTTGCCGGGCGAAGGTTTGCCGCCTGCTGGCGGCTTCGGCCCGGCCTCCGGGCCTGGTCGCCTGCGCGGCGAGGCGGCAGGGGGCCGGGGGATGGGCTCCCCCAGGCCCCCTGCACCCCCTGCCCCGCCCTGGGTCCCGGAAATACCAGGGCGCGCCGGGGCGGGCGGCACAGCGCCTTCGGCGCACGCCGCCCAATCGGCGCGCTCGATTGCTGGGAAAGGGACTCTGAGCAGGCAGTAGAAGTTGCATGTACATGCCCTGCTGCGCTGTTTGCGGGGCCGAATCGCGCTAACGGCTGCATGGACGCGGCGCTGATCACCATGTGCGACGTCTGCTTCTTTAAGGAATGGAGACGTTGCGGCTGCTGCGACGGAGGTACACTACAGATGGATCCCGAGCTTGTCCTCCGGCGCGCTCAATAGAGGTTTTCCTTCTCGTGTACGGCATCCCGCTGCCGCCAGGAGCGCGTGTCGCGAATAAAGCGCGTTTGGGGAGGGAAGTGGGGGAGGAGACCCCTTTGGGTACCGGCAAAGGTCCCCCCTCATGGAAACATGACGGACGTTTTTTACCGACCTGTCAGCTACAAAGGGGCCCTTCCCCCGCATATAAAGGAACTCCCCGTCCTTCCCGGGTGGCGACCGCAAGGATCTGCAGACAGTGGCCACAGTGTCCGGTGATCAGGTTCGGCTGGACAGGAGGCGCGGAACGGGGCACTGTCCCCTGCGCAAGGCAATATGAGAGAGGGAGTGTGGACCATGCTGGAGATTCTGACGGAGCGCTGCTGTCTGCGGCCCATGAAGGATGCTGATTTTCCCGCCCTGAGCCGCTATCTGCAGGACCCGGAAGTGATGTACGCTTACGGGCATGCCTTCAGTGACCGGGAGGTCTGGGACTGGCTGCGGCGACAGCAGGCCCGGTATGCCGTGCCGGGCTACGGGGCGCTGGCGCTGGAGCTGCGCGCCACGGGCGAGATGATCGGCCAGTGCGGCATCACCCTGCAACCGTGCGAGGGCGTGACCTCTTGCATCCGCACGGCAAGCGGGCACAGCGCAGCTGACCAGACCGGCGACGGCCAGGAGGACGCTGCGGCAGCAGCCTCCAGTGAACAGGCCCCGGTGGGAGATGTGCCGGGACAGAGGGGGGACGCGGCAGTGCCGCCCGGCGAATCGCCGTCCAATGAGGCGTCGTCCGGGGAGCTGTCGCCCCAAAAGCTGCCGTCCGGCGAGAAGGCGGCCGGGGCAGGGACCGCCGGGCCGCTCAGCAGGAGCATCTGCACGACGCCCCGCAGCATCCGGGTGCCGGAGGTGGGCTATCTGCTGGCCAAACGATACTGGCATCAGGGCTATGCCACGGAAGCGGCCCTCGCCTGCACTGAGTTCGCCTTCGATGTCCTGGGCCTGCCGGAAGTCTTTGCCTGCATCCGGGAAAACAATCATCCTTCTCGCGCGGTGGCCCGGCGCAACGGCATGGAGGTCTGCGGACGTTTCCTCCGGCACTATGCCGGGCAGGACATGGAACATGTGCTCTATGTGGCGCGCAGGGAGGACTGGCGGCCTGTACGCGGCCCGGCAGCGGCCGCCGGCCTGCAGCGGTGATGATGTTTTTTCGCCTCCTGCGGGAAACGGCCATGCGTCCGGCGCGCGGTCCGGTGGTGCCGGGCGCCATACGCCCGGGAAAGGGCCGTCCTGCCTCCGCCTGCCGTGACAGGTGTGGAGGCCCGCGCAATCAAAGCGGGGTGGAGGCCTTCTTTCGCGCAGTCGTTCCAGGGGCGGGGCCGGCATCCGCAGCCGCACGTCACGGCGTTCGCCGAGCGCCTGTCGTTCCAGGGGCGGGGTAAGCCATGCCGGCGGCATGACCATACCGGCGTGCCGTGTCTTTCCCGTCACCTCTTGCCTGTCCCGCCTCTGGCGCTACAGGCCCAGTTCGTCCAGCCGCTCAAAAAGATCGGCCACCACGGCATTGGAGACCAGCAGGCCCCGCGGCGTGAGGGCCAGACGGCCGCCGGCCGTACGGGCCAGTCCGGCGCGTTCCAGTCCACGGGCCCAGCGCCCGTGGTCAGCCTCGAAATCCCGGCCGCTGAGGGTCGTGTATTCCGCCAGTTCGAAGCCCGCGCAGGTGCGCAGGGCCAGCATGAGCCGTTCTTCCAGGCGGATGTGCGGCGTGATGGCTTCCGCGTCGTGATCCGGGCGTCCGGCGTCGATGTCGGCCTGCCAGCGCATCTGGTCGGGCGTATCGGTCCAGCGGCGGCCGTCCAGGGTGGAGGTGGCCGCCGGGCCCAGGCCCAGATAGTCGGCGCCGGTCCAGTAGCCCAGATTGTGACGGCTGCAAAAGCCGGGCCGGGCGTAGTTGGAGATCTCGTACTGTTCCAGACCGTGCGCGGCCAGCAGGCGGATGCCTTCCAGGAACATGCGTTCCTGCGCGCCCTCCTCCGGCAGGGCCAGGCGTCCGGCGGCGTGCTCGCGTTCCAGCGGCGTGCCGCTCTCCAGGGTCAGTCCGTAGGCCGAGATGTGTTCCGGCTCCAGCCGCAGGGCCTCCTCCAGCGTGCCCAGCCAGTGGGCCACGTCCTGTCCGGGCAGGCCCCACATGAGATCCAGGCCCAGGTTCCGGCAGCCCGCGGCCCGCAGATGGTCCACGGCCCGCAGCACGTCGGCGCGCCGGTGCGGCCGTCCCAGCCGGGAGAGCAGGGCATCGTCCAGGCTCTGCACGCCCAGGGAGATGCGGTTGACGCCCGCCGCCAGATACCCGTCCACGGCCCGGCGGGCCAGCAGGGATTCGGGATTGGCCTCCATGCTGATCTCGGCCCCGGCGGCCAGATGGAAGTGCCTGTCGATGCGTTCCAGCACCGCGCCCTGGAAGTCCGGCGGCAGCAGGCTGGGCGTACCGCCGCCGAAGAAGACGCTCTCCACCGGCCGTCGTCCCAGACGGGCGGCCCAGAGGTCCAGCTCGCGCAGCAGGCAGGTCCGGTAGGCCGCCACCTGCGGCGAGGCATCGGGCGAGGCAGGGCCCAGCGGCAGGGAATGGAAGGCGCAGTAGCGGCAGCGGGAGCGGCAGAAAGGGACGTGGATATAGACGAGCATGGCGGAACGGGGCGCGGCTGGGCGCGGGCTGCGGTACGGGCCGGAGGCCCCGGGACGGCAAAGCGCCTCGCGGCTTGGCAAAAACGACGGCACAGCGTATATTCTGCTCCTCGTGATGGCAATCCCCGCCATTGCCCGTCGTCCCGCGCTGCGGGGCGGCCGTTCATCTCGATGCTTCGGAGAAAGATATGGACATCCGTTTTCAATGCCTCGGCCCTGACCAGTGGAAGGCCGAGATTCTCATAGTGCCCGTCTGCCAGGGCGAGGACATGCTGGAAGCCTGCCCCGCGCTGGACAAGGTGGCGCCCTGGCTGGCCATCGCGCCCGCCATGCGCGACTTCCAGGGCAGGAAGGGCCAGCAGGCCCTGCTGCACGGCCACCCCGACCTGCGCGTGCCGCGCGTGCTGGCCGTGGGCCTGGGCGCGCGCGAGCACCTGACCATGGACGATATCCGCACGGCCGTGGCGGCCGGTGTGCAGCGCGCCCATGAGCTGGGCCTGGGATCCATCCTGCTGCTGGAACCCCAGCTGGCCACCCTGCCCGGCGGCCGTGAGCGGCTGGTGGAAGAAAGCGTCTACGCCGCCTGCCTGGCCCTGTACAAATACGACCTGAAAAAGCCCGATGCGGAGGCCCCCGCCGCGCCCCAGTGGCTGGCCGTGGCCTTTGATGGCGAGTTCGTGCCCGACGGCGGCCAGCAGGCCGCCCGGCGCGGCGAACGCGCGGCCGAGGCCGTGTGCCTGGCCCGCCGTCTGGACAATACGCCCGCCAACCTGCTTTCTCCCGCCCTGCTGGCCGAGGAAGCGCGGAAACAGGCCGCCGCGGCCGGTCTCAAATGCACGGTGCTGGACGAGAAGGACCTGGCCGAAGCGGGCATGAACTGCCTGCTGGCCGTGGGCCAGGGCTCGGCCTGCCCTCCGCGCCTCATCGTGCTGGAACACGCGCCCGGGGGGCATGAGCAGGACAAGCCCCTGGTGCTGGTGGGCAAGGGCATCACCTTCGATACCGGCGGCATCTGCCTCAAGCCCGCGGCCAACATGCATGCCATGAAGGGCGACATGAGCGGGGCCGCCGCCGTGCTGGCCACCCTGGTGGCCTGCGCCGGGGACGAGCTGCCCCGCCGCGTGGTGGGCCTCATGGCCTGCGCCGAGAACATGCCCGGCGGCCATGCCATGCGTCCCGGCGACGTGGTGCGCGCCGCGTCCGGCGATACGGTGGAGATCCAGAACACCGACGCCGAAGGCCGTCTGGCCCTGTGCGACGCCCTGGACCATGCCCAGAAGCAGTGGACGCCCGCGGCCGTGGTGGACATCGCCACCCTGACCGGCGCCTGCGCCGTGGCCCTGGGCACCCAGGTGGCGGGCCTGTTCTGCGACGACGAGGCCCTGGCCGAACGCATCCGCGCCGCCGGCGGCGTGGGCGGCGAGAATTACTGGCCCCTGCCCCTGTGGAAGGGCTATGAAGACAACCTCAAGAGCGAGGTGGCGGACATCTGCCACATGGGCCCGCGCGAAGGCGGGGCCATCCACGCGGCGCTCTTCCTCAAGCATTTCGTGCGCGAGGGCGTGCGCTGGGCGCATCTGGACATCGCGGGCGTGGACTGGGCAACCAAGAAGACGGCGCTCTGCCCCGTGGGTTCCACGGGCTTCGGCGCGCGCACCTTGCTGGAACTGGCGCGTGGAGGCGTATAAATGAAGGTCTATCTTATCGGAGCCGGTCCCGGCGATGCCGGGCTGCTGACCCTGAAGGGCCGTGACGCGCTGGCCTGCGCGGACGTGGTGGTCTATGACGCACTGGCCAACGACTCGCTGCTGGGCCACGCCCGCCCCGATGCGGAACGCATCTATGTGGGCAAGGTGGCGGGCGATCACGCCCTGCCCCAGCACGAGATCAACGCCCTGCTGGTGCGCAAGGCCAGGGAAGGCAAGGTGGTGGCCCGCCTCAAGGGCGGCGACCCCTACATCTTCGGACGCGGCGGCGAAGAGGCCGAGGAACTGCTGGCCGCAGGCGTGCCCTTTGAGGAAGTGCCCGGCATCAGCAGCACCATCGCGGCCCCGGCCTATGCGGGCATCCCGCTGACCCACCGCAATTTCGCCTCGTCGGTGACCATCATCACCGGGCACGAGAACCCGGACAAGCCCGGCTCCGTGCACAACTGGAAGGCCCTGGCCGCCAGCGCCTCCACCCTGGTCTTCGTCATGGGCATGAAGAACCTGCCCGACATCGCCCGGCACCTGCTGGACGCGGGCATGGATCCCGATACCCCGGCCGCCCTGGTCTATCGCGGCACCACGCCGCACCAGCGCAGCCTGGTGGCCACCATCGCCACCCTGCCCCGGGCCGCCGTGGACAACAACTTCAGCAATCCCTCGGTCATCGTGGTGGGCAAGGTCTGCTCCCTGCACGACCAGCTGGGCTGGTTCGAGCAGCGGCCGCTCTTCGGGCGCAGCATCGTGGTCACCCGGGCGCGCGAACAGGCCAGCGGTCTGGCCCAAAGCCTGACCGAACTGGGGGCCAACGTCATCCAGTGCCCCACCATCGAGATCAGCCCCCTGGCCGACTACAGCGAGCTGGACGCCGCCGTGGCCCGTCTGGGCGAATACGGCTGGATCATCTTCACCTCGGTCAACGGCGTGCGCCACTTCTGGCAGCGTCTGGCCGCCTGCGGCCGCGACAGCCGCGCCATCGGCCCGTGCAAGGTGGCCGCCATCGGCCCGGCCACGGCCGACGCCCTGCGCGAGCGCGGCATCGAGCCCGACTTCATCCCGGCCCGCTATGTGGCCGAGGGCGTGGTGGAAGGCCTGCTGGCCCTGGGGCCCGTCAAGGGCGTGAAGATGCTCCTGCCCCGCGCCGCCAGGGCCCGCGAGGTCCTGCCCGACGAGCTGCGCAAGGCAGGCGCGCAGGTGGACGTCATCGCCGCCTACGAGACCGTGCCCGCCGCCACGCGCAAGGACGAGGTGCTGGCCGCCATGCGGGCCGGTACCCTGGACTGCGTGACCTTCGGCTCCTCGTCCACGGTGGAGAACTTCCTGTCCCTGATCCCGGCGGAAGAGCTGCGCGCCCATCCCGAAGTGGAGCTGGCCGCCATCGGCCCGGTCACGGCCCGCACCCTGGCCGCCCACGACCTGCCCTGCCATATCCAGCCCGAAGCCTACACCATCCCCGCGCTGGTGGAGGCCCTGAAAGAGCACTACAGCCCGCAGAGGTGAACCATGGCCCTGAAAATCGCCATCCTGGCTTCCGGCAGCGGCACCAATGCCCAGTCCATGATCGACAAGGCCGCCCAGGGCGTGCTGGATGTGGATATCCGCCTCATCGCGGGCAACCGTCCCGGCGCCAGGGTCTTCGAGCGGGCCGAGAAGGCGGGCATCCCGCATGTCTGCATCGACCACAAGGCCTTTGCCGACCGTGAGAGCTTCGACCGCGAGATGGTGGCCGCCATCAAGGCCTCCGGCGCGGAATATGTGGTGCTGGCGGGTTACATGCGCCTGTTGACCAGCGGCTTTTTGCAGGCCTTCCCCGGCCGGGTCATCAACATCCATCCCGCCATCCTGCCCAGCTTTCCGGGCGCGCACGGCGGGCCCGATGCCCAGGCCTACGGCGTGAAGATCACGGGCTGCACCGTGCATTTCGTGGAAGAGCTGGTGGACAGCGGCCCGGTCATCATCCAGGCCGCGGTGCCGGCCAATGCCGGCGAGGAGCTGGACACGCTCATGGGCCGCATCCATCCGCTGGAGCACCGCATCTATCCGCAGGCCCTGCAATGGCTGGCCGAAGGCCGCCTGCGCGTGGAAGGCCGCCAGGTCTTCCTGGCCCCGGCCGCACGCAGGACCGTGACGCCCGACGGTCCCTGGCTGGTCTGGCCGCCGCTGGAAGAAGGCTTTTAACCATCCTGTTCGTCAGGCGGGGAAGGGGGGTCCCTTTCCCCGCCTTTTTTGCATTTGCATGCGGGCCAGGGCCCGCTTCTTTTCCGGGCGGGGCCGCGCCTGCCCGCCGCAGAGGGATGCTGCCATGAAACAGACCGCCGTCACCTTCCGTCAGGCCAAGGGACAACGCAAACTGGCCATGCTCACCGCCTATGACGCCACCATCGCCCGGCTCATGGACGAGAGCGTGGACGCCGTGCTGGTGGGCGACTCGCTGGGCATGGTCATGCTGGGCCAGCCCGACACCCTGAGCGTGACCATGGAGCAGATGGTCCACCACTGCGCCGCCGTGGCCCGTGGCCTGACCCGGCCCCTGCTGGTCTGCGACATGCCCTTCATGTCCTACCACCTCTCGCCGCAGCAGGCCTGCGCCAATGCCGGACGGCTGGTGCAGGAGGGCCGGGCCCAGGCCGTGAAGCTGGAAGGCGGCCGCCATTTCTGCCCGCAGGTGGAAGCCGTCGTGCGGGCCTCCATCCCGGTCATGGGCCATCTGGGCCTCACGCCGCAATCCCTGCACAGCATGGGCGGCTACAAGGTGCAGGGCCGGGGCCGGGAAGCGGCGCAGGCCCTGCTGGACGATGCCCGGGCCCTGGAACAGGCGGGCGTCTTCGCCATCGTGCTGGAATGCGTGCCCGCGCCGCTGGCCGCGCTGGTCAGCCGCAGCGTCGGCGTGCCCACCATCGGTATCGGCGCGGGGCCGGACTGTGACGGCCAGGTGCTGGTCTGGCAGGACATGCTGGGCATGGTGGACGGCCTTTCGCCCAAGTTCGTCAAGCATTACGCCGAACTGGGCACGGCCATGCGCCAGGCCTTCCGGGCCTATGCCGACGAGGTGCGCGCGGGCGTCTTCCCGGCGGCGGAACATGCCTACGGCATGGACGAGAAGGATCTGGAAAAGCTGTACTGAGCCGGTGCCCCTGCGGGCTGCCGATGCCCGCGCCAGTGGCTGTTATTGGGGGACGGGGGGATCCCTTTGGCGAGCGCGCAAAGAAGGTCCCCCGCCCCAAGCCCCCACCCCTTCCCCAAACGCGCTTTGGCAGGAGGATGGGAGGCCGCGGCAAGACTACGGCTTTCCTTGTGGCGAAGGTCTCCCGCAGAGGCGAAGAAAACGCGGCTAAGGTGGCATGTCCCCGCATGCTCCTTGCCCATGGACACGGCTCTGAAACAACGAAGCGCCCCGGCATTGCCGGGGCGCTTCACGTCCGCATGGTGGAGGCCCTCCAGCCGGGCAACGTCTCCCGCGCTATTGCCCTGCTGCGGCCGAAGGCAGCCGCCATAAGGCAGCCGCGCCTCCCCACCGGGAATGGCGCGCTGCCGCCCGTCCTAGTAGCCGCAGGCCAGGCCGTCGCCGCGCGGGTCCGCGCCGCCCTGGAGCACGCCTGTTTGCGGATCGATGCGGATGGCGCCCGCATGGCCCATGACGTCCGTATAATCCTCCACCCGGCGCACGGCATGGCCGCGCCGGGCCAGCTCGTCGGCCACCCCGGCGGGGATGCGGCCTTCCAGCTTGAGGTCGTTGCTGGACTTGCCCCAGGTGCGGCCGTAGAGCCAGCGGGGCGCGTCGATGGCTTCCTGCGGGCTCATGCCGTAGTCCAGCACGCGGGTGACGATGGCGGCCTGGGTCTGGGGCTGGCCTTCGCCGCCCATGGTGCCGTAGACCAGCAGGGGCTTGCCGTCCCTAAGCAGCATGGCCGGGTTCAGGGTGTGGAAGGTGCGCTTGCCGGGCATGAGGCAGTTGACGTGCGCGGGGTCGAGGGAGAAGAAGCTGCCCCGGTTCTGCAGCAGCACGCCGGTGCCCCGGGGCACGATGCCGGAACCGAAGTCATGGTAGATGCTCTGGATCAGGGACACGGCATTGCCTTCCCGGTCCACCACGCCCAGCCAGATGGTGTCGCCCTTGGGATCCAGCGGCGCAAGGCCGGTGGCGGCCCTGTCCCTGCGGATGCGGGCGGCCTGCCGTCTGCCGTGCTCCGCCGAGAGCAGGCGCTCCAGCGGGATGTCCACGAAGGCCGGATCGGAAAGGTAGGCGTCCCGGTCGAGGAAGGCCTCCTTGGTGGCCTCGATGATGAGGTGGTAGTGGTCCGCGCTGCCTTCCTCTATCTGCGACAGGTCGAAATTGTTGAGGATGTTCAGTATCTCCAGCGAGGCCATGCCCTGGGTGTTGGGCGGCAGGTTCCAGGCCCGGCAATGGCGGTAGGGCACGGAGACGGGCTCCACCCAGTCGGCCGTATGCCGGGCGAGATCCCGCATGCCGAGCAGGCCGCCGTGCTCCGCCAGCTCCGCCGTGATGGCCGCGGCGATGGAGCCCCGGTAGAACTCGTCCGGGCCCTTGTCCGCCAGCAGGGCCAGGGTGGCCGCCAGATCGGGCAGGCGCATGATCTCGCCCGTCCGGTAGGGCTTGCCCCCTTCCTTGAGATAGGCGGCGGCGAAACCGGGATAGCGCTGCAGGTCGCGGAACTCCTGATCCGTGGGGTCGGTGTCCACCCCGCTCCACCAGGCCAGCGAGGTGCTGACCGGGAAGCCCCGCTCCGCCAGCTCGCGGGCCGTGTCCAGCAGGGCGGCGAAGGAAAGCCGCGAGCCCAGGGCCGACCGGCTGTACCGCCAGGCCGCGTCCCAGCCAGAGACCACACCGGGCACGGTATTGGCGGCCAGATAGCCGCGCGCGGGGATCCTGTCCAGGCCCCGGTCGCGGTAGAAGGCGATGCAGGCCTTTTCCCCGGCACGGCCGCTGGCGTTGAGGCCCTTCATCCCGCCCGTGCGGGCATCATAGATGAGCCAGAAATTGTCGCCGCCCAGGGTGCACATCTGCGGATAGACCACGGTCAGGACGGCGGCCGTGGCCACGGCCGCGTCGATGGCCGTGCCGCCGCGCCGCAGGATGTCCAGCCCGGCCTGGCTGGCCAGATGGTGCGGCGACGTGACCATGCCGTTGCAGCTCATGGGATTCTGTCTCTGGGAAGGTGTCATGGGCGAGCTCCCTTCCCTGCGTGCTGTGGTGCCGGTGGCGGCTGCGCCGCCCCGCGTGGCCGGGATGGCCGCCGGAGAGGCCGCGGCCAGGGCCGGATACAGGAACTTTCGTCTTTCCATCAGGCGTTCCCTGGTCTGCCCGTCGCCTTTGCCGGATGGCGGCGTCCGGGATGCCGGGCAGATGCAGGATGCATGCCTTGTGCGTATTTTTTCCTGTTATCTTGAGATGTTGGCAGAACAGACAGCCGCAGGGTCCTGTTGTTTTTCGACCCGGATGTGGAAAACGGCTTTTCCCCACGCGCCCTGCCGCCGGCGGCAAGGGCTCCATAAAAGGGATCAGCCTGTCCCTACAGGGCGTTACAAAAAATATTCCCCAAGGTGGAAAAAATCAGGGCAGGCACGCGCCACCCGCGCCAGGCGGCTGTCCCGCCGGTCCTGCCCGCTGCGACGACGGCCGCTGCGGGCATCGGCCGCAGGGATGAGGGCGTTCCCTTCCCCCGACAAAATCGCGGATAGGGGGCGATACGCCCTAGCCCGCCAGCTCGCGGCAGACCCGCTCCAGCCAGCGCGCGCCGGGCCAGAGCACGCTTTCGTCGAAATCGAAGGCCGGCTGGTGATGCCCGGCCGCCAGATCGGCCCCCAGGAAGGCGTAGGCCGCCTGCCCGCCCTGCTGTTGCACGGCCCGCATCAGGGTGGTGGCGTCGTCGCTGGCGCCCATGTGCCCGTCGCTGCGGATCAGGGCCGGGGAGAAGGTCCCGCCGCCCTGGACGTCCGGCGGCAGCTGGCGGGCGCAGCGGGCCAGCAGGTCCGCCAGGGCCGCGTCGCTTTCCGCGGCAGGCGCGCCGCCCACCATATCGAGCTCCCAGTCCAGACCGTGCATGACGGCCGCGCCCTCGATGACGGCCCGGGCCCGTTGCAGCAGTTCCGCGTCGATCTCGCTGCCGGCGCCGCGCGTCTCGCAGGCCATGACGGCCGAGGCGGGCACGGTATTGCGGCTGCTGCCGCCTTCCAGACGCCCCACGCAGATGCGGCTGGGGCCGTGGCCGTGACGCGGCAGGGCATGCAGGCCCAGCAGGGCCGAGGCCGCGCCCTTGAGGGCGTCCCGTCCCTGTTCGGGGGCCGCGCCCGCATGGGCCGCCCGGCCCGTGAAGCGGACGTCGAACTTGCTGGTGGCCAGGAAGCCGCCCACGCCGGTGACCAGCGCGCCGCTGCGCGGCGCGCCCAGACCGATATGCACGGCCAGGAAAGCGCGCGCCCCGTCCACCTGCTCCAGCAGCGCGGCCGCGCCGCGCACGCCTTCCTCGGCGGGCTGGAAGAGCAGACGCACGCGATGGCGCAGGGGGGCCGCGTCCGGGGCCGTCAGCAGGGCCGCCAGCCCCAGGCCCAGCGCCATGTGGCCGTCGTGGCCGCAGGCATGGCACAGGCCCTGATGGCGGGAGGCGAAGCCTTCGCGCGCGGGCCGGTGAGCGGCGTCCGTGGCTTCGGCCAGGGGCAGGGCGTCCATGTCGCAGCGCAGCACCAGGGCCAGAGGCGCGTCCGCCGGGCCGATATCGGCCACGACGCCCGTAGCCGGGCCCATGCGCTCCAGCCAGGACGTTTCCAGTCCTTCCTCAAGGGCCCGCTGCCGGGCCTGCATCATGCGTTCCGGCGCGGGCAGGCCCTGCCGGAGGCCGGGGTCGAGGATCTCCCGGCCCACGCACGGGGCCAGGCCCATGTCCGCCAGCTGCCGGGCCACGAAGCCCGTGGTCCAGAATTCCGTCCAGCCTTCTTCCGGGTGCCGGTGCAGCTCCCGCCGCCAGAGTATGATCTTGTCCGCCGTATCCATGTTCAGTGCCTGAGATCCACGGGCACGCGCACGCGCTGCCCGGCCTTGTTGGTGAACAGCAACCAGCCGTGTTCCAGTCCGAAAAGATAGAGCCGCCGCGTCAGGTCCACATCCTTGCGGCAATAGGCGGCGATGTCGTCCAGGCGCCCTTCCCGCCACCAGCGCAGGGCCTGCAGGCCGTCGGCGCTCTTGGGCTCGCCCAGGGTGGCCTGCCCCAGATTGTCCAGGGAGACGCGGTACTTGAGACTGTCCTGCACCCGCCGCAGAAGGTCAAGGCCCGGCAGGGCGCGCAGGTCGAAGGGCGCGAAGGGCGCGAGCACCGCATAGTCGAAGCGGAAGGAATTGAAGCCCACCACCAGCCGCGCGGCGCGCATGCGGGCAAAGAGCTCCGGCAGGGCCTCCTGGGTGTAGCTGAAAAAGTCGCCGGCGCGGCTGTCATAGGCCACGGCGATGCTCACGCCCATGCTCCCGGCCTTGTGCCAGCCGCCCACCTCGGCGGCGCTGCGTCGCGTCTCCACGTCGAAGACCAGATAGTGTTCCGGCGGCCTGCCCGTGGCGCCCACACCCGGCGCGGGGGCCGTCTGCCCGGGCTGTCCCGGCTGACAGGAGCGGTCGGCGCCGCACGGGCTGTCCTTCCCGTCCGGCGGGACGGTGTGTGCCGGTGCGGCGGGAGCGGGACAGGAGCTCCGGCTGCCGGGCACGGCTGCCCCGGGTGCGGCAGCACCGGGCAGGGCAACGGCGTGCACGGCCTCGTCTCCGTAACGTCCTGCCGTGGTCCCTGCCACATGTGCGGCCGGTTGGTCCGGGTCTGGCTGCCCGGCCGCCCGCTCCGCGGCAGCCGGGAGAACGGCCACCTGAAGGGCAGACAGCGGGGCGGCGGGCGTCTGCAGGGTGGGCCCTGGAGCGGCGGGAGCCGGCACGGCGCGGGGCGGGGCTGTGGGTGCCTGGACATTGGGCGTCTGGAGGACACGGGTTGGGATGGCGGCTGCAGGTGCCGGAGCTGCCGGCGCCTGGACAACGGGTGCCGTGGCTGTGGACGCCGGGGCAGCGGCTGCCCGGACAGCGGGCGTCTGTCCGGCCCAGGCCGCCATGATGGCCGCCAGATCCGGCGCGGACTGCGGCACGGGGGCCGCGGGCGTCTGCTCCGGCTGCGGCGGCAGCAGTTCCGGCGGCGGGCTGATGCGCAGGGAGGCGCACAGGGCCTCGCCCTCGGCTTCGCCGCCGGGGGCCAGCAGATCGCGGATCAGGCGCAGGGCCCCGGCCTTGCTGATGGGCCGGTTGCCCGAGCCGCACTTGGGCGAGTGCACGCAGGAGGGGCAGCCGTCCTCGCAGGGGCAGGCCGCGATGACCGCCGCGCAGACCTCCAGCAGCTCGCGGGCCTGGCCGAAGGCCTGACGGGTCAGGCCCGCGCCGCCGGGCAGGCCGTCATAGATGAAGACGCAGGCCAGTCCGGTCTGCGGATGCAGCGGGATGGAGATGCCGCCGAAATCGTTGCGGTCGGCCATGACCAGCAGGGGCAGCATGCCGATGGCCGTATGTTCGCAGGCATGGATGGCGCCCATGAAATGCACGAAGTCTTCCTCCAGCCGCTGGCGGCAGCTCTCGGGGATGACGTACCACAGGCCCTCGGTCTCGAAGACCTGCGGCGGTGCGTCCAGGGGCACGATGGTCAGCAGGCGGTTGTCGCGCGTGCTGCGCTTCTCGTACCCGGTGATGGTGTCGATGATGCGCAGGCGGCCCCGGCAGACCACGCCGCGCCCCAGCGGACGGCGCTCGTACTCTTCGAGGATGTCCGTGCTCTTGTGGCCGCGCACGCGCGTGAACCAGTCCGTTTTGGCCTGCCGGGCCCGCACCCGGCCCGCGGCCGGGTCCATCTCCTCGATGACGTAGCTGCGGCCCCGGTGCAGATAGACCGCGCCCGCATGGGTCTCGCGCCAGGCCCGGAAACCGTCCACGGAGCCGATGACCGCGCCCTCGCTGTCCTCGATGACGAAGCTCTGTCCCGTGCCGCGCAGGTCCACCAGCCGCTGCGGCCGCTTGCGGGCGGCCAGCCACCGGCTGCCGTCGGCCGAGAGCAGCAGACGCCCCTGCGCGGCCAGGGCGCGCAGGGCCTCCTGCGCCGGGGCCGGGGCCAGCCAGGGATCGCGGGCGGAGAGGGGCAGCTCGGCGGCCGCGCATTCCAGATGCCGGGCCAGGATGACCTCGTTCCAGGGATTGACCACGGCCTTTTCTGCCGGGCGGCTGAAAAAGTCTTCGGGATGGTTCATGAAATACTGGTCCAGCGCGTCCTCGCCCGCCACCAGCACCACGGCCGATTCCTGTTGCGCGCGGCCCACGCGCCCGCCCCGCTGCAGGGTGGACATGATGGTGCCCGGATAGCCCACCAGGATGCAGACATCCAGCCCGCCGATGTCGATGCCCAGTTCCAGGGCGCTGGTGCTGACCACGGCCAGCAGCTCGCCGGAAGCCATGCGGGCCTCGATCTGGCGGCGCTCCTCGGGCAAAAAGCCCGCGCGGTAGGCGGAGATGCGGCCCGCCCACGGCCCGGTGAGGCTGCCGGCCCAGAGGCTGACCAGCTCGGTCATGCGCCGGGAGCGGCAGTAGACGATGGTGCGCAGCTTGCGGGCCAGGGCGGCGCGCAAGAGGTCGATGGCCGCCGTGGCCGGGCTTTGTTCGGGATCGAGGAAGACGTAGTGCCGCGCCCCCTGCGGCGCGCCGCTCTGGTCCACCACCACGGGCGGCCTGCGGCCGGGCATGAGGTCCAGACCGGACAGCGCGGCGGCCAGCTCGCCGGGATTGCCCACCGTGGCCGTGCAGAAGACATAGGACGGGGCCGCGCCGTAATGGGCGGCCAGCCGGTTGAGACGGCGGAACACGCCCGCCATGTGCGCGCCGAACACGCCCCGGTAGGTGTGGGCCTCGTCCACCACGATGTGGGACAGCCCGGCCAGGAAGGGGGCCCACTGTTCGTGATGCGGCAGCAGGGCCAGATGCAGCATCTCGGGATTGCTGATGAGCACCGTGGGCGGGTCGCGGCGTATCTTGCGCCGGAAATGGTCGCTGGTGTCGCCGTCGTAGAGGGCGGCCGTGGGCCGGGCCTCCCCGGGCCAACCGGAGACCAGCCGCTGCAGCCCGGCCAGCTGGTCCTGGGCCAGGGCCTTGAGCGGAAAAAGATAGAGGGCGCGGGCCTCGCTGTCGTGCAGATGGCGTTCCAGCACCGGCAGGTTGTAGATCAGGCTCTTGCCGCTGGCCGTGGGCGTGGCCACCACCACGGAGCGGCCGGCGCGGATGTGGTCCGTGGCCAGGGCCTGATGGCTGTAGAGGCCGCTCAGGCCGCGTTCGTCCAGGGTGCGGCGGATGGCCGCGGGCCAGGGCAGGCGGCTTGCCGCGTACACGGCCTCGCGCGCGGGCTCGCAGCGATGATGACGCACCTGCGGCCCCAGCTTTTCCGAGGCCAGCAGGCTGCGGATATAGTCGGCGACGCTCATGGCAGGCCTCCGCTGCGGCGGTGCGGGCCGCTGTCCCGGACAGGGCGCGCAAGACAGGCCGGATGCGCACGACCAGGCAGGCGCGCGGGGCGGGCGGCGGCGGGCAGGGGACGCGGTTCACGGCCTCCGGCCCGGGAGCCGGCACGCGGGAGCGGGCCACGGGATGCCCGTGCCTGCGGCGGTGAGGCGTCATGCCTGTCCTGTGCGGCCATGATCGTTCTCCTTGTTCGTCTGCGCGGGCGGACCGGGGTCCACCACACTCTTGATGGCGTCGTCCCGTCCCCCGGCTGCCGCGCGTCGTGCGCACCGGGCGCTCTCCGTCCGGCGGATCAGGGCGCTCCGCAGCCCGAAGGCGTCGCCCCGTCCTGCTTTTGCCGCACCTCGCGCCGCGGCACGGCGCCGTCTCCGGCAGTCGGGCACAGGGGCGGCAGGCGCATCCCCTATCCCGCGAGCCTGCGTCCGTCCCCGGGCGGGGGCCTGGCTTCGGGAGGCTATGGGCGTCGCATCCCGCCCGGCCCCGGCAGGCGGGGACAATGGCCCGGCCTCCCGGGAAGCGCCTAGCCGGCGTCGTCCCTGAGGGCCTCGCGGATGCGGCACACGCCGCACAGGTCGCCGGACGAGGTGGGATAGCCGCAGCGGGTGCAGGGGGCCAGCTCCACGCCTGTCTCGGCCTCGCGGCGGGCGAAGACCGGCCGGGCGCGGGCCAGGAAGCCCTGATAGAAGTCCAGCTTGCGGCCGGGCATGGCCGCTTCCAGGCGCTGGAGCAGGGCCTTGAGCGTGCTGAAGCTGGCGCCGGGGCTGTAGGGGCAGGGCGCGTAATGGTGTTCGATGCCCATGAGGAAGGCGTAGTTGGCGGTCTCGAATTCCGACAGGCGCCACAGGGGCTTGACCTTGCGGGCAAAACCGTCCTCGCCGTCCAGGCGCGGGCCCTGGTCCGAAAGATAGGCCGTATCCCAGCGCAGGGTATTGCTGAACAGACGCGCCACCTCGTCGTCCAGGTTGTGGCCCGTGGCCAGGGCGTCGAAACCTTCGTCCAGGGCCACCTTGTTGAAGAAATGCCGTTTGATCTTGCCGCAGGCCGAACAGACGGGGCGGTTGAGGCGCTCCTTGACCAGCGGGATGGCCAGACCCTCGGCCGCCAGTTCCCTGACCATGAGCTTCAGGCCGTGCCGGGCGCAGAAGCGCTCCACCACGGCGCGCGCCGCGGGCGAGGAGCCCGGGATGCCCAGGTCGATATGCAGGCCGGTGACGTCATAGCCCTGGCGGGAAAGCTCCAGCATCAGGGCCAGCGAATCCTTGCCGCCGGAAAGGGCCACCAGCACCCGTTCGTCACGGGTGAAGAGCTTTTGGCCTTCGATGCCCTTTTCCACCTGACGGGCAAAGAATTTGAGGTAACAGTCGGGACAGAAGGCGGCGTTGTGGCTGCGCAGGGCCACCACGGCCGTCGCCTTGCAGATCTTGCATTTCAATGGCGTCTTCCTTGGAAAGAGTGGATGCCCCGGCGTGCTCCGGCGGCATGTCATGGCAAAAACAGGAAAAAGACCCGCACGGGGCCTTCCCTGTATAAAAGACATCCCGCCCGGCGTCCAGATGACGGCAGCGGGGAGCGACGGTGGAAGGAGCGTCCGGGGGAAGGCCCCTTTGCTCGCGCCCAAAGAGGGCCTTCCCCCCGGGCCCCCATCCCCCAAACGCGCTTTACCAGAGGATAGGGGCATGCGTCACGGCCAGCGCGCGGGCATCAGGGGATGTCTCCGGTAGGTATCGTTTGCCTGCGCCCCCTGTGCGCGGGGCGTGGCATCACCTGGAAGGGAACGGGTATCAGGTACTTCCTGCGCTCCTGTGCGCGGGTCGTGGAAAAACAGCGACAGCCCGTGCGGCGGGAACATCTCCCGCCGTACCCCGCTGGGCCGTCGCCCCCTGGAGGGGCCGTCCCGGCTGACGTGCGCCGGGGAGGGGGAAGGGGGCCTCTCGCCCCGGCGGCGACCGGATGGCGGCCCGCAGGGCCGTGCCCGTTGCGACGCAGGACGCTGCGGGCGCCGGCGGCAGCGCGAGGCCCCCTTCCCCCAAAGGGCCCGTGTGAACCTAAAACGGTGTGCCGGTGGCCAGCATGTGTTCCAGCAGGGCGTCACGCAGCCAGCGGGCCACAGGGCCGGGGCGGCCGGCGTCGGGGCCCTGGCCGATGGGGCGCCCCTCGAAATGGCTGATGCCCACGCAGAGGCTGGCGCTGGTGAAGAGCAGCATCTCGCGCGCCGTGGCGATCTCGTCGCGGTGGATGGGGCGTTCCACCACGGGCAGGCGCCGGGGCGCGATCCGGCGGGCGGCCAGCATGGAGGTGCCGGGCAGGATGCGGCGGCCTTCGGGGCAGCAGAGGCGGCCTTCGGCGTCCACGATGCCCACATTGGCGATGGCGGCCTCGCCCAGATGGCCTTCCTCGTCGAAGGTCACGGCCACGTCCATGCCGCGCTGCCGGGCCTCGGCGGCCATGAAGACGTTGGGCAGGTAATTGGTGCTCTTGATGCGGGCCAGATAGTCCTGCTTGGGCGGCACGGCGCTGGCGAAGGCCGTGAGGCCCTTCGCGTAAAAGGCTTCTGTGGGCAGCTCCTTGCGCAGGGCCACCACATAGAGGCTGGAGCGCGGGCATTCCTCGGGCGAGACGCCGAAGCCGCCGGGGCCGCGCCCCACCAGCACGCGGATGTCCCCGTGATCGCTGCCCGAGGCCCGGGCCACGTCCAGGATGTGCCCGCGCAGCCCGTCCCAGGAACAGGGCGGCAGCAGGGACAGGGCGCGGCTGCCGTCGCGCAGGCGGGCCAGATGCTCCTCAAGGGCGAATATCTTGCCTTCCCGGTAGCACAGGCTTTCGAACAGGGCGTCGCCCCGGTGGCACATGTGGTCGTCCAGGGGCAGGAGCAGACAGCGCGCGTCGCGGCAGACGGCGTCCACCCGCGCGTCGTAAAAGGCCAGGATCTTGTCGGCCCCGGGCCGGGGCGCGGCCATCAGGGCCGCCATCCAGGCATCGGCATCCAGAATCTTCATGGCATCCCCGCCAAAAAGGCCGTCCCGCAGGGAAGCGGCCTGCTGTGGTTCGTGATGGGGGCGCACGCCCCCGGCGGCGCCAGCGCCGCCCGTGATGCGGTCCCGGCCGTCGGGCGTCGGGGGGCCCGGCGTTGCGGCCGCCGCTGAAACAGCTTTTTGTAGCACGAACGGCGGCGGCGGGGAATACCTTTTGCCGTTGCGGCAAAGGGCGGGGGAGGGCTTTGGCCGGGAGGCGCACCGGGCGGCCGGACGTGAAGGGCAGGCGGCCGGGATGCCGTGGCCGCCCGCATGCCCATGACCGCCGCGTATGGCGCGCCAGGGCAGACGAAAGCCACAGCCGCATGCACACGGATGCGCCATGCGGGCGCGCTCCGGGGGGCTCCCGCATGACGCCGTCCGGCGCCTGCCTCCTGCCGGTGCAGGGCCCGGCGTCGCAGTTCCGGGCCTGCCGGCGGACGGCCTTCCGCTGCGCCTGCTGGCAAGGGCCACGGGGGGACCGTTCCCCTGTCCGGCGGCGCGCAAAAAAAGGGCCCCGCCGTGGCAGGACCCTTCCCCGGATCTTTCGCTCCCGGAAAAACTAGGACATGAAGACGTTGCGGTCAGGCACGCGCACCAGGTCGCGCTTGAGCAGTTCTTCGGCGATCTGCACGGCGTTGAGGGCCGCGCCCTTGCGCACGTTGTCGGACACCACCCAGAGGTTGAGGCCGTTCTCGATGGTCTCGTCCTCGCGGATGCGGCCCACATAGGTCTCGTCGTCGCCCACGCAGTAGGCGGGCATGGGGTACATCTTCTCGCGCGGGTTGTCGAAGACGCGCACGCCCGGGGCCTGGGAGAGCAGCAGGCGGCATTCCTTGGCGGTCATCTTCTTGTGCGTCTCGATGTTCACGGATTCGGAATGGCAGTAGAACACGGGCACGCGCACGCAGGTGGCCGTGACCTTGACCGTGGGATCGTCAAAGATCTTCACGGTCTCGTTGACCATCTTCATTTCTTCCTTGGTGTAGTCGTTTTCCAGGAAGACGTCGATGTGCGGCAGCACGTTGAAGGCGATGCGGTAGGGATAGACCTTGTTCTCGGGCTCGCGCATGTTGAACAGGTCGCGGGTCTGGCGTTCCAGTTCTTCCAGGCCCTTCTGGCCCGTGCCGGAAACGGCCTGATAGGTGGAGACCACGATGCGCTTGATGCCCACGGCGTCATGGATGGGCTTGAGGGCCACCAGCATCTGGATGGTGGAGCAGTTGGGGTTGGCGATGATGCCCTGATGGGCGTCCAGATGCTGGGGGTTCACTTCGGGGACCACCAGGGGGCAGCGGTCGTCCATGCGCCACTGCGAGGAGTTGTCCACCACCACGCAGCCGGCATGGGCGGCATGGGGAGCGAATTTTTCGGAGGTGCTGCCGCCGGCGGAGAAGATGGCGATATCGATACCGTCGAAGACATCTTCTTTCAGTTCCTGCACCACCAGTTCGTCCTCGCCGAAAGGCACCTTGGTCCCGGCGGAACGGGCCGAGGCGAAGGCGCGCACTTCCGTGGCCGGAAACTGGCGCGAGTGCAGGGTTTTCAGCATTTCACGGCCCACGGCGCCCGTGGCGCCCACAACGGCAACAGTCAACTTCTTGCTCATGCTCTTTTCTCCATGCAGGGCAAATCAAAGGCGATACGGGGTCTGCGGTCGCATAGGTCCGCCCCGGCCCCTAAAGGAATTCTGACTATAGCGGGCATCATGGCAAAAGGGAAGACGTCCCGCCGGTTTCTTGCGGACAAATTTTCTGTGAAAATTTGCACAGTTAGCGTCAAATCGACGCGTGGCCGCCCTGTGTTGCGGGGCACGGTGGCGCCCTTCGCCGGTGCAAGCTGCCGGAATACGGGGCATTCTTTGGCGCATCGCGCCATACCTCCCGTGCGGGGCGGGACGTCGCG
>NZ_CASDOY010000036.1 GCF_949282365.1 uncultured Desulfovibrio sp.
CAAGCCCGTGGACGCCGCCCAGGCGGGGCGGCCCGCAGGGACCGGCCGTCCGCCGCGATCACGGCCACCTTGTGCGAGCCGGGCAGCGGGCGGGGCAGGCCCGCAGCGGGCGCGGGCCGCCAGAAAAACGGACAGGAAGGGGCCGGGAGGCGGCAGGGCCTCGCGCCCGCGCCGGGCCCCTTCCCGTCATGAGGGACGAAAGGGGGGAGCCTAGACCTTTTCCGCCGGGGCCACGTCCTGCAGCGGTCCCAGTTCGCCGTTGCGGTTGAACAGGCCTTCCAGCATCAGGGTCAGGGCGCCGTCGCCGGTCACGTTGCAGGCCGTGCCGAAGCTGTCCTGCAGGGCGAAGATGGCGATGAGCAGGGCCACGCCATTGGGATCGAAGCCCAGCACGCCGGTCACGATGCCCAGCGAGGCCACCACGGTGCCGCCGGGCACCCCGGGAGCGCCCACGGCGAAGATGCCCAGCAGCACGCAGAAGAGCAGCATGGTGCCCAGGGAGGGCAGGCTGCCGTACAGCATCAGGCTGATGGTCATGACGAAGAAGGTCTCGGTGAGCACGGAGCCGCACAGATGCACGGTGGCGCCCAGGGGCACCATGAATTCCACCATGGTGCGGCTGAGCACCGGGGACTTGCGGGCGCATTCCAGGGCCACGGGCAGGGTGGCGGCGCTGGACATGGTGCCCACGGCGGTCAGGTAGGCGGGGGCGTAATGGCGGAAGACCTGCGAGGGATTGCGGCCGGACAGTACGCCGCCGATGCCGTAGAGCACGCCCAGCCAGATGAAGTGGCCCACGATGACGATGAGCACCATCATGATGAACACGGGCAGGTGGCGGCTGAGGGAGCCTTCATAGGCCAGGCCCAGGAAGGACAGGCCCACGAAGAAGGGCAGGATGGGGATCATGATGCGGTTGACCAGGGCGGTCATAATGCGTTCCATCTCGCAAAAGATCTTGCCCAGGGTCTCGGACTTGGTCCAGACGATGGCCACGCCCATGGTCAGGGCCAGCACCAGGGCGCTCATGACGCTGAACAGCGGCGGGATGTCCAGACGGAAGACCATCTCGGGCAGGGAGCGCAGGGTCTCGGTGCTGGTGGCGATGGAGAGGTTGGGGATGATGCAGTAGCCGGAGATCATGGAGAACAGGGCCGCCCCCAGGGAGGAGACGTAGGCCAGGCCCACGGCCACCAGCAGGATCTTGCTGGCGTTCTGTCCCAGGCGCACGATGGCCGGGGTGATGAAGCCCACGATGACCAGGGGCACCAGGAAGAAGATGATCTGCCCGAAGATGTGGCGCAGGGAGACCACCACGTCCATGACGTGCTTCAGAGAGCCTTCGGCGTTCTCGCCGAGGTAGAGACCGATCAGGGCGCCGATGATGATGCCGCCCAGCAGTTTGAGAATAAGGGAAAAATCGCCGACCTTAGCAGCCATCCTGCACCTCCGGGTTGTTGGAAAGACAAAACCACAGACAACAGCATGCAGCCTAGCGCAGGCCGGGGCCTTTTGCAATGTATCGTGCCATATCCGTCATCTTTTCAGGACAAAAAAGAGGCCTGCCCGGGCGGGCAGGCCTCTGTATCAGGCTGAGCATCCCTTCTGCCGGCGGGAGCCGCTTCAGCGGGACCGGGACAGGTTAGGGCCGATGGTCGGGACGGGGGCCGCCGGGACGGGGGCCGGGGCGCGGGCCGTCAGGCCGGGGCCGGGGACCGTTATGCCTGCCGGGGCGCGGGTCGGGGCGCGGACCGGGGCGGTGGTAACCGGGGCGGGGCTCAGGCCGGGGACCGGGGCGGTGGTAGCCGGGGCCGCCGGGACGGGGGCCGGGACCCTTGTGGACACCGGGATGCGGGCCGGGCTTGGGACCGCGACCGTCCTTGTAGTGGCCCTTGGGCTTGGGTTTGGGCTTGCCCTTGTGCCAGCCTTCATGGCGGCCGTTGTCGTTACGGGCCACCAGGGTGCCGGCCAGGCTGCCGAAGCTGTCGGCGCCGGCCAGATCCACGCTCGTCATGCCGTCAGGGGCGGACTGGGCGGCGCGGCTGTCGTCCGCGAAAGCGAAGGCAGCCAGACAGACCAGGGCCAGAGCCGGCAGCAGGAAACGAAAGTTTTTTGCGCTCATGGCAAAACTCCTTGCGTGTTGGGGCCTGTCCGCAGCGGGCAGGTCTTCCCCTCGATTACCGCATAGCACTCTGCACGGTCCGGGGCAAGGCTAAATATTTTTACAGGTTGGAGGAAAAGATTTTCATTTTTTGCCCAGGCGCAGGGCCGGCGCTCCCAGGTCCAGGGCCGCCGCGCGCCGGGCCACGGCGTCGGCTTCGGGGCGCACATAGGCGCGCCCTTCCAGCAGGTATTCCTTGGCCGCCAGATCGGCCCCGCCGCAGGGGCAGGTCGCGGCCTGGCGGGGCAGGACAACCCGCCGCAGCAGCTGATGCCGCAGGCCCAGGCTGTGGGTATGCCGCAGCGTCTGCCGCGTGACCTCCTCGCCGTCGGCGGGGCGGCAGAGCACGCGCAGCAGGCCGGCGGGGCGGTTCTTCTTGCCCGTGCCCGGCAGCCAGAGCACGTCCAGCACCTCCGGAGCGGCGGCCAGCCGTTCGAGGGCCGCGCCCAGTTCTTCGCCGGTCAGGTGGTCCAGATGGCATTCCAGCTGCATGACGTCTTCCTCGCCGCCCTGGCCGTGATCGGCCTGCCGGGGCTCCCCGGCGTCCACCAGCCAGGCCCGCAGGCCGGTGGGGGAGGGCCGCGAGCCGTAGCCCGTGCCCAGGGCCAGCAGGCGGCCTTGGGGACCGGACACGAAGTCGTCCACCAGCACCCGGGCCAGGGCCGCGCCCGTGGGCGTGACCAGCTCCGTGCGGGCGCCGGTGGGCTGGACGGGCAGGCCGCGCATGAGGTTGGCCGTGGCCGGCGCGGGCAGGGGGATCTCGCCGTGCGCGCAGACGATGCTGCCGCTGAACCAGGGCAGGGCGCAGGCCGTGACCCGCTCCACGTCCAGCCGGTCCAGGGCCCAGCAGGCGCCCAGGATGTCCACCAGGGTGTCCACGGCCCCCACCTCGTGGAAATGGACCTCCCCGGGCGCGATGCCGTGGGCTTCGGCCTCGGCCAGGGTCAGGGCTTCCAGCACGGCCAGGGCCCTGTCGCGCACCCGCGCTGCCACGGGCACGGCGGCGAAGATGGCGGCGATGTCCGCCGGGTGGCGCAGGGGCTGGCCCTCTTCCCGCCAGCCGACGTCCACCCGGCAGCCGGGGCCGCCGCCCCGCTCCTCCTGCCGGACATCCAGCCGGCAGGCCACGCCGGCCTGCTTCAGCAGGGCCGGCAGGGGAGAAAGATCCACGCCCAGATGGGCCAGGGCCGCCAGAGTCATGTCACCGCTCATGCCGTGACTGCAATCGAGAAAAAGCTGTCGCATCGAAGATCTCCGCCAGGAAAAACAGCGCTGCCGCATCCGCAAGTACAGGCTTGTTTGTGGGCGCGGCTTGGTATATGGTGAAAGGACAGGACAGAAAAGGGAACGTTCCCGCCCGCGGCATGCCGCAGGGCCTCTGTTCAACAGGAGGATCCATGCTCGTAGAAAACTGGATGGCTACCAACGTCATTGCCGTCAAGCCCGACACCTCGCTGCTGAAGTGCCGCAACCTGCTCAAGGAGCACCAAATCCGCCGCCTGCCCGTGGTCGATGACCAGAACAGGGTTGTGGGTATCATTTCCGACAGAGACGTCAAGGGGGCGTCGCCCTCCAAGGCCACGGCGCTGGAAGTGCACGAGATGCAGTACCTTCTGGCGGAACTCAAGGCCAGGGACATCATGACCCCCAGGCCTGTGACCATCAAGCCGTGGGACAGCGTGGAACAGGCCGCCATCCTTATGATGGACAAGAGGTTCGGCGGGCTGCCCGTTGTCTCCGAAGACAACAAGCTGGTGGGCATCATCACCGACCAGGACATCTTCAAGCTGCTGATCAACATCACCGGCGCGCGCGTGCCCGGCATGCAGATCGCCTTCGAGCTGCCCGATACCCCGGGCAGCATGCGCGTCATTTTCGATACCCTGCGCCAGCACAATGCCCGCATCATCTCGGTGCTGTCCTACTATCTGGACGGCGACAAGCGCCAGGTCTATGTCCGCATCCGCAGTATGGCGGACCAGGCCGCCGAAGACGCCCTCATCAAGGCCCTGGAAGCCACAGGTACCCTGCTGCTGGCCGCGCCGTATGATGTGGCGGACTAGTCCCTGCAACAGCGGATATAGAGAGCAAATCTTCGTGTCTGCGTAGGTTTTGAAGGGTTTTCGGGACTTGCCAAGATTATTTTTTTGTGGCAAAAGAAGTGTGCATTTGCGATTGCAGGGCAGTCGCATCAATGGGGAATGAGCCGAATCCATACTTCGGCTGTCTGGCTCGGGCCGCAAGGCCCGCATAGAGTAAACGTCCAAGGAGGACACGCATGGCTGAAATTAGCTTTCAGGGCAAAACCTTCGAAGTTGATGAAGACGGCTTCCTGCTCCGTTTCGACGACTGGTGCCCGGAATGGATGGAATACGTAAAAGAATCCGAAGGGATTGTTGACATCACCCCCGACCATCAGAAGATCCTGGACTTCCTGCAGGACTACTACAAGAAGAACGGCATCGCCCCCATGGTCCGCATCCTGTCCAAGAACACCGGCTACAAGCTGAAAGAAGTGTACGAACTGTTCCCCTCCGGCCCCGGCAAAGGCGCCTGCAAAATGGCTGGCCTGCCCAAGCCCACCGGCTGCGTGTAGTTCACAGCTTTGCTCGAAAGGCGGGGCTCTCTGCCCCGCCTTTCTCCTTTCAGGCGTCCCCTCCCGCAGGCGGACGCCTTTTCTTTACGCTGCGGCGGCCTTCCCTTTACGCGCAGCCAAAAAAACGGTATCCGCCTTGCCATGAACGCAAAAAAAGTCCTCCTCTGGTTCGTTGTCCTGCTGCTCCTGCTGGGCATCCTCGGCAGCGCGGCCGTGGCCGGCATGTTCTACTGGGCTTCGCGCGACCTGCCCGATCTGGAACGCCTCACAGGCTATGAGGCCCCCCAGGCCACGGTCATCCTGGCCCGCGACGGCTCCGTCATCGGGACCCTGGCCACGGAAAAACGCTACAGCATCACCCTCAAGGAGATGTCGCCCTGGCTGCCCATGTCCTTCCTGGCCGCGGAAGACGATTCCTTCTACCAGCATCACGGCGTCGATCCCGTGGCCATCGTGCGCGCCTTCATCTACAACCTGCGCAACAAGGCTTCCGGCGGCGGCCAGCAGGGCGGCAGCACCATCACCCAGCAGATCATCAAGCAGCTGCTGCTCTCCTCCGAGCGCAGCTATACCCGCAAGATGAAGGAGGCCATCCTGGCCTACCGCCTGGAACATACCGTCAGCAAGGACGACATCCTCCAGACCTATCTCAACTACATCTACCTGGGCCAGCATGCCTATGGCGTGGAAGCCGCCGCCCGGACCTATTTCGGCAAGCACGCTTCCGACATCACCCTGGCCGAGAGCGCCGTCATCGCCGGTCTGCCCCAGGCCCCCAGCCGCTACAACCCCTTCCGCCATCCCGAGGCCGCCAAGGCCCGCCAGATGTACGTCCTGGGCCGCCTGCGCAGCCTCAAATGGATCACCGAGGAACAGTACCAGCAGGCCATCGCCGAGCCCCTGGTCTACTGGAGCATGCCCGAAGGCCGCGGCGGGGCCGCCAAATGGTATTTCGAGGAAGCCCGCCGCCTGCTGGTGGAATTCTTCACCGAGGACAACCTGCGCGCTCTGGGCATAGACACCCTGAAAAGCGGCGAGGAATACGTCTATACGGCGGGCCTCACCGTGCGCACGGCCATGGATCCCGTGCAGCAGGACGCCGCCGGCGCGGCCCTGCGCCGCGGGCTGGAGGAGCTGGACAAGCGCCAGGGCTGGCGCGGCCCGGTCAAGAAGCTTTCCGCTGAGGAAGTGGCCGACTTCCGCGACAAAAGCAGCTTCAGCCCCAACGATCTCATGGGCAAGGCCTGGGTGCGGGCCGTGGTCACGGCCGTGGACGCCAAGGGCGCCCGCGTCCTGCTGGGCAACGGCTATGGCGGCTACATCCCCGTGGCCAACATGTCCTGGGCGCGCACGCCCAACCGCAAGGTCTCCGGCTGGGGGGCCGCCGCCGTCCGTGACGCCCGCAAGGTGCTGGAGGTCAACGACCTGATCATGGTCTCGGCCGCGCCCGTGACCGTGCAGGAAAAAAGCGACAGGAAGGGCAAGACCGCCAGCAGGACCGTGGACTTCGATCCCGCCGCGGCCAGCCCCCAGAAGCCCATCGTCCTGCTCCTGCAGCAGGAACCCCTGGTGCAGGGGGCCCTGGCCTCCGTGGAGACCCAGAGCGGCGACGTGGTGGCCCTCATCGGCGGCTACCAGTTCGGCGACAGCCACTTCAACCGCGCTACCCAGGCCCGGCGCCAGCCCGGTTCCAGCTTCAAGCCCGTGGTCTATTCCACGGCCCTGGACTTCGGCTTCACGCCCACGTCCTCGGTGCTGGACGGCCCCTTCGTCTATGTGAACCCCTACACCAACGAAGTCTGGCGGCCCGGCAACTACGAAAAGAACTTCCGCGGCATCATGCCCCTCTACGAGGCCCTGACCCTTTCGCGCAATACCTGCACCGTGCGCCTGGCCCACAAGGTGGGCATCAGCAACGTCATCCAGCGCGCCAAGATGCTGGGCCTCGAGCCGCACTTCCCGCAGGAGCTGTCCATCAGCCTCGGCGCGGTGGCCGTCTCGCCCCTCAACCTGACGCAGGCCTACGCCGCCTTCGCCAATCAGGGCTTGGGCGTGCGCCCGCGCATCATCACGTCCATCACCGACAACAACGGCCGCGAGCTCTACCGCCAGGACATCCAGCACTGGCAGGCCCTCACGCCGCAGAACGCCTACCAGATGGCCACCCTGCTCAAGAACGTGGTCAACTCCGGCACCGGCAGCCGCGCCCGTGTGGACGGCCATGTCATCGCGGGCAAGACCGGCACCAGCAACGACGAGAACGACGCCTGGTTCGTGGGCTTCTCGCCCTATCTGGTCACGGGCGTCTATGTGGGCTTCGACCAGCTCCAGTCCCTGGGCAAGCAGGAACAGGGCGGCCGTACCGCGGCCCCCATCTTCCGCTACTACCGCAGCCAGATCGAGGACCTGTACAGCGACCAGCCCCAGGACTTCACCATGCCGCCCGGCATCACCATGCAGGATGGCCTGGCCTATCAGGGCGTGCCCGGTCCCGGCCTCTCCGCCATCGACAACGCCAGCGAGGACCCGGCCACGGGCAGCAGCACCCCTACGGCACCCGATACCTCCGGCGGCGGCGAGGACCTCATGCGCCAGATGTTCTAGCTCCGAAGCATCCCGGGGATGCTTCCGGGGGCAGGGCTCCCACCTGCCGGCGGCCGTTGTCCGCGGCCGTGCGGCAGGCGGTGCCCGCAGTGCCCGGGGACGGCCACGACGGCAGCGGCCACGACGGCAGCGCGCCGCCTGTCCCGGTCCCCGTCTCCCCGCGTCGCTGCGGACAGAGCTCGCCGTAACGGGCACGGCCTTGCGACCGCGCCGCGCAACCTCCCAACCAAACAAGGAATCTCATGATCCCCTACGGCTCTCTGGTGGTCTATGTCACCCCCAACAAGGACCGGCGCTACATCAAGCGCCTTGAGGAAGGCCAGGACTGGCACAGCAACGACGGCGTGCTCAGCGCCGCGGCCGTGCACGCCGCCGATTTCGGCAGCGAAGTGCGCACCAGCCTGGATGTCCCCATCCGCGTGCTGGAAGCCACCCTGCACGACCGGCTCAAGGGCCTCAAGCGCCAGACCCAGATCATCTATCCCAAGGATATCGCCTACATCTGCCTGCGTCTGGGGGCCGGTCCCGGCCGTACCATCATCGAGGCCGGTTGCGGCTCCGGCGGCCTGACCACCGGTCTTTCCTGGTTCTGCGGCCCCACCGGCCGCGTGGTCAGCCACGAGGCCCGCGAGGAATTCATGAAGCTGGCCCGCCGCAACCTTGAATGGGCCGGCGTGGGCGAAAACGTGGAGATCGTCCACCGCGACATCGCCGACGGCTTCTGCATCGAGGGGGCCGACGCCCTCTTCCTCGACGTGCGCACCCCCTGGGAATACCTCGACCACGCCGTCAGGGCCGTCAAACCCGGGGCCATGTTCGGCTTCCTGGTGCCCACGGTGGATCAGGTCAGCAAGCTGCTCATGGGCCTGGAAAAAGGCCCCTTCGCCGATATCGAGGTCTGCGAGATCCTCATGCGCAACTGGAAGCCCGTGGCCGACCGCCTGCGCCCCGAGGACCGCATGAACGCCCATACCGGCTTCCTCATTTTCTGCCGCCATCAGGAACGCAGCGCGGACTTCGAATACAGCCGCCCCCTGGGCACCCGCCAGCGCAAGCAGGAGGCCGCCCGCCAGGCCCGTCTGGCCGAGAGCGGCGTCAGCCCCTACGACGACGCCGACTAGGGCGTGGCGACACCATCTTTCCGGCGCGCTTTTCGGATGGGCACGGGCATTGCGCCTGCGCCGGCCGCGTGTTCTTTTGAGCGAGAGGAGGAGGGGCGTTTTTTGTAAAAACCGCTCCTCCTCTCGCGCTCTCCTCCTCCCCGAAAAAACTTTTTTCAGGTCGCCCTCGCCGGTCCCCGTCGCCGCCTCGCGGCCGCCGTACAGCGCCCTGCCCGGCAGGGGCGCTCGTCGCCGGGGCGGTGGCTTGCGGCGCTGGGCGGCAGGGGCAGGACCCGTCATCAGGGCTGTGTCCCTGTGGGATATTCGACATGGCATGGTGAAATGAGATTATTTTCAGATCCGTCGCGAGGGCGCGGCAGGGGCCGCCACAGACATGAAAGAAGCCCGGTCAGAAACTGACCGGGCTTCTTCGTGTCATGGGACGGCGGGGCTTTTCGCTGTCGCCGCAGGGGCGTCACACAGGACGGGAGCCGGGCGGGTATGCGCGCCCACTATGCGGGACGGGCAGGGCGGGCAGGCCGGGGCCGCCGGAACAGGCCCGGCTTTGCCGCGGACCGCCGCCGTGACGCCGCTCCGCGCGCGGTTACAGCTGCGCCAGGCCGATGGCGGGCAGGGCGGCTTCCAGGCCCGCGCCCAGACGGAAGAGGGTCGTCTCGTCAAAGGCCTTGCCGATGAGCTGCATGCCCACGGGCATCCCGCTTTCGGCAGCCATGCCCACAGGCAGGGACAGGCCGGGCAGGCCGGCCAGGTTCAGGGACAGGGTGTAGGCGTCCATGAGGTACATCTGCAGCGGGTCGGCGCTGTGGCAGCCCAGTTCCCAGGCCGTCACGGGCGAGACCGGGGCCAGCAGGGCGTCGCACTGTTCCAGGGCGGCCAGGTATTCGTCGCGGATCAGGCGGCGCACCTGGGCGGCCTTGCGGAAGTAGGCGTCGTAGTAGCCGGAGGAGAGCACATAGGTGCCCAGCAGGATGCGGCGCTTGACTTCCTGCCCGAAGCCTTCGCTGCGCGAGCGCACATAGAGTTCGGCCAGCTGTTTGACGTCCGCGGCGCGGCGGCCGTAGCGCACGCCGTCGAAGCGGGCCAGGTTGGAGCTGGCTTCGGCCATGGCGATGATGTAGTAGGTGGCGATGGCCGCACCGGTATGGGGCAGGCTCACCTCCACGATCTCGGCCCCTTCGGCGCGGGCGGTGTCGATGGCCTGCTGGCAGACGGCGCGCACTTCGGGGGCGAGGCCCTCGGCGTAGAATTCCCTGGGCAGGCCCAGGCGGGCGCCCTTGAGGTCCGGCGCCGCAGCGGCGGCGTCGTAGTCGTCCACCGGGCGGGGATCGCAGGTGGCGTCGCGCTGGTCATGGCCGGCGATGACGCCCAGCACGCGGGCGCAGTCGGCCACGCTGCGGCCCAGGGGGCCGATCTGGTCCAGGGAGGAGCCGTAGGCGATGAGGCCGTACCGGGACACGCGGCCGTAGGTGGGCTTGATGCCGGTGCAGCCGCACAGGCTGGCCGGCTGGCGGATGGAACCGCCGGTATCGGAACCCAGGGAGGCGAAGCACTGGCAGGCGGCCACGGAAGCCGCGGACCCGCCGCTGGACCCGCCGGGCACGCGCTGGAGGTCCCAGGGATTGTGCGTGGTCTTGTAGGCGGAATTCTCCGTGGTGGAGCCCATGGCGAATTCGTCGAGGTTGTTCTTGCCCAGGATCACGGCCCCGGCTTCGCGCAGGCGCTGCACGGCAAAGGCGTCGTAAACGGGCATGTAGCCTTCAAGGATGCGCGAACCGGCGGTGGTGGGCATGCCCACGGTGGAAAGGGCGTCCTTGACGGTGACGGGCACGCCCCAGAGGGGCCGGGAGGCGTCGGGGCCCTGGGCGTCCAGCTGGCGGGCGCGGGCCAGGGCGGCGTCGGCATCCACATGGAGCAGGGCCCCCACGCGCTCTTCGGTGGCGTCGATGCGCTCAAGGCAGGCGCGGGCGGCTTCTTCGGCGCCGATCTCTTTTTTTTGCAGGGCATCGGCCAGCGCGGTCAGGTGCAGCGAGCAGATCTCGTTCATGATGCGTCTCCTTTAGACGATGCGCGGCACGATGAAATAATCTTCATCATGTTCGGGAGCGTTGCCCAGCACGTCCTCGCGGCGGCGCTTGTGTTCGGGCCGGTCGTCGCGCATGGGCGTGGCATGGGTCACGGGGCTGTAAAGGGGTTCCACGGCGCTGGTGTCCACCTGGGCCAGCACGTCCATATAGGCGAGGATGTCGCCGAACTGGCGGGCAAAGAGGGCCTTTTCCTCGTCGCTGACGGCAAGGCGGGACAGCTGGGCCATGTGGGCCACGACGTCCTGACTGATGTTCTTGTTTTCGGACATGGCTTCTACCTTGGCAATGTACCGCTACGGGGCGGTACGGGTTGTACCGGCGGCGGCCGGCGAAAGACGCAGTTTGTAGGACGGCTGCGGCGTGGTGGACAGGGGCGCCACGCCGGGTGCCGGCGATGTGGTGGCCGGGGTGTTGAGCACGGCGGGGCCGGCCGACATGCCGGGCAGGCCCGGGATCAGGGAGTTGCCCTGTTCGTCCACGGTGGGCAGGCCCTGCATGCGCAGGCTGGCGCGCTGCAGGATGGCTTCGCGCATGCTGCGGAAGCGGGCCAGGTCCAGCGGTTCCATGCCGTTGGCGGCGGGCTGGAACAGGTGCAGTTTCTGATGGGCGACGCCCTTGCCGTCCCAGGACAGGGGCGCCATGGACCACTGGAGCTGCATGCCGGCGGCCTGGGCGTTGACCGTGGCGGCCGGGGGGCGGCTGTCGAAGGCCATGCGCACGGCGAAACGCACGAAGTCATAGCCCAGGGCCGTCCAGAAGTCGGTGCCGGGCACCCGCAGGGCCGCGGGGGCCTGGGCCGCGTTCCAGGCGCCGGGGAAGACGGCCAGGGCATAGCGCTCGGGCTCGGCCACGGTCTTGCCGTCCAGGCCCTGTTCCCACAGGGTGGTGCCCAGCAGCACCAGGCGGTCTTCGCCGTTGTACATCAGACTGGTGGTCAGCAGGTTCATGTTCTTCCACGAATCGGGCAGGAAGAGCGCCTCGAAGGGCGTCTGGGGGATGGGCGCCGTGATGTTCTCCCGGGTGGTGGGATCGATGAGCGTGGCGGCCTGTCCGCTCCAGGTGCTGGAAGCGCCGGGCGTGTAGCTGGCCGAATGCAGGCTGATGCCCATGCCCGCCAGCTTCTGGTCCAGCAGGGCGGTCATGCGCGGGCCGTAATTGTCCGTGGGATAGAAGGCCCCGAAGGTGCGCAGGCCCAGGTCATCGGTGACGAAGCTCACCAGACGGTCGATCTGGTCCTGGGGGCTGGGGAAGAAGCGCCAGGCCCGCACGCCTTCGTCACCGGGCAGCAGGCTGGGCATGAAGGCGAAGAAGACGCGCTTTTCCAGCATGCCGGAAGTCTGCAACTGCTTGAAGACAGGCGCCTGGAGCGGACCGCCCACCATGATGCAGGTGGGCGGCAGGGCCGCGAGCTGGGCGTTCCAGTCGGCCTTGCTGGTATCCACCAGATGCAGCTGGGCCAGCAGACCGCCGGCCTGCAGCTCGCGCAGGGCGATCTGGGCGCCGTTGCGGATCTTGGCGGCCACGCCGGCATAAGGCCCGCTGCTGGGCAGGGCCAGGGCGATCTGGGGCCCGCTGGGGGCGGCCGGTTTGGGCGCGGGGGCCTTGCTGGCGGTGGTGGGGAACTGGCAGGCGCCGAGGGCCAGTGCCAGGAGCAGCAGGAGCGGGAGAAAAACGCGGGATGGGCTGTTTTTCATGGCAGTACAGGGCTGAAAGGATGGCATCAGGGCAGATGCGTGGACGGCCCGGGGCCGCGCGGGGAACGGCCTCGGACGAACCTCAGGCAGGCGGCCTTCAGGCAGCCGGTCCGGGCATGCGGCGGCACCCCCGGGCAAGTCTGGAATCATAGCCCGCTACGCATCGTGGCGCAAGAGGGCGGAAAAGGCGGGAGCGCGGGGCAGGGCATGAAAAAACGCGACGCGCCCAAGGATTGGATTGGAGCAGAGCGCGTCGCGTCTGTGCCTGTAAGGCACAAAGATGGCAGACCGTGCGCCCGCGATGGAGCGCACGAGAATTGTGCAATTAAACTGAGCTATTATGCACGAGGAAATGGGCTTTGTAAAGCGATTTTTCCCCAGGCGCGGCTTTTGCCGTGCGGGGAGGACGGCGCGGCACAGGCCGTCCGGGGCAGTGCCCCGCGCCCGGCGGGGCCAAAAACGGTCAGCGCGGCAAGGGATGCGGCCCCGCAGGGACCGGTCGCAGGGGCATAAAAACGCCGCGGACGGGGAGACCGTCCGCGACGCTGCTGCGAAAAAGACTAGTTGCGCGGGCCGCCGCCCCGGTGATCGGGGCCGGGCTTGTTGTTGTCCCGGGGCGCGGGACGGGAGCCGTGGGACGCGGGCTTGTGGGGCCGCGGTGCGGGTTTGACCGCCTGGGGGGCCGGCTTGTGGGGCGCGGGTCTGGCACTGGGCGCGGGAGCGGGCTTGTGGGACGGCGGGGGCGCCTGGTGCCGCGGCGGCGGAGGCGGACGGTTGTCATGACGCGGCGGGGGCGGGCCGTCATACCAGGGATCGTTGTTGGCGGGCACGCAGGCCGTTCCCAGGGCGAACAGCCCGGCCAGCGACATCAGGGCCAGACAGTGGAGGATCCTTTTGCAGGAAAACCGCGTGGACATGGCGACTCCTTGGTTTGGTCCAGCATAGCAGGCTTGACGGAGGATGGAAAGAGGAGGGGCAGGGCGCGAAATGCCCGCGCGGCCGCCTGCCGCGTTCGTCCCGCCGCCTGCCGCGGCCGCCGTCCTGTCAGCGCGACGCTCTCCCGTTCCGGCTTCCCTTGCGGCACTGCATGCCCCGGCCTTCGACGCCCCGCCGTATCCGGGACCGGCGCGGCCGTCTTCCGCATCCGCCACGACGCTCTCCCGTTCCGGGTCCCCCGTGACAGCTGACCATGCCCGTGCCTCCGCGCTGGTCTCCCGTGCCCCGTGCCTTGTCGCGTGAGGCGACGGGCACAAAAAAAGGGGACGGCCTTACGGCCGTCCCCGGGATGCGCTGTTGGCGGGCGATGTCTTATTTCTTCACTTCGGTGAAGTCGGCGTCCACCACGTCGTCGTTGTTGTTGCCCTGGGCCGCGCCCGCGCCGGGGTTGGCGCCGGCGCCGGGCTGCTGGGCCCCGGCATTGGGGGCCTGCTGCTGGTAGAGCTGTTCGGCCAGCTTGTGCGAGGCCTTGGCCAGTTCTTCGGTGGCAGCCTTGATGGCGGCGGCGTCATCGCCTTCCATGGCCTTGCGCAGGGCCGCGATCTTGCCTTCCACGTCGCTCTTGACGGCGGTGTCCACCTTGTCGCCCAGATCGTTCAGGGACTTTTCGGTGCCGTAGATCAGGCTGTCGGCGTGGTTGCGGGCTTCGATGACTTCCTGCTTCTTCTTGTCTTCGCTGGCGTGGGCCTCGGCCTCGCGCACCAGACGCTGGATGTCTTCTTCGGACAGGCCGGACGAGGACTGGATCTTGATGGACTGTTCCTTGCCGGTGCCCATGTCCTTGGCGGAGACGTTGACGATGCCGTTGGCGTCGATGTCGAAGGTCACTTCGATCTGCGGCACGCCGCGGGGTGCCGGCGGGATGCCGGTCAGGTCGAAGCGGGCCAGGGTCATGTTGTCGGCCGCCATGGGACGTTCGCCCTGGAGCACATGGATGGACACGGAGGGCTGGTTGTCGGCGGCCGTGGTGAAGACGTTGCTCTTGCGGGTGGGGATGGTGGTGTTGCGGTCGATGAGCTTGGTGAACACGCCGCCCATGGTCTCGATGCCCAGGGACAGGGGCGTCACGTCCAGCAGCAGCACGTCCTTGACGTCGCCGGCCAGGATGCCGCCCTGGATGGCGGCGCCCATGGCCACCACTTCGTCGGGGTTCACGGAGCGGTTGGGTTCCTTGCCGAAGAACTCGCCCACCTTCTTCTGCACCAGGGGCATGCGGGTCATGCCGCCCACCAGGATGACTTCGTCGATCTGGCTGGGGGAGAGGCCGGCGTCGCCCAGGGCCTTCTGGCAGGGAGCGATGGTGCGGTCCACCAGGTCGCTGACCAGGGCTTCCAGCTTGGCGCGGGAAAGCTTGATCACCAGGTGCTTGGGACCGGTCTGGTCGGCGGTGATGAAGGGCAGGTTCACTTCCGCTTCCATGGAGGTGGAGAGGTCCTTCTTGGTCTTTTCCGCGGCTTCCTTCAGGCGCTGCAGGGCCATGCTGTCCTTGGACAGGTCGATGCCGTTTTCCTTCTTGAATTCTTCCACCAGGTAGTTGATGACGCGCTGGTCGAAGTCTTCGCCGCCCAGGAAGGTGTCGCCGTTGGTGGCCAGCACTTCCACCACGTTGTCGCCCACTTCCAGGATGGAGATATCGAAGGTGCCGCCGCCCAGGTCGAAGACGGCGATCTTTTCATTGGCTTTCTTGTCGAAACCGTAGGCCAGGGAGGCGGCCGTGGGTTCGTTGATGATGCGCTTCACTTCCAGACCGGCGATGCGGCCGGCGTCCTTGGTGGCCTGGCGCTGGGCGTCATTGAAGTAGGCGGGCACGGTGATGACGGCTTCGCTCACGGTCTCGCCCAGGTAGGCTTCGGCGTCGGACTTCAGCTTGGCCAGGATCATGGCCGAGATCTCGGGCGCGGTATAGGTGCGGCCGTCCACTTCCACACCGGCGTCGCTGTTGGCGGCGGAGGTGATGGCATAGGGGGAATGTTCCTTCCAGCGGTCCACTTCCGGGGAGGCGTACTTGCGGCCCATCAGACGCTTGATGGCGAAGATGGTGCGTTTGGGGTTGGTCACGGCCTGACGTTTGGCGATCTCGCCCACCAGGCGTTCCTTGTCGGTGAAAGCCACCACGGAGGGAGTGGTGCGGCCGCCCTCGGGATTGGTGATGCACTTGGGGTCCTTGCCTTCCATGACGTAGACACAGGAGTTGGTGGTCCCAAGGTCGATGCCGATGATTTTGGACATATAGGAATCCTCCTCAGAGAAATAAAAACTGTATTCGGTGCGCGCCCGGAGGGCGGCTTTTTTTCGTTCGCTCTCTAAGTAAGTCTTTCTGTCTGCTCGTCCAGAGGCAAAAAGAAATTTTTTGCCGTCTTTTTCGGAACGGGGCGGCGACGCGCTCCGCCGCCCGGGGGTGCGGGGCCTGTTGGCAGGCTTTTTTACGGCTTCGCGGCCCGCAGCGTCGTGCGCGGAAGCGGACGTCCCGCTGGCTGAGATCACCTTCGGCACGGACAGGGTGCCGCCGTGCGCGGAGGAAGGCTGCCGGGCCGTGCCCTGTCGGTGGTGTGCTGCTGGCAGGCCGGAGGCGGGGAAGCCGGGGCCGGTGCCGGGAGAGCGGCGGGCCGGAGACGGACGGGGCTGTTGATGGCGGGGCCGGTGATGTGCTGCCGGCGGGACGAGGGAGGGCGGATGCCGGACTGCTGCCCGCTGATGGCGTGGCCGTGGCGGACGGGCACGCGGGCCGGTGCGGCGCCGCCCGGTGCGCTGTCCGTGGGCTGTCCGGCGGGCAGTGACAAAATGTGTCAGCGGGCGAAATCCACTTGCCTTCCGGGCTGGAAAACCGTAGTGAAAAAAGTAACGACTAGTAACACCGGCGCATGCGCCGAACAAGGAGGACCATATGGACAACAGCAGACGTAATTGCTTGTGCGGGCTCGGCGGACTGGCCGTAGGCGGCGCTGTGGCGGCCCTGGTGGGCACCGGCAGCACCATCGCCCGCGCGGCGGCCCCGACCAAGCGCTTCGAGCAGGTCAACGGCGAATTCGGCTGGAAACCGCACAAGCTGGATCCCAAGGAATGCGCCAAGGTGGCCTATGAAGGTTACTGGTACAAGGGGTACGCCTGTGGTTATGGTTCCTTCTACAGCATCATCGGCGTGCTGGGCGAAAAGTACGGCGCGCCGTACAACCAGTTCCCCTTCAGCATGCTGGAAGCCAACAAGGGCGGCATCTCCGACTGGGGCACCATCTGCGGCGCCCTGTACGGTGCTGCGGCCGCCTTCGCCCTGTTCTGGGGCCGCAAGGAACGCACGCCCATGGTCAATGAACTCTACCGCTGGTACGAGACCACCAAGCTGCCCATGTACAATCCCGGCGACCTGGCCCAGGGCGTCAAGGGCGACCTGCCCCAGAACGCTTCCGGTTCCGTGCTCTGCCACATCTCCGTGTCCAAATGGTGTGCCGCCCACAAGATCGAGGCCACCAGCAAGGCCCGCAGCGAACGCTGCGGCCGTCTGACCGCCGACGTGTCCTTCAAGGCCGTGGAGATTTTCAACGCCAAGATCGAACAGGGCAAGGACTACAAGGGCACCTTCGCCGTGCAGCCCGCCGTGAGCGGCTGTGGCGAATGCCACCAGACCAAGGGCAACGAAGCCAACTGGGCCAAGGGCGTCATGGACTGCACCCCCTGCCACAACGGCGCTGCCCCGCTGCAGAACAAGTTTGAGAACCATCCCTAGGGCCTGGGGCCCTGCCGTCAGGCTCCCGCCTGCAGGACGATGAAAAAAGGAAGGGCGCGGCTCCGGGGAGCCGCGCCCTTTTCGTCGTTTTTCCCTGCCGGGGACGATCCGCCCTGGAGTGCGTCGATGCAAATTTTACGATCCATTCAGATAAACAGGGGAGATCGGCCACAGATGCCCGGTGAGGACTGCCTGCCGCCGGCTCCCGCGTGCATCTGAAAAAGCGCGTCGGGGAAAGAATGGGCCCGGGGGAAGGGGAAACCTCCCGCGCGGGTATCGACAGCAACGCGCGATCCGAAGGGCGGCCGCAGGCCGTGCCCGTTGCGACGCGGGAAGCTGCGGGCATCGACAGCAACGCGCGACCCGAAGGGCGGCCGCAGGCCGTGCCCGTTGCGACGCGGGAAGCTACGGGCATCGACAGCAACGCAAGGGGCTGCCTTCCCCCTCAAAATAAAACATGACGGGTCCCGAGCCTAGCCCACCAGGCTGGAAAAGCTCATGACCAGGCACAGCCCGCCGATGCAGGCCACGGTGGCGGCGTTGCCGTTGCCGGAGGCATTGGCTTCGGGGATGACTTCTTCGATGACCACATAGACCATGGCGCCCGCGGCGGCGGACAGGGCGAAGGGCAGCAGGCTGCCCGCCAGCTGGGAGGCCACGGCGCCGAGGATGGCCCCGATGGGCGCCGTACAGCCGGAAAGGACGCCGCACAGCCAGGATTTGCGGGCCGAGAAGCCTTCGGCGCGCAGGGCCGTGGCCACCACCAGGCCTTCGGGCAGGTTCTGGAGCAGGGTCGTGCCCGTGACCATGAAGGCGGAGCTCATCTCCAGGGCCACGCCCGAGGGCAGGGTGCTGCCCGCGGCCACGGCCCCGTAGCCCACGCCCATGGTCAGGCCTTCGGGGATGTGGTGCAGGGCCATGGCCGTGACCAGCAGGACGCTGCGCCGCCAGCTGGTGGAAAGGCCTTCCTGCTGCTTCTGGCGGATGTGCAGGTGGGGCAGCAGGTGGTCGAGGCCCATGAGGAAGGCCGCGCCGGCCATGAGGCCGCAGACGATGGGGATGAAGTGCCAGCGGCCCATGTGCGAGGCCATCTCCGCCGCGGGCTGCAGCAGGCCCAGAAAGGCCGCGCCCAGCATCATGCCGCCGGCGGCGCCCAGCATGCAGTCCATGGCCAGGCGGGAAAATTCGCGGCGCAGATAGATGGCGCTGGCCCCCAGGCTGACCGAGAGCCAGGAGAGCAGGCCCGCCAGCAGGGATTGCAGGATGGGATGTCCGAACAGTGCTTCCATGATTTCTCCTTCTGTACCGGGATGGGCCCGGGCCTGTCCCGCGCTGTTGCAGCAGCGCGCGACCGGATGGCGGCCCGCAGGGCCGTGCCCGTTGGCCGGAGGCCTTACGGGCATCGACAGCAAGGCGCGACCGGATGGCGGCCGGGCTGCGCCTGGGTGCTGTGACCGTCAGGGGGCTTGGCGAAAAGATCCATGGAAGGCGCGGCAGGCCCGGCATCCCCGCGGCTGTCGCGCCCCCCGGAACGACAGCCGCCGGGCATGCGGACATGCCGGCGTGGAAAGTGCCTCCTTGCGGGCTGGTCCGCAAGGAAGGCGCGGCGCGCTGTGGCCGCGACGGCGCAAGGCCTGCGCGGCTGTGACCGGGAACGGGCGGCGCGCCCTGCCCGTCCGGTGGGAAAAAAGAAAGGGCGCCTTTGGCAAAGGCTCCCTTTCCCGTCTGGCGACTGTCGGGCGGCGCTAGATGTCCTGCCGGTATTGCAGGGACTGGCGCAGGGTCTCCCGGTCCATGTATTTGACTTCGGCCCCCAGCGGGATGCCCTGGGCCAGGCGCGAGACCCTGATCTGCGGGAAGCGCTTGCGCACCAGGTTCCTGATGAACGAGGCCGTGTTCTCCGCGTCGATGGTGGCGCCCAGGGCCAGGATGAGTTCCCGGACCTCGCCTTCTTCCAGCCGGGCGATCAGCCGGTCCAGATCAAGGCTCTCGCTGTCCGCATGGGCCAGCGGCGCCAGCAGGCCGCCCAGGATCATGTACTGGCCGTGGTAGAAGCCGCCCTCGTCCAGGGTCAGCATGCTGTCCCATTCGGCCACCAGGCAGAGGGTGTCCCGCGAGCGGGTGTCATCCTTGCAGATGGCGCAGGGGTCCGTGGCCGAAAGGCCGCCGCAGCGCGAACACAGGTGCAGATCATCCCGCAGGTCGTGGATGCCCCTGCCCAGACGCCGGGTCTCCGCCTCGGGCCATTTGAGCAGGGTCATGGCCACGCGCATGGCCGATTTGGGGCCAAGACCGGGCAGGCGCGCCAGCTGTTCCACCAGGGCGCGCAGCGGTTCCGGGATCTGGCTGTGCATGGTCTAGAACACGCCGGGCAGGCGGATGCCGCCGGAGATGGCGCTCATCTCGCGGTCCAGGGTCTCGCGGGCGATGCGGCCGGCTTCGTTGACGGCGGCCATGATCAGGTCCTGCAGCATTTCCACGTCGCCGCCTTCCAGGGCCTTGGGATCGATGGTCAGCTGGCGCAGTTCCTGCTTGCCGGAGACCACGGCCTTGACCATGCCGCCGCCGCTGCTGGCTTCGTAGCTGCGTTCGTGCAGTTCGTTCTGCAGTTTGGCCAGTTTGTTCTGCATGACCTGCGCCTGGCGCAGGATGTCGTTCATGTTACGCATGGGGATCTCCTTGGTTGGCTTCGGTGCAATGTTCGATATTGGCATCGAGCAGGCGGAGGCAGGCCTGCAGTTCGGGCCTGTTCCGGTATTCCTCGATGAGTTCGGCTTCGGTGCGGGCCTGGCGCGGTGTATCGAAGACCACGCGCAGCTGTCCCGCGCCCCAGGCCTCCAGGGCCTGTTCCAGCTGGGGGCGCTGTTTCTCGGCCTGATGCAGCAGGGTCTCGGCCTGCGGGGTCAGGCGCAGGCGATCGCTTTCCCAGCGGGCGCGCAGCTGGCGCAGCAGGTGGAGCTGCGGCGCGGCTTCGCCCTTTTCCAGCCTGCGGGCGCAAAAATCGCAAAAGGCCTGCCAGTCGGGCCGGAAGCCGGACGCGGGCCCTTCCGGGGCCTGTACGGACGCGGACGCCGAGCTTTCGGGCGCTGCGGGCGCGGCCGGTCCTGCCGCCGGCGCGGCGGCCTTCCCGTCCCCGTCAGGCTCCCGGGACTGCGCGCGGGACGGCATGTCCGGG